>CAYOCG010000065.1:0-1504 GCA_964402435.1 uncultured Halothiobacillus sp. | reverse complement strand
TGGTCATCTTCATCAACCAGATCCGCATGAAGATCGGCGTGATGTTCGGCAGCCCGGAAACCACCACCGGCGGCAATGCGCTCAAGTTTTACGCCTCGGTGCGTCTGGATATCCGCCGCATCGGCTCGGTGAAAAAAGGCGAGGAAGTGCTGGGTAACGAAACCCGCGTCAAGGTGGTGAAAAACAAACTCGCCCCGCCGTTCCGTCAGGTGGAGTTCGAGATTCTCTACGGCGAGGGCATTTCCCGCGCGGGTGAGATCATTGAGATGGGCGTGGCGCAGGGCTTTATCGACAAATCCGGCGCCTGGTACAGCTATCAGGGCGAAAAAATCGGCCAGGGCAAGGAAAACGTGCGCCAGTGGCTGAAAGACAATCCCGCCAAGGCAGAGGAAATCGAACAGGCCATTCGCGCCAAGCTCATGAGCAACCCCGCGCCGCTGGTCAACGCGCGTCAAGATGACGAGCTGGTCGAAGAGTTCTAAGCCCAGCGCAGCCGTCGCCCCGTCTGAGCCGGATGCCGAGGCACTCGCCATCGGGCTTTTGACGCGGCGCGAGCATGGCGCGGGTGAACTGGCGCGCAAGCTGGTGCAGCGCGGTGTCGAGCGTCAACAGGCACGTGCAATGGTTGAAACACTTGCCGAACAGGGCTGGCAGAGTGATCAGCGCTTTGCCGAACAGTTTGTGGCTGAGCATGCCGCACGCGGTGACGGCCCGTTGAAAATTCGAGCCGCCTTGCAGGCGCGTGGGGTGGGTGCGGCTGAAATCGCCCATGCGCTCAACACCGTGTCCGTCGATTGGCTGCAGGCGGCCTGCGCGGCGCGAAGCAAGCGCTTTGGTGACGCAGCGCCGGAGGATGCCGCAGCGCGTGCGCGCCAGCTTCGCTTTTTACAAACCCGTGGATTTACTGCCGAGACTGCACGCCGTGCGCTGCAGCACACTTTTTCTATTGATGACTGATTGCCATGAAAACCGCCGAGATTCGCCAAAGCTTCCTTGATTTTTTTGCCTCCAAGGGTCACACCGTGGTGCCGTCCAGCAGCCTGGTGCCCGCAGGCGATCCGACCCTGCTGTTCACCAACGCAGGCATGAACCAGTTCAAGGACGTGTTTCTTGGTTTTGACCAGCGCCCCTACACCCGCGCAGCCAGCAGCCAGAAATGCGTGCGCGCCGGCGGCAAGCACAACGACCTGGAAAACGTCGGCTACACCGCCCGTCACCACACCTTTTTCGAGATGCTGGGTAACTTCAGCTTTGGCGATTATTTCAAACATGATGCCATCGCCTACGCTTGGGAATACCTTACCGAGGTGCTGAAGCTGCCTAAGGACAAGCTCTGGGTCACGGTGTATGCCGAGGACGATGAGGCGTACGCCATCTGGACGCAGACCATTGGCGTGCCGGCAGAGCGTTGCATCCGCATCGGTGACAACAAGGGGGCGCGCTACGCCTCGGATAACTTCTGGGCGATGGGCGACACTGGCCCCTGCGGTCCCTGCACCGAGAT
>CAYOCG010000064.1:0-1681 GCA_964402435.1 uncultured Halothiobacillus sp. | reverse complement strand
GGCGAAAGCCAATTCGGCACGCAAAGCACGATTGACTACCTTGCGCCGGTGTTCAATGCGAAAAGCGGCACCCGCCAGGCGCGTGCCACGCTGGATAATCGTGCACGACGCTTCGCACCGGGCCAATTCGCCCGCGTGCGCATGCACACCGCGCAAGTGTATGAGCAGCCCGCCATCCCTGCTGCGGCGGTGGGCATGAATCAAAATCGTCAGTTTGTCATGGTGGTGGGCAGTGATGACACGGTGCAGATGCGTCCGGTCAAGCTCGGCCCGACCATCGACGGACTGCGCCCTGTGCTGGACGGGCTCAAGCCCGGTGAGCGCATCATTCTTGAAGGCTTGCAACGCGCTCGCCCGGGCAGCAAGGTTGCGCCCGAGCTGATTCAAGCCAAGGCCAATGCGACGGAATGCAAAGCGGATAACGCACAACCCGGTGTCGCCCAACCGTTGGAGAGTTGTCTCTCCGCCGGCAAGCGTTAAGCACGGGGGCACGCCATGCGTTTTGCCAGCTTTTTCGTTGATCGGCCGATTTTTGCCATCGTACTTTCCGCCCTGATCCTGATTGGTGGCTGGGTTTCGCTCAAAGGGCTGCCTATCGAACAGTACCCGGAAGTGGTGCCACCGACCATCCAGATCAGCACGCGCTACCCCGGCGCCAGCCCGCAGACGCTTTCGGAAACCGTCGCCGCCCCCATCGAGCAGGAACTGGTCGGCATCGAGCACCTTTTGTACATGTCTTCACAGTCCACCGCCGACGGTTCGATGAGCCTGACGCTGACCTTCGAAATCGGCACGGATCTGGACATTGCGCAGATGCAGGTGCAGGCCAAGGTGCAAAATGCCGAGCCACGCCTGCCGGAAGAGGTCAAACGCCAAGGCGTGGTGGTGCGCAAGCAATCGCCAGATCTGATGCTGGTGATTCACCTCATCTCCCCCGACCAGCGCTACGACTCGCTGTTTTTGGGCAACTATGCGGTGCTGAATATCCGCGACCAGCTCAAGCGCGTGCCAGGTGTGGGCGATACCCGTGTGTTTGGTTCCGACGAATACGCCATGCGCGTTTGGCTTGACCCGCAGGCGCTGGCCGCACGCAGCTTGACCGCCTCGGATGTGGTGGCGGCCATACGTGCGCAAAACGTGCAAGTCGCGGCGGGCAGTGTCGGCCAACCGCCGGGCACCGCAGGCAGCGCGTTCCAACTCACCGTAACCTCCCAAGGACGGCTCAAGTCGGTGGAGGAGTTCGCCAACGTGATTTTGCGCGTAGAAAGCGATGGCGCGCAGGTGCGACTCAAGGACGTGGCACGCCTTGATCTGGGTGCGGCCAGCTACGCCTTGCGCTCCAAGCTGGATGGGCAGGATGCGGTCGCCATACCCGTGTTTCTCCGCCCGGGTGCCAACGCGCTGGCCACCTCTGAGGCGGTGAAAAAGACGATCGAACGCTTGAAGCAAAATTTCCCGGCCGGTGTGGATTACCGCATCGTGTACGACACCACGCAGTTCGTGCAGCAGTCGATCGCCGCGGTGGTCATGACCTTCTTCGAGGCGTTGCTGCTTGTGGTGTTGGTGGTTATTCTGTTCCTGCAGACTTGGCGCGCCGCGATCATCCCGCTGGTGGCTGTGCCGGTGTCGATCATCGGCACCTTCATGCTCTTGGCCGCATTGGGCTTTTCCATCAACACGC
>CAYOCG010000063.1:0-1898 GCA_964402435.1 uncultured Halothiobacillus sp. | reverse complement strand
TCAAGCTCATCGTGGACCTGATGTACGAGGGCGGCATCGCCAACATGAACTACTCCATCTCCAACAACGCGGAGTATGGCGAGTATGTGACGGGCCCCGAGGTGATCAACGAGCAATCCCGCGCGGCGATGCGCAATGCCCTCAAGCGCATCCAGAACGGCGAATACGCCAAGATGTTCATTCAGGAAGGCCGCCTGAACTACCCGTCCATGACCGCACGCCGCCGTCAGAACGCCGAGCACGCCATTGAGCAGACCGGCGCCAAGCTGCGCGGCATGATGCCGTGGATCATGAAAAACAAGATCGTCGATCAGACCAAGAACTGATTGCCGACTTGAAGCAAACACCGAGGCCGCCGCGTGCGGCCTTTTTGCTGGCTGCAATCTTGCGCAGCGCTTAACAGGATGTTGAAAAAGGACTTCGTGCCCTTTTTCAACGTGTCTTTTCGCGGCGCATGTCCGCGAACGCCACCGAACATTAAACACTTACAGTGCTTGATGTTCGCGCAAGCCATCCATGGCTTGCATTAACAGGCCGTTGAAAGATTTTTTCAACGGCCTGTTAAACTTGAGCGCAAGCGCATCAAGACGAATACCTCATGCATCACGACGACGCCGAAGACCATCCGCGCAGCAAGGCCATTTACCTGCTGCCCAATCTTCTCACCACCGCCGGTCTGTTTTGCGGCTTTTTTGCCATCATCGCTGCCACACAGGGCAAGTTTGAAATGGCTGCCATGGCGGTATTCATTGCCATGGTGTTCGATGGCCTGGACGGACGGGTGGCACGCATGACGCAAACGCAAAGCGCGTTCGGTGTGCAATACGACTCGCTGTCCGATGTGATCGCCTTTGGCGTGGCGCCGGCGCTGGTGGTTTACCTGTGGGCGCTGTCCGGGATTGAAGGGCGTTGGGGCTGGATTGGCGCCTTTGTGTACGTCGCCGGCGCAGCGATTCGCCTGGCACGCTTCAATGTGCAGGTGGATACCACCGACAAAAATTTCTTCGTCGGTCTGGCCAGCCCCGCCGCGGCGGCTCTGCTCATGGGCATGGTCTGGGTGGGCGAAGATTCCGGCTGGCATGAAGCAGGTTTAGCCGGCTGGGTGTGGCTCATCACCGTGCTCGCCGGACTGTTGATGGTCAGCAGCCTGCCCTACTACAGCTTCAAGAGCCTGAATCTGCGCAAGCGGGTGTCTTACCTCAGCGTACCGCTAATCATCGTCATCTTTGCGCTGGCGGTGCGCGATTTTGCCCTCACATTGTGGAGTCTTTTCCTGCTCTACGCCCTCTCCGCGCCCGTGTATGCACTGTGGCGCCGCCTGAAACGCCCCAGCCCAAAACTTGATCCGTGACCGGCTTGCCCTTATATTCACGCCATGAATACCCTTCGCAGTCGCTTGCTGTCATACCCTGCCCAAGACGCCCTACCCGTCCTGCGACTGCTGCCGCCGTGCGGCATCTAAATTCCATGCCTGGCGAGGCTCGTACGCGACCACTGCACCCCCTCGGATTCCCCGCCCAGCATGCCCTGCATGGCATGCGGCAGCCCATGTTAGGACACGCATCATGCACGACTCCCGCCTGATTATTTTTGACACCACCTTGCGCGACGGCGAGCAAAGCCCCGGCGCGGCCATGACCCGCGACGAAAAAATCCGCATTGCGCGCCAACTGGAGCGCCTGCGCGTGGATGTGATCGAAGCCGGCTTTGCCGCCGCCAGCCCCGGCGACTTTGAATCGATCAAAGCCGTGGCGGAAACCATCAAGGACTCCACCGTTTGCTCCTTGGCGCGCGCCAGCGAAAAAGACATTCGCGCCGCCGGTGAAGCCATCCGCCCTGCGGCACGCGGTCGCATTCACACCTTCATCGCCACCAGCCCCATCCACATGGAAAAGAAG
>CAYOCG010000062.1:0-1902 GCA_964402435.1 uncultured Halothiobacillus sp. | reverse complement strand
CCGTATTCGTCACCGTTGCCACCAGCGGGTTGAGCAGCAACATCGCGCAGAGCATTCTGCCCAAGCCGCGTCATGCGGAAAGTGTCAGCTCGCATTTTCCGGGCGTGATCTCCCACGACTACCAAAAGAAAGAAAGCCTGTATAACGAATACCTGAAAAAAGTGCGCGCACAAGAAGAACGCGGTTGGCAGGTGCATTACGGTTGGGTGGGTGAGGCCACGGCGTCACAGCCTGCCCCTTTTCAGGTACAGGCACGTGACAAACAAGGCGAGCCCATCCGTGCTGCCACAGTGGAAGTGCGTTTTCTGCGTCCATCCGACAAAAAGCAGGATTTCTCATTGACGCTCCCCGAGGTTGAGCCTGGGCTGTACCGTGCAGACATCACACCCAGCATGCCGGGGCTGTGGCAAGTGGTGATTCTGGTTCAACGCGGCGCAGACACCCATGAAGTTCGCGCTGCGACCGATGTCTCTGCGACCAAGAGCTAACCCTGCCCATCACGTCCATGACTGAAACATCCTCGGTGTTTACTCCGCACAGCGATGCGCCGGAGCATGCCGCGCAAAAGCTGTGTTTTCACTGCGGGCTGCCAGTACCGCCCGGCGCCAGCCACCATGCCGTGGTTCTTGGCGAAGATCGTGCCATGTGCTGCATGGGCTGTCAGGCTGTGGCCGAAGCCATCGTGCAGGGGGGCATGGAGGACTACTATCGCTACCGCACCGAAGCCTCGCCGCAAGGGCATGAACTGGTGCCGCGAGAACTCGAAGGTCTGCGCCTATACGACCGTGACATGCTGCAAAAAAGCTTTGTGGCGCGTGATGGCGATCTGCGCGAGGCCGCATTGATTCTTGAGGGCATGACCTGCCCGGCCTGTGTGTGGCTGAATGAGAAACACGTGCGTGCGCTCAACGGCGTGCTGCACTTCAGCATCAATTACAGCACGCAGCGGGCACGGGTACAGTGGGATGCGCGCCTGATTCAGCTCAGCGACATTCTGCACGCCATCACCGCCTTGGGTTACAAAGCGCACCCCTTTGATGCTGGACGTCAGGAAGCGCAAGCCAAACGTGAGCGCACGATTGCACTGCGCCGCGTGGGTGTCGCAGGTCTTGCCATGATGCAGGTGATGATGCTTGCCATCGCCCTGTATTCGGGGGACTTCCACGGCATGGATGAAGGGCTGCGCGATCTTTTGCGCTGGGCGAGCCTCATCCTTACCCTGCCGGTAATGTTTTACAGTGCATCGGGCTTTTTCATCTCGGCCTGGCGAGACTTGAAGCGCAAGCGTTTAGGCATGGATCTGCCCGTCAGCCTCACCCTGGGTTTGAGCTTTGCGGCGAGCGTTTGGGCCACCGTGACGCAAAGCGGTGAGGTGTATTACGACACCGTGACCATGTTCGTCTTCCTGCTGCTCACCGGCCGTTATCTGGAGATGGTGGCGCGGCACAAGGCATCCGCCGCCGCAGACACCCTGGTCAAACTGCTGCCCAATATCGCCGCGCGGGTGAATGCAACTGGTGAAGATGAACTCGTGCCCGTCGCGGAACTGAACGTGGGCGATCGTGTACGCATCCGCCCGGGGGAGAGCGTACCCGCGGATGGGGTGGTGATTGAAGGCATCAGCAGCGTGGATGAATCCTTGCTCACCGGTGAGAGCCTGCCCATCACCCGCCGGGCAGGCGACAAGATCATCGGCGGTTCGGTCAATGTGGAAAGCCCTCTGCTCATGCAGGTGGAGAAAGTGGGCGCCGACACCATGCTCTCCTCCATTTTGCGCCTGCTTGATCGTGCGCAATCGGAAAAACCGCGCATTGGCGAAATCGCCGACCAAGCTGCGCAGTGGTTCGTTCTCGGTCTGCTCATCACCAGCGTGCTCGTCGCCATGTGGTGGTGGCAGCATGA
>CAYOCG010000061.1:0-1966 GCA_964402435.1 uncultured Halothiobacillus sp. | reverse complement strand
TCTGAACGACGACCGAGCACGCTGACATTGCCGTTGTAGAGCGTCAGGCGCACTTCACCGTTCACGCGTTCCTGACTGGCATCGATCATACTCTGCATCATGCGGCGCTCCGGGCTCCACCAGTAGCCGTTGTAAATCAGGCTGGCATAACGCGGCATCAACTCATCTTTGAGGTGCGCCACTTCGCGATCGAGGGTGATGGATTCGATGGCGCGATGCGCTTTGAGCATGATCGTGCCACCCGGCGTTTCATAGCAACCGCGCGACTTCATGCCCACATAGCGGTTTTCCACCAGATCCAGCCGCCCAATGCCATGTTTGCCGCCCAGTTGGTTGAGCTTGAACAGCAGGTTGGCTGGGGATAGGCGTTCGCCGTTGATGGATACCGGGTCGCCTTTTTCATAACCAATGATGATTTCTTCAGCCTGATTGGGCGCATTTTCCGGCGCCACCGACCAACGCCACATTTCTTCTTCCGGGCTCCACCACGGGTCTTCCAGACCGCCGCCTTCGTAGGAGATGTGCAAAAGATTCGCGTCCATGGAATACGGTGACTTTTTCTTGCTCTTGGCAAAGTCCACGGGAATGCCGTGTTTTTCCGCATAGGCCATCAGCGTTTCGCGTGAGTTCAAATCCCACTCACGCCACGGGGCAATCACCTTGACCCCCGGTTTGAGTGCGTAAGCGCCCAGCTCAAAACGCACTTGGTCGTTACCCTTGCCGGTCGCACCATGCGAAATGGCATCCGCACCCGTTTCGTTGGCAATCTCCACCAGACGCTTGGCGATCAGCGGACGTGCAATCGAGGTGCCGAGCAGATACTCGCCCTCGTACAACGTGTTGGCGCGGAACATGGGGAAGACGAAATCGCGCACGAACTCTTCGCGTACATCTTCGATGAAGATGTCTTTGACCCCCATCGCCTGTGCCTTGGCACGCGCCGGCTCGACCTCTTCACCCTGACCGAGATCGGCGGTAAAGGTCACCACTTCACACTGGTAGGTTTCTTGCAGCCACTTGAGAATGACCGATGTGTCCAGACCGCCGGAATAGGCCAGAACCACCTTTTTGATCGCAGACATGCGCGCTCCCGTTGCTTGAAAATGGCAAAATTATGACACATCCCGCACCGTTAGCGGCTGCCCATCAAAGCGGATACCTTCCCAGCCGTGGCGCTTGAACAAGCGAATGTTGGGGTGATCTGTGCCTTCGGGATGCTCCAAGACTTTGAGGCAGTGCTCACCAAAGCAAGCGAGCGTCTGTGCCTTGCTCAGGCCATGAAGGCGTGCAAAAGCAAACACCTTGCATGAACCCTCGTTCACCCCCGCAGGACTCTCCAACACGTCCCCATCCACGCCATTGCTGAACGCGGTGGGCGTGTAGGCATACAGTTCGTCAATCAAGGCCAAGGTTTCGGCAAAGGGTACGATCTCGTTGTCCAAACGCTGCAAGTAGTGCTGAATTTTTTCCTGCATGACTTCAGCCCTTGCGCTTGAGCTGGCTCAGATCACGCACCGCGCCGCGTGAGGCGGAGGTGGTCATGGCGGCATACGCCTGCAAGGCCAGGCTGACCTCGCGCTCACGTGCCACAGGATGCCAGGCATGGATGCCTTTAGCCTCCATCACCTCACGACGGCGGTGCAGTTCGTCTTCGCTCACCGCCACGTCAATGGTGCGATTGGGGATGTCGATGATGACCGTATCCCCTTCCTCGACCAGGCCAATGGGCCCACCTTCGGCCGCTTCGGGCGATACGTGACCAATCGACAGACCCGAGGTACCGCCGGAGAAACGACCGTCGGTAATCAGCGCACACGCCTTACCTAGGCCTTTGGATTTGAGATAGCTGGTGGGATAGAGCATTTCCTGCATGCCGGGCCCGCCACGCGGCCCCTCGTAGCGGATGATCACCACATCGCCCGCCTTGATTTGATCGCCCAAAATGGCTTCGACCGCGGCATCCTGG
>CAYOCG010000060.1:0-2764 GCA_964402435.1 uncultured Halothiobacillus sp. | reverse complement strand
CCTGCGATATCTTCATTGGCACAGCCGCTGTAGCAGATTACCGCCCTGCGCACATAGCTGCACAAAAAATCAAGAAAAACGCGGACACGCTGAACCTAGAGCTTGTGAAAAATCCCGACATTCTGCGCGATGTGGCATCACACTCCCCGCGCCCCTTTACCGTGGGCTTTGCCGCCGAGACTGAAAACCTGATCGAACATGCCCGCGCCAAATTGGTCGGCAAAAAACTCGACATGATTGCTGCCAACGCGGTGGGCGAACATTTGGCGTTTGATCAAGAAGATAATGCTCTGACTGTGCTTTACGACCATGCACAGGTGACGTTACCGCGCGCCAACAAACGCGAGCTCGCCCACCAACTCATTCAACTCATCGCCCAACGGCTTGCCACGCATGCATAGCATCCAAATCAAAATTCTCGACCCGCGCTTGGGACAAGATATTCCCCTACCCACCTATGCCACCCCGGGTTCTGCCGGTCTCGACCTGCGCGCCTGCATGGAAACGAACATCCAACTCAAGCCTGGAGAAACCACACTGATCCCCACCGGCATGGCCATGCACATTGCCGATCCTACGCTTGCCGCTGTGATCTTGCCACGCTCTGGGCTGGGTCATAAACATGGCATCGTCTTAGGTAACTTGGTGGGTTTGATCGACTCCGACTACCAGGGGCAGCTGTTCGTCTCGGTATGGAATCGCGGGCAAACTGACTTTACCATCGAAGTGGGCGAGCGCATCGCACAGTTGGTTTTTGTTCCCGTGGTGCAGGCGCATTTTGATGTGGTGGACGACTTCCACGCCAGCGAGCGCGGCACCGGCGGTTTCGGCTCCACAGGTCGCACCTGATTTTTACAACGAGGCAATATCCGATGGAAACTTCCGTTGCTCAAACCACGGCCAAGGTGCTGATCGAAGCCCTACCCTATATCCAGAAGCTGAATAACAAGACCGTGGTCATCAAGTTCGGTGGCAATGCCATGGTGGACGAGGCACTACAAAATGCCTTCGCCAAGGACATTGTGCTGCTCAAACAAATCGGCATTGACCCGGTGGTGGTGCACGGCGGCGGTCCGCAAATCAACCAAGTTTTAGAGAAAATCGGCAAAAAAGGCGAATTCATCCAAGGCATGCGCGTCACCGATCGTGAGACCATGGATGTAGTGCAAATGGTGCTCGGTGGCCTGGTGAATAAAGACATCGTTGCACTGATCAACCGACACGGCGGGCGCGCCGTAGGTCTGACCGGGCGCGATGCGGGGCTGGTGCGTGCACGCAAGCTGTCCATGAGCCACAAAACACCTGAAATGCAGGAGCCGGAAATCATCGATCTTGGGCATGTAGGCGAAGTGGCCGGCATCAATCCGTCCATTCTCAAGGCATTGGAAAAGAAAGACTTCATCCCGGTGATCGCGCCGATTGGCGTGGGTGATGATGGCGATGCCTACAACATCAACGCCGATGTGGTGGCGGGCAAGATGGCACAGGTGCTGCAGGCGGAAAAACTGCTGCTGCTCACCAATACCCCTGGCGTGCTCGACAAGCAAGGCAAACTCCTCACCGGCCTGTCCGCAGCCGATGTCGAAGCACTGATCGAGGACGGCACCATTTATGGCGGCATGCTGCCCAAGATCGAATTTGCGTTGGATGCGGTACGTGGTGGTGTGAAAACCGTGCAGATCATCGATGGGCGTGTGCCCCATGCCGTCCTGCTAGAGCTTTTGACCGACAAGGGCGTAGGTACACTGATTCGCGGTTGACTTTCAGGCGACGGTCCTCGTGTTAGCGCGACGCGAGCTCGCGCGTTACTGTGTCGAGGGTGAAAGCAGCAGGAAGTTATCGGTTTGTGGCGCCGTAGGTGCTACTTTCGGATTGAGCGCATCGCGCCGAGCTTTGGCAATCCGCCAACTCGCCTTGAGCAAATCAAAATGCTCGTTCACGGCGGCCTTTTCCTCATCCACTTTTTTCATAGCCAACTCTGCTTCGGCAAGCTCCTTCTTCAGCCGAAGCAGCTCATGAGTTTGTGGCTTACCCGAGGCTGCAAGTTTAAGTAACTCATCGTTACGCTTTTTAAGCGTGCTAATGTTCAGTTCAAAAATTCGCCGCTTACCCTCCGTGGTTTCCAGCATACTGCTGCGCGCATTTTCAATCGCTTCTTCACTGCCATAGAGCTGAAGCAGTAGATCCTCCTTGCGCAAACGCTCCTCCTGCGCGCGTTGCAACGCCTCCTGCTCTGCTTTTTTTCGCGCTAACTCAGCACGCTCTTCTTCGGTCATGGCGGGTGCCACCTGCCCTGATGGCCGACCTTGTTTGTCGATCACGCCATAACCCTTTTGAGTCTGCGAAGGGGGCAGCTTATCGGTGTAAACCACGTTGCCTTTCTCATCCACGATACGATACATCTCGCCAGCGTGTAATCCGACGGCAAGGCAGGCAAAGCACAACACAAGCCCACGGCTCGCATCGAAAAGCTTATGTCTTGGCGGGTCTATCTTGCGCACGTGTTGCTCAATAGGTTCATCACGCGCTGGAGCATAGCCGATTGTGTTGCCAAGTGAACAGGCAGGTCTATTCAAAAACCTGCGCGAGTGAAGCGTTGAGGTTCACAAGGCGGATGTCTTGCTTATGAACAAGATGGCATTTATACACAACTTACTGATTCCTGGTGACAACTCTTTGATTTTACTGAAATACGTTCACATTAAATGAGGCATTAAACGCAACTTATTGAATTTTAAGCATTTAATATTTTGATCAAAATTTG
>CAYOCG010000059.1:0-3090 GCA_964402435.1 uncultured Halothiobacillus sp. | reverse complement strand
CGCATCCATGAAGCTGACATGCCCGCACCGGCGGAGAAACTTGCCATCCTGCAAGCCTCGATCGAACACCTCACCACAGCAGGTTACGTCTTCATTGGCATGGATCACTTCGCCTTACCCAGCGACAGCATGGCGGTGGCACAACGCGAAGGCCAGTTGCACCGCAATTTTCAGGGCTACACCACCCACGCTGAATGCGACCTGCTCGCCTTTGGCGTCTCCTCCATCAGCCAGTTGGCGGGCTGCAACAGCCAGAATGTCAAAGAGATGGAGGCGTATGAAGCCGCACTCAACGACAACCGCCTACCGATTGAACGCGGCCTATGCATGACGCACGACGACATGATCCGCCGCACGGTCATCATGCAACTCATCTGCCAGTTCAGCCTCGATTTTGGCGCGTTTGAAAAAGAGCATGGTATCCAGTTTGCTGGATACTTCGCCGAAGCACTACAAAGATTGCAACCGATGGTCAACGACGGCCTGATCGAGCTGGACGATCACGGCATCCGTGTCCTGCCGCGCGGCCGCCTACTGATTCGCAATGTGTGCATGGTGTTTGACCGCTACCTGGGTGGCGAAAAAGTACAGCGGTTTTCCAAAGTGATTTGAGTACTGTGATACTGCAACGCCCGGCCACCAGCAGCGCCCCCAGAATCCAATAACAGCAGCCCCCGTTATGATCCTTTCAAGCCACGAGCCATCTTGGTTACCCTTTCTGCCCAATGCAGCCCTGTGCGCTGCGGTACGTGACTTACAAAAGGTCGCCAATTCGGCGCGACACAAGGCAGTGCAGGACAGTGGGCGCAATGTCATCGACCCATTCACCGCTCTGTTTCAAATGCAACTCTTGCAGATCAAACCTGAAGACTGGCCGATGATTGAACAAAACCGTCAGATTGAAAAATCACTGCAAAACGAAATCGGCAACTTCCACCAGAAAATACTGGGCAGTCTTCCCGGCTGGCAAAATCTGCACATCGGTGCCGTGGTAGACTTAGTGTGCCATGAACGCCGCATCGTGGCCGAAGTCAAAAACAAGCACAACACGCTCAAAGCATCCGACCAAGCGGGGCTGTACGACAAGCTGCATGATCTGGTGCGTAAAAAGGGGCAGGAATACGCCGGGTACACGGCGTACTACGTGGAAATCATCCCCAAAAAACCCGAGCGTTACGACCTGCCATTCACGCCCTCGGATAACACCACTGGCACGCGCAAGCCTGAAGATGCTCTGATTCGCCGCATTGATGGCGCAAGTTTTTATGCCTTGGCAACGGGTCACGACCACGCATTACGTCAGTTGTTTCATGCCCTGCCCCATGCGTTTGCGGCCTTGAACCTCGCCAACACAAGCACACTGCCGACCCTTCTGGACGGCTACTATTCCGCTGCCTTTGGCTCAACATGATCGAGCATCTGGCGCAAACACATCCCCAAATGAAACCCTAGGTTGACTGGCACAGCATTGCCGATCTGGCGATATTGCGCTGCCACCGAGCCGCTGAATTGCCAGTCATCCGGGAAGGATTGAATGCGTGCATATTCACGCACGGTCAGTGGTCGGGTTTCAGAGGGATGGCAACGCTCGGTCTGCTTCTGCGCCGGGTTGCAGGTCAGGGTCAGCGAAGGCTCGTCCCAACTTAAACGGCGCGCCATACCAGTTTTACCGCCCCCCATAAAAAAACTTGCGCCCATGTACTCGCGCTGCACTCGTTCAGGCAAATCGCGCCAGTAACCGCCTTCGGGAATCTGAGCCATCACCGCGTGCTTGCGTTCGGTATAGGCTTGTCCAGGCGAAGGGGGCACATCTGCAAGCGCATCACGCAAACATAAGGTGTAGCCGCGCTCCTGCGGAAACACATGCTCAATGGCCAAGTCCTTGCGTACACCAATCATCACCAAGCGCTCGCGCTTTTGCGCCACATCCAGATACTGTGCCCGCATCACTTTCCACTTCACCGCATAGCCAACTTCATCAAGTACGCCCAGCATGGTTTGCAGGGTACGGCCTTGATCATGATTCACCAGCCCGCGCACATTTTCCGCCAGAATCAGCTTGGGGCGCACCTCGTTCACGATACGGGCATATTCAAAAAACAATGTGCCGCGCGTGTCCTCAAAGCCCATTTTCTTGCCCGCATAACTGAATGCCTGACAGGGAAAACCGCCCGTGACAATATCCGCCACACCCTCGGAAAACTGAACATTGGCGACATCCTCGGTACGCACATCCCAGTGCGGCCGGTTGAGTTTAAGGGTATTGGCAGCGCGGGCATCGATTTCTACCAAAGTTTTGGCATTCAATCCCGCATTCTCGAACCCCAAAGCCAAACCGCCCGCACCCGCGAACAGCTCGATCACCGTGTAAGCACTTTGTGTTTCCGCTTTGAGCACAGTAAAGCCCCGGCTGGATTTGTCGGTAAGCTTGCTTTGCAACAGTCGCACTTCATCCAGATCAAAGCAACGCTGCCCGCGCGCATCACGCTGCCCGCGAATCAACCCTTTTTTCTCCCAGCGCCGAACAGTGTCCACTGACACATTAAGTGTTCGAGCGACATCGCCTACCAGCATGGCCGACGCGCTCGCATAAGCAGCAACAGAAAAAAGTGGAAGACTAAACATTACGAACCCCCTTCGAGTAACCTTTGCATAGGCTTGGGTTATTCTACACGATTGGTAATTTTTGAGCGCACAGCGACTTTGGCGCGTTGGCAGAAGGCTACCCCAAAACCTCCCGCGCCAACGGCAAGGTCAGTCGTCTTTGCCGCTCCATTGAAGCGCGATCCAACTGCTCCAATCCCGCCAGCAAACTACTCAAACCGCGCGGCAAATGCGCGAACATGAAATAAATCACTTCATCGGGCAGTTCCATGCCGCGCTCGGCGGCGTGGCGGCGCAATACTTCGCGTTTGCTGGCTTCATCCAGCGTTTCTAAGCGCAGCACAGCCCCCCAGTGCAGGCGCGAGGCAAGATCCGGCAAATGCACACCGAGCACCGCTGGCGGATGTCGTGCACCAAGGAGCAGGGGCGTGTGCGCTTCACGCAGACGATTGATTAAATCAAACAGCGCCATTTCCCACACCGGCT
>CAYOCG010000058.1:0-3569 GCA_964402435.1 uncultured Halothiobacillus sp. | reverse complement strand
TGGCGGCGGAAATCACCGCCAAAACCGGCTCCGACCCCGGCGTGTATTACCAGCGTTTGACCGAACGCCACGGCGCGCCGGTATTTGACCGCATCGACGCCGCTGCCAACCGTGAGCAGAAGCAGATTCTTGCCAAGCTCAGCCCCGAGCAGGTCAAGGCTGAAACGCTGGCGGGTGAAAAAATCACGGCCAAGCTCACCCGCGCACCGGGCAATAACGCGGAGATTGGTGGGTTGAAAGTCACCACGGAAAACGGCTGGTTCGCCGCCCGCCCCTCCGGCACGGAGGACGTGTACAAAATCTATGCCGAGAGTTTCAAAGGCGAAGCGCACCTGCGCGAGATCCAACAAGAAGCGCGGGCGATCGTTGATGCGGCACTGAATACTGCGGGTTAATGTTGTTTACGCAGATCAGCAAAAAAGCCGGGCTTGCCCGGCTTGATTGTTTTCGTCCTAGCTCGATCAAATGACCTTGCCAACGGATTCCGCAGCACGCTTGACATCAAGGAAAATCAGCCCCAGCTTGGCCTGCGGCTTGGCGAGCACGGTCAATACCGCATCCTCACCGGCGTGGGTCATCAGAATATAGCCCTTGTCGCCTTTGATCAGCACTTGCTCCAGCGTACCGCGCGCCAACTCCTTGGCCGTACGGTCGCCCAGCGAGAGCAGGGCGGCGCTCATCGCGCCCACACGGTCTTCGTCCATGGTGGACGGCAGGAGTGCGGCCATCATCAGGCCGTCAGTGGATACCACCGCCGAAGCTTCGATGTCCGCTGAGGAGCCGTTGAGTTCGGCCAAAATGGAAGTCAGCATATCTGCGCGCATGGTTCGCTCCTTTTGTGTTTATTGCATGGTCATCAAGCGGCCGATGAGTTTTTCGCTCATGCCCAGTTGACGGATGAGGTTTTCGGCCACGCGGGAGACGTTTTGCGCCACCTTGACTACCTTGCACACCTGGCCGTGTTCGTTGAGGATGGGGGCGTATTCGGCATAGAGGAAGATTTCGCTGCCGTCCTTGCGCAGACGGCGAAATGTTCCGTGCTGGTTTTCGCCTTGGGCGAGCGATTGCCAGAATGCCTGGTAGGCGGGTGAGGCGGTGAGTTTTTCGTCGCAGAACATGCGGTGGTGTTGTCCGCGGATTTCGTCCAGGCTGTAGCCCATGGCCTTTTCAAAGACTTCATTGGCTTCGATGACCTCGCCTTGTGGGGTAAAGGTAATCACGGCAAACATGCGCTCCACGCTATTCCATGCCTGTGTCAACTGCACATCATGCAGAATGCTCATTGCGACCTCGTGGTTGATTTGACCTGCCGAGTTTAATGCTGAATTGAAACTGTGCAAACGTAGGTTTTGTAATGTATTTGTACAAGATTGATGGGTGGTATTGCTTTGGCGTCTGATAAGCGCTGCTGTCATTGGCATGACCATGCACTCCTGCTCAAGGTACTGGGCACGCCTGCCGCCAAAAGGGATGCCATTGGTCAAGTGTATGGCGACCATCTCAAGGTCAGCATCACGGCGGCGCCCGAAGATGGCAAGGCCACCGAGGCCATGCGCCGATTTCTGGCGCGTGAATTTGGCGTCAAGGCCAAGGATGTGGAGCTGGTGTTGGGTGCCACCAGTGTGCATAAACTGTTTCGCATTCATGCGCCGCGCAAAATTCCCCCCGTAGTGGCCGAGGTATTGCAGGGTGAACGACCCGATGAACGATAAAGCGCGCACCTTGCGCCGCTTGCAAACCATCGCGCTCGGTTTGTTGTTGGCCGCGCTTGCGTTGTTGTTCTTCAGCGCATGGATGGGCGGGCAGGGGGTGTGGGCGTGGAGCATGGCTTTTGCCGAAGCGGCGGTGGTTGGGGCGTTGGCCGATTGGTTTGCTGTGGTGGCGCTTTTTCGTCGGCCGTTGGGTTTGCCTTTGGCGCACACCGCCATCATCCCGAGCAACAAAAACCGCATTGCCGACCAATTGGCGTTGTTTGTGCGCGATCATTTTCTAGAACCACAAGTGCTGTTGCACAAGCTGGCGGTGTTTGATCCCGCCAAGCGTTTTGCAGAATGGTTGCATGAGCCAAGTCAGGTGCAAGCCTGGGTACATGCGACGCGTGGCTGGGCTCTGCAGGCGCTGGATTGGCTGGATGATCAACGTCTGCAACAGGCGGTACGCGACTTATTGTTCGACGCGCTACAACGTTGGGACAGCGCAAAGACGGCTTCTCAAGTGCTGAGCGCGCTCACCCGCGAGGGACGGCATCATGCCGTGCTGGATGCGGCGCTGCTCAAGCTGGCGCATTTACTCGATCAGCCCGAGATCAAGGCGCAAGTGGCCGACAAGCTCGCTGGTTATGCCCGTGCGGAGTGGCCAAAGATGATTGGCGTGCTCGGTGTATTCAAGTCGGTGGATAAGCTCTCCGATGAACTGGCGGATAAATTGGCTCAGGCGATGATTCTTGATCTGATCAATGTCTTGCAAACGCCGCAGCACCCATGGCGCTTGCGCTACGAGAGTGAGGTGCAAGCGTGGATTCAGCGCCTCGCCGAGGATGCCAAGGTGCGCGCGGCCTTTGCCGAGGTGAAAGAGAGCTTGCTTCAGTCGCCGCTGGTGCAGGATTACAGCCGGGTTTTACTCGGCGAATTGAAAGCCTGGCTGCGTGAGGATTTGAGTCGAGACGATTCCCGCCTGGCGCAACATGCGCAGCAGGCGTTACAGCGCGTCGGTGAGGCATTGCAGCAGGATGCCGGGTTGCGCGCTGCGCTCAATCAGCACCTGCTCGCTGCGGCGGATAAGCTGGTACTGGATGTGCGTGATGGTGTCACGGAACACATCGCGCGTACAGTGAAAAACTGGGACGAAAAACAGTTGGTGCAGACCTTGGAACTGAGCGTGGGCGCGGATCTGCAATACATCCGCTTGAACGGCACCTTGGTAGGCGGCTTGATTGGCGTGGTGTTACATGCCGCGCTGACGTACGGATTGCCGCTGATCAGCTAGTACTCAAGCTGGCTTGCGCGCGGCAATCAGATAATTCACCTCTACTCCCGGCGCGAGATAGAAGTGTTTGCTCAGCGGGTTGTAGTGCAAGCCCTGTTGTCCTGCCAACGCAAGTCCCGCCGCGCGCAACCAGGTGGCCAGCTCGGCCGGGCGGATAAAGCGCTTCCAGTCATGCGTGCCGCGTGGAATCATGCCTAAAAGGTATTCCGCCGCCACAATCGCCAAGGCATACGATTTTGCCGTGCGGTTGAGCGTGGATAGAAACAGCCAGCCACCGGGTTTGAGCAATTCCGCGCAGGCATGGATGACCGCCGCAGGATCCGGCACGTGTTCCAGCATTTCCATGCAGGTGATCACATCAAACGATTGCGGCTCACTTGCAGCCAGATCCTCCACGGGCATCAGGCGATAGGTGATATCCAAGCCGGAGGCTAGGGCGTGCAAGCGCGCGGTGTTTAGACTGTTGGCCGCAAGATCGATGCCCGAAGTGGATGCTGCCTCTCGCGCCAGAGCCTCGGTGAGAATCCCTCCGCCGCAGCCGACATCCAGCACCGCGCAATCCATGAGTGGCGTGTGCTGACGAA
>CAYOCG010000057.1:0-3687 GCA_964402435.1 uncultured Halothiobacillus sp. | reverse complement strand
GCCATGACCACATCGGCATTGATCTTGTGGCCATGTGTGTCAACGACATTCTCGTACAAGGCGCTGAGCCACTGTTTTTCCTCGACTACTACGCCACCGGCAAGCTGTCGGTGGATGTGGCCGCACGCGTGGTCACTGGCATTGCCGAAGGCTGCGCGCTGGCGGGCTGCGCCTTGGTCGGCGGCGAAACCGCTGAAATGCCCGGCATGTATGAAGAAGGCGACTACGACCTGGCCGGTTTTGCCGTGGGCATTGTCGAAAAGGATCAGATGCTCGATGGCAGCCAAGTCCGCGAGGGGGACGTGCTCATCGGCCTGCCATCCTCCGGTGCGCATTCCAATGGCTATTCATTGATTCGCAAGATTCTCGCGGTCACCCAAGCCGACTTGAACCAGCCCTGCGGTGAGGTCAGCCTGGCTGACGCGCTGCTTGCGCCCACGCGCATTTACATCAAGAGCCTGTTGCCCTTGCTGCGTGATGCCAACTCGGGCATCCATGGCTTGTGCCACATCACTGGCGGTGGCTTGACCGAAAACTTGCCGCGCGTGTTTGCCGACACGCTGGCCGCGGAGGTGGATACCACCTCGTGGACGCCCGCACCGGTGTTTCAGTGGATTCGCCAGGGTGGCAATGTCGAGGCTCGCGAAATGTACCGCACCTTCAATAACGGTGTGGGCATGGTGTTGATGGTGGCGCAGGACAAGGCGGATGAGGTTCTTGGCCGCCTGCAACAGGCCGGTGAACACCCCTGGGTGATGGGGCGCATGGTGCAGCGCACGGGCGAAGGGGTTGTGCTGCGCTGATGTGTCGCCTTGTCGTTCTCATCTCAGGTCACGGCAGCAATCTGCAAGCACTGATGGATGCTCAGCGGCGTAACGAGCTTGGCGGTGGGCGTATTGTGGCCGTCATCAGCAATCGTGCCGAAGCCTTTGGCCTTGAGCGCGCGCGCCGAGCGGGCATTCCTGCCGAATGCCTGAACCACAAAGACTTTCCCAACCGTGAAGCCTTTGATGCGGCACTGCAACAGCGCATTGAAACCTACCGCCCAGATCTCATCGTGCTGGCCGGCTTCATGCGTATTCTGACCCCCGGTTTTGTGCGCCACTTCGCCGGCAAGATGATCAACATCCATCCTTCGCTCTTGCCCAAATACCCGGGGCTGGACACCCACGCACGCGCGCTGGCTGCGGGCGACCAAGAGCACGGCGCAAGCGTGCATTTCGTCACTGAGGGTGTGGATGAGGGCCCGGTGATCGTGCAGGGCCGCGTGACTGTCCTGCCGGAGGATACCGTCGAATCATTGCAACAGCGGGTGCACACCATCGAACACCAAATCTACCCGCAGGCGGTGCGTATGCTGTGTGAGCGTGCCGCATGAGTATCCTCGTCACCGGGGCGGCGGGTTTTATCGGCGCGCACGTCGCGCAAAAGCTGCTGCAACGCGGCGAGCACGTGATTGGCATCGACAATCTCAACGATTACTACGACCCCAAGCTCAAGCAGGCACGTCTGAAGCATCTCGTCGATCACGCCAACTTTGCCTTTTTCACGCTGGACATTGCCGATCGCCAGGGCATGGCGGAGCTTTTTGCCAAGCACCGGCCGCAGCGCGTGGTGCATCTTGCCGCACAGGCGGGTGTGCGTTACTCATTACACAACCCGCATGCTTATGTCGACAGCAACCTGATCGGCTTTCTCAATGTCCTCGAAGGCTGCCGCCATCATCCCATCGAGCATTTGGTATTTGCCTCCTCCAGTTCGGTGTATGGCCTGAATACCACCATGCCCTATGCGGTGCAGCACAACGTCGATCACCCCATCAGCCTGTATGCGGCGAGCAAAAAAGCCAATGAGCTGATGGCGCACAGTTACGCCCATCTCTACCGCCTTCCCACCACCGGACTGCGCTTTTTCACCGTGTATGGTCCATGGGGGCGCCCAGACATGGCTTACTTCAAATTCACCCAGGCCATTCTGCAAGGTAAGCCGATTGAGGTGTACAACCACGGCAAGATGCAGCGTGATTTCACCTACATTGATGACATTGTTGAGGGCGTACTGCGCGTGCTCGATCGCCCACCTACCCCGAACAGCCACTGGGATGGTGCGCACCCTGATCCGAGCAGCAGCCCCGCGCCGTATCGCATCTACAACATCGGCAATCACCGCCCGGTGGAATTGTCACATTTCATCGATATCCTCGAAGAGTCTTTGGGGCGCAAGGCCGAGCGCATTCTGCTACCCATGCAGCCGGGCGATGTACCCGCCACGTATGCCGATGTGCATGATTTGATGCGCGACACGGGTTTTGCGCCCAACACCGACATCGCTACGGGGCTGGCGCGTTTTGCCCGTTGGTATATGGGTTTTTATCACGACAGACACACATGAAAGTCACGGTATTTGGTTCAGGCTATGTGGGGCTGGTCACCGGTGCATGTCTTGCCGATGTAGGCAATGACGTGCTCTGCGTTGATGTCGATGCCGGCAAGATCGAACGCCTGAAGCAGGGCATCATCCCCATTCACGAACCCGGACTGGATGACATCATCCAGCGCGTTATGAAACTCGGGCGCATCGACTTCACCACCGACATGCAACGCGCGGTGGCGCATGCTGAGCTGCAATTCATCGCTGTGGGTACACCGCCGGATGAGGACGGCTCAGCGGATTTACGCTATGTACTCGCCGTGGCACGCACCATCGCCGAACACATGGATGCGCCGAAAATCGTCGTCGATAAATCCACCGTGCCGGTGGGCACAGGCGACAAAGTGCGCGCCACCATGCAAACCATACTCAACGAGCGCGGCAGCACGTTCGATGTGCACGTTGTCTCCAACCCCGAGTTTCTCAAAGAAGGCGCGGCGATCGAAGATTTCATGAAACCCGATCGCATCATCATCGGCACTGACAGCGCCTATGCCACCGCAAAGATGCGCGAGCTCTACGCCCCATTTAGCCGCAATCATGACAAAATCATCGTCATGGATGTGCGCTCGGCCGAGCTGACCAAATACGCGGCGAATGCCATGCTGGCCACCAAAATCAGCTTCATGAATGAAATGGCCATGCTGGCCGAGCGTCTTGGCGCGGACATCGAACAGGTACGCCTAGGGATCGGCTCGGATCCGCGCATTGGCTACCACTTCATCTACCCCGGCTGCGGTTATGGCGGCTCCTGCTTCCCTAAAGACGTGAAAGCACTGGAACGCACCGCGCGCGACATCGGCTTCGATGCCAAAGTTCTACAAGCTGTGGAAGCGCGCAACGATGCGCAAAAACACGTGTTGTTTGAAAAAATCAACGCCTACTTCAAGGGCGACTTGCAAGGTCGCACCATCGCCCTGTGGGGCTTGGCCTTCAAACCCAACACGGACGACATGCGCGAAGCCTCCAGCCGTGTATTGATGGAGCGATTGTGGCAGGCGGGTGCCAGGGTTCAAGCATATGACCCAGTGGCCATGGATGAGTGCCGAAGGATTTATGGCGAACGCCAAGACCTATGCTTATGTGAGCATCCGTCCGACGCCCTGCGTGATGCCGATGCGCTGGCCATCGTCACCGAATGGAAGATCTTTCGTTCGCCGGATTTCGATGCATTCCGACTATTGAAAAATGCAGCGATTTTCGACGGCCGCAACCTCTACGCCCCTGCCTTGTTGAGGCAGCATGGAGTGGCGTACT
>CAYOCG010000056.1:0-4507 GCA_964402435.1 uncultured Halothiobacillus sp. | reverse complement strand
AGGGTCGGGTACAAGGCAGATCAGGGGTGTTGCACTTGATTATTGACTCCGCCCACTAAAAATTCGATCAATCAGAGCCTAAATCAGGCTTGATCTATCGAAAAATTCGATCAATCAGACGCTCTCACGACCAAGCAGGGCGTGTTGAATGACCGAATAAACACGCACACCCCCCCCGTCCACGCACGGGGGGTTCATTTTTTGCGCACGCAAAACGTTTACCATGGGCACACAGGTTCGACAGGACGCCCGCATGAATCCAACACCCACCGCTGACCCGACACTGCTGCTCAAAAAACCGCGCCGTCATGCTTGGCTGCTTTGGCTCATTCTGCTGTTCGCGGCAGCCGGCGGCGGCTATGTGTGGCTGCAACAACGACCTGCGCAAGATGCGCCACAGTATCTGACGCAGGCCGTAGAGCGTAGCGATCTGCGCATCAAGGTGTCTGCCACAGGCAATCTGGAACCGATCAATCAGGTGGATGTGGGGAGCGAGCTTTCCGGCATGATCGAGCGCGTATTGGTCGATGACAACGACCGCGTCACCCAGGGTCAGGTGTTGGCGCGGCTGGATGCACGGCGCTTTGCCGATCAGGTGCAGAAATCACGTGCCGCGCTGCTTGCCGCCAAGGCGCAGGTCGAGGTGGCGCAAGCCACGGTGTTTGAAGCCAAAAGCCAGCTCCATCGACTGCGTGAGCTTGCCAAGCGCAGCGGCGGGCAGATGGTCTCTGCCGCGGAAATGACCGTGGCCGAGGCCAATCTTGCTCGGGCCGAAGCCAATGCCAGTCTTGCCCGCGCCAATGTCGATCAGGCGCAAGCGCAGCTGCAAAGCGATGAAACCAACCTTGGCAAAACCGAGATCCGCTCGCCGATCAACGGCGTGGTACTGACCCGCAAGGCCGAGCCGGGCATGACCGTGGCCGCGTCCTTGCAATCGCCGGTGTTGTTCACCCTGGCCGAAGACCTCAAACGCATGCAGCTCAATGTGGCGGTGGATGAGGCCGATGTGGCGCAGGTCAAGGAAGGACAGAAAGCGCGTTTTACCGTGGATGCCTGGCGCGGTCGCACCTTTCCGGCTGACATCATCCGCGTAAATTTTGGCTCACAGATCAAGGATGGCGTGGTGAGCTACCCTACCCTGCTCAGTGTCAACAATGACGCGCTGGAGCTTCGTCCGGGCATGACTGCCACGGCAGAAATCCTGACGCAAACGCGCGAGGGTGTATTGCTCGTGCCCAATGCCGCGCTGCGCTTCAACCCTGCCACCACACCGCCACCCGCCAAGCCGAGCGGCTTGGTCGCCAGCCTCACGCCACAAATGCCCAAGGCCAACTCGCAGCGGGCGAGCAAAAAGTCATCCAACGATGGTCAGCAATCCGTGTATGTCTTGCGCGATGGGCAGGCGGTGGACGTGAAGATCAAGACCGGAGTGAGTGACGGCAAATTCACCGAAGTGCTGCAAGGTGAACTGCAAGAAGGCGACAAGGTGATTACCGAGCGGCAGGTGAAAAAGTCGTGACCGCGCTACCGCTGATCGAATTGCAAGCCATCACCAAGAGTTATGGTCACGGTGCGACACGCTATCAGGCGCTGCGTGGGGTGGATTTGAGCATTCGAGCCGGGGAGTTCGTCGCGGTGATGGGGCCGAGCGGTTCGGGTAAATCGACGATGATGAACATCCTCGGTTGTCTGGATGTGCCGGATGGCGGGCATTATCTGTTTCGTGGCATGGCGGTGGAGCAGTTGGATCGCAACCAGCGCGCCTTGTTGCGTCGGCATTACTTGGGTTTTGTGTTTCAGGGTTTCAATCTGTTGGCGCGCACCTCGGCACAGGAAAATGTCGAATTACCGCTGCTTTATCGCGGCGAAGGCCACAAGGCGCGTACTGCCGCTGCCAAGCAGGCGTTGGATGCGGTTGGCTTGGCCTCCTTTGCACGCAACACCCCCGGCGAACTCTCCGGGGGGCAACAGCAGCGCGTAGCCATCGCACGGGCGATCGTCACGCGCCCCCAGGTTTTGCTGGCCGACGAGCCGACGGGCAATCTGGACAGTGTGACCAGCCGCGAGATCATGCTGCTGCTCACCGAGCTCAACCGCAACATGGGGGTGACCGTGCTCATGGTGACGCACGAACCCGATATGGCCGCCTACGCGCAACGCGTGGTGCATGTGCGCGATGGTCGGATCGAGCGCATTGAGCAGAATGAGGGGACCCCCTGATGTTGTGGAACACCCTGCTGCTGGCTTTGCGCGAAATCCGGCGCAATCTGTTGCGCTCCATGCTCACCATGCTTGGCATCATCATCGGCGTGGCGGCGGTGATTACCATGGTAACGCTGGGCAAAGGCGCGACCCAGGCGATTGCCGATCAGGTGGCCAGTCTGGGTAGTAACCTGTTGATCGTCCGCCCGGGGCAACGTCTCGGCCCGGGCGCCATATCTGCGGCGCCTGCTTTCAAGCAGGCCGATGTGCAGGCGATTGCCGAGCAGGTTCCGGGATTGCGCGGCATTGCACCCACGGTGCAAAAAGGCATGACGGTCGTTGTCGGAGCGCGCAATTGGGGCACAACCATCAACGGCAGCACGAATGCCTGGTTTTCCACCGGAAACTGGGATCTGGCAGAAGGGCGCGAGTTCAGCGAACTGGAAGAGCGCGGCGGGCAAGCGGTGTGCGTCATCGGCGAAACCGTGCGCCGCGAGTTGTTCGGCGCACAGAATCCGCTGGGCGAGGCCATCCGCATCAAAAACTTTTCCTGTGATGTGATCGGCCTGCTTGCGCCCAAAGGGCAGTCAGCGTTTGGCTCGGATCAAGACGATGTGATTGTTTTGCCAATGAAAACCATGCAGCGCCGCGTCACCGGCAAGCAGGACATCACGGCACTGCGCATCGCGCTGCAAGACGAAGCCACCATGAACCAGGCCAAGCGCAGCATCAGTAAGTTGTTGCGTGAGCGACGCAATATTGCCGACAACGAAGACGACAACTTCAGCGTATTGGATACGCGGCAGATCACCGACACCCTCTCCGGTACCACACAGGTGATGACCACCCTCCTCGGCGCAGTGGCGGCCGTCAGCCTGCTGGTCGGTGGGATTGGTATCATGAACATCATGCTGGTTTCTGTCACCGAGCGCACACGCGAAATCGGCATCCGCCTGGCCATTGGCGCGCTGGAGCGCGAGGTGTTGTTGCAATTCCTCACCGAAGCCGTGGTCATGGCAGCACTGGGTGGGCTGATCGGCGTGCTCCTGGCAGGGTTTGCTTCGGTTGCTTTGGCAAGGCTTATGCAGGTGCCGTTTATCTTCGACCCAGCCATCAACATGATTGCGTTCGGCTTTGCCGCGTTGATTGGCGTGGTGTTTGGCTTTTTCCCAGCGCGGCGTGCAGCGAGACTGGATCCGATTCATGCCTTGAGGCACGAATGAGTCACAGCGCGTTCGGGCAGATTTCGCCGCGCTCCAACATGGCAAGGTTATGCAGTGTTGTTTCGGCAATCGCGGTCACCGCCTCGTGGGTGAAATAGCCCTGATGTGAGGTGATGAGCACATTGGGAAAGGTTAAAAGACGCTGCAACACATCGTCTTGGATGATGTCGTCCGAGTGATCCTCAAAGAACAGGCTTTCTTCCTGTTCGTACACATCCAGCCCCAGTGCGCCAATGTGCTTGGTTTTCAGCGCGGCAATCACTGCACGGGTATCCACCAAAGCACCGCGACCGGTGTTGATCAGCATCACACCGTGCTTCATTTTGCCGATGCTCTGCGCATTGATCATGTGCCTTGTCTCCGCCGTCAGGGGACAATGCAGGCTGATGATGTCACTTTGCGCCAGCAGGGTATCAAGATCGACGTACTCCACGCCCAGAGCAAGGCAATCCGGATTCTGCCAGGAGTCTTCTGCTATCACACGACAGCCAAAACCGTGCATGATTTTGGCCAATACCGCACCAATTCTTCCTGTGCCGACGATCCCTACTGTTTTGCCATGCAGATCAAAGCCCATCAGTCCGTGCAGAGCAAAATTGCCTTCGCGCACACGGTTGTAGGCACGGTGCGTTTTGCGGTTGAGCGTGAGCATCAGCGCCACAGCATGCTCCGCCACCGCGTAAGGTGAGTAGGCCGGCACACGCACCACCGCGATGCCATGCGCCTTGGCCGCAGCAACATCCACGTTGTTGAAGCCTGCACAACGCAGAGCGATAACTTTCACGCCACGTCCGGCCATGCAGCGAATCAGCTTGGCATCCACCTTGTCGTTGACGAACACACACACTGCCGTGGCATCCTCCGCCAGTGCACATGTTTCAAGTGTCAACGCCGCCTCAAAAAACTGCAACGCGTGGCCAAAGTGCGTATTGGCTCCGCTCAGGCTTTGTACATCGTAAGGTTTGCTACTGAAGACGGCGACACGCATGGCTCGTAACCTCACACAAAGGACTCAAGGCAAGTTTAGCGCGTCAATCCTCACACAATGTGACGCTTGCCTGCGCATCCGCGTTGAGATGAAT
>CAYOCG010000055.1:0-4736 GCA_964402435.1 uncultured Halothiobacillus sp. | reverse complement strand
AGCGGTATTCATCAATTACGGTTCCGATCGCCACGGTTTCCTGCCGTTCAAGGAGATTTCGCGCAGCTATTTCAACCCTGATGCGGTGGATGATAAAGGCCGCCCTGTGATCAAGGATGCCCTGCGTGAAGGGCAGCAAATCCTGGTGCAGATCGACAAGGAAGAGCGCGGGCAAAAAGGTGCCGCACTCACCACCTTTGTCAGCCTGGCAGGGCGTTATCTCGTCCTCATGCCCAATAACCCGCGCGCCGGTGGCGTGTCGCGCCGCATCGAAGGCGAAGACCGTGCCGAGCTGAAAGAAGCCATGTCCTCGCTCAATGTGCCCGAAGGCATGGGCATGATCATCCGCACCGCGGGCGTGGGGCGTAGCACCGAAGAACTGCAATGGGATCTGGATTACCTGCTCAGTGTCTGGCACGCGATTGAAAGCGCCGCCAAGGAGCGCAATGCGCCCGTACTCATCTACCAGGAGAGCAGCCTGCTGATTCGCGCCCTGCGCGACCATCTGCGTGATGACATCGGCGAAATCCTGATCGATGACGAAGCCACCTACCAGCAAGCCATCGAGTTTGTGAACCAGGTCATGCCGCATAACATTCGTCGGCTCAAGCTCTATCAGGATCGCGTGCCACTGTTCTCGCGCTACCAAATCGAAAGCCAGATCGAATCGGCTTACGGGCGCAAAGTCACCCTGCCCTCCGGCGGCGAACTGGTCATCGACCAGTGCGAAGCACTGACAGCGGTGGACATCAACTCCGCACGCGCCACCAAGGGTGAAGACATCGAGCAGACCGCGTTCAACACCAACCTTGAAGCTGCGGATGAAATTGCCCGCCAAATCCGCCTGCGCGACCTGGGCGGCCTGATCGTCATCGACTTCATCGACATGGCGCCCACCAAGCACCAGCGCGAAGTGGAAAATCGCCTGCGCGATGCACTGAAAATGGATCGCGCCCGTGTGCAGCTTGGGCGCATCTCGCGTTTTGGCCTGCTGGAAATGTCCCGCCAGCGCCTGCGCCCCTCATTGGAGGAATCCACGCAACACGTTTGCCCGCGCTGCCATGGCCAAGGCACCGTGCGCGGCACCGAGTCACTCGCCCTCTCCGTACTGCGTTTGATTCAAGAAGACCTGCTCAAAGAAAACACCGGGCGCGTCGTCGCGCAACTGCCTGTGGCCGTGGCCGCCTACTTGCTGAATGAAAAGCGCGACACCATCCGCCGCATGGAGGAAGACTACAACGTCGGCGTGATTCTGATCCCCAACCCGCAGATCGAATCGCCCAACTTCCGCATTGAGCGCATCAAGCGCAGCGATCTGGAACAAAGCAGCATCGATTACAACCTGGTGGAAAACCCGCAAGATGCCTGCGAAGCGCTAGAGCCGGCACGTGCCCCCGGCCGTGCGCCACGCCCTGCCCCGCGGCCTGCGCGTGCTTCGGAGCCAGGGCGCGAAGGCAATGGCGAACCCATGGTCAAGCCCGTGGTTCCGCTTGCGCCACCACCGCTGACCCCGGCCTCGACCCGCCGCGCCGAGCCACGGCCGCTGGCTCCCACCCCAAGCTCCGGTGGCGAAGGCGGCCTGATCAAGCGCATCTGGAACTTCCTGTTTGGCGCCAACGCGCAAACACCCGGCACTGTGCCGCCTCGTGCCGACATGGACGCTCGCCCGAGCAAAAGCGACCGACGCCAAGACAACAAGCGTGGGCGAAACGGTGGCGATCACGCTGAACAACAAGAACGCAACCGCGCCCCGCTCGCCCCCGTGCCGCGTGGCAATGTGCCGCCGCGTGAAGCGCGTGGCTCGCGTCCGCGTTTTGAAGCTGAGCCGCAAGACAACGCACCGCTCGACCCTGCCGAGGCGGAACGCATCGCGCAACAACGCGCTGCACCGCTTGCTCCAGAGCCCAAGCCGATCATCGACATTGCTGCCAAGAAAAGCATTGCCGAACAACTACCGCCGAATGCCGCTACGCGGCTTGAAGCGGGGGATCGCATCGTCGGCGGCTATGAGGTGATCCGCCAAGCGTTGAGCAAAACGGACGCCGACGAGCAGGAAGCAAGGCAAGAGCCAAGCGAAAGCAGCCCCACTGCGGTGCAAACCAACACTGTTTTAAGCACAGAACCCACAGCGCCTAAACTATCTGCCCCGGACTTCGCCCATGAGAGCACCCCAGCAGACATCACGCACACGGAAGCAGCCGTAGAACCCCTGCCCAGCGAGCAAGGCGAGGAGCATGCTGTGTTAGCTGCTGATGCTCAACCGGCGCAGCCCGAAGAGGTCAAGCCAACCACCTGATACGCCCCTGCCCTGCGTCATGCAGGGTCATCTTAAGCAACACAACAAACATCAACGCCAGCCCACCCATCGGGCTGGCGTTTTTTTATGGCGCAGTCTCATCGGGCAGCGATTTTGACACCGGGCGCGCATCCTCCTGCACCCAAGCATCGATCAAAGTGTAGGCCACTGCCAAGATCACCGGCCCAATGAAAATCCCCACCAGACCAAAGCCGAGCAAACCACCAATCACCCCGGCAAAAATCAACACAAGTGGCAAATCCGCACCCTGCTTGATCAAGAACGGACGCACAAAGTTATCCATGGTGGTCACCACAATCGACCACACCAAGAGAAAAACACCCCAGCCGGTATCACCAATCCAAAACAACCACGCCACGGCGCCAAACATCACCAGTCCCGCACCAATCTGCGCAATGCACAGCAGCAGCATCAACGCAGTCAGGAAAATGGCAAATGGCACACCCGCAATCGCCAGACCAATGCCACCAATCACCGCCTGCAACGATGCCGTCAACACCACGCCCAGCGCCACACCGCGGATTGCCTGCCCCATCAGCACCACCGCGCCCTCACCGCGCATACCTCCCAAACGTGCCGCAAAACGCTTCAACCAATGCGCGGCATCCTCACCGCTGGCATACAAAATGGCTGCAATCAGCACAATCAGCAAAAACTGCATGAACAGCAGGCTCAAATCCCCCGCCTGCGCGGCAAACCACTTGGTAATGCCCTCAGCGTGCGGAATCAGCTTGGGCGCAATATCCTCCAGCCCCGCCGCCACATAACCCTGCCAGAACTGATGCAGGCTATTACCCACCACCGGCAAGGCATCCACCCACGCCGGCGGGGGCGGCACACGGCTCTCCGCCAGCCACTTCGCCCAGCCCATGATCTTGTCGCTGTTCTCCACCACCGTGGAAATCGCCAGCGTCAACGGAATGATCAGCACGAGCAAAATACTCAAACTCATCACCGTCACCGCCAACGCGCGCTTGCGCCACAAACGCGCCTGCAACTTGAGCATCAGCGGCCAGGTGGCCACCACGATCATCGTCGCCCACACCAGCGCCGACAAAAAGGGCTTCAACACCCAAAACGTGGCCAATAGCAAACCACCGATGAACAACACAGCAAGCGTGGTTTGCGTTAAATCGCGGGCAACAGGGGTCATCGCAGGCATCCTTGAAGTTTCCCCAAGAGTACAACATGCGCGCAGTCACGGAAAAACCGCGTCGCCCCCTGCTTTTTGTTTAAGGAACCTCTGAACGAAAAACACCGGGACGGGTTCCAAGCATTCAGAGCCAAATTTTTTGAGAACAAGGCTCATAACGACGTGGAAAACGCCAATTTCCGGCTGTTTCCAAGCTGTTTTGCTCCCTTTTCGGGTTCACTGGGCGGATTTCGCCCATCATGCCATTAACCTTTTTCGTGCCAGGTACAGATTCGTCAGCCCGATCAGGGTAAAGACCTGGGCGGCATTCTTCTTCAACCCACGATAGCGTACCTTGGTGTAACCAACCTGGCGTTTCATCACGCGGCGTATCGTGTCTCGGATGACTCCATGATTGGTCATCGACGTGGTTTACTTCTGGCTCGAGAGATCATGCGGGAGCTGAAACGATGCATCTGAGACTGCACAAGAACGCCACCACCACACTACGTATCCGTGCTGAGATCCAGGCGAGTACCGAGCCGATGATCGATCCGGCTTCGCGCTTTGGTGTGAGTGTGTCCACCATCGCCCGCTGGAAGAAGCGCACCACGGTGGAGGACGCATCCCATACCCCACATCGTCTGCACACCACGCTGACCCCGCCTCAGGAGGCTGTCGTGCTTGCCCTGCGCACGACACTGAACCTCTCGCTGGATGACTTGCTGGCAGTCGTGCGCGTGCATCCTTGCACCGCATGCTCAAGCGCCAAGTGGTGTCGGGACGCGTTGCAGCGGATGTGGAACGCCCTCCGGTCGGGTTCTACCCCGATAGCACGGACACTTCAGAGAAGTCCCATAATGGGGGCGAGGAGTGTTTATGTCCCAGAGAAAGAAGTACAGCGCCGAGTTCAAGCATGAAGCGGTTGAGCTGACCCGCCGCTCAGGCGTCAGTTGCCGTCAGGTGGCGCTCGATATCGGCATCAATCCCAACATGCTTTCCCGGTGGGTCCGGGAGGCCGAAGCTGGCAGCGCCAAGGCCTTTTCGGGCTCGGGCAACCCAAGGGATGAGGAAATTGCCCGTCTCAAGCGTGAGTTGGCCCTGGTCAAGAAGGAGCGCGATTTTTTAAGAGACGCGGCAACGTACTTTGCGAAGGGATCATCCAGCGGTACGAGGTGATCCGGCGTTGCCGCAACGAGTACCCCGTTCGACTCATGTGTCGCTGCCTGAACGTGGACTTCCCCCGCAATCATAGACACCTATGAGCTTCCATTTCGAAGCTGCTCG
>CAYOCG010000054.1:0-5164 GCA_964402435.1 uncultured Halothiobacillus sp. | reverse complement strand
CAATGGTGCCCACGTTGACGTGCGGCTTGTTACGCTCGAATTTACTCTTGGCCATTTTGATAACCTCTAAATTTGATAAAAACTTAACCTTTAACGCTCTTCACCACCGCTTCGGTGATGTTGCGCGGTGCTTCCTGATACTTGGCAAACTCCATGGAATAGCTCGCACGACCTTGTGTTGCGGAGCGCAGGTCGGTGGCGTAACCAAACATCTCGGACAGGGGTACTTCGGTTTTGATTTTCTTGACACCGCCGAAGCCATCTTCCATGCCCTGCACAATACCGCGACGGCGGTTGATGTCGCCAATCACGTCGCCCATGTATTCCTCAGGCGTCTCAACTTCCACAGACATGATGGGCTCGAGCAATACAGGGCTGGCTTTTTGGCAGCCTTCCTTGATACCCATCGACGCCGCGATCTTGAATGCCATTTCGTTGGAGTCAACATCGTGGTAGGAGCCGTCAAATACGGTCACCTTGACATCCACCATCGGGAAGCCGGCGATTACGCCATTCTGCAATGCTTCTTGGGCACCCTTGTCAACCGCAGGAATGTATTCGCGCGGCACAACACCACCCACAATGGCATTGACGAACTCGTAGCCTTTGCCTTCTTCGTTGGGTTCAATTTTCAACCAAACGTGACCGTACTGACCGCGACCACCGGATTGGCGAACGAACTTGCCTTCCTGCTCCACGCTGCCACGAATGGTCTCGCGGTAGGCCACCTGCGGCTTGCCGGTATTGGCTTCAACCTTGAACTCGCGCTTCATGCGATCCACGATGATCTCAAGGTGCAATTCGCCCATGCCGGAAATGATGGTCTGACCAGTTTCCTCATCCGTATGCACACGGAACGAGGGATCTTCAGCGGCGAGCTTGGACAGGGCAATGCCCATCTTCTCTTGGTCACCCTTGGTTTTGGGTTCAACCGCGATCGAGATCACAGGCTCAGGGAACTCCATGCGCTCAAGAATGATCAGGTTGTTGGCGTCACACAGCGTATCGCCCGTGGTGACGTTTTTCAGACCCACAGCTGCAGCAATGTCACCCGCACGAACTTCTTTGATTTCTTCACGCGAGTTGGCGTGCATCTGCACCAGACGACCAATGCGTTCACGCCCTTGCTTGACGGAGTTATACACCCCATCACCGGCGCTCAACACGCCGGAGTAAACACGAATGAAGGTCAGTGAACCCACAAACGGGTCGGTCATGATCTTGAATGCCAGCGCGGAAAACGGCTCATCATCGGATGCATGGCGCTCGGCTGGGGTTCCGTCCTCAAGCTCCCCCTTAATGGCAGGAACATCGGTCGGACCGGGCAGGAACTCCACCACCGCATCGAGCATACGCTGCACACCCTTGTTCTTGAACGCGGAGCCGCAAAGAGCAGGGATGATTTCGTTCGCCAAAGTGCGCTTGCGCAGACCCGCCTTGATCTCCTCATCGGTCAACTCGCCGCCTTCGAGATACTTTTCCATCATTTCTTCGGAGGCTTCCGCAGCAGCCTCGACCATTTTCTCGCGATATTCTTCGCACAGCGCTTGCATGTCCGCAGGAATATCACGCACTTCGTAGGTCATGCCTTTGTCGGCTTCGTTCCAGTAGATCGCCTTCATGCGCAGCAGATCGACCACGCCCTGGAAGGTGTCTTCGGCACCGATCGGCAGCACCACAGGGACGGGGTTGCCACCAAGGCGTTTCTTCAACTGCTCCATCACGCGCAGGAAGTTGGCGCCCGAGCGGTCCATTTTGTTCACAAACGCAATACGCGGAACGTTGTACTTGTTCGCCTGACGCCAGACGGTTTCTGACTGTGGCTGCACACCACCCACCGCACACAGAACGAATACCGCACCATCAAGCACGCGAAGCGAGCGCTCAACCTCAATGGTGAAATCCACGTGCCCCGGAGTGTCGATCACATTGAAGCGATGCTCCTGGAACTGCTTGTCCATACCGCTCCAGAAGGTCGTAATCGCTGCAGAGGTGATGGTAATTCCACGCTCTTGCTCTTGCTCCATCCAGTCGGTGGTTGCAGCACCTTCATGCACCTCGCCGATCTTGTGAGACAGACCGGTGTAGAACAGGATGCGCTCAGATGTAGTGGTTTTTCCGGCATCAATATGCGCCATGATGCCGAAGTTGCGGTATCGATCCAGCGGGGTTGTACGCGCCATAAAAAGTCAGACCTCGTGCTCGTTTGCTTTAGGGAAAAATTACCAACGGAAATGAGCAAAGGCCTTGTTAGCCTCGGCCATGCGGTGCGTATCTTCACGCTTCTTCACAGCCGAACCGCGATTCTCGGCGGCGTCCATCAGCTCGCCGGCCAAACGGTTTTTCATATCCTTTTCACCACGCTTGCGCGCAGCTTCAATAATCCAGCGCATGGCAAGTGAAGTACGACGCACAGGACGCACCTCTACCGGCACCTGGTAGTTGGCACCACCCACACGACGCGACTTCACCTCAACCGCCGGAGCCACGTTGTCCAATGCTCGGCTCACCAGGTCAACGGCATCGGTCTTGCCCTTGGCGATCATGGTATCAATTGCGCCGTACATGATTCCTTCTGCAACTGCTTTCTTTCCATCCAGCATGATCATGTTCACAAACTTGGTGAGCATGGTGCTATGAAACTTGGGGTCCGGCAGCACTTGACGCACCGGAACTTCACGTCTTCTTGGCATGATTTATTTACCTTGCAAAATTATTTCTTCGGACGCTTGGCGCCGTACTTGGAACGACCTTGGCGACGCTTGGCAACACCCTGGCAGTCAAGCGAGCCACGCACAATGTGATAGCGCACACCTGGCAGGTCTTTTACACGACCACCACGAATCAGCACAACGCTGTGCTCTTGCAGGTTATGCCCTTCTCCACCAATGTAACCAATCACTTCAAAGCCATTGGTCAGACGAACCTTGGCCACCTTACGCAGCGCGGAGTTCGGTTTTTTCGGGGTGGTGGTGTACACACGCGTGCAAACACCACGACGCTGGGGGCAAGCCTGCATGGCAGGCACCTTGGATTTCTCGGTCAACTGCTCCCGAGGCTTGCGCACCAGCTGATTAACTGTGGCCATTCAACATTACTCCAACCAAATTTGAGACAAAGCAGACATAAAGCCGCATTGAAAGGGCAGGCATTCTAGGAGGCAAGCCAACCCTTGTCAATCATCGACTTCAAACTTCACCATCCACGATGGGGGACGGCTCGTGCAAACCCGCCCCCGATGCATCACTACCAAACCCATCCAGTGAAAGCGCCTGTGAACTGCGACGCATGGCACGACGGTTTTGATGGAAGGCAAGCCCGGTACCTGCTGGAATCAAACGCCCTACGATGACGTTTTCCTTCAGGCCACGCAGCGGGTCGGTTGCACCGCGCACCGAGGATTCGGTGAGTACGCGTGTGGTTTCCTGGAAGGATGCCGCCGAAACGAAGGACTCCGTCACCAAGGATGCTTTGGTGATACCCAGCAGCATCGGCGTGTATTGCGCGGGCATCTTGCCCTTTTCCAGCAGATGACGGTTCTCTTCCATCAGGCGCGCCTTATCGACCTGATCACCCACGATGTAGGATGAGTCTCCCGCCTCGCTGATTTCGACCTTACGCAGCATCTGACGCACGATCAACTCAATATGTTTGTCGTTGATCTTTACACCCTGCAGGCGATAAACATCCTGCACTTCCTTGGTCAGGTAGGAGGCCATGGCAGCGACGCCACGCAGACGCAGGATGTCGTGCGGGCTGAGCTCTCCATCGACAATCACTTCACCACGCGCAACGTGCTCGCCCTCGAACACGTTGACCTGACGCCACTTCGGAATCAGCTCTTCGTGGGTTTCACCATTATCCATGGTGATGACGATGCGCTGCTTGCCTTTGGTTTCCTTGCCAAAGCTGATGATGCCGGACACTTCGGCGAGGATGGCGGATTCCTTCGGCTTGCGCGCTTCGAACAAGTCCGCCACGCGCGGCAGACCGCCGGTAATATCGCGCGTTTTGGAAGATTCTTGCGGGATACGCGCGATGAAGTCGCCCACCTCCACACGATCACCGTCATTCAGGCTGATAATGGCGCGACCAGGCATGAAGTAGTTGGCTGGTAGATCACTGCCGGCGAGCTTGATGTCCTTGCCGTGCTCATCGACCAGCTTGACGATCGGGCGCAGCTCCTTGGCCGAACCAGCACGTTGCTTCGGATCGGTAATTTCCTTGGAGGACAGGCCAGTGATGTCGTCCACCTGGGAGTTGACCGTCACACCTTCCACGAAATCGATGAAACGTACAAAGCCCGCCACCTCGGTGACGATGGGATGCGTATGCGGGTCCCACACCGCCATGGTGCTTCCCGCGGCCACATGCTCGCCTTCTTTGACGCGAATCACTGCGCCATAGGGGATTTTGTAACGCTCACGCTCACGGCCATGGTCATCCACCACGCCGATTTCACCGGAGCGTGACACCGCGACCAGGAAGCCATCGCGATTGGTGATGGTCTTGACGTTGTGGAAACGTGCAGAGCCCGCGCTCTTGTTCTCCACGCTGCTCACCGCGGCTGAACGCGATGCCGCACCACCAATGTGGAAGGTACGCATGGTGAGCTGGGTGCCCGGCTCACCAATCGACTGCGCGGCCATAACGCCGACCGCTTCGCCGACGTTGACCATGTGGCCGCGCGCCAAATCACGCCCGTAGCACTTGGCGCACACACCATAACGCGCCTCGCAGCTAATGGTGGAGCGCACCCAAACCTCATCCACGCCCGCAGCTTCGATCTTGCGCACGATCTGTTCGTCCAGCAGCGTGTTTGCTGGCACCAAGGTCTCACCGCTTCCCGGCACGAGAATATCCTTGGATGCTACGCGCCCAAGGATACGATCGGCCAAGGGCTCCTTGACATCGCCACCTTCAATCAGCGCAGTCATCAGCAGGCCATCGCTATGCGTGCCGCAATCGTCGATGGTCACCACCATGTCTTGCGCCACATCCACCAGACGGCGCGTCAGGTAACCGGAGTTCGCGGTCTTCAGCGCGGTGTCGGCCAGGCCCTTGCGCGCGCCGTGGGTGGAGATGAAGTACTGAATGACGTTCAGGCCTTCACGGAAGTTCGCGGTGATCGGCGTCTCGATGATGGAGCCGTCCGGCTTGGCCA
>CAYOCG010000053.1:0-5394 GCA_964402435.1 uncultured Halothiobacillus sp. | reverse complement strand
GCGATACCGAGGTGATTTTGCGTGCCTGGGCGGAGTGGGGGGCGGAGTGCGTGCGTCATTTACGTGGCATGTTCGCCTTTGCGCTGTGGGATATGCAGCGCAAGCGCCTGTGGCTGGCGCGTGATCGTTTCGGCATCAAGCCGCTGTACTACAGCAGGGATGCGTCGCGGCTGCGCTTTGCCTCATCCACGGAGGCGCTGTTGCGCGCGGGGGGCGTGGATACGTCCCTGGATGCCACGGCGTTGCACCATCAATTCACCCTGCATGCGGTGGTGCCGGCGCCGCGTACCGTGCTCAATGGCATACGCAAGCTGCCACCGGCGCATATGCTGTGCATCGATGCTGATGGGCAAGAGACCCTGCACAGTTACTGGATGCTGAGCGCGCATCGCCCAGCGGATGCCTTGCGCGATGAGGAATGGGTCGAGGCGCTGCGTGGCAAGCTTTTGGAGACCACGGCACGCCATCAGGCGATTGCCGATGTGCCGGTGGGCGTGTTGCTCTCCGGCGGTTTGGATTCCAGCTTGCTGGTCGGGCTGCTTGCGGCGCATGGCACGCTGCCGCGCACCTTTTCCATTGGCTTTGAAGATCAGCCGGAGGAAAAGGGCAGCGAGTTTGAGTATTCCGATTTGGTGGTCGAGCGTTTTGCCACGCGGCACGAGAAAATCATCATCCCCAATGGCGAGGTGCTCCATCGTTTGCCTGAGGCGGTGGATGCCATGGCCGAGCCCATGGTGGGGCAGGACGCGGTGGCGTTTTACCTGCTGGCGGAGCAGGTTAGCCGCCATGTGAAAGTGGTGCAGAGCGGGCAGGGCGCGGACGAGGTGTTTGCCGGATACTTCTGGTATTCGCAGATGCAGGCGGCGCAGGGTGACGATCTGGCACGCTTTGCGCCGTATTATTTCGACCGTGATGATGCCGAGTTGCAAGACATGCTCACGAAGCCTTATCGCGGCGCGGATGCCACGTCCAGGCTGGTGCGTGAGCGTTTGGCGGCGCTGCGCGGTGATGAGTTCATCGACCGCGTGTTGGCTTTGGATGTCACTACCTTGATCGTCGATGACCCGGTGAAGCGCGTGGACAACATGACCATGGCGTGGGGGCTGGAGGCGCGGGTGCCGTTTCTCGATCATGAGTTGGTCGAGCTTGCGATGCAGATTCCACCCAATTTGAAGCTGGCCGATGGCGGCAAGGGCATTTTGAAGCAGGTGGCGCGCGGCATGATTCCCGATGGCGTGATCGACCGCCCCAAAGGTTATTTCCCCGTGCCGGCGCTAAAATTTGTGCGCGGCGCGTTTTTGGAGTTCATGCGCGATGTGCTCGACAGCCAGGCGTGCCGTGAGCGTGGCGTGTTTGAGCGCAGCTATGTCGAGCGCCTGCTCGCCGCGCCGGATCAGCATTTCACCCGCCTACTGGGCAGCAAGCTGTGGCATCTGGCGTTGTTTGAATATTGGATGCAGCGCAATGTCGATGGTTTGGGTTAACATCGCAGCGTTTCACTCAACCTTGAGGCCGCATTGCATGGATCCCATCCTCGAACAGATCGACGAGATCGTCAAAACCAACCCCATCGTCATTTTCATGAAGGGCACGCCGCAGTTCCCGCAGTGCGGTTATTCCAGCCGTGCAGCGGAGGCGATCAAAGCCTGCGGCGTGGAGTTTGCCTACGTGAACGTGCTCGCCGACATGGAGGTGTTCCAGAACCTGCCGCGTTACCAAGATTGGCCCACCTTCCCGCAGATTTATGTCAGCGGCGAGTTGATCGGCGGTTCGGACATCACCGTTGAGCTGCACCAGCGTGGTGAGCTCAAGCCGATGTTGGAGAAAGCGGTGGCGGTTCGCCCCAAAGCCTGATTTTTCAAGCGCACCGAATGAAAAAACCCCGCCGAGGCGGGGTTTTGCATTGCGCTGGTGACAGTACCTATTAGAACTCGCCCTTGGACGCCGCCTGCATCATCTTCCAGATGGTGTCGCGCACTTTGATTGCCTCGGTGCGGAATGGCTCAGGCATCATCTTGCCGCCGTGGACGAACATATCCATGTTCAGGCTATACAGCCAGAGCTCGCCTTTCTCGTTTTCCACCACGGAAATGCGGCAGGGCAGGTAGGCGGAGAAGTAGGGGCTGAAATCCACCGCCTGACGCGCAGTGATCGGGTTGCAGAACTGGTAGATGTGCAGATAGCGTGTCGGCTTGCCGGTGCGTGCCGCGATTTCCTTGGACAGTGGCATCTGGCCGACATCCATCAGACCTGTTCCCAGGGAGGCGGATTGCAGTGCCTGCGCGATGTCGTCCGGGGTCACGCCCTTCTTCACCTGCACCGCCCACACGGTGGCGGCTCCCAGATCACCTTCACTGCCGACAAACTTGTCGTACATCTCCATGTAGGTGTCCATGGCCTTGGGATCCAGTTTGTCCTGAATCGCCATGAAGCCGCAGCCTGAAAGGGCAAATGCAGCCGTGGCTGCAACCAGTAACTTGATGGATGATTTAATCACCGCCGGACTCCTCTTTGTGATTGTTGAGCACACCTGACACGCGAGGGTGTCGAGGCACGCGGGCAGTGTATGTTCCGTGAAAGCAGGATGACAAACGTATTTAATTGTTTACTTATAAAGCAGGCTTATTTTGTGGGAATTTGATGCGGCGATAAGCCGAGTCCATTAGAAAATTAGCTATTACTTCTGTGAATCGCGAATAAAAAGTTTAGGGTTTGGGTTCACGTTGTTAATCGGCTAATCTTCGCGCACGCAAAGTTGACCGCTTGTGTCAGACTTGTCTCTGCAACATTGTTTTTGGGAGTTGTCGCATGATTCGTAATCTATTGGCGTTGATTGGTGTGCTTGCCTTGGTGGCGGGCGGCTACATGGCGGCGACCATGCCAGGCATGATGGCTTTGATGCCGGGCATGATGAGCTCGGGCATGAAACCGATTGTTGAAGTGATCAACAAAGACCCGCAAGGCTTGGTAGCTGCTGCGGGCAATCTGGCTCCGGGAGCTGCGGAAGAAACCGCTACCATGCTCAACCGTTGGATTGCCAGCAAGGGTGAAATTGCCTACACCACCACCTGGGAAAAGAAAGTGGCTCCCGGTGTGACCCTGGACGACATCAAGGCCGCGTTTGAGTCCGTGGCCACCAACCGCAACATCAAGGCGGTGGGCGAGTTGCCGCTGTCTGAGGAATTGAAAGCGCGTGGCATCCAGACCGGTACCCTGTTCGTGGCCTCGTATTGCAACCCGGAAACTGCGCGCAAGATGGTGGATTTCGCGCCCAACATGGCGGCTTACCTGCCTTGCCGTGTGGTGGTGGTGGAAAAGGCCGATGGCATGTGGATCTACACTTTGAACATGGACATGATGCTCAAGATGGGGCAGTCCCTGGAGAAGCATCCTGAGCTGAAGAAGGCTGCCATGGCGGTGCGTGACACCATGTGGGAAATGCTGGAGAAAGGCGCTAAGGGCGAAATTTGATCTCCTCGCTTGCAGCTTGATCACAGCCCGGCCTCGTGCCGGGCTTTTTGTTATCATGCGCCACCGTTTTGCCCCGCCCAATTTGACCCCATGTCTGAATTCTTACAACAACTCAACCGTCGGCGTACCTTTGCGATCATTTCCCACCCGGATGCCGGTAAAACCACGCTCACCGAAAAGCTGCTGCTGTTCGGCGGTGCCATTCAGATGGCAGGCACGGTCAAGGGACGCAAGGCCAGTCGCCATGCCACTTCAGACTGGATGGAGCTGGAAAAGCAACGCGGCATTTCCGTGACCTCGTCGGTGATGCAGTTCCCATTCAATGGCTGCATGGTCAACCTGCTGGATACACCGGGTCATGAAGACTTCTCCGAAGACACCTACCGCGTGTTGACGGCGGTGGACTCGGCCTTGATGGTGATCGACTCCGCCAAGGGTGTGGAGGATCGCACCATCAAGCTGATGGAGGTTTGCCGCCTGCGCGATACACCGATCATGAGCTTCATCAACAAGCTCGACCGCGAGGGGCGCGAGCCGATGGAGCTGTTGGATGAGGTGGAAGACATCCTCAAAATCAAATGCGCGCCGATCACCTGGCCGATCGGCATGGGCAAGGCGTTCAAAGGGGTGTATCACCTCTACAGCAATCGCATCTATGTCTTCGAGCCGCACGGCAAGGCTGAGGCGGAGATCATCGAAGGTCTGGATCACCCGCGTCTGGATGAACTGCTCGGTGGGCGCGCGAGCGAATTCCGCGATGAAATCGAGCTGGTGCAGGGCGCAAGCCATGCGTTTGATCTGGATGCCTACCTGCGCGGCGAGCTGACACCGGTGTTTTTCGGTTCAGCGATGAATAACTTTGGTGTGCGCGAGCTGCTGGAGTTTTTCGTCGAAAAAGCACCGGGTCCGCAAGCGCGCGCCACCAGCACGCGCGTGGTGCAGCCGCAGGAGGAAAAATTCAGCGGTTTCGTGTTCAAGATTCAGGCCAATATGGACCCCGCGCACCGCGATCGCGTGGCGTTTTTCCGCGTCTGCTCCGGCAAGTTCAGCAAAGGCATGAAGGTGCGCCATGTGCGTCTGGGGCGCGAGGTGAAAATTGCCGATGCGCTGACCTTCATGGCCAGCGAGCGCGAGCATGTGGAAGACGCTTACCCAGGCGACATCATCGGTATTCACAACCACGGCACCATCCGCATCGGTGACACCTTCACCGAAGGGGAAAACTTTGCCTTCACCGGCATTCCCAACTTTGCGCCGGAGCTCTTCCGCCGTGCCCAGTTGCGTGACCCGTTGAAAATGAAGCAGTTGCAAAAGGGTTTGGTGCAGTTGTGTGAAGAAGGTGCGACCCAGCTTTATCGCCCGCTGACCAACAACGATCTGATTCTTGGTGCGGTGGGTGTGTTGCAGTTCGACGTGGTGGCGCACCGCCTGAAAGCGGAATACAACGTGGATTGCAGCTTTGAAATGGTCAACGTCAACACCGCGCGCTGGGTGGAATGTGACGATGAGAAAAAGCTCAACGAATTCCGCAGCAAGCACGAAGCCAACCTTGCGCTCGATCATGCCGGGGATTTGGTCTACATCGCCTCCACGCGCGTCAACCTGCAAATGACCATGGAACGCTGGCCGGAGATTCGCTTCCTTGCCACCCGAGAGCATGGGGATTATGTGACGGAGTGAGGTGATTTCTCCATCATGTCGATCATGTACTTTCGTTTAAAAGTCTCGCTAGATCCTGTTCAATCTGCGTGGTAAAGGCGGCGGTCTCCGAGATTATTATCAAAGGTGAATTCTTCGCCTGAATGTGGCGAGCGCATACGCAAAAAGGACAGCATCCTTTTTTCACACCTTGAGTTTCCTCGGAGTTGTTGGACTTCCCCCGGTTTAGTAGACAAGTTACAAGGTCGAAATTGAAACGGAGAG
>CAYOCG010000052.1:0-7662 GCA_964402435.1 uncultured Halothiobacillus sp. | reverse complement strand
GGGCAGTCGGTGGCGACGCAAAAGATCGCGTAACTCTTTGTTCATGCGCGGGATGACCGGCGAGCTGTAGGAGAGCAGGGTTCTCCAGGCAGGTTGTGGCTCGTCATCGTCAACTGTGGATCGAAGAGAGGATGGTGCAGAGGAGGGCGCGAGTTGGAGCAGGCAGCCCGCCAACTCAAATGCATCCATCAATGCTGTTCTCAGCGTTTCGAGATCCGGGTGCAGAATCAGTGCCAAAGCGATGCGATGCAGTTTTTGCGCGCGCTGCTCGTTCTCGTGCGCGTGAAGGTGGAGTTCATGCAACACGTGCTCGCTGGCGCGGATTTTTTCACGCAGGATGTGGGCTTGGCGTGTGGCAAGCGAGAGTGTGCCCGCGCTGGATTGGGGAAGGGATAGTTCGCTGAGCAGCGCATCACGTGTCAGCAAAAAATCAGGATGCGCACGCAGAAAGGCTTCGACGGCTTCAGCATCGAGGTTCAATGCGGCAAGTTGATCCGATCGGTCAGGTGGTGGAAGGATGGTCATATAGCGCACTCAGAGTTCGATTTGGCCTTGAAAAACGCGCTGCGCAGGGCCGGTCATAATCACCGGCTGCCCCTCACCCGCCCAGCGAATCCATAACCGTCCGCCGGGCAAATCAACATGCACGCCCTCATCCAGCAGCCCCTGAAGACGACCCGCGACGACAGCGGCGCAGGCGCCGGTACCACAGGCCAGGGTTTCGCCGGCGCCACGCTCAAACACACGTAGGCGGATATGCGTGCGATCGATGACTTGCATGAAGCCGACATTCACCCGCTTGGGAAAACGTGGGTGCCGCTCAATGAGTGCGCCGAGGTGTTCAACGGGGGCTTGATCGAGCTGTGTGACGCGTACAACGGCATGAGGATTACCCATCGAGACAGCGGCGATGTCCAGAATCTCGCCATCAACCTCAAGTGGGTAATTCACGCTGCGACTGGGTGCATTGAAAGGAATATCCCACGGTTCAAGGCGCGGCACGCCCATGTTGACGGTCACCAAGCCGTCAGGCTCAACATGCAGCACAATGCGCCCACCATAGGTCTCAACCGGGATGGTTGTTTCCTTCGTCAACCCTTCGTCAAGTACGAAGCGGGCAAAACAGCGCGCACCATTGCCGCACTGTTCAACCTCGCTACCATCCGCATTGAAAATGCGGTAGCGAAACAGTGTGTCATCGCTGCGCGCGGGTTCGACGATGAGTACTTGATCGCAACCAATACCGAAGTGTCGGTCTGCGATTTGACGGATCTGCTCGCTGCTTAGCTCAACCTTTTGGCGCACACCATCCACGACCACAAAGTCATTACCAAGGCCGTGCATTTTGACAAAAGAGAGCAGCATGTGAGCAACCTGTAGACGCGACGCAGCGATTATAGCTTGCGTAAGTTCGCTGTGCGTGGCGCTTCAGCCGCCTGTCATCGACATGAAGCGGATGATTTGCGTGGGTTTTTCGATGAACTCATGGCGCTCGGGCTTGAGGGCAATCGCACTGATCAATGCGGCCTTGAGTTCATCATCCGGAATGCCGCGTCGCAGCAAATGACGTAACGGAAAGTTGTGCTCCTGGCCGAGGCACATATACAACGTGCCATCCACAGACAGACGCACGCGGTTACACGTTGCACAGAAGTGCTGAGAAATGGGCGTGATGAAGCCAACGTGCGTATCCGTGCCGGCCACACGCAGATAACGTGCGGGGCCGCCGCCTTGAATGAGGTTGCCGTCCACCGACCCGTCAATGGTCGGAATCAGGTTGAAGCGCTTGGTCAGTGAACTCTTGACCGTCTGCAAATCAAGGTAATGATCACTCGCGCCGCGTCCGGTGTCGCCCATGGGCATGGTTTCGATCATGCGCAGGGTGAAGCCATGCTCGATGCAGAACTCCAGCATGTCAGCGATCTCGTCATCGTTGACGCCTTTCATGGCGACCATGTTGATTTTGATCGGTGCAAAACCCTCAGACTTGGCGGTGAGGATGCCATCCAGCACCTTGTCCAGACGCCCTTGGGTGATGGTTTTGAAGCGCTCGGCATTCAGCGTGTCGAGGCTGATATTCAAACGATCAACACCAGCAGCTTTCAAGCTTTTAGCCTGCTTGGCCAGGCGTGTCGCGTTGGTGGACAACGAGAGATCGGCAACACCAGTGCCATGCTTGATGCGCCGGGCGAGCTGATCAATATCTTTGCGCACCAGTGGTTCACCGCCGGTGATGCGCACACGCTGCAAACCCATGTCGCGCATTAAGCCGACCACGCGCTCGATTTCGTCGAACGTTAGCCAGTGCTCGGGTTCTTCAAAATCCTTGAAGCCTTCGGGCATGCAGTAAAAGCAGCGCAAATCACAGCGATCCGTGACTGAAAGTCGCAGATACTCAATTTTGCGCCCAAAGGGATCGATCAAGTTACTCACGTTGCACCCGGCCTCGCGTAAGGCTTTGTTGGCTACAACGATAGGGGAATGTGACTATATTGTAAAACGCTAATTTACAATCCCAGATAAAGATGAATTATGGGTAATGAGCGCAAGCCGCCATAAAAGCGGGTGTGCACCCCGCGCTCATTGTGCAGGAGAGCGTTGTGTCTCTCTGGTTATAACGATAGGAGAAAATTCTTAACGACGCAAGCGTTATGTTGAAAAACAAAGAATGGAAAATCAGGGTTGCTCGACTGATTTGGTAGCGGTATCCACCTGCCGCATCTGCCAGTGTCCGCTTTTGCCGCCCTTTTTCTCCAGTAGACCGATGTTACTGATGACCATGCCGCGATCGACGGCCTTGCACATGTCGTAAATAGTGAGTGCAGCCGTGCTCGCTGCCATGAGTGCTTCCATTTCTACGCCAGTTTGACCTTTGAGCGCGCAGGTGGCGGAGATGTAAACGCTGTTGTCACTTGGTCGCGGTTCGAGGGTGACTTCGACCTTGGTGAGCATCAAGGGGTGGCAAAGTGGAATGAGGTCAGGGGTGCGCTTGGCCGCCATGATGCCGGCAATGCGCGCCACAGCCAGTACATCACCTTTTTTGTGTTTGCCTTCGGTAATCAGGTGCAGGGTTTCTGCCTGCATATAGACCACGGCTTGCGCTGTGGCTTCACGACGGGTTTCATCTTTGTCACCCACATCGACCATGCGCGCCGCGCCGTGGGCGTCGAGGTGGGTCAGGGTGGGGTCGTTTGGTGCATCGGTCATGTCATCAACTCACAAAGTAGATGTACGCGCAGTAAATCGCCTTCGGCGATTAGCGTTTGTTCCGGAATTTCGACCAGCACATCCGCCCAACTCAGTGAGCTAAGGATGCCGGAGTTTTGCCGTGGGTAAAGTTCAATGCCTTGGTCGGCGGTGATGCGGGCACGCGCAAACTCAAGGCGATCGCTCAAGCGTTGCGTACTGAAACGCGCAGGCAGGTGTAACGGACGCAAAGCAGGTGCCTGGGCGCCCATGCGTCTGAGTAGGAATGCGCGGGCAAAAAGTACGAAGGTGGCAAAGGTTGAGACTGGGTTGCCGGGAAGGCCAAGGATGGGTGTTTGGCCAATCTGTCCAAAGGCCAAAGGCTTGCCGGGCTTCATGCGCACGCGCCACAGTTGAATGTGACCCAAGGCTTCAATCGCGGTTCGCATGTGATCTTCTTCGCCCACAGAGACGCCGCCGGTGGTGATGATGACGTCGCAATCGTCCGCAGCTTGCGCGAGTGCAAGGCGTGTTTGCGCTGGGTCATCGGCGATATGCAGTAGTTGTGTGATATGGCAGCCCAAGCCTTGAAGTAGCCCGTTCAATAAACTGGCATTGGCGTTGTAGATGCAGCCGGGTTGTAATGCTTCACCCGGCTCAATCAATTCATTGCCTGTAGTGAGAAGAGCAACCCGCAGTGGTTGAAAAACCTCGACGTTGGCTATACCAGCCGAAGCCAAAAGCCCCAGGTGCGCAGCGTTGAGGCGTGTTCCCCTGGGCAAAAGTGTTTGTTCGGCATGAAAGTCTGCTCCTTGGCGGCGCACGTCTTCATAGGGCGCGGGGCGAGCTGCAAAGCGGATTGTGCCATCGGCTAGCACAACATTTTCTTGCGCCAGAATGGCGTTGGCTCCCGGTGGTAGCGCTGCGCCGGTAAAAATGCGTGCACATTCTCCTCGGCTGAGCGTGCGCCCTATCGAACCCGCAGCAATACGCTGCGTGACCGGAAGTTGTGTTTCGCCATCGGCAGAAAGATCAGTGGTGGCAATGGCGTAGCCATCCAGGGTGCTTACATCGAAAGGTGGTGAGTCCGTGAGTGCCTTAACATCTTCAGAAAGCACAGTATTAAGCGCATCCGCAAGGCTCAACCGCCTTGTGCGCGTGATCGGTTGTGCCGCATCGATGAGCAACTGGCGCGCGCTGGCAAAGTCGAGCATTTCAGGTAGCACCCCAGCGCGCAGCGGCGTCAAAGTCACTTTCGCGCGCATCCACCCAGCGCGCACCTTCGGGAGTGGTTTCTTTTTTCCAGAAGGGCGCGCGTGTTTTTAAGTAGTCCATGATGTACGCACAGGCATCAAACGCGGCATGACGATGCTTGCTGCTTACGGCAACCAGTACGATCTGCTCTGTCGGCGCGAGAACGCCCACGCGGTGGACAATGGTGACCCCAAGAAGCGGCCAGCGCTCGCGGGCGCGTTCCTCAATCGCCTCAAGCGCGCGCTCGGTCATGCCGGGATAGTGTTCAAGCTCAAGGGCGTGAATGGTGTCGTGCAGATTGATGTCGCGCACCGTGCCAAGGAATGACGCCACCGCGCCGACATCACCATTCTGCGCATGCAGCATGGCGATCTCCTGACCAAGATCAAAGTCTTCAGTTTGGACGCGCACCATCTTCAAAATGCCTAGGATGATTGAGTGTCGGCATGATGCCGCAAGGGTGAAGTCGTGCAAATAGCATAAGCCCAAGTTAAGTCGCATTAAAAGATTAGCAATTGCTGATGTTCACGATTGGCTGTATTCTGCGCAGCCATTGCACGAGGTGTTTCGGGCGTCTTTTTTATGCCTGATAAGCTGAGTCAATTTGCCCGTGTCCAGATGCGGGCGCAGGCTTGTGAGCACAGACGTGGTCACAACGTCTCGATAAGTCGTGCCTGACGCTCCAATGGTGTGCAAACCGGGGCGCAGGTGGGCGCGGGTATTCCCGCATTCATAGAATTGCTAACGTGCAGGAGTGAGCAATGTCCGAAAAAAATATCACCATGCCGGTGGAGATCGACGAGCAGGCCAACGCTCAGGTTGAGGCCCAGCAAACTCGCCGCGCTTTCCTCCGTAAAAGCGTGGCTGTGGCAGGGGGAGCCGTTGCTGCGGTTTCCGCTTCCGTTCAGGCGGCTGGGATTCCCGGTAGCCAAGCCAATGCTGACGCGTTTTTGAACGCCTCTGGCGACGTCACTACCCCGCTGCCCATCCCACCGACCAACAAGATTCTTGGTCGTGGCGTTGTCAGCGTACCATACGGTCTCCCTTCGCGTTATGAAGCGCATGTGGTGCGTCGTAATGTCGAATGGCTGACACCCGATACCATTGCGTCCATCAGCTTCACTCCATGGCAGGATCTTGAAGGTATCGTCACGCCAAATGGTCTGCACTTTGAGCGTTACCATGGCGGCGCGGTGGATATCGATCCCAAGACCCACCGTCTGGTGATTCACGGCTTGGTTGAGCGCCCCATGATCTTCACCATCGAAGATCTCAAGCGTTTCCCGCAAAAATCTGCGTTCTGGTTCCTTGAGTGCCCGGCGAACGGCGCGATGGAATGGCGTGGTGTGCAGATGGACTCCGTACAGTTCACTCACGGCATGATGTCGTGCTCCGAGTGGGTGGGTGTCAGTCTGCTCGACCTGATGAAGGCTGTTGGCGTTAAGAAAAACGCAACTTGGTTCTATGGCGAAGGTGCGGACGGTTCTGCGCTGCAGCGCTCCATCCCGCTGCCCGGTGCCAAGGATCAGTTCGGCAAGCCGCTGCCGGCGTTTGATACCAATGAAATCTACAAGGACATCATCGTTGCCTACGCGCAGAACGGTGAAGCACTGCGTCCTGAAAACGGCTACCCCATCCGTCTGGTCGTACCGGGTTGCGAAGCCAACCTGTCGATCAAGCACCTGCGTCGTATCAAGTTCACCGACAAACCGCTGGTGACTTATCAGGAAACCCGTCACTACACCGACGGTATGCCTGATGGACGTTTCCGTCAGTACACCTTGGTCAACGAGGCCAGCTCCGTGGTCACCTTCCCTTGCCCGGACAAGAAAATGTCCGGAAAGGGCAGCTATGAAATCCGCGGCATGGCGTGGTCCGGTCGCGGCAAGATCAAGGCGGTGGACGTTTCCGTCGATGGTGGCAAGACCTGGAAAGAAGCCAAGCTGGTTGATCCGGTATTCTCCAAGTGCGTTACCCGTTTCACCTTGCCGTGGGAGTGGGATGGCAAAGAGGCTCTGGTCATGAGCCGTGCCATGGACGAGACTGGCTATGTTCAGCCGACGCTGCGCCAGCTGCGTGAGCAGCGTGGTTCCAACAGCATCTACCACAAGAATGCGATTCAGACCTGGAAAGTTCAGGCCAATGGAGAAGTACACAATGTTCAAATCGACAATCTCTAAGACCGTCCTCGCGGCGGCCTGCTTGGTCGCAACTTCCGTGACTTTCGCAGCGGATGCGGCTTACAACGGCATCGGTCGTGGCATCACTGACAAGGCGATTGCCCCTTGGGACATCAGCGTACACTTTGACGGTGATGGCTTGCCGGCAGGTAAGGGTACCGTTGAGCAGGGCGAAAAGATTTACCAAGCCAAGTGCGCCATGTGTCACGGTGAGTTTGGTGAAGGTGCCAAGGGTTATCCCAAGATGTTGGGTGAAACCGTAGAAAGCATCCACAAGCTGGCCGCCAAGGATGAGGACACCGTCGGTGTACGTGGTATCAACAGCCTGTGGGGGCACGCGCCGACGCTGTATGACTACATTCGTCGCGCCATGCCGTTCTTTGCGCCGCAATCTTTGAGCAACGACGAGGCCTATGCGACAACGTGCTATGTGCTTTATCTTGCTGAGATCGTGAAAGATGACAAAGCCGTGTGCGATGCTGCTTTCCTCAAGGCGACCAAGATGCCCTCGGAAAACAACTTCTACACCGACACCCGTCCGGATACCAAGAATGCGCGTTGCATGAACGACTGCATGAAGGAAAAGCCGGTCGTGCGTGAAATGGCTGTGGTCGGCGTGGGTAAAGACGCGGCAACAGGCAAGACCGGTAACCACTAAGATCTGGTTTTAATTAGCCCGCTGCGTTTAGTTTGCGGGGTTTGAGAAGGGCTGAGTCATCAGCCCTTTTTTATTGCACAAGGATTTTGATCAGGGGGTAGCTGGCTGCTTCACGATCTATTTCAGCATGGCTTTCAATATACCCCAGCCGATTTACACAGGATGTTGAAAAAGGAACACGGTGTCTCTTTTTATTAGGGGCTTGCTGATGGCGTACTGCGGGCATAAAAAAACCCGCAATCCAATTGTGATCTGCGGGTTTTGCTGATTTGATCGAGACGCTGGAGCGTCCGAATAAAGTGGTGCTAGGAGAGGCACCGAATGTGCAGGTTTAATGCGGGTTTGAAATTCGTTTTTTGGAAAATACCCCCAAAAATACCCCCA
>CAYOCG010000051.1:0-7829 GCA_964402435.1 uncultured Halothiobacillus sp. | reverse complement strand
AGCGGGCACTTCTATAAATCCACTGAAGCCGCGCTTGCGGCGTCAAAATATAGCTCAAAATGCTCACATAGTGTATCTATGCTGTGCTTTTTCGCTGCATTTTGCCTTGCCATCATCGGCTTGATTGAATTTATAGAAGTACCCTTACCTTGGTAGGACTATACCATGCGCAGGTTCCGTGCCAGTGCATAAACCTCACGTGAACGCGCACGCGAAGCCTCGGGTTTGCGCATGACCACGCTGACAAACTGCCTGCGCAATTCGCGCACGTAATCATCAAACCCTGCGCCCTGGAAGAGTTTGATCAAGAACACGCCGTCCGCGCCCAACGTGCGGGTGGCAAAATCCAGCGCCATTTCCGCAAGGTACATGGCGCGCGGTTGATCCACACCGTCGTGCCCACTCATATTCGGCGCCATGTCCGAGAGCACCACATCCACAGTGCGCCCGTCTAGACGCTGCATCAGCGCGTGCAGCACGGCTTCTTCGGTGAAATCACCCTGCAGGAAATCCACGTCAGCAAAACCATCCATCGGCAGGATATCGAGGGCAAAAATGCGCCCACGATCACCGAGCAAACTTGCCACGTACTGCGTCCAGCCACCCGGCGCTGCACCGAGATCCACCACCACCTGACCGGGGCGCAACAGGCGATCACGCTCCTGAATCTCCATCAATTTGTACGCCGCGCGCGAACGCCAACCTTCTTTTTGTGCACGCTGCACATAGGGGTCGGAAAAGTGCTCGTGCAGCCATCGCTGGCTGCTTGCGGTTCGCTTCAAGATGCTCTCCAAAAAAACAGGGCACCCAATCCATACGGTGCCCACTCAGACTAAGGACGGCAAACAGAATTACAAGATCAAAACGATCTCAATGCCCACTCATTTTCTGCATATTTTCCATGCGCTGCATCATATCCGCGCGCTTTTTGACCGGCGTTTGCACTGTCATCTGCTTACCGCCCTCAAAATCGAGACGCAACGGAATCACATCACCCGCCTTGGGGCGTGGATCCTGCACACCGATCAACATGATGTGATAGCTCCCAGGCTTGAGGGTAAGACTACCCATCGGCGGCACCACCATCACGTCCTGTTTGAGCATTTTGTGCATGCCATTTTCTTCCACCGATTTGTGCAACTCGATGGTTTTGAAACCCGGAGCAAACGCGTTCACAAGCTTTACTTCCTTGTCCTCATCGTTTTCGATCACCATGAATGCGGCCATCGCCTGCGCATTGGGTGGAGCCTCAGGGATCCATGGATCGACCACCTTGATCTCCGCCCAAGCCGTCAAAGGCAACATCATCGCGGCTACCAGCACCAGATTACGCATCGTTCTTACCTCATTCGCCTACAACTGTACGGAACGCCTTGACCATGGCTTGTGGGTCATGCGGCGTCGGGAAAACACCAATCACACTGGCCTCGGGTGTCACCAAGAGTATCGATGTGGTGTGGTTAATCAAGTAAGCATCGGCTTTAGCATCATTAGCCGTGGGTAACGCAGCCTTCTCCCAGCCTACACCCAACGGCTTCGCCAATGCTTGCAGCTGGTCAAAGGCGCCCGTCGCGCCGATGATTTTGGGATCGAAATAGCTGACAAATTTTGCCAATTGCTCAGGCGTGTCGCGCTCAGGATCGACCGACACGAACACCTCCTGCCACGACACACCCACACCTTGCTTGCGCAGAAGATCAGCCACCTCAGCCAGGGCGGTCAGTTCGGTGGGGCACACATCAGGGCAAAGGGTGTAACCAAAATACAGAAACGTCCATTTGCCGAGGAAATTTTTGCGCTCCAGCGGCTTGCCATCCATGCGCGTCAAGTGAAAATCCGCCACAGGGATAGGCTGCGGCAGGACGCGCATCACCGCAGAATCGACGGCGGTGCTCAAATCCACATGCGCGCGCTGCCATTTGAGATACACGGCAACACTTAATGCGATCAACAAAACGAGAAACACGATCGCCGCAACTGGCGCGCCTTGTTTGGACTCTGCCATACCTGAGATCTCGAAATTAACGATTAGTTTAATTTATACCGTATTGGATACAGGCTGCAACTGAACCTTCCTGAGACGTAGCGCATGCCCCACAACTAGCAGCGAACTAAGCGACATACCAATCGCCGCCAGCCACGGTGAAACCCACCCCGCTGCGGCGAATGGCACAGCAAGCAGGTTGTAGCCCAAAGCCCACGCAAGATTCACATGAATATTTTTTTGGGTGATACGTGCCATGCGGATGGCCTGTGGGATAACACGTAAATCCTGCTTGAGCAGGACAAAGTCACTGCTTAATTGCGCCAATGTGGTGGCGGCACCAAATGATACGGAAACACGCGCCGCAGCAAGGGTCGGCGCATCGTTGATGCCATCACCCGCCATCAGCACACGCCCGCCCATCGTTTGCACCTGCTCGATCCACCTAAGCTTGTCCTCAGGGCGCATGGCAGCGTGAAATTCATCAACCCCCAAACGCTGTGCCATGGTGCGCACCGCGCCCTCATGATCGCCGCTCAAAATTGCCACGCGTTCGATACCCAATGCGCGTGCTTCTGCCACCAGCTCCGCCGCACCTTCACGCAAAACATCCTCGAAGACAAACAGCGCGCGTAATTGGCCATCACAACTCAACACCACGCGCATCCCCTTGCCTGCTTGGTGGGTATCGAGCCAAGCCTGGGCCTGGGCTTGGGCATCCAGTGCATGACCCTGCAGGGAAAAATCCACGGAGCCAATGCGCCATACTGCGCCTTGAAATTCAGTCCATAAGCCCTGCCCGGGTTGATTGGTGACGTGGCCAACCCCTGCCTGTGGCTCAACCCCCGCACGCAATGCGCGTGCCAGCGGATGTTCTGAGTGCGCTTCCAATGCTGCCGCCATCGCACGCGCCTCATTTTCATGCATGCCATGAAAGGTGCGCATGGCCAAAAGATGTGGCCGACCTTCGGTCAAGGTGCCTGTCTTATCCAGCACCAGAACATTGGCACTAGCCAGTGCCTCAATGGCCGACATTTTCAATGGCAAAATTCCCATGCCGGCAAAACGTCCAGCCGACAGTGCCAATGCCACCGGTGTAGCTAGCGCCAGTGCGCAAGGACAGGTGATAATCAACACCGCAATGGTGTTCGGCAATGCTTCACCAGGATTAAACCAAGCCCAGAATAAGGCGGTCAAAGCAGCCAGCAGCAGGGTAATCAGCACAAACGGTGCGGAGATGCGTTCAGCCAGTTGTGCCAGCTTGGGCTTTTCGCTCAGACCACGATCCATCAGGCGTTGCAGCTCATTGAGAGTCGAATCGCTACTCAAACGCTCCACCTGCACTAGCACGGCCTGATCGACATTACAGCTTCCCGCCGCAATCCAGTCACCCTCATGACGCACCACAGGAATGGCCTCGCCGGTGAGGTGAGATTCATCAAAGCTGCTGTAGGCGCTCAACAAACGTCCGTCCACCGGCACACTGTCACCGGGCAGGAGACGAATCACATCGCCCACCACAAGATCAGCCACAGCCACTTCTTGTTCCTCACTCTGCACGACGCGGCGTGCCGTGCGTGGGATCACCTTCATCAAGCCATCCAGAGCCTTGGCAGCGGCAAGGCGACCGCGTAACTCCACCACCCGCGCCAGCAAGACAAAAAAGATGAACATGGCGATCGAATCGAAATAGGCCTCTTCCGCACCGATGATGGTTGCCCAAAGACTACCGCCCCATGCCGCCACCAGACCGAGCGCCACCGGTACGTCCATGCCCAAACGGCGGTTTTTAAGATCGCGCCAAGCACCCACAAAAAAATCGGCACCGGAATACACCAGCATGACCAAAGTGATCAACAAGGTGCTCCAACGACCGATCACCTCCCACAGCTGAATCTGCCCATTCGCGTCGTGCCCCCCCATCCAGTAGGTGGCGATGGAAAACGCCATCACCTCCATACCCAGCAAACCGGCAAACAACAGGCGTTCTACGCTACGCCGTCGCTCATCCTCTATCAGCTGTTCACGGTGTACCGGATCGTAAGGGTGGGCAACATAACCAATCGCAGCAATGGCTTGCAAAATCGCGCTCAGCTTGGTCTTGGTGGGATCCCACGCCACGCGCGCCTGGTGACTGGCGTAGTCGATACGCACATCGACCACCCCCGGGTGAGCTCGTAGCGTTTGCTCATTGAGCCATATGCAGGCAGCACAGCGGATGTTTTCCAGAATCAGGGCGGCCTCAAGCAGTTCACCCTCAGAGCGCACAAAGCTTTGTTGTATTTCAGCGCGGTCATACAGACTCAAATTGCGCAACACCTCGGGTAGAACCTGTGCGTTGACCTCCCCCTCCTGCTCACGGAACTTGTAAAAATCCTCAAATCCAGCATCAACAATGGTTTTACACGCCGCATGACACCCAGAACAACAAAACCCACGCGATTCGCCGAGCACCGGGTAATGCAAATCAACCCCCGCAGGAATGGGTAACGCGCAGTGATAACAGACGGGTTTTTGGTCGTTCAAGGCATGATCACCAATGAAAAAAGCCCCGCGATGATATGCGAGGCTAAATTGACGATAAGAAGTTGTAGATGATTACTTCGCGGTCATGCCCGCGTAGTAATTCGCCATTTGCACGATTTCTTCATCCGACAAGGTTTTGGCGATCAAACGCATGCGCGCATAGATGTCGTTGTGCCGCGTGCCATCCTTGTATTCACGCATGGTCTTGATGAAGTAATCCGGCGTTTGACCCGCCAGTGACGGAGTATCAGTCACTGCACCCTCCCCGTTCGAACCGTGACAAGACTGGCACGGTGCAACCAAGCGTTGACCGTCACCACGTTTGATCACGGGCTTGGACTTTTCCGCAAGTGCCGCATCAAAAGTCACACCATGGGGCAGCGGCGGCAAGGGGAAGCTGGCATAAAATTGAGCCAGATCAGCCATGTCCTGATCGGACATCATCTTGGCCAAGGCCACCATAGGGTCAGAGGTATTGGTTGCCATGCGCTTACCGTCCTTGTAGTCCTTCAACATTTTGAAGGTGTACTCGGCGCGCTGACCAGCCAGTGAAGGCCAGTTGGCGGAGGGGGCAATCCCCGCGTTGCCGTGGCAAGAGGCACAGAACATATCGACGTTGAGCTTGGCACCACGGTTTTTATCCCCCTGCGCCACAAAACGCACGAGATCAGCGGTCCAGGCAACATTGCTTGAAGCTCCACCTGCTTTGGCAGCCTCACCATGTTCAGCAGCCACCCCTTGGGTCATCAGCAGCGTGGCGGTTACACCCACCGCAGCCGCAAAGGTTTTCATTGTTGTCATATTCATCAATCAATACCCCCAAGGAATGGTGTGGTGACCGTCCAGGAAGAAGAACTGGATGATCGGATAACCGTAGCTCAGCAGCATGTACGCCAGCATCGCCCAGTTCCAGAAGGTAAGGCTGTTGAGCACGCTTGGCAGGCGCATTGGCTCATGAATGGCAGGGGCATAAATCACACGCGTATCGCTCTGCTGCACTTTATTGAAGTGGGTCATGAACAGGTTGTAAATGAACATCAAACCTGCAACCACCACCAAAGTAGCGCCAATCACCATGATCAGCTCGTAAATACCCCACATCTGCGCATACTCAGGGAAGGCCGCGTATTGATCCGTGCTGGACACGCGACGTGGTTGACCATACACGCCAAGCATGTGCCATGGCAGCGTCAGTACGACCATACCAATGAAGTACATCCACAATTGGGTTACGGCCAGCTTGCGTGAGAACAGTTGATTGCCCGTGATGCGCGGCCAGAGCCAGTAGGCAGCCGCCAGATACATGATCACCGTGGTGCCACCAAAGATCAGGTGAAAGTGGCCAGTAATCCACTGGGTGTTATGCACCGTGGTATCCCAGGTATAGGACGCATTGAGCACACCACCCCAGCCGCCCACAGTCAGCATCAGCAGCGCCAGTCCGCCGGCGAGTACGAACGGGTTGTTCCAGTCAAGCGCACCGATCCAACCGAAGAGACCTTTGCCACCACGCAGACGACCTGCGATTTCCATGGAAGCCAACACAGTGAAACCGGTAAGGAAAGTAGGCACTGCAACCATGAAGGTGCCAAACATGTGCAACAGTTTCCAGCCAGCAGCCTGCTGCGGGTCAACGTACAGGTGGTGGAAGCCGATAGGCACGGAGAAGATGAACAGCAACACAAAGGAGATGCGCGCAAACTCATCCGAGAACAACTTCCCGCCAGCCTCCTTCGGCACGATCAGATACATCGCGATGTATGCCGGCATCAGCCAGAAATACACGATGGCGTGCAAGGTCCAAGAGAACAAAGTACGTGCCAAACCTACGTCAATCGTCGACGAAAGGCCAAACGCCACAGGGAGCAACTGGAACACTGCCTCGGCAGCGACACCGAGACTGGTCCAACCCCAAAGCAACGCGGTCATGGTGAACATGAACATGATGATCGGTACAGGCTTGCCGGGATTTTCCTTCTTCCACTGCACAAAACCGATGATCATGTCAGCCACCCAGAACCAGGAGCCGACGACAAGCAAGGTTGCACCAAGATAAAACGCCGGGTGCGCCATCTCAGGCGGATAGAAGGTGTAAAGCACAGATGCGTAACCCGTCAGCAGCGGAATCGCCGCCATCACTGTACCGATCAACGACACCCAAAATCCTGTCCAACCAAAGAAAGGTTTTTTATTCACACTATGCGCCATGGCGTGATAGCCCCAGCCCATGGTGAAGAACGTAGTCAACACGAAGGCTAACAACACACCATGCGTCGAAGTAGACGCAAAGTAGAGTGCGGTATTTTCAATACCCGGAAAGAATCCGCTGCGCTCAGCAGCCTGGAACAATCCCATGGGCAAGCCAAGTGCGAGTGCTGCAAAGGCAACCCACATATTCCACAGGCCAAGTTTGTTGCCGTAGGCTTGCACCGCCGTCGCCGCGGGGCGAGTCGACGCGCCGAGCCCCGCCGCGTGTTCAGCTGTAATGCTCATGATTCGTCTCTCCTAAAATCAAGACTTCGCCGGGGTGACATGAATCTTGGAATACATGTAGTCGTGTCCAAGACCACAGTACTCATTGCAGATCATTGGAAAGCTGCCCGGCTTCTGGAACTGGGTATGCACTTCAGAGACATAACCCGGCACCACCATGGTGTTCATGTTGCTAAACGGCACATGCACGCCGTGCAACACGTCGAAGGACGCAATGCGGAAGGTCACCGGTGAGTTGACCGGCACCTCGATCTCCTGCGGATAGAAGCCGTAACGTGCTGCCACCATGGTGACGCGATACGAGCCGTCGGGCTGCTTTTTCACGCCGAGATTCTGCTCGGCAAACTCACCATCAAGGTGAATCTTGGCAGAGTTGATCGCCTCAACGTTGCTCGGCGGATGCATGTTTTCCGCCGCAGCGAAATAGATCTGTACACCCCAAAAAACCGCCAACATCCCGCCGATGGCCCAAAGCCAACGCTTCTCCATCGGGTCAATATGAATCATTGCCATCGTCAATTCCTCTTTATGGGATGTAGGTCATCAGCTGATCGGGCCGCGACTGACAAACAGGGCATACATCCCCAGCCAGCCCAAGGTAAAAATCACGGCATAGACCGCCAAGATCACCCAAGTTCCTACAGGTGAACTGCTTAAGATCTTTTTTTCTTCTTCCGGAGTCATGACTCAATCCTCCCTTGTTTTAAAAATGACGCGAGACTGCCTTAAACGAAGCAATCCAAAGTAAAGGTACGCAGCCACGCCTGCTGGTACACCGCGCCGAGGCGGTGTTTGGCGCGGCTGGCATCCAATTGCAGGTAGCGAT
>CAYOCG010000050.1:0-8971 GCA_964402435.1 uncultured Halothiobacillus sp. | reverse complement strand
GCAGATGAGCCGAACGCGCACCGAGCGAGTTACACCCACACGCCAACGGTAACCAAGCGCAACCTATAAGCCGTTTTTATGGCGATGTACCAACACGCACCACCGTGCCAGTGCGCAGGTTCCCAAAGGTTACCAGGTTACCAATGGACAAGTTGCCAGCCGTGAAACGGACGCGCTACCCATGCGCCATTTCTCCGCGCACCGCTACCCCAGCGCTACCCCGGGCAATCAACAGACAAAACAAAGCCCGCGCATGGCGGGCTAAGTCTATGATTTATATGGTGGGCCCAGCAGGATTCGAACCTGCAACCAAAGGATTATGAGTCCTCTGCACTAACCGTTGTGCTATAGGCCCGAAAATGTCACGCCTTAGCTTCAAACCGAAGCAAGGCAAGGGGCGTGTTAGCGCTCGGCCTCAAGAAAACTACGCAGAAGTTCGGAGCGCGAGGGGTGGCGCAATTTGCGCAGTGCTTTGGCCTCGATCTGGCGAATGCGCTCGCGGGTCACGTCGAACTGTTTGCCGACTTCTTCAAGCGTATGGTCGGTGTTCATGTCGATACCAAAACGCATGCGCAGTACCTTGGCTTCACGTGGCGTCAGGCTGGCCATGACTTCACGCACAGCCTCGGCAAGACCTTCGTTGGTGGCGGCATCGAGCGGCGAGATGGCAGTGGTGTCTTCGATGAAATCCCCCAGATGTGAGTCTTCATCATCACCAATCGGCGTTTCCATGGAGATGGGCTCTTTAGCGATTTTCATCACCTTGCGCACCTTGTCCTCCGGCATGGCCATGCGTTCGGCCAGCTCTTCCGGCGTCGGGTCGCGCCCCATTTCCTGCAACATTTGCCGCGATACGCGGTTGAGTTTGTTGATGGTTTCGATCATGTGCACCGGGATGCGGATGGTGCGCGCCTGATCGGCAATCGAGCGGGTGATGGCCTGTCGAATCCACCAGGTGGCGTAAGTGGAAAATTTGTAGCCGCGGCGATACTCGAATTTGTCCACGGCTTTCATCAGACCGATGTTGCCTTCCTGAATCAGATCGAGGAATTGCAAACCGCGGTTGGTGTATTTTTTGGCAATGGAGATCACCAGGCGCAGGTTGGCTTCCACCATGTCCTTTTTGGCACGGCGCGCCGCAGCTTCGCCGGTGAGCAATTGGCGATTGATGCTCTTGAGCTGGCGAATGCTCAGGTTGTTATCGCGCTCAAGGTAACTCAGACGTTTTTGCAGGCGATCAATGTCGGCGGCGAGTGCGCTGATCTTTTCGCCGAACTGCGGATGCTTGCACGCCTCCTGCAGCCAAGATGGCTGTGTTTCGTTGCCTGGGAAGACATTGATGAAATACTCGCGCGGCATGCCGCCCTGCTGCACGCACACTTCAAGCACATCACGTTCCAGCTTACGCACACGATCAACCGTGGCGCGCAAATTTTTCACCAAACGCTCGGACAACAAGGGGTTGAGTTTGATACCCAGAAGACTGGCGACCAGTTCGTTATCCACCATCTCGCCGGCGAGGCGGCGGTTGTGCAATTCACGCATGGCCTGCATGTGCTGGCGCACCGCTTCAACATCCAAGCTCGGGGTTTCGATGTCCGCCTCGTCGTCGACTTCTTCGGCGACCTCATCAAGACTTTCTTCGAGCACAGGCTCCTCACCTTCGGCCAGGACGACCTCCTCGCTGATCTCTTCCTCCGGCGGGGCAAAGCCTGTGATGATATCGGCCAGACGAGCTTCGCCAGCCTCAAAGCGCTCGAATTCGGCAAGGATTTCACTAATCGCCGGCGGGTGCATGGAGAGCGCACCGATCATGTCGCGCAAACCGGCTTCAATGCGCTTGGCGATGACGATCTCGCCCTCGCGGGTGAGCAGATCAACCGTACCCATCTCGCGCATGTACATGCGCACCGGGTCGGTGGTTCGACCCACCACGTCATCCACCGTCGATGTCAGCGCAGCGGCAGCCTCCTCGGCAGCATCTTCATCCGGTGCAGGCGCATTGTCGGAGAGGGTGAGCTCGTCGGCATCCGGCGCGGTTTCAAAAACGCGGATCCCCATGTCGTTGATCATGCCGATGATGTCTTCCATCTGATCGGCCTCGACCATGCCCTCGGGCAGGGTGTCGTTGATCTCGGCATAGGTCAGGTAGCCCTGATCCTTACCGCGGGCAATGAGGTCTTTGATGCTGGACTTGGTATCGTCGGACATGATGTGCGTTCAGAAAAGTGGACTTGGGATTATAGCAGGCGATTAAGTTTTTTCAGCGTGAGTTTTGGATGACACTCAGCTGAAGGAGTTCATTTTTTTCAGCCGTAGTGAGTTGGCTCACTGGACGGCTCGTAAGTATCCGCAGACGTTCACGCGCATGATCCGCAGCGAGCCGCTGCAACATATCGACCCAGATGACACGTGCCATCTCGGCCTGTTCAGCGCGCTTGGCCGGTTGCTGCATGGCTAGAGCGTTCAGTATCGAGTCGTGTGGGCTGTGACGGAAATGTTCAAGAGTCACCCCCAAAGGCGTGGGATGGGCGCGCAGGTACTCGGCCAGCTCACCCAGCAGGGCATAACCCGGCACATCGCTATGGCGCCACGCTGGATCGACCGGGTGTTCAGCAGCCAGGTCGGGGTGATGCAGCAACAGCGTGATGGCTTGACGCAGCGTGCTTTGTCGTGGACTGCCGGATGGACGCGGCTTGATCTTCGGCACAGATCGGACGGGGGCCGAAGCAGTCGCGGGGATATTCAGGCGCGCACCCACGCGCTGTTCGAGTTGGGCAAACATCAGCTCACGCAGCGTGCTTTGCGGCATGCTCTGGATCAATGGCTGCGCCAGGGTCTTGAGCTTGGCGCGCGTTGCCGGGCTGTCATCGTGGCCGCTTTGTTGGGTGAGTTCGTCAAACAGGAAGGCATCGAAGCTGCGCGCTTCTCGCACCATACGCTCACGGAAGGCTTCGGCCCCCTCGCGGCGCACCAGACTGTCTGGATCTTCACCCTCGGGCAGGAACAAGAAGCGCGCATCCAGACCGTCGCGAAGCACGCCCAGTGATGACTCCAGCGCCCGCCACGCAGCACGTCTGCCCGCCGCATCACCATCGAAGCAGAAAATCACCTGGCTGGTATGGCGATACATCAGCTCGACCTGCTCGCGGGTGACGGCGGTGCCGAGTGTGGCCACCGCCTCGTGGATACCGTGCTCGGCCAGCATCACCACGTCCATGTAGCCCTCGACCACCAGCAAACAATCCGGGCGCCCCAGCGCCTTGCGCACCTCGTACAGTCCATAAAGCCCATCCCCTTTATGAAACAGTGGCGTTTCGGGCGAGTTGAGGTATTTGGGCTTGTCGTCGTTGAGCACGCGACCACCAAAGGCAATCACCCGCCCACGTCGGTCGCGGATGGGAAACATGATGCGCTGGCGGAAGCGATCGTACAGCCGCCCATGTTCACCCTCACTGAGCATGCCGCTGAGTTTGAGCTGCTCGGTCAATGCCGTGTCGGCACTCAGCTTACGCTGCAAATTGTCAAAGCCTGCCGGGGCATAACCCAGCGCAAAGCGTTGCGCCGTCAGCCGACTGACACCGCGTTGCTTGAGGTATGCAATCGCCTCACGGCTACGTTCCAGTTCCTGCTGATACAGCGTGGCGCAGCGTTCGAGCAGATCAAACAGCGGCGCATGCGGGTGTTCAGCAGGGGTGGATTGACCTTCGCGCGGCACCTCAAGACCGGCCTGCTTGGCCAGCGCCTCAATGGCTTCGACAAACTCCAGGCGCTCGTGCTGCATGAGAAAGCCAAGCGCATTGCCATGCGCACCGCAGCCGAAGCAGTGATAAAACTGCTTGTCCGGGCTGACAAAAAACGACGGTGATTTCTCGTGATGAAAAGGGCAGCAGGCGGTGTATTCCTTGCCCTTTTTCTTCAACGGCACGCGGCTACCGATGACCTCGACGATATCGGTGCGCGCAAGTAAATCATCGATGAACGTTTGCGGGATGCGAGACATGGGTTGATTTTAGTTCAGCCGCGCTTGAGGTGCTGAAAAAACACCTCTAGAAGGAATCTATCGAAAAATTCGATCAATTCATGCCTAAAAATGCACTTTAGACACTAAAAATTCGATAGATCCAGGCACTTGAAGACAGAGCAGAGCGTCTTGTGAGCACTGCAACGCAAAGAAAAACCCCGCCAAGCGGGGTTGTGTATTAGGTCTCAGCGCGCCATCAGGCCGCTGCGGCGAGCGTGGTCAGCAACTGGCTGATGTCGGCCGCTTTAGGCTTGATCAGCCAGAACTTGCCTAGCCAGTGTTCGAAGTTGTCCAGCATGTCACGCGCACGCGGGCTGCCTGTTTCGCGCACATGCGCTTCGAGGATGCCACGCAGGTGCTGACGATGCGCTTCCATCTGCGACGGCAGCAGGCGGTGAATGTCAATCAGTTCATGATTGTAACGATCGACGAAATCGTTGCTCTCATCCACCACATAAGCAAACCCACCGGTCATGCCCGCACCGAAGTTGACACCGGTGCGACCAAGCACGGTGACGACGCCGCCAGTCATGTATTCGCAACCGTGGTCGCCACAGCCCTCGATGACCGCGAAGGCGCCGGAGTTGCGCACGGCGAAACGCTCGCCTGCGGTACCGGCGGCGAACAGCTTGCCGCCGGTGGCACCGTACAGGCAGGTGTTGCCGATGATCGGGGTCTCGTGGGTCGGCAGCGCGGTGCCGTGCGGCTGGCGCAAGGTCAGCTTGCCGCCGGCCATGCCCTTGCCGACGTAATCGTTGGCATCGCCTTCCAGATCCATGTGCAGGCCGCCGGCGTTCCACACACCAAAGCTCTGGCCAATGGTGCCCTTGAGTTTGATGGTGATCGGCGCATCGTCCATGCCGAGGTTGCCGTAGCGCTTGGCGATTTCGCCAGAAATCCGCGCGCCGATGGAACGGTCGGTGTTGCGCACCTCAAAGTTGAAGATGCCGCCTGACTTGGCCTCGATCGCCGTCAGCACCGCTTGCACCATACGCTCAGCGAGCAAGCCTTTGTCATACGGATCGTTGTGCGGCATGGCACAGCACAGCGGTTTGGTGTCAGCCAGGCCACCATCGGAGAGGATCGGGCGCAGATCGAGCTTATGCTGCTTGGCGGTTTCACCTGGCAGGATTTCGAGCAAGTCCGTGCGGCCGATCAAATCCTCCATGCGCTTGAGGCCGAGCATGGCAAGGTATTCACGCACTTCCATGGCAATGAACTTGAAGTAGTTCATCACTTTTTCCACATCGCCCTTGAAATGCTGCATACGCAGTACGTTGTTCTGCGTGGCCACGCCGGTGGCGCAGTTATTGAGATGGCAGATGCGCAGGAATTTGCAGCCCATGGCAATCATCGGCCCCGTGCCAAAACCAAAACTCTCGGCACCCAGGATGGCGGCCTTGATAACATCCAGACCCGTCTTCATGCCGCCATCCCCCTGCAGGCGCACTTTGTCACGCAGGTCGTTGGCGCGCAGCGTTTGATGCGCCTCCGACAAACCAAGCTCGAACGGACTGCCGGCATACTTGACCGATGTCAGCGGCGAGGCGCCGGTACCACCGTCATAACCGGAGATGGTGATCAAGTCGGCATAGGCTTTGGCCACACCGGCGGCAATGGTGCCCACGCCCGGCTCAGCCACCAGTTTGACCGAGACTTGCGCCTGCGGGTTGATCTGCTTGAGATCGAAGATCAGTTGCGCCAGGTCTTCAATCGAGTAGATGTCGTGGTGCGGCGGGGGTGAAATCAGTGCCACACCCGGGCGTGCATAGCGCAGGCGAGCGATGGTTTCATTCACCTTGTCGCCCGGCAGCTGCCCGCCCTCACCCGGCTTGGCACCCTGGGCAACCTTGATTTGCAGAACCTCGGCATTGACCAGGTAATGCGGCGTGACCCCAAAGCGACCGGAGGCGATCTGTTTGATCTTGGACATCTTGATGGTGCCGTAGCGCGCGGGGTCTTCACCGCCCTCGCCCGAGTTGGAGCGCGCACCCAAACGGTTCATCGCCTCAGCCAACGTCTCATGCGCCTCGGGCGAAAGTGCGCCCAGCGACATGCCGGCGGAGTCAAAGCGCTTGATGATCTCTTCCAGTGGCTCGACTTCATCCAGCGGGATGGCGGTCTGGTCATCTTTGAGCTTGAACAGATCACGCAAGGTGGCTACCGGGCGGTTGTCCACATGATCGGCGTACAGCTTCCAGGTGGCGTAGTTGCCGCTGTTTACGGCCTGCTGCAGGGTTTGCACCACGTCCGGATTGTAGGCGTGATACTCACCGCCGTGGATATACTTGAGCAAGCCGCCTTGACGCGGCAGCTTGCGCGGATTCCACGCTTCGGCGGCCAATGCTGCCTGATCAGCCTGCAAATCGCTGAAGTCTGCACCCTTCAGGCGGCTGGTGGTGGCCTTGAAGCACAATGCAACCACTTCATCCGCAAGGCCGATGATTTCGAACAACTGCGAGCCACGGTAACTGGCGATGGTGGAAATCCCCATCTTGGAGAGGATTTTCATCAAGCCTTTGTCGATACCCTTGACGTAGTTGGCGGTCATCTTCGCCGCGGTCATGCCTTCCTTCACCTGACCGTCGCGTTGCAAGCCAGCAATGCTTTCAAACGCCAGGTACGGATACACCGCCGTGGCGCCGTAGCCGATCAAGCAGGCGAAGTGGTGCGGGTCACGCGCGGTGGCGGTTTCGATCACAAGATTCGCACGGCTGCGCAAGCCCTCATCGATCAGGCGATGATGCACGGCCCCGGTGGCGAGCAAGGCATGCACCGGCAACTTACCTTGTGCGATGTCACGATCGGAGAGCACGATCACCACCGAGCCGGCACGCACCGCCGCCACGGCAGCATCCGCAATGGCGCGAATGCCCGCTTCCAGCGACTCGGACGCATCGCGGTTCAATGAAATGCGCTGATGACTGAATGCCGCATCCTCACAAGCCAGAAGCGCCTGAAACTTACCCTCAGTCAGCACTGGGGACTCCAGCAGCAGGCGGTGAGCGTGATCGGCCGTTTCCTCGAACAGGTTACGCTCTTGACCAATGCTGGTTTCCAGCGACATGACGATAGTTTCACGCAGCGGGTCAATCGGCGGGTTGGTCACCTGGGCAAATTGCTGGCGGAAGTAGTCGTAGAGCGAGCGCTCCATGCGCGATAGCACCGCCATGGGCGTGTCATCACCCATGGAGCCAACCGCTTCCTGCCCGGATTCGGCAAGCACACGCAGAATCTGGTCACGTTCTTCAAAGGTGACCTGGAACATTTTTTCATACACCGCCAAAACAGCCTCATCCAAGGGTTGGCTGCTGAGCACATCGGCTTCCAGTGCAGAATGCAGGCGCCGCGCGTGCTGCTTGAGCCACGCACCGTAGGGGTGGCGGTTTTTCAGCATGCCATCCACATCTTCCGGCATCATCAGCGTGCCGGTGGACGTGTCCACGGCAATCATCTGTCCTGGCTTGACGCGACCTTTACGCAGCACGTCTTGCGGCGCGTAGTCCCACACACCAATTTCTGAGGCCAGGGTGATGTGACGATCTTTGGTAATCACCCAACGCGCCGGACGCAAACCATTGCGATCCATGGCGCAGGCGACATAGCGCCCATCGGTCATGACCATGCCGGCGGGGCCATCCCACGGCTCCATGTGCATCGAGTGATAGGCGTAGAAAGCACGCAGGTCGGCATCCATGTGCTCGACGTTCTGCCAGGCGGGCGGCACCATCAGGCGCATGGCGCGCAGCATTTCAATGCCACCCGCAATCAACGCTTCGAGCATGTTGTCCATGCTCATCGAATCGGAGCCGGTTTCGGTGACCAGCGGACGTACGTCGTCCATATTGGGAATCAACGGCGTCTCGAAGGTGTAAGCGCGTGCGCGCGCCCAGTTACGGTTGCCGTGAATGGTGTTGATTTCACCGTTGTGCGCCAGATAACGGAACGGCTGCGCCAATCGCCACTCAGGGAAGGTGTTGGTGGAAAAACGCTGATGGAAAACGCATTGTGAACTGGCCAGGCGTTCGTCTTGCAAATCAAGATAAAAACGCGGCAAGTCTTCGGGCATCATCAAGCCTTTGTAAGAGATGACCTGACTGGAGAGCGTAGGAATATAGAAGGTGCGATCCTGCTCGAGCTGCTTTTCCGTGCGACGGCGGGCAATGTACAGCTTGGTATCAAACAGGCGCGCATCCATGCCTTGGGGCGCGTTGACAAAGGCGTGCTCGATCTGCGGCAGCTTGGACAAGGACTGACTCCCCAGCTGAGTCGAATCGGTCGGCAGTACGCGCCAACCGACAAACTCCAGACCTTGCGCTTTGATCTCGTTGACCAACACCTCACGCGCATGAGCGGCTTGCGAGGCATCTTGGCTAAGAAACACCACACCCACGGCGTAAAGCGGGTTGAGTGTAAAGCCAAGACGTGCCGCTTCAGCGCGCATGAAGGCATCGGGCTTTTTCAACAGCAGGCCACAACCATCGCCCGACTTGCCGTCGGCCGAAATACCACCGCGGTGCGTCATGCGTGCCAACGATTCAATTGCTGTTTTCACCAGCCAATGGCTGGGAGCATCATCCATCTGCGCAATCAGGCCAAAGCCGCAGTTATCACGCTCAAAGGTGGGAGAATACAGACCGTGGGTGGCATTTTCAGGCAGCATGTTCATGGGCAGGGTCTATCTTGCAAAGGAGAGTGGAGCGGCAGGCAATCAGTACAAAGCTCTACGCGAGAGACTTTCAACTGGAGCCGTAGTTCGCGCGCAGATCTCAAGCGCAGCACGCTATCGTGCGCTCAAAAAAAGGGTTGTGATTTTATCTTCACCTATGCCTTATGGGCAAGGCATAGTGGCTCAGCATTCACTTACAAGCCAAGCTTCTTGCTGAATAGTTGACGGCCGCAACCTCTACGCCCCTGCCTTGTTGAGGCAGCATGGAGTGGCGTACT
>CAYOCG010000049.1:0-9364 GCA_964402435.1 uncultured Halothiobacillus sp. | reverse complement strand
GTGATTTGCGTATCTCGTGGTGTGCCGAGGTAGGTTCCGTCACGTGCAATCAGCACTACGACACGTTTGCCTTTGAGCAACCCCTCTGGGCCTTCGCGGGTGTAGCGGAAGGTGATACCAGCACGCGCAATGTGGTCGAAGTACGCCTTCAGCGTGGAAGGGATGTTGAAGTTGTACATCGGCACAGCGAACACCACCACATCCGCTCCCTGAATTTCCGCGATCAACGCATCGGAAAGGCGAATGGCGGCGCTCAACGCCTCATCGCGTTGTTCGGGTGGGGTGAAAAAAGCGTGCAGCGTCGTCTCGTTCAAATGAGGCACGGGCTGCGTGGTCAGATCGCGCAGCACGACGCGATCCTGCGGGTGATGTGTCTGCCAAGCCTGTACAAACGTATTCGCCAGTTGATTGGCGCGCCCATCTTGGCGTGCGCTGCTGTTGATCTGCAAGATCGTCTTCATGTTTGCTGCCCCCTGCTCAGTGGATTTTTACGTGCAAAAGCAATTTAGACCTTGCCTATTCGATAGAAAAGGCTAAATTTTGGCCTGAATCTATCTAAAAATTCGATCAATGCCGTTTACCAAGACCACACTCGATCAATGGCGCGTGCTGCAAGCCGTGGTGGAAACCGGCGGATATGCTCAGGCGGCCAGCAAGCTGCACCGCAGCCAATCCTCGGTCACCTATGCCGTCAAACGCCTGGAAGAGATTCTCGGTGTCCCTTTGCTGGTGCTGGAGGGGCGGCGTTCTCGCCTGACGGAACAAGGGCAGGTGTTGCTTGCGCGCTCACGCGAATTGCTTGATCAGGCGAGTCGGCTGGAGCATTTCGCGCACACGCTGAACCAAGGTTGGGAGGCGGAGGTGGGTCTGGCGGTCGAGGCTGCCTTTCCGACGGATGTGCTGCTCAAGGCATTGGCGCGGTTTGCCGAACGCGCGCCAGAGGTTCGCGTGCAGCTGCGTGAGGAAGTGCTCTCGGGCACGGATGAAGCCTGCACCACGCGCAGCGTGGATCTGGTGATCGGTAGCGCCGTACCGCAGGGGTGGCTGGGTGAGCGCCTGATGGATGTGGAATTTATCGCGGTCGCGCATCCACAGCACGCGCTGCACCAATTGGCACGCGAACTGACGCTCAGCGATCTGATGCAGGCACAGCAGATCGCGGTGCGTGATACCGGCACGCTCAAGCCGCGCGACGGTGGTTGGGTCGGCTCGCCGCAGCGCTGGACGGTGACCAGCATGGACACCGCGCTGCGCATGGTGCTGGCCGGTCTGGGGTTCGCCTGGTTGCCGAGTCATTTGATTGCCGATCATCTGCGTCATGACCGTCTGCGCAGCCTGCCCCTGCGTGAGGGGCGCTCCAGTCACGCCACGATGAGCCTGATTTTCGCACGCCCCGAACAGAGCGCCCACGCCACCCGCCTGTTGGCGGATGTTTTGCTTGAAGTGGTGCGCGAGTAACTGGATAGAACACAGTCTTTGTATGGTAATGGTCGATTAATCAAATCCTTGCGCTAAGGTCGGTTAATTCCACTGCAAAGAGTTTTTTATGAATCGCCATGACTTGCCGCGCATCCGCCCGTTGAATGTTTTGACCATGGCCGTGCTGGCCTCCCTTGCGGGTTGTGGGGGCGACTCTTCCTCGCCGCAGCAGCGGCAGTTGGGCGATGGTTATGTCCACTTTTCCCTGCCTGGCGCACCGCAGGTCGAAAGCCTTTACGCCGTCATGCTCAGTCAGCCGGAGCGCAATTTTGATGAATTGAAGGTGCAGGCCAACGCTCCGGCAATCTACAACGTGCAAGTCGCGCCGGATGAGCTGTTCATGCTCTACGCCAAGGATCTGGACGATGAGGCACAGCGTTTTGTGCAAAAATCCGGCGCGGACCTTGACACGGCACAGGGTGACCCCGGCAAGCATATCGGTATGCTCTTGCTGACCGCCGAGGAAATGCAACGTGGTGGCGTGCGCTTCAACGTCCTCACCGACTACATCAGCCGCGCGCTGGATGAATACACCGAGCAGCAGACCACCGAGCGCATTAAATTTTATCGCGATGAAATCGCGCAGAGCCTGATCACGCAGGACTTGAACGGTGATGGGGTCATCGGGTTTTATGACGCACTGGTGTTCGACCCGGACGAGCCCAGCCACCGCGCCGCACTGGTGTTTGATTATGCCGAGATGATTTCCAAGCCCGCGTTCGAGGCGTTGAACCTGACCGAGGTTTACACCCGCTATCCCGATCTGCTTGATCAGGCACTGGACAACGCGTTCAACAATTACGACAACCACGAAATGCCACCGCCGGATAATCCCAGCCTGCATGTGGTTGAGGTCGATACCAATCTCGGCGGTTCGATTGTGGTGGCCGAATACCCGGATGACCTGATTACCCAACAAAATCAACGCAGGTTATACAAGCTGGACGCGCGGGACGGTGCGCCAGCCGCATTGACCTTGCGCGCCATTGCGGACGAAGGCTGGCGCTTCATGGATTGGGTCGGCTGCCCGCAGGTGAACGCAGATCAAAGCTGCACCGTGCGTGCCGATCAAGATATGCAGGTCAGTGCGTTTTTTGACAACGACGAAGAGACCAGCCCGGATATCCCCGCCCCCGGGGTCAAAAATATCCTCACGATGGCACGCTATGCACCCAGCCAATACCGCTATGAGGTGAGTGATAACGGCGTGATGCGTTTCACCAACGTAAGCAATTATCAACTGATGCGGCGTATCGAAACCCTTGAGGAAGGGGATATCGTGGTTGCGCAAATTTTCGAATACCCCCTGATGCGGGTGACGCGCCGTGTTTCGGCCAGTGCCGACCGCAGCAGTTTTGAGTTGATTGGCGTGCCGGTGCAGCCGCATGAGGTTTACCAAGCGGTGACGGCGTATTTCCCGCCCACCAAGCCCTCGTTGGATAACATTGCCATGTTCCGCATTTCCTACGGCGACACGCCTGTGGAAAAAGAAAACAGCACCCCGCGCGCCTTTGCTTCGGCCACACGGCAGGCACAGCAGCGCTCGAAACGAGTATGGACTCCGGGGTATGGCCGTGCAATCGAAGCGGGTGAAGGGTATTACCTGATCGAAAACCCCTCCGGTGAAGGCTTTCAGATCATCAGTTTTGACGGCGACGTACAGCGTATTGAGAGCAGCGGGGTTGGCACGGCGGGCATGAATGCTTGCGAGCAGGATCTAGCCTCGCCGGTCTGTACACGCATGGCCAGTCTGAGCATGGAGCGTTTTGCGCAGCCCGCCAAAGGCGGAAGTTGCAGTTTCCTTGGTCTTGCAGGTAACAAGGTATGTAGTATTCCCCTGCTTGAAATCACCATTGGCGCTCCTAAGGACCCGGTGTTTATTGGCAGCATCAAAATCGAGGGTGATTTTAATGCGGAAGTTTTTGCTGGCACCGTAGATTTCAAATATTCCGTTGCCCCGCCCGGTATGCAACTGAAAACGGATGCTCGTGGCCTTGTGACGGTTACCCTGGGTGCCAAGGCGTTTGTGGGCGCGCAAGTCAAGGGCGATTATGCAAAATCCTTGGCTAAGTCCCATTGCAGCAAAGGCGTACCGGTCGGACGCCCCCGCGCCGATGCCGACCCACAGGCGCTGGCCAATATGGCGGGAAATTTGCCGGCGGAGGATGACATCATGGGGCAAGCCGGCGCTGCACTGGGCAGTAGCGCGAATGTCGATCCCATCATCATCTGTAACGACGAAAGCGCGCAGGGTGGCGGCAGCAAGGAGGGTATCAAGCTGTTTGCGGGCAGAGAGCCTAAATTTGAAATTCAGATTGATGCGGGTAGCCCGTCAGGGCTCGTCATGCCGATCAAGGCCGGCGTGGGCGCGATCGCGAAATGGAAAGGACAGGCGGGCATCACTGCGACGGGGGCTTATCGTGTGCTCATTCCTTGGGATTTGGACGTAAATCTTGGTCAAGATTGTAAAAAAACAGATCTTGGTTTGTTCGATGCGACGACATGTAACACCTTGAGCCTTAATACTAAGGCTGAGGGAAAGGTGAAATTCAATACCAATTATAAATACGACGTTAAGGCGACGATTAATGGCGAATTTTCACCGGGTATGGAGGCGTATCTGACCATCGGTCCACGTGGATTGAAAGAAGATTTGGTCAAGTTTGGTGCAGGACCTAGCCTGCCCATGAAGTTCGTCGGTTCGTTCTCCTTGTGGGAAGGGTCTAATTTCCCCGAAGATTTGGCGGCCAATAAACCCAATACCTGCGGTTTTGGAAAATTTGCCTACGCCTTTGGTGTGGATGCGCGCTTTGATGTTTATGGCAGGGTTGACCCAAAACTGTCCATCAGAGTGCCTGTGGCGGGTGAAATCAAGTTTGATTTCCTCAAAGAATTCGATATTTTCCGTAAATATTGGGAATGGGAAATCGTCAGCCCCAAAATGTACAAGGCGCTGGGTAAGTCAGTCGATATCTATTCACGCGACTCCTGCCTGCCTTTGCATAAGCAGCCGATCAGTGTTGCGCTCAAGGAAATGGTCTGGAAGGCAGGGGAATTGAGTTGGGATACGCAAAACGATCAGGTCGTGGTGCAAAATCATCAATTGGTCTTGCAGCGCGACGGTAACCTGGTTTTGTATAAACTCAATCGCAAGGACGGTGGTCGCGGCGGGTTTGATTGTGATAATTGCCGCCCGGATGCCAATGCGCCGGATGAAAGCAAGAATCCGGTATGGGCTTCAGGCACGAGCTCCTACCCAGGGGCGCGGGTTAAATTCCAGGAGGATGGCAATCTCGTGGTTTACAGCGTCAAAGAAAGTCCACTTTGGTCATCCGATACCTGGAATGTAGGTGCCAACCCAAAAACTCTGACCTTAACGGACAAAGGTAAGCTGGTAATCAAAGATGCCACAGGCAAGGAGCTTTGGAGCAGAAACTAATTTTGGATTGAAGGTCTGAATCAGAGCCGCTGGAGTGTATCCGGCGGCTTTTTGTTTTCAGGCGCTCAAAACCAAGCCCACAAACACCGCCGCGCCCAGCCACTGGTTGTTTTTGAACGCGCGAATGCAAGCCACGGGGTCGTAGGCGCGGATCAGCCATTGTTGCCAAACACTCAAGCCTGCAGCGACGATCAGTCCCAGCGCATACGGCCAAGCAAGATGGTGCAGCCAACCCACGATGGCAAGCAGCAGCAGCGTGGTGATTTGCAGCAGTCCGATGATGAGCCGATCGTGCCGGCCAAACAGGATGGCAGTGGATTTCACGCCGATTTTCAGATCATCCTCGCGGTCGGCCAGGGCATACATGGTGTCGTAAGCAATCGTCCAAGTGACGGTGGCAAGAAACAGCAGAAGCGCCGTGAGGTTAAACGTACCGCTCTGCGCGGCATAAGCCATGGGCACGGCCCAGGCAAAGGCGATGCCGAGATGCAGTTGCGGCAGGTGGTGCAGGCGCTTCATGAACGGGTAGCTGGCGGCAAGGATCACGCCTACCACGGCGAGTCCTTGGGTGAGTGGATTAAGCAGCAGCACCAGGGCGAAAGCCATGAGGCTGAGTACGACGAACACCGCCAACGCTTCCCAGGGCTGGATCAGTCCTGCCGCCAGCGGTCGAGCGCAGGTGCGCGCCACGTGCGGATCGATGTGACGGTCGGCGTAATCGTTGATGGCACAGCCGGCAGAGCGCATGAGTATCACGCCGGCAGTGAACACCAGCACATTCAGCACACTCGGCGCGCCGGGCGCAGCGGCCAGCCACAGCGCCCACCAGGTGGGCCAGAGCAAAAGCAGGGTGCCGACCGGTTTGTCCAGGCGGATGAGTTGGGCGTAGAGTTTGAGGCGTTGCAGCATGCGCGAGTTTGTTCAAGGTTGGCTGTATCATCAGCGCTTTATGACAAGAAGCAGCCAGGCATGACGATACGCAGGTTTGAGCATTTTACCCCGCAGCTGGGCATGGATGCCTGGGTGGCGGATTCCGCGGAGGTGATTGGGCAGGTGAGCTTGGGCGCGCAGGTGTCGATTTGGCCAACCTGTGTGTTGCGTGGGGATATCAACTTCATCGAGATTGGCGCACGCACCAATGTGCAGGACGGAACCATCATTCACGTCACCCATGCCAGCCGCTTTCACCCGCACGGTGCGCCGGTGCGCATCGGTGAGGATGTGACCATTGGTCACCGCGCCGTGCTTCATGCATGCACCATCGAATCGCGCAGCCTGATTGGCATGGGGTCACTCGTGCTGGATGAGGCGGTGGTGCAGTCGAACGTGATTCTCGGTGCAGGCAGCGTGGTGCCGCCGAAAAAAGTGCTGCAAAGCGGCTTTCTCTGGTTGGGTGCACCGGCGCGCAAAGTGCGTGAGCTGACGCAAGATGAGTTGGACTACCTCGGTTATTCCGCCGCCTACTATGCCGAATTGGCGGCGCGGCATCGTACCAGTGATTTGGCGAGTGATTTGGCCAGTGGTGTCATGAGCAGCCCGCAAGAGTCCTGAAATGCGCGTGTTTTTTTACCGTGCGTTGTATGGTCTGCTGCTGTGGGGAGCCGCGCTCTGGTTGGCTTGGTTGTTGCTCGCTGCGACCAATTTTTTCTACTCACCCATCTACCGTCTGCTCGACATTGAGCACACCGTGCAAACCTACGTGCCGCACAATCGTCACGGCCGGCAGGATTATCCGACGATGGATACGCAACTGCATGCCGAGCACTTTGCCGCCATGGTGCGTGCGATTCATGCACAAGGCGCCGGATTGGCCGAGATCCACTACCGCAGCGCGCAGGGCGACAAACCACTCCTCACCCGCGACGAAATTCTGCATTTGCAGGATGTGGCGCATTTGGTGCGAAGCGGCCTGTGGTTTGGTGCGGGCATGGCGCTGGCGTGGTTGCTATTGAATGTGTGGCTGTTGCGCCAGCGTGTTCAGCCGCCAAGCTTCAAGGCTCTTGCGATGGGTAGTGTGCTGGTTGTTGGTGTGATCGGCGTTTGGCTCGCTCTGTTCGGATTTGAAAAGGTGTTTTACCAGTTGCACATCTGGATTTTTCCTGCCGATCATCCGTGGTTCTTTTATTATCAAGACTCGTTGATGAGTACGCTGATGCAGGCACCGAATCTTTTTGCCGTGATCGGCCTGCTTTGGTTTGCTATGGCTTTGCTTTTGCTGTGGATGATCCACGCTCTTGCCTCAAGCCTCAACAAGCGGTTTTCAACCTGAGGAGGATAAATAATGAAAAAGTTTGCATTGCTCGTAACCCTGATGGCAGGCGTGTTTTTGTCAGCCTGCAATACTATCGAAGGCGTTGGCAAGGACATTCAAAGCGGCGGCAAGGCGATTGAAAAGGCCGCCAAGTGACCTGATCAATCCACCAACACTGCTGCTTTGCCGCGCATGACCATGCCGCGTATCAGCAGGTAAAACACCGGCGTCAGCAGCAAGCCAAAGAACGTCACGCCGAGCATGCCAAAGAATACGGGCGTGCCGATGGCTTGGCGCATTTCCGCGCCGGCGCCGGTGGCCAGTACCAGCGGCACCACGCCGGCGATGAAGGCGATCGAGGTCATGATGATCGGCCGCAGACGCAGACGGCAGGCTTCCAGCGCGGCTTCCATCGGGCTGAGGCCGTGGTCTTCGCGAATCTTGGCGAATTCGACCAGGAGGATGGCGTTTTTACTTGCCAAGCCGATCAGCACCAACAAGGCCACCTGGGTGAGGATGTTGTTATCCCCGCCGGTGTATTTCACCCCCAGCATGGCAAACAAAATCACCATCGGCATGATGAGGATGATGGCCAGCGGCAGTGACCAGCTTTCATACAATGCGGCCAGCAGCAGGAAGACCACTAACACCGAGATGGCAAAGATTTGCAAGGTGGTGTTGCCGGCGATGATTTGCAGGTAGGTCAGTTCCGTCCATTCATAGCCAACGCCTGGCGGCAGGATCTCGGCCATGATTTTTTCCATCACCTGAATCACTTCGCCGGAGCTGGTGCCGGGTGTGGCCGAGCCGTTGATCTCGATGGCGGGGTAGGTGTTGTAGCGCACCACGCGATCGGGGCCGGTGACTTCGTTCACCTCGACCAGATTGGCAAGTGGCACCATGCTGCCGTCCTGCGCGCGGGTTTGCAGCACGCCGATGCTTTCCGCGCCACGGCGATCATCGCCCTCGGCTTGTGCGATCACCTGGTAGGTGCGGCCGAACAGGTTGAAGTCGTTGACATACAGCGAGCCAAGGTTGATTTGCAGCGTGTCGTAGATGTTTTGCAGCGGAATGCCGCTTTGCAGCGCACGTTCGATGTCGATCTGCGTGTGCAGTTGCGGCACGTTGTTCTGAAAGCTGGAAAAAAGCGCGGTCACGCCGGGTGTTTGTTTGCTCAGGGCATTGCCGGCGGCCATGACCTGTTTGGCGGCTTCGTCCAAGGCGTTGAGACCCACGCCGCTGCGATCTTGCACTTGCAGTTTGAAGCCGCCGAGTGAGCCGAGGCCGCGAATGGGCGGCGGCGGAAACACGGCGACGAAGGCTTCATCGATCACACCCAGGCGCTTACGCAGCTCAGCGGCGATCACGTTGGCATTCAAGCCTTGCGCCACACGCTCGCTGAACGGTTTGAGCGGCATGAACACGGTGGCGGCGTTGGAAGTGGGGCTGAAGCTGATGATCGACAACCCTGGGAAGGCCACGGTATGCGCCACGCCTGGGGTGTCGCGCATGATTTTCGCCGCCTGCTGCGCCACTTCGGTGGTGCGCTCCAGGGATGCCGCCGGGGGTAATTGGATCACCCCGATGAGGTAGCCGCGATCCCCCGGCGGAATGAAGCCGGGCGGTACGCTCATCAGCGTTTTGCCGGTGAAAAACAGCAGGCCACCAAACACGATGAGCACGATCAGGCTGATGCGCATCAGGCGCTTGACCAGCCATTGGTAGCCGTTGCTTGCAGCATTGAAGCTGGCGTTGAACAGGCGGAAAAACCAGCCGAATAGCAGGTTGATCAAGCGGGTGAGCAGGTCCGGTTTGGCATCGTGCGCCTTGAGCAGCATGCCGGCCAGCGCGGGGCTAAGGGTGAGCGAGTTGAAGGCGGAAATCAGTGTGGCGGCGGCAATGGTCAAGCCAAATTGACGGTAAAACTCGCCATTGATGCCGGAAATGAAGGAGGCAGGGATAAACACCGCGGCGAGTACCAGCGAGATGGCGATGATGGGTCCGGTGACTTCCTGCATCGCCATGCGTGCCGCGGCCTTGGGTTCCAGCCCTTCGCTGATGTGGCGTTCGACGTTTTCGATCACCACGATGGCATCGTCCACCACGATGCCAATCGCCAAAATCAGGCCAAACAGCGTCAGCGTGTTGATGGAAAAGCCCAATGCGGCCAAGAGCATGAAGGTGCCGATGATCGA
>CAYOCG010000048.1:0-9722 GCA_964402435.1 uncultured Halothiobacillus sp. | reverse complement strand
CTTGCGGCTAGAATGAGATACAACGACGTCGAAGGATGAGGTTCATGACATGACCGCCGCCGAAAAAATCGCTTTCTCCGCCACGGATTTTCTTGAGTGGGAAGTTACACAGCCGATCAAGCACGAGTTTGTCGATGGCGAAATCTTTGCCATGGCCGGGGCGAGTGATGCACATGTGACGATCAGTGGGAACGTTTTTGCCAAATTACGCAACCATCTGCGCGCCTCGCCATGCCGCGCGTACATGGCGGACATGAAGCTGCGCGTGGAGGAGGTGGATGCGTTTTTTTACCCTGATGTGCTGGTGACCTGCTCCGCCAAGGATGCCGCACGCAAGGACTACAAGACCGAGCCCAAACTCATCGTCGAGGTGCTCTCGCCGTCCACGGCGGCTTATGACCTCGGACTGAAATTTGCCTACTACCGCACGCTGAGCAGCTTGCAGGAGTATGTGGTGATCGACCCGGAGCGCTACAGCGTGGAGGTTTTCCGCCGTCATGAGGCGGGGCAGTGGGTACTGCATCCGTTTGCTGAAGGCGACACGGTTGAGCTCACGAGCGTTGACCTGACGCTCAGCATGGACGAGGTATATGAGGATGCTCCACCACAGGCGGGGCATCTTGCCGTGGTCAACTGCCCTTGATCAGCATGGGATTCATGCCCACGGCCTTGAGCCGGTCGCGCACCTTGCGTGCCTCGGCATCGGGCAGTGGGCCGATTTTCACCCGGTGCCAAGTTTCGCCATTGACATTGGCCGTTTGCACGCTGGCCGCATAGCCGAGCAGCGCCAGCTCCGCCTTGCGGCGATCCGCCTCCTCGTAGCGACGGAATGAGCCGACTTGCAGACTAACCTGCGTGCTGCTGGCAGGCTCGGTTTTGTTGATATCCACCGTGGCAGGCGGCAGCGAGGTGACTTCCTTGCGCGGTTCTGCAGGCGCCTCCGCTTTGGCAACAGGGGCAGGTTGCGTCGCCGTGGGTGCAGGTGCTTTTGCGGCTGCAGGCTCAGCCGGCGCAGGCGTGCCCACGCTTTGCTGCGGCAGCATCTGGTAGAAGTCATACCGCGGTGGCGGCGGAACAGGTGGCTTGGCTTTCGCTTCGTCGGTGCGCACTTCGCGCACATCTTTCTGTGCAGCCTTGCTCTCGCCCGCGCTAGGCGCAGGTTTCGCAGGTGCTTGCAAAGGCAGGTTTTTGGCCTCGGTCGGCGGCTGCTCGGGGCGTGACCCCAACCAGATGAGAATACCCACGAACAGCAGCACAACCACGCCAAGCATCACCCACAGGCCGGTGGGCACCGCCTGAGTGGGGTTGGGACGCCTGCGCGCCGCTTGGGGTGTTCGTGCCATGTTTGCTCCTAACCTCTATTGTCGGATATTACATCGACTCCGGTGCGCTGACACCCAACAGCTCCAGCCCGTTATGCAGCACATGACGCACGGCAAGAATCAGGCTGAGGCGGGCGTTGCGCAGTGTTGCATCGTCCACCAAAAACACATGCCCGTTGTAGTAGCTGTGAAACGCTGCAGCCAGTTCACGCAGGTAATGCACCAGTTGGTGCGGCTCGCAGGCCAGCGCGGCGCGCAGCACCAGTTCGGGGAACTGGCCGATCTGCCGGGCCAATTCGGTTTCCACTGGCTCGACCAGCTTTTCCAACCCCGCCTCGCCTTGCGCCGCATCGTGTGCCATGCCTTTGGTTTCCAGTTGGCGCAGCACGCTGCACACGCGCGCGTGGGCGTACTGCACGTAGTACAGCGGATTATCGTTGGACTGACTTTTCGCCAAATCAAGGTCGAAATCCAAATGCTGTTCGCTCTTGCGCATCACATAAAAATAGCGCGCTGCATCCGAACCGACCTCCTGACGCAGTTCGCGCAGAGTGACGAATTCACCGGAGCGGGTGGACATCTGCGCCCGCTCGCCGCCGCGGTAGAGAATGGCAAACTGCACCAAGAGCACATCAAGCTTGCTCGCATCGTAGCCAAGGGCAGTCAGCGCCGCTTTGACCCGCGGCACGTAGCCATGATGATCCGCGCCCCACACGTCGATCACGCGCTCAAAGCCGCGCTCGAATTTTTCCATGTGGTAAGCAATGTCCGAAGCGAAGTAGGTCACCTGACCATTGGCGCGCTGCACCACGCGGTCTTTGTCGTCGCCAAAATCCGTGGAGCGAAACCACAGCGCGCCTTCTTGCTCATACACATGGCCGCGTTCGCGTAACTGCTCGATCGCACGGTTGACCGCGCCGCGCTCCATCAGGCTGCGCTCGGAGTACCAGTTTTCAAAGCACACGCCAAATTCGCCCAGATCGTCGCGAATATCCTCGACGATGCGCGTCAACCCTAGGTCAAACACCTCGCGGTAGCGAATATCGCCGAGCAGGGCTTGCGCGCGCTCGATCAATGCGTCGATGTGGGCATCTTTATCGCCTCCCTGCGGCTCATCCGGCGGTATGCCGTCGAACACCTGCGCAATCGGTGCGACAAACGCCTCACCGTGCAAGGTTTGAATCTCGCGCGCAATGTCGTAAACGTAACCGGTGGATTTGTAACCATTGGATGGAAACGCAAACGATGCGCCGCACAGTTCCAGATAACGCAGCCAGACTGAGGTGGCGAGGATGTGCATCTGCCGCCCGGCATCGTTGACGTAATACTCGCGATGCACATCAAAACCCACCGCCTCCAGCAGATCCGCCACCGCCGCGCCATACGCCGCGCCGCGCCCATGCCCAACATGCAGCGGGCCGGTCGGGTTGGCAGAGACAAATTCCACCATCACCTTTTGTGCAGCACCGTGCGTCGAACGCCCATAGCGCGTGCCGAGCGCGAGCGCCTGACGCACCGCGGCAAACACCGCATCCTCGCGCAGATAAAAGTTGATGAAGCCCGGCCCCGCGATTTCGACTTTTTCCAGCCAAGCCGCCTGCGGCATGACAGTGACCAAACGCTCGGCGAAGCTGCGCGGTGCCAGCCCAAGCGGCTTGGCCAACTGCATGGCGATGTTGCAGGCAAAGTCGCCATGCGCCCGATCCTTGGCGCGAACAAGCTGCGGCATCACATCGTCGGCAATCGCCAGTCCCTCGCCACGCAAGGTTTCCAAAGCAGTCAGTAGCAGGCTTTCAAGCTGGTCTTTCACGCAAATCTTCCGTCGTCATCCCATCAATCGATGCCGCATTCTAGCAGCAAGCGGCGTGTTTCTGCCGCGCTGCGCTCAGGCATCAAGGCAACCTGCTTTGCCGTCACGCGCAGCCATTGATCGAAAAATTCGATCAATTGAGGCCGTTTTTGGCCTTAATCTATCGAACAGACAAGGTCAACTGGCTCATTTTGGCGCTTGAGCAGCAAAGCAGGGCGTCGCTTGCCAAGCACTGCCCCCCTAAACACCGCGAGATTTAACCCATGTCTTGCGGATCGATATCCAGCGACCAGCGCACGCCGCGCCGTTCCGCCCAATCTTGTTGCGCGGCCATCCATTGCTCCAATGCGCGATGCAAAGGCGCACGCTTGGCCGCCACCAGCATCAACTGCAAGCGAAAGCGTCCCGCACGTCGTTCCAACGGCGCGGGCGCGGGTCCCCACACCTGAACCCCCGTCGAATCACGTAAAAACTGTGCGGTGCGCTGTAAAAACACCTGCGCCTTGTGCGCATCACGCGCTTCCGCACGCAGCAGAGCGACAAAGGCAAACGGCGGCAGACGCGCCGCACGACGCTGCTGCAGCAAAATCGGCACGCATGCATCAAAACCGCCCTGCAACATGGCTTGCAGCAGCACATGCTCCGGCTGATGCGTCTGAATCAGCACCTCGCCAGGACGATCCGCACGCCCAGCGCGCCCAGCTACTTGCACGATGAGCTGCACCATGCGCTCAGCGGCACGAAAATCGCTGCTCATCAGACCGCTATCCGCATCGATGATCGCCGCCAGCGTCACCCCCGGAAAGTCATGCCCCTTGGCCAGCATCTGCGTACCCAGCAGAATATGCGCCGCGCCGCTCTGCGCCCGATCCAGCTTATGCTGCAAACTGCCCTTGCGCCGCGTGCTGTCGCGATCAATCCGCTCCAGTGCAAATTCAGGAAAAAGCCCCTGCAATGCCAGCTCCAGCCGCTCGGTGCCCTGCCCTGGCATGATCAACTCCGCCGCGCCACACGCTGGGCAACGCGAAGGCAAGGCACGTTCCGCACCGCAGTGGTGGCAAACCAGCCGCCCACGCTGGCGGTGCACCGTCATCGGCGCGGAGCAGTGCGCACACTCCGCCACATGCCCGCAGGCATGGCACTCCAATGCCGGCGCGTAACCACGGCGATTGAGAAACAGCAGCACCTGACCACCGGCCACAAGATGCTCGCGCATGCGCTCGATCAGCGGCTCGGACAAACCCTCTCGCATGGCACGACGACGCACATCGACCAGCGCCAGCCGCGGCAAACGCGCGCCGCCGGCACGCTGAGTCAAACGCAACAGGGTGTAACGCCCCTGTTGTGCATGATGCAGGCTCTCCAGTGAAGGCGTGGCCGAACCCAGCATCACCGGCACCTCGCTCTGCTGCGCACGCACCAGCGCGACATCACGCGCATGGTAGCGCCACCCCTCCTGCTGCTTGTACGACGGATCGTGCTCCTCATCCACCAATACCAGCCCAAGATGCGGCATGGGCGTCAGCACCGCCGAGCGCGTGCCCAGCACCACCTTTGCCCGCCCGGATTGTGCCGCCTGCCAGGCAAGTGTGCGTGCCTTCTCCGTCATCGCCGAATGCAGCACCACCAAAGCATCTGCACCCAGGGCGGCGAAACGTGCGGAAAAACGTGCCACCCACTGCGGCGTAAGGGCAATTTCCGGCAGAAGCACCAACACCTGCTCCCCGCGCTTCAGCGCATCCGCCACCGCAGCGAGATACACCTCCGTTTTACCGCTGCCCGTGACCCCATGCAGCAAAAACACCGCGAACTGCCCCATCTTCGCCTCGATCTGCGCATGCGCGGCCTGCTGCTCGGCATTGAGTTTGTGTGCTGATGAAACGGTTAACGGCACATCCGTGACTGCAACCTCCACCCGCTCCACCCAGCCTTTGGCCTGCAAGGTGCGCAGCACGGTGGAAAAACCCCGCAAAGCCGCATCCGCCAGCCCCTGTGGCGCAGCGCGCAAAAGCTTCAGCACCTGCGCCTGCTTGGCCGCTCGCACGCCCTCGACGGGTGCGCACGCAGTCAGCCGCCAGCCCATGTGCTGCGCGGAGCGCAATGGCGACCCATCACGCAACCCCGCAGGCAACATCAACGCCAGCACCTCACCCAGCGGCGCGTGGTAATAGCCTGCCAACCACTCACCCAGACGCAGATCCGCCGCACTCAGCAGCGGCGCATCATCCAGCAGCGCATCGACGGGCTTATACGCCGCCAGTGCCTCGGCTTGCGATCCGACCGGCTGCGCGGCACGCACCACCACACCCACGCGCTCACCGGCACCAAAAGGCACGCGCACTCGGCAGCCGATGAGTGCTTTAGGATCTTGCAGAGACTCGGGCGCAAGGTAATCAAACACCCCCTGCACCGGCGCATCCACCGCCACACACAGCAACACACTCAGCTCATTGATTGACACATCATCCATGCGCGCAATCTAACAGGTTGACAACGCAAACGATAAGCGCATAATGCCCGCCTCATTTTATTGACAGAATTCCACCGAGGACCGCCACCGTGGCCAACAACGCATCCGCCAAAAAGCGCATCCGCCAGAGCGAAAAAAACCGTATTCGTAACGTTGCTCTGCGCTCACGTGTGCGCACTTACATCAAAAAAACCCTGAAAGCGATCTGGAGCGGCGATAAAGCTGCTGCACAAAACGCCTACAAAGAAGCCCAGCCGGTGATCGACAGCATGGTCAACAAAGGCATCTTGCACCGCAACACTGCAGCGCGCGCCAAAAGCCGCCTGAATGGGCACATCAAAGTCATGGCTTGATCGCTATTTTTTTGAATCAAAACCGGTCATTGACCGGTTTTTTTTTTGCCCAAAATCTCCTACGTCACGCACGCAAGCCAGCCCTATAATCGCCCATCAAGCATCTATCGATCCAACCATGCAATCTGCGTCGCTTCGTATCCGTCATGCAAGCCTCGTCAACCTGGGCGGAGCGATCGCGCCGCTGCTCGTCATCCTGCTGACCCTTCCTTTTTTCCTGCCGATCATCGGTGAGTATCGCTATGGCGCCCTGATGCTCCTCTCCGCCGTGATTGGCTACATGAATGTACTGGACCTCGGCTTCGGCCGCGCTGTGGCGCAACGCATTGCCCTGATGGATGCCACAAACCACGGCAATTCGACAGACAGCCAGGCGAGTGCCGACACCCTGTGGAGCGGGGTTGTCGTGAGCTTATTCGTAGGGGTAGCAGGCGGCGCGGTGATCGCTCTTTTCGCGCAGGGCATCACGCACAATCTATTCAACGTGCGCAACGAATTGCACACCGAACTGGCGAGCAGTCTGATCTTGATGCTTGTCGCACTGCCCATCGCCACCAGCAATTCAGTGCTCAGCGGCGCATTGCAGGCACGGCACGCCTTCATACCATTGAACATTGCACAAGTCAGCGGCAGTATCCTGGCGCAGATCTTCCCCTTCGTACTTGCATTAAGCGGAAACAGCGACTTACCTCAGCTTTTCCTGGCGATGCTTGTCGGACGCAGTCTGCAAACGTGGATGCTTTACCAGGCATGCCGCCGCGTCTATGCGCATACGCTGATGCGCTTTAACTCCACCACGCTGCCACATCTTTTTCGCTTTGGCGGTTGGGTTTCCGTCAGCGGCGTTCTCAACCCAATCCTGGAGCTGACGGATCGATTCATCATCAGTCACCGCCTCGGTCTGGCTGCCGTGACAGCCTACACCGTTCCCTACACCCTGGTAACCCGAGCCAGCCTCATACCTGGAAGTTTAACCAGCGTTTTATTCCCCCGCTTCTCAGCAACCAGTGAAGATGAAGCCCGCGGGCTGATGCAACGCGCCCTTGCCACGCTCAACGCCATCATGACCCCTGTCGTCATACTGGGCATACTGGCCGTGCCTTGGATTTTTCCACTTTGGCTCGGCAATGAACTTGGCGAACGCATGTCCCCGGTCGCATTGGTATTACTCGCGGGCATCTGGATCAACTCACTCGCCTATTTGCCATACGCCTACCTGCAAGCTCAGGGGCGCCCGGATCTTCCTGCCAAGCTACACCTGATCGAAGTGATCCCCTACCTAGTCTTCCTCTGGTGGGCGATTGGCGCCTGGGGTATTGTCGGCGCCGCACTGGCCTGGAGCCTGCGTGTCACGCTGGATGCCATCATGCTCTTCATCGTCGCCCAATGGTACGGCGATCGATCTTGGCGAGGTTACAGATCTGAGCTTTTAGGTGTGCTCTTTGCCGCTTGCATCATCCTCAGCGCAGTTGTAACCATGTTTTTCACCCACCATGATCACCTCTTAGCAACCCTCACAGGAGGGTGCATTCTCGCCGCCACAGGGCTGTGGCTGAGGCTCAATCTGCCCGATGAGATCATCAGCTTGCTTCGCGATGTGTCGCGTAATTTCGTCAAATGAACCCGCAACGCACTCACATTGGTTCAATGATCCAGCTCCTTGATGCCATCGCCGTAGCCCTTAGTGGGTGGGGTGCTTACCTATTACGCTTTGATGGACACATACCGAGCGCCCATTATCTCGGCTTGATGGTCATTGGCGTTTTACTCACCTTACTGGTATTCCCTTTATTTGGCCTCTACCGCTCATGGCGCGGAGGGCAACTGATGGATCTTGTGGGACACGCGCTGCTCGCAACGAGCAGTGTGTACCTCTTCATCATTCTTGGTCTGTTTGCCCTACAACTTGGTGAGAGTTACTCACGCATCTGGATTGCATCCTGGGCTGTCATGAGTGCATTAAGTATCACATCGCTGCGCATCGCGACTTACCTCACACTCCACCAAATGCGTAAGCGCGGATTGAATCAGAAGCGCATTTTACTGGTCGGCCAAGGCAGTTATGCAGAACAATTACTTCAACGCTGCAATGATTCTCACTGGGCCGGTTATCAAATTGCAGTGCAAGTGAATGCTGACCAGATTGATCGCGTCGTCAGTGAAAATTGGATACGCGAACAGGCGATTGACGAGGTTTGGATCAGCCTCCCCCTACGAGAAGAAGAGTACATCCGCCATCTACTCCATCTCCTCAGGCACGAGCCGATCGTCATCCGCTACGCCCCAGACATTTCCTCACTTCGCCTGCTCAACCACGACATCAGCACGATTCTCGGTGTGCCGATGCTGGATCTTCGCTCCACACCCATGCAGGGTGTCAATCTGTGGATCAAGGCATTAGAGGATCGCTTGCTCGCTTCGCTGATTTTGCTGCTGGTCAGCCCCTTGATGCTGCTGATTGCCATCGGGGTCAAGCTCAGCAGCCCGGGCCCCATTTTGTTCAAGCAAAAACGTCTTGGCTGGGGCGGTCGGGAAATCAATGTGTACAAATTCCGCAGCATGGTGGTGCATGACTCTGCGACGGCGGACAGCCTGCAGGCCACACGTGCAGATGCACGCGTGACACGCTTTGGGTCTTTTTTGCGCCGCACCAGCCTGGATGAGTTGCCGCAGTTCATCAACGTGCTGCAAGGGCGCATGTCGATTGTTGGCCCACGCCCGCACACGCTGGCACACAATGAGCACTTCAAGGAGCTGATCGACAGTTATATGCTGCGCCACAACGTCAAGCCTGGCATCACTGGCTGGGCACAGATCAACGGCTTTCGTGGCGAAACCGATACACTGGAAAAGATGCAGAAGCGGATCGATTACGACCTGTATTACATCGAACATTGGTCGCTGGGGTTTGACCTCAAAATCATCCTACTGACGTTATTCAAGGGCTTCACCCACCCCAACGCCTACTAACGGGCTGTCGAATGACTTTATTGCAACAGCCTGTTCATTCCTTGTTTTTTCATCGAAAATGCCCCTCATGAACACACATCAGCGCAAAGGCATCATCCTCGCCGGAGGTTCCGGTACACGTTTACACCCGCTGACCCGCTCGGTCAGCAAGCAGCTGATGCCGGTGTATGACAAGCCCATGATCTATTACCCGTTGAGCACTCTGATGCTAGCGGGTATCCGCGACATCCTCATCATCACCACGCCACATGACCAGGCAGCCTTCCAGCATTTACTTGGTGACGGCACCCAGTGGGGCATCAACCTCAGCTATGCCATCCAGCCCAGCCCCGACGGGCTGGCGCAGGCTTTTTTGATCGGCGAGCACTTCATTGGCAACAGTCCAGCCGCGTTGATTTTGGGTGACAACATTTTTTATGGCGACGGCATGGGGCGTCAGTTGCACCACGCCTGCGAACGCACGCAAGGGGCAGATGTGTTTGGTTATTACGTCACCGACCCCGAGCGCTACGGTGTGGTGGAGTTTGATGCCGCTGGTCGTGCATTGCACATTGAGGAAAAACCCGCCAAGCCGCGATCGAACTACGCCGTGACCGGGCTATATTTTTACGACAATGACGTCATCGACATCGCTAAAGCTGTCAAACCCTCGACACGCGGCGAACTGGAAATCACCGACATCAACAACGTCTATCTGCATCGTGGTGATTTGAACGTGCAGATTCTTGGTCGCGGCACCGCCTGGCTGGATACCGGAACGCACAACTCACTACTCGATGCTGCCAACTTCATTCGCG
>CAYOCG010000047.1:1774-9862 GCA_964402435.1 uncultured Halothiobacillus sp. | reverse complement strand
AAGAAGGTCTGCGCTTCGCGATCCGCGAAGGCGGCCGTACCGTCGGCGCGGGCGTTGTGTCCAAGATCCTGGTTTAATGCCATGCTGCGCACCCAAGTGGTGCGCACTTGCTTTGGTTAAAGTTCTTGCAATGGAGCGCGAAATCCGCTAGGATTCCGCGCCTTGTTATTGGGTGCAAGGCTAAGTTTTAGGGCAGTAGCTCAATTGGCAGAGCGACGGTCTCCAAAACCGTAGGTTGGGGGTTCGATTCCCTCCTGCCCTGCCACCTTTCTGGCGGGATAGACCCGCCTTATTTATTTCAAAGAAACAGTCACCGATGGTCTCAAAGACTACAGAACCCTCATCCGCGTTCGATACCGTCAAGCTTGTTTTGGCACTCGTGGTGCTGCTGGCGGGGATATTTGGTTTTTATTGGTTCGATCAGGTTGCGGTCACCTGGCGAGTCATTGCCATGTTCGCGGTGGTTGCGGTGTCGATCGGTCTGGTGCTGCTCACTGATATGGGGCAGCGCCTGATGGTGTTCTCGCGGGAGTCGCGCGTTGAGCTGCGTAAAGTGGTTTGGCCCACGCGCAAGGAGACGACGCAAATCACGCTGATTGTGTTGGTGTTGGTGTTTTTGATCGGTTTGTTTCTTTGGCTTGTCGATTCGCTGCTGTTTTGGGGCGTACAGATGATTACTGGGCAGGGAGCTTGATATATGGCCATGCGCTGGTATGTGGTTCAGGTGTTTTCTCAATTCGAGAACACGGTTAAGCGTGCGCTGGAAGAGCGCATCGAACGTGAGGGGTTGCAGGATCTGTTTGGTGAGATTTTGGTGCCCTCTGAAGAAGTGGTTGAGGTCAAGGACGGCGTACGCCGGCGCAGTGAGCGCAAGTTTTTTCCTGGTTATGTGTTGATGCAGATCGACATGACCGATGAGGCTTGGCATCTCGTGCGCTCGATTCCGCGTGTGCTCGGCTTCATTGGTGGTAAGGCTGATCGTCCTGCGCCAATCAGTGAGAAAGAAGCAGCGGTCATTCTGGATCGCATGCGCGAGGGTGTGGAGAAGCCGCGCCCCAAATTCCTGTTCGAGGTGGGCGAGACTGTGCGTATCACGGAAGGGCCGTTCAACGACTTCAATGGCGTGGTTGAGGCGGTGGACTATGAAAAGAGTCGCCTCAATGTTGCGGTAAGTATTTTTGGTCGCTCCACGCCGGTGGAGCTTGAGTTTGGTCAGGTCGAAAAGGTCTGATGTTTACTGGCACAAGGATGTGCCAACCAAAGCAAGGCGCAATGTTTTGCGCCAATCGTTGTTGCGAATTCTTTTCGCAGTGCGAGCGGTTAAATAAATCAACAGATGGATTTATTTAACATTTACCAAACCGGGGAGCCGCGAGGCGTTAATACCCAAGAGAGAGTGAAACATGGCTAAGAAAGTATCAGCGTATATCAAGCTGCAGGTGAAGGCCGGTCAGGCCAACCCAAGTCCGCCCATTGGTCCGGCGCTCGGTCAGCACGGTGTCAACATCATGGGCTTTTGTAAGGAGTTCAATGCGGCGACGCAAGGCGTTGAGCCGGGTCTGCCGTTGCCCGTGGTGATCACGGTGTATAGCGACAAGAGCTTCACCTTCATCACCAAGACACCGCCTGCCTCGGTGTTGATCAAGAAGGCGATGAACCTGAAGAGTGGTTCAAGCAATCCAAATACCAAGAAAGTGGGCACCATCACCCGTGCCCAGCTTGAAGAAATCGCCAAAACAAAAATGCCTGACCTGACCGCAGCCGACATGGATGCGGCGGTGCGCACCATTGCAGGTAGCGCCAAGAGCATTGGTTTGAATGTGGAGGGTGTGTAATGGCCAAGTTGAGTAAGCGTCAGCAGCTGGCGCGTGAAAAAATTGACAGCACCCGTCAGTATCCAGTGAAAGAAGCGTTCAGCCTGCTCAAAGAACTGGCGACAGCCAAGTTCGTTGAATCGGTTGATGTTGCGGTTAACTTGGGAGTTGATCCGCGTCGTTCTGACCAGGTGGTGCGCGGTTCGACCGTGCTGCCGCGTGGTACCGGTAAGGTGGTGCGTGTGGCGGTGTTCGCTCAGGGCGCGAATGCTGAAGCAGCTAAAGCTGCGGGTGCGGAGATCGTTGGCTTCGATGATCTGGCCGATAGCATCAAGCGCGGTGAGATGAACTTCGATATCGTCATTGCAACACCGGATGCGATGCGCGTCGTGGGTCAGCTGGGTCAAATCCTCGGTCCGCGTGGATTGATGCCTAACCCCAAGGTGGGCACGGTGACCATGGACGTTGCAGGTGCCGTGCGCAATGCCAAGGCCGGTCAGGTGCGTTACCGCACCGACAAGGCGGGTATCATCCACTGCACATTGGGCAAGGTGAGCTTTGATGAAGATGCCTTGCTGGAAAACCTGAATGCGTTGATGAGCGATCTCAACCGCGCCAAGCCATCCGGCGCCAAGGGTGTGTATGTGAAGCGCATCACCGTGTCCACCACCATGGGTGCTGGCGTGGTGGTTGATCAGTCTTCGCTCAGTACTGCAGCCTGATCGCTATTGACCAATGAGGGGCGGTGATGCCGTCCCATACAGTTTGGGCTGCTGATGCACTTGCGTCAGCTGCGTCCAAGACCGCAGGTGCTTACGGGCTTGCGTCAATTCGTTGGCGTTACGTCCTGAGCTTAATGTTCCTGCGCAGACGGTAAGCCCCAGGATCTAGCCTGGTGTGATCCGTAAAGGGCAGGGTGTCAACACCCTGAAATTGAGGCGAAGTGCATCCCTTGCGAGGGATGTACATTGATAGGTTATTTCAATGGCACTGACGTTTGAACAAAAACAAGTGGTCGTCGCTGAAGTAGCTGAAGTAGCCGCCGTTGCACACTCTGCGGTTGCTGCAGAGTACCGCGGCATCACCGTCGAGAAGTTGACCGCACTGCGTGTAAAAGCCCGTCAAGACGGCGTTTATCTGCGTGTGGTCAAAAACACTCTGGCGCGTATTGCTGTGCGTGGGACGTCGTTCGAGTGCATGTCAGAGGGGATGGTCGGTCCGCTCGTTCTGGCATTCTCCATGGACGACCCCGGTGCTGCGGCACGCCTGATGCGCGATGCGGCCAAGGAGAATGACAAGCTGAACATCAAGCTTGTTGCTCTCGGTGGTCAACTCGTGCCGGCCTCTGAAATCGAGCGTGTGGCTAACCTGCCGACCCGCGAGCAGGCCATCAGCATGCTCATGTCGGTCATGCAGGCGCCGGTCACCAAGTTCGTTCGTACCCTCAACGAGGTTCCGGGCAAGCTGGTGCGCACGGTGGCAGCGATCCGCGATCAGAAGCAAGCGGCTTAATACATTCAGCTTTTTTATCAACACTTTTTAGATTTGGGTTACAACCATGGCAATCAACAAAGAAGATATCCTTGAGGCTATCTCCAACATGACCGTCCTTGAGATCGTTGATCTGATCTCTGCGATGGAAGAAAAGTTTGGCGTTTCTGCTGCGGCAGCCGTTGCAGTCGCAGCTGCTCCTGCAGCGGGCGGTGCAGCTGCCCCGGCGGCTGAAGAGAAGACCGAGTTCGACGTCGTGATGACCTCGTTCGGTGACAACAAAGTTGGCGTGATCAAGGCGGTGCGTGAAATCACCGGTCTGGGTCTGAAGGAAGCCAAGGATATGGTTGAAGGCGCACCGTCCACCGTTAAGGAAGGCGTGGCCAAGGCCGATGCAGAAACCATGAAGAAGAAGCTCGAAGAGGCTGGCGCCAAGGTCGAGCTGAAGTAATTCAGCATGGTGTCCTGGTCATGCCGCGTGCGTGAACAGGTCGATGGCTGGTGGCTTATGCCGCCGGCCTTTTTTGCTTAGCTGAATGTCGATTTGGGTTTTGCTGCAAGTGCTTGTCATTGAGTTATTGCAATAAAACCTACCCCTCGCGATGTTGGTTGCATCGTGAAGGGCGAAACCCATCAAACCGTGAACGCAGAGGTCATCGATGTCGTATTCCATCACCGAGAAAAAGCGTATCCGCAAGGATTTCGGTAAGCGCACTCCTATTCTGGCCGTGCCCAATCTGCTTGCGACTCAAGTGAATTCCTATCGTGAATTCCTGCAAAATGACGATGCCAATCCGAATGCCATTGGCTTGCACGCCGCGCTGCGCTCTGTTTTTCCGTTGAGTAGCCACTCAGGCAGTGCATCGATCGACTACGTGAGCTTTCGTTTAGGTGAGCCAGCGTTTGATGTCAAGGAATGCCAGATCCGTGGCCTGACCTATGCCGCGCCGCTGCGCGTGAAGATGCGCTTGATGATTCATAATCGTGAAGCGCCGGCGGGTAGTCCGAGCGTGAAGGATGTGCGCGAGCAGGAAGTCTACATGGGCGAGCTGCCTCTAATGACTGAAACAGGCACCTTTGTCATCAACGGCACGGAGCGTGTGGTGGTGTCGCAGCTGCACCGCTCGCCCGGGGTGTTCTTTGATTCGGATCGCGGCAAGACGCACTCATCAGGCAAGATTCTTTTCTCTGCGCGCATCATTCCTTACCGCGGTTCTTGGCTGGATTTCGAGTTCGATCACAAAGACATTCTCTACGCACGCATCGACCGTCGCCGCAAGCTGCCAGTGACCATCATCATGCGCGCCATGGGCATGACCAATGAGGAAATGCTGGGCGTATTCTTCGAAACCACCCAGTTCAAGCTGCTTTCCGCGGCAGAAGTGCAGGTAGAGCTGGTGCCCGAGCGTCTCAAAGGTGAAAACGCGCCGTTTGACATCAAGGTCGGCGACACGGTCATCGTCGAAGCGGGACGTCGCGTGACGTCCAAACATCTGCGCGACATGAAAAAGGCCGAGGTGTCATCGCAAGTTGCGCCGGTGGACTATTTGCTCGGTCAAACCCTGGCGCATGATGTGATCGACACACGCAGCGGCGAGCTGCTTGCCAACGCCAATGATCTGGTCACTCCTGAGCTTCTGGCCAACATGCGTGAGGCGGGAATCAGTGAGCTGCGCACCATCTATTTCAATGAAGTCTCACACGGACCCTTCATCTCCACCACCATGCGTGTTGATCCGACCACGTCTCAGCTTGAGGCATTGATCGAGATTTACCGCATGATGCGCCCCGGCGAGCCGCCGACCAAAGATTCGGCTGAAAGCCTGTTCCAGAGCTTGTTCTTCTCCGAGGAGCGCTACGATCTTTCCGCGGTCGGACGCATGAAGTTCAACCGTCGCGTTGGGCGTGAGGAGGTCACAGGCCCGGGCACACTCAGTCGTGAAGACATTCTCGAAGTCATCAAGGTACTGGTGGATATCCGCAACGGTAACGGCACGGTGGACGACATCGATCACCTGGGTAACCGCCGCATCCGCTCGGTGGGTGAGATGGCGGAGAACGTCTTCCGCATTGGCTTGGTGCGTGTTGAGCGCGCGGTGAAAGATCGCCTCGCTCTGGCTGAGAGCGAGGGGCTGATGCCGCAGGATTTGATCAATGCGAAGCCGGTGGCGGCGGCGATCAAGGAATTCTTCGGCTCATCGCAGCTTTCGCAATTCATGGATCAGAACAACCCGCTGTCCGAGGTGACGCACAAGCGTCGTATCTCTGCACTGGGTCCGGGTGGTTTGACACGCGAACGCGCCGGCTTCGAGGTACGTGACGTTCACGTGACCCATTATGGTCGTGTCTGCCCGATTGAAACCCCGGAAGGTCCGAACATCGGCCTGATCAACTCCATGGCGGTGTACGCGCGCACCAATCATTACGGTTTCATCGAAACACCCTACCGTCGCGTGGTCGATGGCAAGGTCACGGATCAAGTGGATTACCTCTCAGCGATTGAAGAGGGGCAATTCGTCATTGCGCAGGCCAATGCCCGTCTGGATGCTGCGGGTATGTTGACCGATGAAATGGTGGCCTGCCGTATCAATGGCGAGTTCACCCTGTCTTCGCCCGAGCAAGTGAATTACATGGACATTTCACCCAAGCAGGTGGTGTCCGTGGCGGCTTCGCTGATTCCTTTCCTGGAGCATGACGACGCCAACCGCGCCTTGATGGGCGCGAACATGCAGCGTCAGGCGGTGCCCTGTCTGCGTTCCGACAAGCCCCTGGTTGGTACTGGTATGGAGCGTGTGGTGGCGGTGGACTCCGGCGCATCGGTGGTGGCGCGCCGTGGCGGTGTGGTCGAGCGCGTTGATGCCACGCGCATCGTGGTGCGTGTCAATGACGACGAAACCGCGTCGGGCGAGGTGGGCGTTGATATTTACAATCTGACCAAATACACCCGTTCTAACCAGAACACCTGCATGAACCAACGCCCCATCGTGCGCGAGGGCGAGGTGGTGGCCAAGGGTGACGTTCTGGCGGATGGCGCCTCAGTCGATTTGGGTGAGCTGGCCATCGGGCAGAACATGCTCGTCGCCTTCATGCCGTGGAACGGTTACAACTTCGAAGACTCGATTCTGCTCTCTGAGCGCGTGCTGAAAGAAGATCGCTTTACCTCGATCCACATCGAGGAGTTGACCTGCGTGGCGCGTGACACCAAGCTCGGCCCGGAAGACATTACCGCCGACATCCCCAATGTCGCCGAAAGTCTGCTCAACAAGCTGGACGCGTCGGGCGTGGTGTTTGTCGGTGCCGAAGTGCGCCCCGGCGACATTCTGGTGGGTAAAGTCACACCCAAGGGTGAATCCCAGCTCACGCCGGAAGAAAAACTCCTTCGCGCCATCTTTGGTGAAAAAGCCTCGGACGTGAAGGACACCTCGTTGCGTGTCGGTGCAGGTATGGAAGGCACGGTCATCGATGTGCGTGTCTTCACCCGTGACGGCGTGGAGAAAGATGAGCGTGCCAAAGCCATCGAAGAGGCCGATCTGGATCAGGTGCGCAAGAACATCAAAGACCGCATGCGCATCATTGAAAACGATATTTACCAGCGCGTGGAAAGTCTGTTGCTCGGTAAAGTCGCCGATGGTGGCGCCGGACTTGAAGGCGGCAAAAAAATCACCCAGGCGGCATTGAACAAGATCAAGCGCGAACAGTGGTTTGATATCCGTCTGGCCGATGATGCCGCCGCTGCGGATCTGGAAACCTTTAAGACTCAGCTTGAGGAGCAGCACAAAGAATCCGAACGCATTTTTGCCGACAAGAAGGCAAAAATTCAGCAGGGCGACGATTTGGCACCGGGCGTGCTGAAGATGGTCAAAGTCTACGTGGCGGTAAAGCGCCGCATCCAGCCGGGCGACAAAATGGCAGGACGTCACGGTAACAAGGGTGTGGTGTCGATGATCGTGCCCGAAGAAGACATGCCCTACATGGAAGATGGCACACCGGTGGACATCTGCCTCAACCCGCTGGGCGTACCGTCGCGCATGAACATTGGCCAGATCCTTGAAGTGCACCTTGGCTGGGCAGCCAAGGGCTTAGGCGACAAGATCAATGCCATGCTGCAACTTGAACGCGACAAGCAGCTGAGCGAAATCCGTGCATTCCTCGACCAGGTGTATAACCATCGCGGCGAGAAGGAGGTTGATCTTGACAGTCTCACCGACGATGAGCTGATCGTTCTGGCCAAAAACCTGAGCAAAGGCGTACCCATGGCGACGCCGGTGTTCGAGGGGGCGAATGAAGGTGAAATCAAGCGCATGTTGGAGCTGGCAGGGCGCCCACAAAGCGGCCAGATGCAGCTTTATGATGGCCGCACCGGCATGCCGTTTGAGCGCACCACCACGGTGGGTTACATGTACATGCTCAAACTCAACCACTTGGTGGATGACAAGATGCACGCCCGTTCGACCGGTCCTTACAGCCTGGTCACGCAACAGCCGCTGGGTGGTAAGGCGCAGTTTGGTGGTCAGCGTTTCGGTGAGATGGAGGTCTGGGCGCTGGAAGCCTATGGCGCGGCCTAATGCTCACCGTCAAGTCAGACGACGTGAATGGCCGCAACAAGATGTACAAGAACATTGTGGACGGCAATCACCACATGGAAGCGAGCATGCCCGAGTCGTTCAACGTCTTGCTGCGTGAAATCCGCTCTTTGGGTCTGAATATTGAACTGGAACAGGAACACGATCTTTAATCGACCGCTGGGTCGTTCACTGCACAGGGGGTGACCCTGTGCGGTAAG
>CAYOCG010000047.1:0-1687 GCA_964402435.1 uncultured Halothiobacillus sp. | reverse complement strand
ACTTTATCAAGGTCTCCTTGCCCTCGCCGGACATGATCCGCACCTGGTCGTATGGTGAGGTCAAAAAGCCGGAAACCATCAACTACCGCACCTTCAAGCCGGAGCGTGACGGCCTGTTCTGCGCCAAGATCTTTGGCCCTGTGAAAGACTATGAGTGCCTGTGCGGCAAATACAAGCGCCTGAAGCACCGCGGTGTAGTGTGCGAGAAATGCGGCGTTGAAGTCACCCTCTCCAAAGTGCGTCGTGAGCGCATGGGGCATATCGAACTTGCTGCACCTTGCGCGCACATCTGGTTCCTAAAGTCCCTGCCGTCACGCATCGGTTTGATGCTCGACATGACCCTGCGCGACATCGAGAAAGTCCTATATTTCGAAGCCTTCATGGTCACAGAGCCGGGGCTGACCCCCTTGCAGAAGGGGCAACTGCTCACCGATGACGAGTACCTCGATGCCATGGATCAGTATGGCGACGAGTTCGAGGCCAAAATGGGTGCCGAAGCGCTCTACCAGATTCTCGCCAAGCGTAATCTCGAAGAAGAAGCGCGCCGTCTGCGTGAAGAATTGGCGGAAACCGGCTCAGAAACTAAGATCAAACGCATCTCCAAGCGTTTGAAGCTGATCGAATCGTTTGTTGATTCCGGCAACAAGCCGGAATGGATGATCATGACCGTGCTGCCTGTGTTGCCGCCGGATCTGCGTCCGCTGGTGCCGCTGGACGGTGGTCGCTTTGCCACGTCGGATCTGAACGATCTTTATCGCCGCGTGATTAACCGCAACAACCGCCTCAAGCGCCTGCTGGAGCTGAACGCGCCGGACATCATCGTGCGTAATGAAAAGCGTATGCTGCAAGAGTCGGTGGATGCGTTGTTGGATAACGGCCGCCGTGGTCGCGCCATCACCGGCAACAACAAGCGCCCGCTGAAGTCCTTGGCGGATATGATCAAGGGTAAGCAAGGCCGCTTCCGTCAGAACCTGCTCGGTAAGCGCGTCGATTATTCCGGCCGTTCGGTGATCGTGGTTGGCCCCACCCTGCGCCTGCATCAGTGCGGCTTGCCGAAGAAAATGGCGTTGGAATTGTTCAAGCCGTTCATCTTCTCCAAGCTGGTGCGCCGCGGGCTTGCGACGACCATCAAGGCCGCCAAAAAACTGGTCGAGCGTGAAGGTCCGGAAGTCTGGGATGTGCTGGATGAAGTGATCCGCGAACACCCCGTGCTGCTCAACCGTGCGCCCACGCTGCACCGTCTGGGTATTCAGGCGTTTGAGCCTATCCTCATCGAAGGTAAGGCGATCCAGCTGCACCCGTTGGTGTGCTCGGCATTCAACGCCGACTTCGACGGTGACCAGATGGCGGTGCACGTGCCGCTGTCGCTTGAAGCACAGCTCGAAGCGCGCACCCTGATGCTCTCCACCAATAACGTGCTCTCGCCGGCGAACGGTGACCCGATCATCGTGCCGTCGCAGGACATCGTTTTGGGTATTTATTACATGACCCGCGCCCGCATCAATGGCAAGGGTGAGGGCTTGGTGTTTGCTGATCTGGACGAGGTGCAGCGTGCTTATGACACCGATCAGGTGCAACTCGGCACGCGCGTCAAAGTGCGTATCACCGAGCATAAGCGCAATGAAGCTGGTGAACTGGTGGCGCAACGCAGCCTGGTTGACACCTCGGTCGGCCGCGCACTGCTGTA
>CAYOCG010000046.1:0-9910 GCA_964402435.1 uncultured Halothiobacillus sp. | reverse complement strand
CCTCTCCGTTTCAATTTCGACCTTGTAACTTGTCTACTAAACCGGGGGAAGTCCATGTCAGCCCTATCGAAGCTATGAAACAATGGCAGAAGTCACACCCCGGGCTGTTCCACAACGCGTTATCAATTAGACGGGACATGACACTTAGACACTAAAAATTCGATCAATTGGGCACTTCACCGACCGAGCAGGGCGTTGACAGCCCACAGCAAATTCATTGCTTTCAGTGATGAATCAACAATTGGAATGACACATGGCGAAAAAATAGGCTACGCTTTGTCGCAAACTGACAAATGCGCACGTCATCGGCATTCGCAAGGAAGAAGCATGTCAAAAACTGACTCGAAGCAACCCAACCTCAAGCTCGCCTCCGGTGCCTTCGCCCATCTGGTGGGCGCATTCAAGGATCGCATCTCCGGCATGTTCGATCAGATGGTGGACGTGCTGCTCGGCATGGCGGAAAAAAGCGCTTCGGTGAAGGATCAGCACCTCTACTTTGATTCCATGCGCAGCCTGCGCCAGTCGCGCAATCAAGTCATCCAGGCGTTTGAACAAAACTTGAGTGAGATGGCGCAAGACCCTGATGCTTTGGAAAAGGCCAAGGCGGATAAGCCTGCTTCGCTGGATACGCTGGAGCTAGTCAGCGATGACACGATGAATGAAAACGTGACCATCCATAACTTGGCGCAGCGCATCGCCAATCGTGCCGGCGAAGAAATCAACTCGATGGATATTCGGCTTGATTCCATCCTCGACAATGAGCACGTGGTCAACATCAGCCCCGAAGTCGCCCTGCGTGCCTTGGAAGCTGCCCTGCGCAAGGCCGAGCTGGAGTTTGAAACCCGTCAGGTGGTTTATCAGATCATCGAGCAGCAGGCAGTGCATTCGCTGGCCAATGTCTATGCCGAGATGAACCAGTGGTTGGTCAACCGAGGCGTCATGCCGAAAATCCCCCTCGGCTATGTGCGCCGAAATGCCATCGGGCGACGCAAGGACATCATCCGCCCGCTGGATATGCACGCCGACACCGAGTCTTCCCGTGTGCGCTCTTTCAGCGAAACCATGTCGGGCGCGTCCAACGCATTGCATGAGATGCCCGTGGCTGGCGGAACGCCGCTACGGCACTTTGATCCGGATGCCGCGGATTTGGCTACAGCTTACGACCAAGGCGTAGCCGGTGGTTTTCCAACCGGCGCGGTGCACGCAGGATACGGAATGGGTTACGGCATGGGCTATGGCATGGGCGGCGGCAGCGTCTCCGATGCGTGGCTGTGGGATGACGAGACCAGCGAGGTGCATATTCCTTGGCTGAATCAGCAACTGGCCAAAATCACCGCCTACAAACAAAATCCCGTGGCGCAGGCGGTGGCACGCATCACCCCAGCACTGAATCAGGCTGCCGCGCGCGATTTGAGCATCATGCATGATCGGCGCCACCCCATGCGTCGCGCGCTGACCCTGCTGGAAGATCTCGTCATCGATCTGGATAGCGAAGAAGGTTTTGACGACATCGGCGGCGAAATCACCGATATGGTCAAACTGATCGAAGCACGCGCCAGTCACGGCCCCGGTTTCTGGCTGCACGTGGTCAAGTACCTCAATTACATCAAGGAAGAACTGCACGCCCGCCTGTGGAGCGGCGAAGAAGACAGCGACCACCAAGAGCGCGTGCGCCTAGCGCGCCGCCTGGCCACACGGCAGATTCAACTGCTCATGCGCGACAAGCGCGTCACCCCTGCCTTGCAACGCATGCTTTCCCGCTTGCTCGGCCCGGCGCTGGCGATTCTCATGTTGCGACATCGGCAGGATCGTGACTCGCAGGTCTTGAGAAATGCCTTGCAATTGATCAACGATGTGATTGAAAGTGTTCAGGATATTCCAGAATCCCTAGAAAGCATGCATTACCTGGAACACGCTTCCGGCAAAGCGCTGGTGCAGCGTCTGCAAGGCTTTTTCATGGGCTTCTCCGGCTTCAATCAAGCCGATATCGATGAAACCCTGCAAGCACTTGAACAGGAACATCAGCTCATCCTGCATGCCCTCGAAGCACGCAACGCACAAGTCACCCTGCCGGTATTTCTCGGCCGCGAGGGTGAGGACAGCGAGAAGGTTGAAGTCAATAAACTGCACCTGCCCGCGCTGCCCGTGCTGACGGATACACAAGACATCGAGAACGGGGAGTTTACGGAAACCCCATCCACCGCGAGCGAACAGCGCGCCAATGAACAGGATGCGGACAACGCTGAACCACCCGCCGCCTCCGCTGCCAGCACAGATGAAACATCCTCGGCCAACGAACCGCCACGGGAGGAGGCAAAACTCGACGATCTGCCGCCGCAGATCGAGGCGGACGTCGGCGCCCTCAACAATCTGGCGCTGGATGCCTTGCTGGAAAAAATCAACCGCGACTTCCGCTTCACCTGGTTCCAGGTGCCGGCGTGCGAAGGGTGCAATTTGCGCCGTCTGATGTTCGGTGGTTACGACCACACACGCCGCTTGGTGATGTTCACCAATGTGCGCCAAGAACCCACGCTGACCATCAGCGTGGTGGATTTCGACCTTGGCCTGAAAGCCGGCCTGACCCGACCGATCTACGACGAACCCGCACTCAGCCGGCTACTGCAGGATTACTTGCACTCCACCGCAGCACGTACGTAAGGGCACCTCGAAAAATCGTCACGAGCGGGCGAAGTGCAAGGAGCCTCGCAGCGAGTCCCCGAGATATATCAATTAGATAGGCAAGGGGTGAGCGAGGACGCGACGCCGCAATCCGTTCGCACAGTAGGTTTTTCGAGAGCCCGTAACTCGCACTGTCTTCTGGCGCGGATTATTCCTGCGTCATCGCGCGCAGCATCCAAGCGTTTTTCTCGTGGATTTCCATACGCCTGGTCAACAAGTCGATGGTTGGTTGATCGTTGGCCGCATCGGCGACTGGCAGTGTCTCGCGCGCCGTGCGCACCACCGCCTCTTGCCCTTGCACCAGCGCGAGGAGCATGTCACGTGCGCTGAGGCTACCCTCCGGAATATCGAATGACGCCAAGCTGGCAAACTGCTTGAACGTGCCTGGCGCAGGCAGGCCAAGCGAGCGGATGCGCTCGGCAATCTCGTCCACACCGGCAAAAAGCTCGGTATATTGCGTCTCAAACATCAGATGCAGGCTGTTGAACTGCGGGCCGACCACGTTCCAATGAAAGTTATGGGTCATGAGAAACAGCGAATACGAATCGGCAAGCAATCGTGACAATCCGGCGCCAATCGCCTCGCGCTGTGCATCATCCAGACCGATGTTGATTGCTTGAACAGCGGACTTCTTCTTGGCCATCGCAAACCTCCTGAGTTTTGAGTGTGAGACCTTCTCCAGAAGAATCTAGCGCATTTCATGCAAACTGTGACGCGAAAAAGGCCTGCACCTTGTCCAGCCTTTGTGTACGCCGCATGGGCGGCAGGCTGTCGAGAAATTGCTTACCATAGTTTTTGCTGAGTAGACGTGGGTCGCACAACATCAACACGCCACGATCCTGCTCACCACGAATCAAGCGGCCTGCGCCCTGCTTCAGGGTAAGAATGGCTTGCGGCAGTTGGTAATGCACGAAAGGCTCCAAGCCCTGTTTTTTCAACGCATCCATGCGCGCCTTGAGCACCGGATCGCCGGGTGTGGCAAACGGCAACTTGTCGATGATGACCAACGAAAGCGCTTCGCCTTGCACATCCACACCTTCCCAAAAACTTTGCGTACCGAGCAATACCGCATTCCCCAGCTCGCGAAAGCGCTCAATCAAAGCATGGCGTGGCATCTCGCCCTGCACCAGCAGCGGATGTGTGAGATTCGGGCGCAACAACGCCTCAGCCTCTTTCAATGCACGGTGACTGGTAAACAGCATGAACGCCCGACCTTGGCTTGCTGCAAGCACCGGGCGCGCCGCCTCCACCACGCTTGCCGTAAAGCGTGGATCATTGGGCTCGGGCATGTCTGGCGGATGATAGAGCAACGCCTGATGCGGGTAATCGTAGGGGCTCTCCAGTTGCAGGGTGGTCGTATCGGCGGGCAAGCCGACCCGGCGGGTAAAAAACTCGAATCGCTGCTGTGCGGTGAGCGTTGCCGAAGTGAACACCAGCGCACGACTGCGCCCGAACAGGGCACGCGCCAGACTGCCGGCGACATCCACTGGGGTTGCGTTGAGGGAAAAGCCGCGATCATACAGTTCGTACCACAACACCTCATCCGCCGAGTCTTTTTGCGCAAAGCGTGCGAGCAGGTCACGTGCAGCTTCCGCACGTTTGCACACATTCTCCAGCCCCTTGCCGCGCGACGCGGCCAGCTTCAAGCCCTCATGTAATGCTGCCAGGACTGCTTCCAGTGCGTGTAGATCCACGCTCGACGCGGCAACGCTCCAGGCATCCTTAAAGGGCAGTGCAGCAAATGAGAGGCGGAAATCAGCACTGGCTTTGTCCAAAGCCGCGGCGAAATCGCGTAATTCGCTCATATCGGATGCGTCACGGAGTTGTTCATTGACCGTGTCGCGGCTCAAATCAAACAACTGGCGTGAGCTTAAGGATTCACCGGCAAATGCGCTAGCAATCTCGGGCAATTGATGCGCCTCATCAAAGATCAGCGCGTCGCAATCGGGGAGAAACTCACCAAAACCTTCTTCACGCAATGCCGCATCGGCACAAAACAGGTGGTGGTTGATCACCACCAAATCGGCTTCCTGCGCACGCCGCCGCGCTTCAAAGACAAAGCAATCCTGAAAGTTCGGGCAATCATTGCCCAAGCAATTGTCCGTGGTGGAGGTGACCATACCCCAAATGGGTGAGCCCTCGGGCACATGCTCGCATTCCGCCAAGTCACCGATGCGGCTTTGCAACGACCATTGCTCAATCGCGCGCAATTGCTCACGCAATTCACCCGCGCGGATGAAATGAACGGTTTTGGCGTTCTCCAGCCGGTAACGGCAAAGGTAATTGCTGCGGCCTTTGAGCAGGGCAATGTCCCGACTGGCACCGAGGATGCTCTTCACCCGCGGCAAGTCATTGAGAAACAGTTGATCCTGCAGATGCCGCGTGGCGGTGGCAATCATCACCTTGCCGGGAAAAAGCATGGCCGGTGTGAGGTAAGCATAGGTTTTACCCACGCCGGTACCTGCCTCGACCACCAGCGTGCTGCCAGCGTGTAATGCCTCTTCGACTGCGTCAGCCATCCTGCCCTGTGCTTCACGCACGGCAAAATGGGGATTGTGGTCAGCAAACGGTCCTGCGTGACCGAGCAGTGCGGAAGGGCGCAAGCTTATCGCCCGCGCGCCTGACTGACGATGCTGTCATTGCGCGCGCGCAAGGATGCGTCGGTAGCGGCAAGGCCATTGGATTTCAAGGCAAGCTGCTCCGCTTGCGCCAGATCACCTTGCCGCAGGCGCACTTCGGCCAGGCGCGACCACAGACCGGCGTTGTTCGGCTCGATGCGTAAAGCGCGCTCCAGCGTCGCAGCGGATGCCGTCAAATCCCCCTTGCCCATGGCCACCTCGGCCTGACTTGCCAGCTCACGCACCGCAGCGCTTCCGCTGGGAGCGGCTGCGGGAAGTGCCACAGAAGCAAGCTGCTTACCGGCATTTACCTGTTGCCCAAGTTGGGCGATCTGTGTGTTCGCCTGCTGCTGGCTCGCGGCAACCTGCTGCGCCCCCTGTGAAGCCACTTTATTGACCTGCTGTGTGGCTAGGGTCGTACCCGCAGAAGCAGAGTTCTGTGCGTAATCCACTCCCGGAGTCATCGGCGCACTGGGTGCGGTGACACTCGGCGCATAGCCGTTCAAGGGTTTGGCCGGCAAAGGCTTAGCTTCGAGCGGTGTTTCTTTGAAGCCAGGCGCACTCAGTGTGCGAACCACCGGTTCATCCGGGTTGGGTTTGGGCGCGACGGGACGTGGCTCTTGCGCGCCCTTGTAGATGGACGGTGCAGGCGTGGTTGAACACGCGCCAAGCATGAGCGTGAGTAGTGAAAGTGTGAGCGTCTTGAGTTTCATATTGATCGTCCAAATTCAAAATTAGGGTACGTGATAAAGATTGTATTAAGGCAGAACCTTGTTGATCCAATCGAGCAAGGATTCTTCATTCGAGCTGCTGTCCGCCCCCCTGCCCGATGGGCGAGCTGATGACTCTGCTCCACCCCCATCACCGCAGCCACTCCATTCAGTGGGTGCGCTGCCTTCAATGTAGGGCAACTCCACCGCTCCTGGGCAGGCGCTTGCAGCACGTCGTCCTGTGCTCAAATCGGTCATAACCCACTCAACGCCCTGCGGCGCGCTGGTGGGTAGAGGTTGTTGTGGCAAGGCACGCATGATCTGGGTAAAGATGGGCAAGGCACCGCTACCGCCGGTCAATTTCGTTGGTTGGTTGTCATCCCGCCCAACCCAGACCACCGTCAGCCGATCGGCGGAGAATCCGGCAAACCAGCTATCGCGCATGTCGTTGGTCGTGCCTGTTTTGCCAGCCAGACGCAAGGCAGGTAAAGCTCGCCCAAGCGCCGCAGCCGTTCCTTCGCGCACCACGGCCTGCATCGCCCAAGTGGTCAGAAACACCGGTTGCGGCTGCGCGTCCTGACGCACGGTGAGCACATAGCGCGCCAAGGGCTTGCCATCAGCATCCAGCACGGCACGAATGGCACGCAAGGGGGTGCGGAAGCCGCCTGCCGCCAGCGTCTGCATCATTTGTGTGACTTCGAGCGGTGCCATGTCCAACGCACCCAGCAACATCGAGGGTGTGGGTTTCTCCGGCGCACGCCCGCCCAAACGCTCCACCGTCGCGGCCACCTCGGCGAGACCAACGTCTAGCCCTACGCGCACGGCGGGCAGGTTGAGCGAGTTGGCCAGCGCTTTGTAAAGCGGTACCTCGCCGCGGAACCGTTGGTCATAGTTTTGCGGCGACCACGGCGGACTGCCAGGCTGGTTGATGGTCAAGGGTTCATCCGATACCAACGTACCAAGCGTGAATTGCGCAGGACGCTCCAGTGCCGCGAGATAAATCACCGGTTTAATCAGAGAGCCGATCGAACGGCGAGCATCCATGGCACGGTTGAAGCCGGCGTAGCGCGCATTGCGATCGCCCAACATGGCAAGAATCTCACCCGACACTGGCTCGGTAATTACCACCGCAGCTTGCAGGCTGTCCGCGGGTAATTTGCGCGACTTCTCCAGCATGGGTAGTTGCTCATGCACTGCCCGCTCCACGTGCATTTGCGCTTCAGGATCCAGTGTGGTGTAGATCTTGAGCCCCAGCGTACTTAAAGCATGTTCATCATATTCTTTTTTAAGTTGTTGATTGACAAGCTGTAAAAACGCCGGATAAAGCCCCTGCCCCGCACTGCCGTTCTGGCTGAGACCCAATGGTCGGCTCTTCCACAAATCAAGCTGTTCGGGTTTGAGCAAGCCTTCCTGCGCCATCACACTCAGCACCACATTGCGTCGCTCCAACGTGCGCTCAGGATAACGCCGTGGGTTGTAGTAACTCGCGCCTTTGACCATCCCCACGAGCATGGCCACCTGATCGGGGGTCAGTTCATTGATGGGTCGGGAAAAATAAAACTCACTGGCCAGGCCAAAGCCATGAATGGCACGGCTGCCTTCCTGCCCCAGCCACACCTCGTTCAAATAGGCTTCAAGGATTTGTTCCTTGCTGTAATGCGTCTCCAGCAAGAGCGCAATGATGACCTCATTCAGCTTGCGCACCAGACTGCGCTCGTGACTGAGGAAAAAATTCTTTGCCAACTGTTGCGTAATGGTGCTGCCGCCTTGCGTCACCTCACCGCTGCCAATATTCACCAGCAGGGCGCGCAAGATCGCCCAAGGATTGACCCCATGATGTTGAAAGAAGGCTTGATCCTCCACCGCCAACAGGGTGTGAATCAGCACCGGCGGTGCATCCTGCACGCGCAGCAGAATGCGATCTTCCTGCTTGTCGGGGTAAAAACTGCCAATCACCAGTGGGTCGAGCCGTGCCACGGCGACCGGGCGACGCTCAGCATCCCACAGACCACTGAGGCGATCGGCCTCAAAACGCATACGCAGCAAGCGCTCAGGCTCTTGGCCATCAAAGTGTTCGGCATGACGCACAAACACATCCCACTCCGCACCGCTCTTGCGGTATTCACCGGCACGCGGTTGTCCTTCGACCGCACGATAACCCAGCCGATTCAATTCACGCTCAAGTTGCGCCGGCGTAAGGGGCAAACCCACGTACAGCTCCATGGCACGCGCATAAACCTTGGCGGGCAAGGCCCACAGGCTGCCGGAAAAGCGCTCTTGTACGACGCGGTTGAGATGCGTGGCATATAAGGCCAAGGCGATGCCACCAACCAGCAGCAAGGCAAGACCAAGTTTGACGAGAGTGAGGAGAAAAGAACGCACGTTCAGGGGTGGCCGGATGGATAAGACTTGAAAGAGTGTTTTATGCTTGCGCATCTTAACGTATCGGTTGTTCCCATGTCCGCTCTTGAGCAACACCAGCTCCTCGTCAGCAATCTATTGAAGCTTTTTCAACAAACCGACCCGCAAGCGCGTTTGCTGCAGACGCACATTTCCTCGGTCATATTGTTTGACCAGCAGGCATGGAAACTTAAAAAGCCGGTCAACTTCGGTTTTCTTGACTTCACCGATGCAGCGCAGCGCGCGCATTTCTGCGCCGAGGAACTGCGCCTGAATCAGGCTTTGAGCGACGGGCTTTACCTGCATGTGGCGCCGATCTATGGCACCGCGCAGGCGCCAAGCCTGCAGGAATCAGGTGAAGCGCTGGAACATGCCGTGGTCATGCGCCGCTTTGACGATGGCGAGCGTTTGGACGAAGTGCTGCTGCGCGAAGGCTTGCCGCTCGAACACATGGATACGCTTGCGACGCGCATTGCACAATTCCATACGCAAGCACCCCGGGTGAATGTAACAAGCATGCTCGGTAAGCCTGAGATCATCTACCACCCCATGCAGCAAAATTTCGAGCAGATTCAACCCCTGCTTGAAGCACAGAATGATGCTGCACATGCGCAATTAGAAGGCCTCAGAATCTGGACCGAAAGCCAGTTCACACGCATGAAAGCGTTATTGGCGCAACGCAAGGCGCAGGGCTTTGTGCGCGAGCTGCACGGCGACATGCATCTTGCCAACATGGCACGCATGGGTGATCGCATCATCATTTTCGATGCCATCGAGTTCAACGACAGCTTCCGTTGGATCGACGTGATGAGCGAACTGGCTTTCCTGCTCATGGATCTACAGGATCGCGGCCTGCCTGCCCATGCCAGCCGGCTGCTCAATTGCTACCTGGAACACACAGGGGATTATGCCGGACTCGCCCTGTTGCGTTTCTATCAAACCTACCGCGCCATGGTGCGCGCCAAGGTCGCATTGCTTGGCATTGCCTTTGGCGGCAGCGAGGAGGCCGTTGCCGCTGCACGCAGGCAATACCAGCGGTACGCCGATCTTGCGGAACACTTCACAACATCGCATTCCCCATGTCTTGTCATCACCCATGGCTACTCCGCCAGCGGCAAAAGTCATGCGTCCTTAGTACTGGCAGAGAGCGCGGGCATGATTCGTGTGCGCGCCGATATCGAACGTCAGCGGCTCTACCCTGAACGGGGCGACCCCGGGTTAAACCAGGGGCGCTATTCTGCAGAGGCTACTTCGCACACCTACCAGCGCTTGCTTGACATCGCTGCAAGCCTGCTCGATGCGGGCTTTGGTGTGATTCTTGATGCCACTTATCTCAAAGCAGCTCAGCGCGAAGCTGCGCACCAACTCGCCAAACAACATGCGTGCCCGTTCTATATCATTGATATTGAGTGCCCAAGCAAGGTGCTGGAGCAGCGTCTGCTGGAACGCAACCGTCTAGGAAATGACGTCTCTGAGGCAACGCTGGAGGTATTGCATGCCCAG
>CAYOCG010000045.1:0-10052 GCA_964402435.1 uncultured Halothiobacillus sp. | reverse complement strand
CCAAGGTGGACTACCTCATCGACTTTATCCGCCATGTACAGTGCGACAAGCTTTACCTTGTTGGCGACATCATCGATGTGTGGAAAATGCGCAGCGGGGGCTGGCGCTGGCCGCGCATCAAGCACGAGCTGATCCAGCTCTTGCTCAAGCGCGCGCAAGAAGGCGTGGAGATCATCTACGTGCCGGGCAACCACGACGAAGCGGTGCGTTACCTGGGACAGGGTGAGGCCTTCGGCGTGAAAATCCTGCCCGAACTGGTTCATGAAGGCGCCGACGGTCGCCGCTGGCTGGTGGTACATGGTGATGGCTTCGATGCGGTGCTGCACTGCAACCCGCTGATGCGCTGGGTGGGGGATATGGGTTACGAACTGCTCATGCGTCTGGCGCGCATCACCCATGGCGTGCGCCGCATGCTGGGGCGTCCCTACTGGTCACTGGCGGCCAGCATCAAGGGCAAAATGAAAAACGCCATGCAGTACGTCGAACAATACGAACAGGCTGCACTCACGCATGCCCGCGAGCAAGGCTATGACGGCATCATCAGCGGCCACATTCACCACCCGAGCTTGTATGAAAAAAACGGCGTCACCTACGCCAACTGCGGTGATTGGGTCGAGAGCTGCACCGCGCTCGCGGAAGACGCTCAAGGGCAATTCCATCTCCTACATTGGGCGCGCGATCATTTGGAATTGCTCGATGGTGTGCGTAGTGCACCAAGCGGCGCCTACCACCCTGAACAATCTCGCCTGACTGCATCCGCCTGATCGCTCCTCAGCTCTGCTAGACTTGCGCAAGGTTATTGAGGAAGCGAAACCATGGCTCCGCAACTTGCGCATAAAATTCACTACACCGCTGAAGAGTACCTCGCCTTTGAAGAAGCGAGTGAACAGCGACACGATTCATTCGCGGCGAAATCTACGACATAGCCGGCGGCACGGCACAGCATGCCACTGTCACTGGCAATGTATTCGCCGCCTTGAAAAACCACCTGCGCGGCACGCCTTGCCCGAGCTTCATGGCGGAAATCAAGCTGCATGTGCAAGCCAGCGATGCTTTTTTTACCCGGATGTTTTTGTCATCTGCGGGGCTGAGCAACGTGCATTGCAGCAGGTCAAAACCGATTCTGTACTGGTGGTCGAAGTGCTCTCATCTTCCACGGAAGCGTTTGATCGCGGTGCCAAGTTCGCCCACTACCGCCTGCTGCCGGGTTCTGCCAAATACCTCATCTCGACATCGAAACCCGCACCGCCGACCTTTAACGTAAGGCCAGCAATCGCATGAGGATGCTTCAGCCCTACAGCGGCAATGATCTTATAAAACTGGCTAGCGTTGGGCTGGAGTTGCCGCTGGATGCGCTGGTTTTTGAGGATGTTGATGCTTAAGATAGCCAAAAAGGGGCATGGAATGAGTCAAAACACACCTTTTATTGTGTTTGGTGCACCACAGATCAAGCAGGAAGAGATCGACGAAGTTGTCGATAGTATGCGAGCCAGTTGGCTAGGAACCGGTCCCAAAGTTGCCCGTTTTGAGCGCGAATTTGCAGCCTATAAGCATGTGGCTGCCAATCACGTTGCGGCGACTAACTCATGTACGGCAGCGTTACACGTCAGCATGGTCGCGGCCGGATTGAAGCCCGGTGATGAAGTCATCACCTCGGCGCTCACGTTTTGCGCCACTGTGAACGCCATCATTCATAGCGGCGCGACCCCAGTGCTGGTGGATGTTGAAGCCGATAGCATGAATATGGATCCGCAGGCGGTTGAAGCGGCTATTACACCGCGCACCCGCGCCATTCTCCCGGTGCACTTTGCCGGGCGCGCCTGCAACATGGACGCTTTGATGCCGATTGTTCGCAAGCACAACCTTAAGCTGATTGAAGACTGTGCCCACGCGATTGAGACCGAATACCACGGCCAAAAGGTAGGTACATTCGGTGATTTTGGTTGTTTCAGTTTTTATGCAACCAAAAACATCACCACCGGCGAGGGCGGCATGGTGATCGCGCGCAATGAACGCGACATTGAAAGAATCAAGGTGTTGGCGTTACACGGCATGAGCAAGGATGCTTGGCATCGGTTTGGCGATGAGGGGTACAAGCATTACCTCGTCACCGAAGCGGGTTTCAAGTACAACATGATGGACATTCAGGCGGCAATAGGCATTCACCAGCTTGAGCGCATCGAACAAAACTGGCAGAAGCGTCAGGACTTATGGGCTGTTTATCAGCATGCCTTTGCGCACCTTCCTGCCAACCGTCCCTTGGATGCTGAGGTACATACGCGACATGCCTATCATCTTTACACGCTGCAGATTGATGAGGTGCGGGCTGGAGTAAGTCGGGATGCGTTTTTGGAGCACATGACCCGTGCGGGGATCGGGGTCGGTGTTCATTATCTGAGTATTCCCGAGCACCCCTATTATCAGGCACGTTTTGGCTGGCGTGCCGAAGATTATCCCAATGCCATGCGCATTGGGCGGCATACGGTTAGTTTGCCATTGTCAGCCAAGCTGAGTGATGCAGACATTGCGCGTGTCATTGATGCCGTAAACGAACTGCCTTACCTCGCTGACAAGGCATGTTAGGTCGAAGGCTGCATGCGGCGTGAAACACGTTCGGGCGCGAAATTTTCTGATTTTGCTTGGTTCCAATGTGGTCTCCAAGGGCGCGTGGTTCATCTCGCTCGTTTTGCTGGTGAATTATCTCAAACCCGAAGAATTCGGGGTTTTGGCCGCGCTGTGGGCGCTTGGTGCAGTGGCAGCCGGGTTTGCCGATCTTGGCGTTGCCCAAGTATTGCTGCGGGATGGGGCACGGGATCCGGGTGTAGTGCGATCGCTGGCTGCCAGAACCCTTGTGCTTCAAACGGGACTCTCGTTCGTTTTGTTCGCGCTGTTAAGTGTGGCAGCGTTGGTCTGGTTGCCGTTGTCCGGGCTGGGTGTTACACGCCAAGAGATGGTTGTGACGTTATCGATCGCCACGATGCTGGTGGATCGCTTTGGCGCGTTGTTCACAGTTTTTAGTCAGTTATCGGGAGACTATCGTCGGATTTCACTGTATCGAAGTGTCTATTTTCTCAGTCTATTGGTCGCTTTTGCGCTTACGATTAATGCGCAAGTACAGCTTTTTCGTATTGTGCAGCTTTATTTTGCGTTGACCGTGGTGTTTGTTGTTGTGGCAGGTTGGCTCACATGGAGGGCGTTACCCCGTTCGACACACGCTGCAACTGAATCCATGGTTAGCCTTGTGCGGCAAGGTATCTGGTTTATGGGCAATACAGGGCTATCCATCGCTTATGGACGGGTTGAGGTGGTATTGCTTGGTCTGTTTGGTTTTACGGCCTTGGCCGGTGCTTATCATGTGGCCTATCAGGTCATCTTGTTGTTTTTCTCTATATCCGGCATTTTCTTCACCGTGGTTTATGCGCGGCTGTATGCGCATCAGGGGCATGCGCAAGCCCTGCGTGAGGATTTTGTCGATACAGTGCGTTGGCTATCGTTTTATGTTTGGGTGACAGCCCCGATTCTTGTGCTTCATGCCGAATCCTTGGCTCGTGCGCTGGGCAGTGCAGCATTGCTGGAACATGCTGATACCGTGCGCATCTTGTCCCTGATGATTTTTTTGCTGCCTGCGGCTGCTGCGCTGGATTTTCTCCCTACGCTTGAATTGGCGAAGCAGCGTGTTTATGCAGAAACATCCGGGTTGGGCATTACTGCGATACTTGCGTTTATACTGCTTCTGGCGGATGCACCAAGTGCGGTTGCTGGAGCAGCGGTTCTAGGCTATGCCGCTACAATCGGATTGGCATACTACTTTTCATCCGCTAAACATGTAATGTTGCTTGTGGATGTAGTTCGTGAAACCGTGGGTGTGGCGGGCGCAGCGTTGATCGCGATGGTATCAGGTTTTGTATTGAACTTGTGGCAATTTGCGCTCGTTTACCCACTTCTTTTTGTCACGATTCTCGTCGCCTTCAAACATCCTATAGCGATGAAAATAATTGATAGGCTCAATGCAACCTCCAAACATTAATAAAAATGGAAATGAAGATTCAAACTGAACACCTTCAAAAGGTTGCTGCAGAATATGATCAGCTGGCTGTGAATGGCCTTTATGCGACTCTCGCACCCAACAACAAGGGAGGGCGTAAGAGTGAGTATGTCAATGCGGTGTTTGATGCTGCAATACTGCCGCGCCTGCAAGCGATGGGCACGTGCGACAGCACTCTAGATTTTGGTTGTGGTACAGGTTCGTTCACGCGCGTGCTAGCGGCGCGTTGTACGCAGGTTATCGGGGTGGATGTTTCAAAGCAAATGATCGCGATGGCAACGCAAGTGTGCGCTAGTCATACAAATGTGCAACTGGTGCAGATTAATGGAGTAAGTTTGCCCTTTGAAAAAGCAAGTTTTGATTATGTCATTGCTCGTGAATCCTTGTGCTACGTCCCGGATGACATGCTTGATGGGGTGTTGGATGAGATTTTTCGTGTGCTTAAGCCGGGGGGGCAATTTTTGTGGCTGGAGCAGGTTTCCACTGATCCGTTTTGGCAGATCCATCCGGGAGCTCCGAATCTTATCAAGCGGGATCCTGAAGTGTTGTGCGCTCGGCTTGCACAGCATCGTTTTAATCTGCTGGAACAAAGTATTGTGCGTGCCCCGCGCTTCCCGTGGATTTACCCTGTTTGGTTTGGTTTGCTGCCGCGCCGATTGATCCCCATGCTGGCGAGGTGGGAAGTCGCCTGGCATCGGCGCGTTGAGCGACGCCCTCGTCGTTGGTGGGATGCGCTTTTCATTGCGGAGCGCCCTGGCGCATGAGTTTGCTTCAAACTCAAGAAATTGAGCGTTCACGGTATGTTGAGTTTCTTCAACAGACTAAGCACAGTGCATTTCAACGTCTGGAATGGCTGGAGATGGTTGAGCAGGTGTATCCCGTGCGACTATTCACATTAGGACATTTCATTGGGGAAACATTAGTCGCAGTGACCCCATTGATCCGCAGACGCATGGGCTTTTTCGAGCTTTGGGGCAGTCCGATGCGTCAGATCCCTGTGCCGCCGGCTACATCCTTTTGCATTCCGCAGGAGCGAGGCGCGGAAGCTTGGCCTGCCTTGCAACAATGGACGAAACAACGGGGAGTGGCCTACCTTCAGGTAACGCTTCCCCCAAATGTTAATGTGCCGCTAACCCACGGGCTGCATCTCGAAAAGGTCGAAAATGTCGAAGTTGATCTGCAAAAGCCACTTGAACAGTTATGGAAGAATGTTTCGCAATTGCCAAAGCGTTGCGTGCGCGGTGCGGTAAGAAATGGGGTCAAAATCCATTGGAAACGTAATCAAGGGGTTATGGATAGTCAGGAGGCTTTGTTGGAACAAACCTATACCCGACAAGGGCTTGTACCGAACTTTCCTCTTGAGTTTTATCGATCTATTTTTGAGCGTAAAGAGCAACTGGGGTTGCGCGTTCTTTGCGCAACCCACGGTGGCCAGTGCGTCGCGGTGATATGGGTGATAACCGACAGGGATTGTTGTTACTACTGGGATGCTGCTGCGCTGGACGCAGGGCGAAAGCTCAATGCCAACCATTTGTTGGTGTGGAGCCTGATCCGGTGGGCAAAGCGCAAGGGCTATAAAAAACTTGATTTTGTTGGTGCGGGTGGGCGCGCAGGGAGTAAACCAGGCATCAAGCGATTCAAACTGTCGATGGGCGGAGTAGAAACCCAATATCGGGTTGTTTTCAAGATGAAACCTTTTATGCGTCTGGCTTTGCAGGGGTATCGCTTAATGAATCAAGTAAAAACCCATGTTTTGTCGCTCTTAGCTAAAAGAAAACGCCATGTGATTGCTGAAGGTATGTAGCGTCAAATCAGCGGCTGACGTGAAGCACTGCATGGAGGCATCGCCCTTTGGTACTTAAGGGAGTGTCGATGTGCTTCACCTCATACATTTCCCCCCCCCATTTCCTCTTGAACTTAACCAAAGCGGGTTGGTTGGGAGGCGAGGGCATAAAGTTGAACGCATGGCATCCTGTATCACGTGCGCTGCGGATAGCCTCACACATCAGTGCATATCCGGGGCGGTATTGGGCGTATTGCTCACACATGCCGCCATGCAGGTAATAGGCTGTGCCTTGCCGGTAGGCGGAAATATGGAATCCGCAAGGCTCGCCATGTCGGGTTTCAGCGAGTAGAACCAAGAGCATGGGCTGTTGTGTGCTGGCTTCACAAAGTGCGCGGAAATAGGCTTGGGTGTAGCGCCTTTTGCCGCCGTGCCTGTGGATGGTTTCCAGGTAAGTGTTATAGATGAATTCAGCATCGTCCACGGTGGCCAGACGCACGGTTATTCCTTCGCGCCTTGAACGACGGATTTTGTAGCGCACATCACTGTCGAGTTGTTGCTCTGACCATGTATCCAAGCGAAAAATGCTGACCTCGGGTAACAGAACACCGCTCACGTTTGCGTAGCCGCCAAAATGTTGTGGCCAGTTGAGGCGCAGGAGATCAATCCCCATGTGGCGGATTATTTCAATTGTGTCGGGATGGATGATCTGCGCGTGCTCGTCTGCATTGCGTATGCCGAAGGGGAAGTTGATATACCCGGCGCGTAGCAGATATTTGCTGAAAACGCTGACACTGGCGGAGCCGACCAGCGGGGTCGTTTGCGCACCAAATCCCTGGCTCAGGATGGCAGACCAGTCTGCTGCAGGCAGGTTGGGGTCAGTCATGGGGCTTGCTCAACACAAACACGAAACCGGGGGCGAGCGGTGTAAAAGTATGGATGGCTGCACGGGGAATGTGGCGTAGCAAACCATAAAGACGGGCGCTTTTTAATCCGGGTATGACTTGGTTGACCAGTGCAGGTAGCGCGTTGCAGACCTTGAAGTGTCTTGATAGCCAACGCTGGAGTTGCCAGTAATGGGCGGAATAGGCATCCAGATCATCGCTACGTTTTGAACCGAGCGCCTTCATAAACTTGATGGCAAATTTGCGCGGCAACCAATGCACAAAAGGCCAAAACACATGCGGTTCAATCGGAAAGAGCAGGTTGGGGCCTGCGAAGTACACCAAGCCATTTGGCTTGAGTAGCTGGTGGATGCGTGCGATCAGGGCTTGGGGATCGGGGACGTGTTCGTAGACTTGGTTGCAGATAATGACATCAAAACTTGCTGGTGGCAGGTCGAGTGTGTCCACGCTGGCCTGAATGAAGCTCAGATTTGGGTTGTGGTGCGTGAATTCATCCCAGCGTGCCCATGACTCGGGATCAATGCCTGTCATGTGCTGCACACGCGGCGCAAGGTGCGCGGCAATGCCACCGCTGCCACATCCTATGTCGAGCCAGTGGGCTGCGCTTAAGTCAAAGTGGGCAACGTTTTGCAGGGTGTGCCAGATTTGTTCCGCCTTGATGTTGCGGTTTTCCGCGCCCCAGCGTGGATCGGTTGCGGTTTTATGCAGATCATTCATGGTAAAGCTTGCACGTGTTGGATGAACGCCTGGGCGGATTGCGCAAGATTAAAACGCGATCCTGCGCTCGTTATGCCTTCGATATAGCGCGTTGCTGGATTGTGCAGCACCTTGCGCAGCGCCTGCGCATAGGCGGGCGCGGTAACCTGTTCTGCCAGCTCGCCACAAGCGTGGTGTTGTAACAAGCTCGGCAGATCGCCGACGGGCATACTCACGACGGGGCGGGTAGCCTGCATGGCATCGGAGAAGATGACCGGGATGCTTTCGATGCGCGAGGGGATGAGCACAATATCTGTCCAATTGAGCAGATCGCTTGCGGCATGTGTGTCAAGATAGCCGCCCAGTTCAACCGGCCGATGGAGGTGCCGCAGGCGTTGCACCATGGCGTGCACTTGAGTCTCCATGGGGCCACCGCCAAAAATGCGAATCCGCTCGATGTGCTGCCAGTCGGAGTCGTCCAGTTGTAGGAGCGCATCCAGCAAGAGATCAATGCCCTTGTTGGAATGCCAGCGGCCAAGAAAGGCCAAGCGGTAGGGAGGATGGTTGGCAAGTTGGCGCGGGTGGTAGATGTTCAGCTTGCGCGTGCTGGGTAAAAAACCACACTCCATGTTGCAGATGTGCTTGACATCCTGTGTCAATTGCAAGCCATCCGCATAGCGCAGCGCAGCCTGCCGTAGTGTGTGTCTGAGTGCCTGGCGAACCAACGGGATGCGTCCTAGCGTCCAAATGTCACTGCCTAGCGCCCAGATGCCGTAAGGGATGTTCAGCTTTTGTGCGGCTTTCTTTGCCCAAGCACCGCTTGGCAGTGCCCACAATGCAAAGATGAAATCGGGCTTGAATGTGTTGCACGCATGATCGACGCATTGCTGTCCGGCGCGCAAGGTGCGTGTGATGGCCAGCCAGTCGCGTGGGTTTTGCGGCTTGAGTAGGGAAAGCGGTTGGCGTGGTGCCAAAAAACGAAACACGACCACGTCGTCTTCGTTTTGTGCATGGGTGGCTGCACCGGGAGCAACGACCGCGATGCTATGTCCCTGTTCAGTTAGGGTATTGGCAAATTCGCGCACGAACACCCCGGCGGCGGCTGAACCTTCGCAGGCTTCGGGATAGGACGTGGTGACCAGTAAAATTTTCATGCGTGCTTGCGAAACATGGCGGTGTAACCCAAGGGCATGAAGCCTTCATTGGGCAGCAGGCGCGAAACCATCCAGCCCAGCAGGTTGATGAGTGGGATGAGGACGATGACCACGGGTAGCAACAGGATACCGGGGTGTTTATGGTGCAGGCTTTCCAATATGCCCTTGGCCAGCGCCAGATTGGTGAGTACGGCGGCGGTTTCCAGCGGTCTGGCGTGGTGTGTCCATTCGACCAATTCAACTGCATGGCGTTGCTCGAAGGCGCGCAAGCCCTCGCCGGTCCAGCGGTGAAAATCATGCGGCAGGTCATGCAGCGGATAGAGGAAGGGGGTTTGGCTGATGATGATGCCGCCGGGTCGGAGCACGCGTAGCATTTCGCTGAAGGCGGCCTCGGGATGAGGCAGGTGCTCCAAGACATCCAGAATGGTGATGCAGTCAAAGCTGGCATCGACAAACGGCAGGCGTTGCGCGTCGCCAAAGACATCGGCCTTGCCGCTGTAGCCTTTGGCGACGGTCGGTGGGTAGTCGAGGCCGATGTAGTCCACGTCGGTGGAAAGGAAGAGGGTGAGCGGCTTTTCGCCACAACCAATATCCAGCAATCGGCCATGGATGGATTGCGCAATGCGTGCTTTGTGGCGCTTGGCATCCTTGAAAATCAACCACTGCGGATGCAGCGGTGTTTGCTTCAAGCCGTTGAGCAGGCTGCGTAGCTGTGGAGCGATCATCGGACAGACTCTAGGGCGGGGTTACAGTCGTCCATCGCTGTCCTCGCGCGCCAAAAGCGATTTGACATCAAACAACACCCCGTGGGGCAGGCATAACTTGCGCAGTCCCTTTGCACCCAGTGTCATGAACGCTTGGTGTGCGACGGCCACAATCACAGCGGCGAATAATTCTTCGGGCAAGGTTTCAGCCAGCGTTTCGCCATATTCGTGCATCACTTCATCCGCGTGAGCAGTGGGGTCGTGAATGACCACATTCAGGCCGTAGTCGCGCAGCTCGTGCACCATGTCGATGACCCGCGTGTTGCGAATGTCTGGGCAGTTTTCCTTAAAAGTGAAGCCAAGAATCAACACGCGCGCGCCCTTAAGCTGAAAGCCGCGCTGGCCGAGGAGCTTGATCACGCGTTGCGCCACATGCGCACCCATGCCGTCGTTGATGCGTCGCCCGGCGAGGATCATTTCTGGGTGATAGCCGATCTGCTGTGCTTTGTAGGTCAGATAATACGGATCCACGCCGATGCAGTGGCCGCCGACCAGCCCGGGGCGAAAGGGTAGGAAATTCCACTTGCTGCCTGCGGCCTGCAGGACTTCGGTGGTATCCAGCCCGAGGCGGTGAAACAGAATGGCCAATTCGTTGACCAGAGCAATATTCACGTCGCGCTGCGTGTTTTCAATCACCTTGGCAGCTTCGGCCACGCGGATGGAGCTGGCTAGATGCGTGCCGGCGTGGATGATGCGGCGGTAGAG
>CAYOCG010000044.1:0-11122 GCA_964402435.1 uncultured Halothiobacillus sp. | reverse complement strand
GCACACCATGCGCATCTCGCAAAAAGAACTTGCCACCATCGCCTCCGATCGCCGCCTGATACTCAGTCTACTGGTGCTCATCCCCACCGGGCTGGGTGTATGGATGTTCGCCAGTACCCTGCCACATGACGGCAGCCACCCGCTGGAAATCGCCATCCTCATTTTGTTCGGCATCCTGTTCATGTGGCTGTGGATTGGCCTCTGGACCGCGCTGATCGGCTTCATGCTGCAACTTCGCGGCAACGACTGGCTGAAAATCAGCACCCTCAACAGCCCAGCCAACGGCAAACCCACCCCTCTGGCCTCCACCGCCGTGGTCATGCCCATTTGCAATGAAGATGCGGATGAAGTCTTCGCCCGCCTGCGTGCCACCTATCTTTCGCTGCGCGAGACGGGGCAACTGGAGCACTTCCGCTTTTACATCCTCTCCGACTCCAACCAGCCGGAAAAATGGGTGGACGAAGAGCTGGCCTGGGCACGTCTGTGCCGCGAGGTGGACGGTTTTGAAAAAATCTTCTACCGCCGCCGGCGCTATCGGGTGAAGAAAAAGAGCGGCAACATCATTGACTTCCTGCGTCGCTGGGGACGGCAGCATGAGTACATGATCGTGCTCGATGCCGACAGCGTGATGGGCGGCGCAACACTGGTGCGCATGGTGCAGGCCATGGAGCGCAATCTGCATGTGGGCATCATCCAGACCCTGCCGGTCAGCCAGGGCATGGACACGCTGTATGCCCGCGTGCAGCAATTTGCCGGACGCTTATATTCGCCGATGTTTGCCGCCGGATTGTCCTGGTGGTGGCTGGGCGATGGGCAATACTGGGGGCACAACGTCATCATCCGCATCGCGCCGTTCATGAGCCATTGCAATCTGCCGCGTATGCCGGGCATCAAGCCGTTTGGCGGCGAGATTCTCAGCCATGACTTCGTCGAAGCGGCCTTGATGAACCGCGCTGGCTACCAGGTGTGGGTCGCCTACGACCTGCCGGGCAGCTGGGAGGAGTACCCGCCCTCGCTCACTGACGATCTCAAACGCGACCGCCGCTGGTGTCAGGGCAATTTGCAACACGGCGGGGTGATGATTGCCGAGGGTTTACCCATGATGCAGCGTTTTCTGCTCATCAACGGCATCATGAGCTATGCCGGCTCACTGCTCTGGTTCATGCTGCTCGCCCTCACCACCCTCATGGCCTGGATCGCCCCCAAGGATGCGGTGGTCAATCTCGAACACGCCCTGCAACTGCTGTGGATCACTCTTGGCTTGCTGTTCCTTCCCAAAGTCCTCAGCTTGATCAATGCGCTGCGCGATAAAGAAAAGGCTGCGTCTTTCGGCGGGCGACTGGGTTTGAGCCTGAGCGTTCTCGGTGAAACCCTGCTTTCCGCACTGATGGCGCCGGTACGCATGGTGTTTCACAGTCGTTTTGTCGTCCTCACCCTGATGAACAAAACCGTCGCTTGGGGCGCCCAGCAGCGCGGGGAATTTGTCATGACCTGGGGTGAGGCTGTGCGCAATTACGGCGGCACTACCCTGCTCGGGATCGTCTGGGGTGTGCTCGCGTGGTATGCCAGCCCGGTGTTTTTCGCCTGGATCTCGCCGGTGCTGCTTGGCCTGGTGCTATCCATTCCGCTGGCACGCTTGACCAGCTTGGGGTCGATGGGACGCGCCGCACGCCAAGCCAAGCTATTCGTTACCCCCGAGGAGATCAGCCTGCCTCCTGAGTTGGAAGAATACCGTCATGGACTGAAGCTGTATGCGGATGAACGCGCCGCCTTGGGCGAAGTGGATCCGTTCGTGCTTGCGGTGGTCGAGCCAATGGCCAACGCCATTCACACCGCCTTCTTGCGCCCACGGCGCAGCCAGCCGGAAAGCGTGCGCCTACGCCGTGCCTGGATGCAAGACAAAGCGCTGCACGAGGGCGCTGCGGCGCTGACCTCTGCAGAGCGCGCCGAATTGCTCAACGACCTCGATGCCATGCACAACCTGCACCAAAAAGTATGGTCGTTGCCCGAAGCTCGGTTCAAGAAAGATTGGCCTGTTCCCGGAATCAACACCTGATTAGTCACAGGAGATGTTCGATGGAGCTTATTCTCATTCGCCACGGCCAGGCTGGCGATGCCGGCACCTGGTTGGCGCAGGGCGGCGTGGATGACGACCAGCGCCCCCTGACCGAGGAGGGCAGCAAGCGCTTGCGCCGCGCCTTCCGTGGCTTGCGCCGCGTGCTGCAAACACCGGACTGGGTAGGCGTCAGCCCGCTGACTCGCGCGCAACAAACCGCCGAGCTGATGCGCGAGGCATATCTGGATCTGCCGCTACACACCACCCCCCATCTGCGCCCGGAAGATGAGCCGCACAGCACGCTCGACTGGCTGCACACCCATCACCCAGTCAATGAAGCGCAGGACAAGCGTATCGCATTGGTGGGGCATGAACCTCACCTCTCCCGCCTACTCGCCCTGCTCGCCTTTGGCGACTGCGATCTGCCGGGCTTGCCGCTCAAAAAGGGCGGCGTTGCCCTGCTGCATCTTGCATCTTGGCAACCCGGTACAGCGACCCTCCAAGCGCTACTCCCCCCTAAAGTGCTGCGCGCCCTGGGTTGATATTTCATGACCTCCCTGCCGAAAACCTTCCATGCCCGAACAAACGTACGATCTTGCGGCCATTGACCTTGGCTCCAACAGCTTCCACATGGTGATCATGCGCATCGTCAATGGTCAGCCCATCGTGCTTGATCGCCTCAAAGAGATGGTGCGCCTGGGCGACGGACTGGATGAACATGGGCGCCTCAAGCCTGCCGCGGCAGAACGCGCCTTGGCCTGCCTGAAACGCTTTGGGCAACGCTTGGAGCACATGCCATTGGGCAGTGTGCGCGCGGTCGGCACCAATACCCTGCGCCGTGCGCAGGATTCAGCCGCATTCATCAAACAGGCCGAAGAAGCGCTCGGCCACCCCATCGAAGTGATTGCCGGCCGTGAGGAGGCACGTCTGATTTACATTGGCGTCGCACATACCGATCAGGATACCGACGAGAGGCGCCTGGTGATCGACATCGGCGGCGGTAGCACCGAGGTGATCGTCGGCAAAGGGCACACCCCGGAATTCATGGAAAGCATGCCGCTGGGCTGTGTGAGCATGACGCAACGCTACCTTGCCGATGGTCTGCTCACCCGCGACACCCTCAAACGCGCCGAAAACGAAGCACGTCTGGAAACCCGCCCCTACGAATACGCCTTCCGTCACCACCGCTGGCAGCGAGCGATTGGCTCATCGGGCAGCGCCCGCGCCTTGGCCAATGTATGCGCACAAAACGGATGGTGCACCGAGGGCACCTTGACTATTGATGGCATGGAGCGTATCCGCAAAGCCATTCTCAAGGCGGGCAGCATCGATAACCTCAACCTGCTCGGCTTGAGTGACGAGCGTCGCCCGGTCTTCGTCGGTGGCTATGTGGTGATGCAAGCGGTGTTTGATGCGTTCAATATCCAGCAGATGTTCATTTCCGAAGGCGCGCTACGCGAGGGACTGATTTACGAGCGCCTGGATCGTGAGCGCGGCATCGACATTGCCAGCCAAACACTGGAACGACTGCAGCGCGACTTTCGTGTCGATCGCGCCCACGCGCAGCGCGTGATGGAGACCGCACAACAACTGTTTGACCAAGTGGCAAGCGGCTGGGGACTGCACCTTGAGCGCGATGGCAATCTGCTGCGCCAAGCCGCCATGCTGCACGAGATCGGCCTGATGATTGCCCACAACGGCTACCATGAACACGCCGGCTACATCATCAGCCACGCTGACATGCCCGGCTTCAGCCTGGCCGAACAAAACCGTCTGTCGCGCCTCATCGGCGCACACCGTCGCCGCCTGCGTCGCACCTGGCTGAATGACCTGCCGGAAGAAACGTATGAACGTGACCTGCGCCTTTTGGTGCTGTTGCGACTGGCTGTGACGCTGCACCGCACCCGCTCACCACGCAACGCGATCCCCAGCATCCATATCAGCACACAGGACGAGCGGATCAAGCTGACCTTTCCGTCGGCCTGGCTAGAGCGCAACCCGCTGATTCACTCCGACCTCTTGCGTGAAGCGGACTACCTCAGTCCGCACATCCAACTGGAGGTGGGCTGAATTCACGCTGCGCAAGTTCTCGCAGACGGTAGAGCGTCTTGCAAGCCCCCTGCGCGGGCGAGGCTTTTATTCCGCCTGCGCCATACGCGCCAGCAGCTCAGCCTGTACGCTGCACGCGGTTTCGCCGCTTTGCGGGCTCACGCGCAAATACTCGCCCGTGGGCTGCAACTCCCAGGTACCCATGTTGTCGGCGAAGGCCAAATCGAACACCTCCTGCTGGATGCGCGCACGCAGCGCCTTCTCCTCGATCGGCACGCAGGTTTCTACACGTGAGTAAAGGTTGCGTGGCATCCAGTCGGCGCTGGAAATGAACAGCTCGTTTTGCCCGTCGTTGCAGAAACTGAACACCCGCGAGTGCTCAAGAAAACGCCCCATCAGCGAGCGCACGCGGATGTTTTCCGACAGCCCCGGCACGCCCGGGCGCAAGCTACAAATACCGCGCACCACCAAGTCGATTTTCACCCCCGCCTGCGCTGCGGCGTACAATGCATGGATGATGCTGCTGTCGATCAGCGAATTCATCTTGGCGCGAATCCAGGCCGGCTTACCGGCGCGTGCATGCTCGGCCTCACGTTGAATGCGTTCGATCATGCCCTCACGCAGGGTGAACGGCGACTGCAACAGCTTGCGCAAGCGAATGCCGCGTGAAAGCCCGGTGAGCTGCACGAACAGCTTATGCACGTCTTCGCAGATCAATTTGTCGTCGGTGAACAGACCGTAGTCGGTGTACACCCGCGCGGTACCGGCGTGGTAATTGCCGGTGGCAAGGTGCACATAACGCTTCATCTCCTTGCCCTCGCGGCGTACCACCATGAGCATTTTGGCGTGCGTCTTGTAGCCGATGATGCCGTAAGACACATACGCCCCGGCTTTTTGCAGGCGGGTGGCCATTTCGATATTCGCGGCTTCGTCGAAACGGGCGCGCAGTTCAATCACCGCCGTCACTTCCTTGCCGTTACGCGCAGCCATTTCCAATGCATCGACGATCGCGGAGTTTTTGCCGCTGCGATACAGGGTCTGCTTGATCGCCACCACTTTAGGATCCACTGCCGCCTGACGGATGAAATCCACCACCGGAGTAAACGCTTGATAAGGATGGTGCATCAAAATGCGGCGATGCTTGCTGATGGCAGCAAACAAATCGTCCACCCCATGCAACTCACGCGGCAGGCCGGGGACGAAGGGCTGGAACTTGAACGCAGGCACATCCACCAAGTCATACACTGCGGTAAGGCGGCTCAAGTTCACCGGACCATGCACCTTGAACATTTCACGGCGGGTCAGGGCAAATTTTTCCAATAGATAATCCGCCACGGCATCCGGGCAGTTATCCGCCACCTCAAGCCGTACCGCATCACCGTAGTTGCGTTCATACAGCCCGCCCTGCAACACCTGCAACAGGTCTTCATCCAAATCCACGTCCACAGCAAGATCACTGTTGCGTGTCACACGGAACTGGAAGCAACCCGTCACTTTCATGCCGGGAAACAGTTCATCCACATGCGCGTGAATCATCGAACTCAGAAAGACAAAATCATGCTCGCCACCGCTGATCGACTGGGGCATGGGCACAATGCGCGGCAGACTGCGCGGCGCCTGCACCACGGCCATGTTGGTTTCCCGCCCGAAATCATCCAGCCCTTCGAGGGTGACGACAAAATTCAAACTCTTGTTGAGTACGCGCGGGAACGGATGCGCAGGATCAAGCCCCAACGGGGTGAGCACCGGCGCCAATTCCTCACGGAAATAATCCTGTACCCACTCCACCTGCCGCTTGTTCCAATGGGTGCGCCGCGCGAAGTGAATACCCGCAGCACGCATGGCAGGAATCAGCACTTCATTGAGCACACGGTACTGATCCGCCACCAAGGCATGCGCCTCGGACAGCACACGCTCCAGTTGCTCTGCCGGCGTCATGCCGCACTCCCCCACCACGCTCACGCCTAGGCGCACCTGCTGCACCAGGCTGGCCACACGCACCTCAAACGCCTCATCAAGATTACTGGAGGAAATGCACAGATAACGCAGACGCTCCAGCAAGGGCACGCTTTCATCCACCGCCATGTCCAATACGCGGCGATTGAAATTCAGCAGACTCAACTCGCGGTTGATCATGGTGGCGTCGGCAGGCGTTTCGTGTGGCGTCGGCACGGTTCGAGAGGTCGTCATGTTTTTGTCAACTATTTGTGCTTAGAATGCGGTATGGAATGTCTTTTGCCGAGTGTTCTTTTTGTCTTCTTTGAAGTAAACAGCGCTTGCCACCGAAGGCGGCGTGATACTTGCCCGAACACTAGCCCCAATTCCTTAGCATTTCAACCGCACCCCCTTGCCTGGAGCATCCATGACTACTCTCAGCCCGCACATCAGCAGCCAGTTTGATGAAGACCTCGAAACCATCCGCAGCCTTGTCATGAATATGGGCGGACTGGTCGAGCAACAAATGGACAGCGCCTTGCGTGCCTTGTTGGACAACAGTACCGAGCTTGGTCAGGCTGCGGCCTCCGGTGACTACATGGTCAACAAGCTGGAAGTCGAGATCGACCAGAAAGTGATTGACACCATTGCTACACGCCAACCCACCGCCAACGATCTGCGCTTTTTGTTTACCGCGGTCAAAGTGGTGGGCGATCTTGAGCGCATTGGCGACAAGGCAGAAAAAATTGGTCGCCTTGCGCTGACTTTGCAGCCGCTGATGAACGGCTATAGTTTCGCAGCCGATCTCCGCGAGATGGGCGGCATGACGCAAAAAATGCTGCACGATGCCCTGGATGCTTTCGCACGCATGGACGCCGACGCGGCCATGAGCATCAAACTCAGCGACAAGCAGGTCAACAAAGTGTATCGCAAGGTACTCGATGACCTGACTGCGCATATGTCAGACAGCCCAAACACCATGGATCTGAGCATGGATATCCTCTGGTGTCTGCGTGCCATCGAACGTGTGGGTGATCATGTCACCAACATCTGCGAGTACATTGTCTTCCTCGTTAAAGGCGAAGATGTGCGCCACACCAAGCGTGAAGACATGGCGTCCGACATCGCACAATAAGCCCGCCTCGACGATGCCCTTGTCGCGGAGGATAATCGCGGCATGAGCATCGAACATTGGGAACTGCTTTCTTACATCGTCACCGTCATTGGCTTGCCGGTGGCGATTGTTTTTTTCATCTTCGAACAGCGTAAAGAGCGCGCCAACGAGGAAGAAGCCATCTGGCAGCAGCTCTCCGATGCTTACAACGATTTTCTCAAAGTCGTCATCGACAATGCCGACCTGCAACTGCGCAGCAAGGCCGCCACGCCCCATCTCAATGCCGAACAACTCGAACGCAAGCGGGTGATCTTCGACATGCTCATCTCGCTGTTCGAACGCGCCTACCTTTTGGCCTATGAAGATGACATGGACGAAAAACAGCGCCGACGCTGGCACTCCTGGGAGGACTACATGCGTGAGTGGTGCCAGCGCGAGGATTTCCGTCGCCTGCTGCCGGAGCTGCTTTGCGGCGAAGATCCTGATTTTGCCGCCTACATCCTGCAACTGGCACAAAACCCCAGCATCGATTGCCCGGTCATCGTCAGCGCACAAAGCACATCCGGCGGTTGAAATTCGCCCATGCGCACCGCATGATGCTGGCTCACATTGAGCAACCATGACTGCATTGAGCACCTCCATTCACCGCCAAACCTTCACGCTCAGCCCCGAAGACAACCTGCGTCTGGCGCATCTCTGCGGCCAGATGGACACCCATTTGCGCATGATCGAACGCCGCCTCGGGGTGGAGATCAACAATCGCGGGTTTGAGTTTCACATCATCGGCACAGAAAACGCGGTGAACGCAGCACAGGCACTGCTCCACACGCTCTATGCACAGAGCGCCCAAGGCGCGATCAGCTCACGGCAGGTGCATCTTGCGCTGGTGGAAAGCGGCTTTGGCGAGGATGAAACCCTCCTGGACGATGCGACGGATGAAACAGCCTTCAGCATCCGCACCCCGCGGCAGGTCATCAAAGGGCGCGGTAGCAATCAGGCACGCTACCTCAAAGCCATCAAATCGCATGACCTGAGCTTTGGCATCGGCCCGGCCGGTACGGGCAAAACTTACCTTGCCGTCGCCGCCGCAGTCGAGGCACTGGACAACGATGAGGTACGCCGCATCGTGCTGGTGCGCCCGGCGGTGGAAGCAGGCGAGCGCTTGGGCTTCCTGCCCGGTGACATGGCGCAAAAAATTGACCCCTATTTGCGCCCCATGTATGACGCGCTGTATGAAATGCTTGGCTTCGAGCGGGTGAGCAAGTACATGGAACGCAACGCGATCGAGGTTGCCCCCTTGGCTTTCATGCGCGGCCGCACGCTGAATGAAGCCTTCATCATCCTTGATGAGGCACAAAACACCAGCGTGGAGCAGATGAAAATGTTCCTGACGCGCATCGGCTTTGGCTCGCGCGCCGTGGTCACCGGTGATGTGACGCAGATCGACCTGCCACGCGGGCAAACCTCCGGTTTGCGCCATGCCATTGAAGTGATTCAAGGTGTGGAGGGCGTGAGCTTCACCTTCTTCCAAACGCGCGACGTGGTGCGCCACCCGCTGGTCAAACGCATCGTCGCCGCCTATGAAAAATCCGAGTTGCAAACATGAGTCTGCTTGATCTGGACATTCAGTACCCGGACGCGGCGGATGGCTCGGAGGGAGGTGTTCAACCTGACTCCGGCCTCCCTTCGCCCGAGCAATTCACCGCGTGGGTGAGCGAAGCCGTCGGCGAGGTACCCACCGCGCTGACGCTGCGCCTTGCACCCTTGCATGAAGCGGCGCAACTCAACCTGAAGTTTCGCGGCAAGGACTATGCCACCAACGTGCTTTCTTTCCCGCTCGACTTTCCCGAGGAATCCGGCATTCCTTACATCGGCGACATCGTCATCTGCCCTGAAGTCGTGGCGCGTGAAGCGGCGGAACAACACAAACCGCTGCATGCACACTACGCGCATCTCACCGTGCATGGCGTACTGCATCTTCTGGGTTACGATCACGAAGAAGAGATGGATGCGCAGGAAATGGAAACATTGGAGACACAGATTCTTGCCAGACTGGGCTTCCCTGATCCGTACCAGTCGCATGCAGAGCATTGAGCCCGCTTATGGATGACCCGTCGTCGAATACCCCGAGCAACGCCGTAGGCCGCGGCTGGCTGGATCGAATCACCCAGCTCATCACCGGCGAGCCACGCAATCGTGAGGATTTGATCGAAACCCTGGAAACCGCGCAGGAACGCGGCCTGCTCGATCATGGCGCCTTGGCGATGATCGAAGGCGTGCTCGAACTCCACGAGTTGCGCGCACGCGATCTGATGATTCCACGCGGCCAAATGGCGGTGTTGGAGCACGACATGGACATCGACACCCTGCTGGCCACGGTGCGCGAATCCGGTCACTCACGTTATCCGGTGATTGGCGAAGATCGAGACGAGGTGCTCGGCCTGCTGCTGGTCAAGGATCTTTTGCACCTCTTGCCGCACCAGCAGGCCAGTGAGGCGGACGATGCCAGCGAGGAGCCTTTCGATCTCGCCCCCTATCTGCGCCCGGCGCTGTTCGTGCCGGAAAGCAAGCGCATCGACGCACTGCTGGCCGAGCTGCGCGCTTCACGCAACCACATGGCGATGGTCATCGACGAGTACGGCGGCATTGCGGGTCTGGTGACGATTGAAGACATCCTCGAAGAAATCGTCGGTGCCATCGATGATGAGCACGACACGGCGGAGGATGTGCTGATCCGCGCCGCGGGCAACGATCGTTACATCGTGCACGCCCTCACACCGATCGAGGAATTCAACGAAGTCACCGGTGCCGCGCTTTCCGACGAAGATTTTGACACCGTGGGTGGTCTGGTCACGCATGCGCTGGGGCATCTGCCGCAGCGTGACGAAGTGATCGAGCTGGAAGGCTTCAAATTCCGCGTGATCAGCGCCGATCGCCGCCGTTTGCATCGCATGCGCGTCACTCGCCTCACGCCGCATCCCGAGCAAGCATCGGGCTAACCATGCCTTTTTCCGTGTGGATCGGACGCGCCGCCGCTTTGCTGTTTGGGGCGCTGTTGCCACTGGCCTTCGCCCCGTTCGATGTCTGGCTGATCGCGCCACTATCACTCACCGGACTCTTTGCCCTGTGGCTGCATACCACACCACGTGAGGCCGCATGGCGCGGCTATGCCTTTGGCCTGGGCATGTTCGGCTTTGGGGTGAGCTGGATTTACGTCTCCATGCACCATTTCGGCGAGGCGATCGCCCCCGTGGCCGGGTTGATCACCCTGCTGTTCGCCGCCTTCATGGCGCTATTCCCCGCGCTCGCCGGCTACCTTGCGGCACGTTTGAGTGATGCGGGCAGCAAGGCGCGCGTGCTGCTGGCCATGCCGCTGGGCTGGATGCTGCTGGAGCTGGTGCGCGGCGTTTTTCTCGGCGGTTTTCCCTGGCTCAACCTCGGCGCCAGTCAGCTTGCCAGCCCGCTGGCCGGCTTTGCGCCTGTGCTGGGTGAATACGGCATCAGCCTGATGGTGGTGCTGAGTGCGGCACTGTTGGTGCTGAGCTTTACGCGCAGCTCATGGCGTTGGCGCGTATTTGCCCTCAGTGGCCTGCTCGCAGTGTGGTTGGGCGGCGCGCTGTTGCGCACGGTGACGTGGGTCGAACCCGTAGGCGCGCCACTGCACGTGGCGGTGGTGCAGGGCAATGTCGAACAGTCACGCAAGTTTGATCCGCAGGTGTTTCAGGCCACCTTGAATCTCTACCGTGACCTCACCCTTGAACGCGCGTCCGATGCGCAGCTGGTCGTTTGGCCGGAAACGGCGGTGCCGGATACGGTGGATGCTGCAGCGCCGTTTCTCATCGACATGCAGGAGGCGGCGCGTGCGCGCGGGCAGACGATTGTGGCCGGCGTGTTCGATCAGGATCGTGCCGGGCGCTATTACAACGCGCTGCTTGCGCTACCGGTAGAGGGCGGTTACTACCACAAGC
>CAYOCG010000043.1:0-11783 GCA_964402435.1 uncultured Halothiobacillus sp. | reverse complement strand
GCGGCGATCGGAGGCGATGGTGGCAAGTTCTTTTTGCGAGATGCGCATGGTGTGCGGACTGGGTCTCATGATGCGGCGGGTTCGTTCAGGCCGAGCAGGCGTGAAAGCAAGCCTTCAGGGGCGGGGCGGATTTGCGCCGGGGCGACGATGGCGCGCTGCACCATGGGCATGGCATCCATGCCGCTGAGGCTGAATTGCTGCCCCTCATGTGAAAGGCGCAGCGTACCCCAAGGCACAGCGCGCCAAGTGCACTGACTGCATGCCGAGTGACGCCACACTGCCACGCGCCATGCGGCCGACCCAGTAGATGGATTACTTGGAATCACCCCTTGTGTGCGGCTGACCTGGCGGCTGAGGTGGTTTTGCACCTCGCGCATGGCGGCGGTCAGTGGATGCTCATCGCCATGGGCGCGTGCGCGCTCAATGATGGCGGCCACCATGTCCTGACGAACCTGTGCAGGTACCAGCAAGGCGCGAAGATAGGTTTCAACACGTGCTTCGGCGTCCGTCCAAGGGTTGTGCGCTTCACTTTGTGGCATGGCAAGTCAGCAAATGAATCAATGCGTACATGCTAACAAATTATCGCGTCAAACTGGGCTGCGGATCCATTTTGAGCATTGGAGCAGGGTTGAGCCATGAACCATTGCGTGAGCGGCTCACGGATTGAGCGATTTGGGTGTGTTGTCGATACAGAATTGCACGATCTTGGGCATGGCCTCGCGCAGCGCCTGGTTGGCGGCGGCTACCGCTCCGGCAGCATCGGCACTGGGCGAAGGCTGCTCAACGTCCACCCGTCCGGAGGCAAGCACCTTGATGTTCTTGTTGTCGATCAGCTGCATGCGCAGCGCAAGACGCACCTTGCTGGCTCCGCTGGGAGGCGTGGTGGTGCTGTCGCTGAAGATTTGTTCCAGTGCCACGAGCTCTACGGCTAGTCGCAGATCACTCGGCAACGCGGCGCCCGGCGAGAGCACGATGCGATACGCGCCACTCTGCTCCAGAGCATGCGTAATGCGCTCGCCGAGCATCGTGGCAGGCGGATCCACCCAGCGGCTCTGCGTGTAATAGTCGAGACGATAGGGGGACTGGCGATAAGCGATCGCGCTGGTATCAAAGCCAGCGTCGCTACGCGGCGCGGCGACGTGAAGACTGTAGGGAAAGGTGGGCGAGGTCTTGCTCGCGCTCACGACGTTGGCCGTGTCTGGGCTAAGGCGGTAAGTCAGTGGTGCCTGTTGCGGCGCGAGGATTGAGCCGCATCCGCTCAAGACGAGGGTCAGGCCAAGGGTGATGGAAATGAGCGGGATGAGTTGACGCATGAGAAGGTTCCTGAGGGTTGTCCGATCAACGTTCGCCAGGGCCCGGTTGTGCCACCGGCGCACCGCGCAGTACCGAAGACGGGTCGCGGTTGAGTTCGCGTAGCAGCGCCTCCAGCGCACGCGCCGTGGCGGTGGATTGACTCAGCAAGGTGTCCACCTCGGGTTGCAGGTTGCGGCGCAAAAGGTGGATTTCCTGCTCGGTGCGTTGTGCCGTGGTTTGCAGACTTTGCGACAGGCTGCTGATGTTCTGGCTAGTGTTTTTGAAGCTGCCCGTCATCTCCTGCACGCTTTGCAGGGTGCGATCAAGCTGATTCATGACTTGAGGCGCGCTGGCCATGGCTTTTTCTGCTGAAGCAGTCATGCGTACGCTATTATCCAACAGGCGGCTGATCTGCTGCCGTTCCTGGGCCATGGTTTCGGAGACGAGCGCCAAATTACTGAGAATGCGCGCCAGTTCAGCCTGATTTTGCTCATTGAGGATGGCCTTAACCTGGCCGGCGATGTCGTCGACGCTATCCAATGTGCGGTTGACGGCAACGTCAAGACGGCGCAGCAGCGAGGGGCGCATGGCGATGGTAGGCAATTCACCGTCATGCGACTTGCCGCGCAGCAACGGAGCATCGGTCGTGCCGCCGGAAAGTTCGATTTGCGCCAGTCCGGTCACGCCCTGCGCTGCCAGTACCGCAGTGGTGTCAGTTTTCAGTGGAATACTGGCATCCACGTCGAGCACGATGCGCACCTGTTCGCTGTTGGCGAGATCGATGCTGCGTACCGAACCGACCTGGACGCCCAGGTATTTCACTGCGCTACCTACGCTCAAGCCGCCCACCGAGTCGCGGGTGAGGATCTGATATTGTGCAAACGTCTTGTTGCTGACGTTGGCGCCCAGCCACAGGGCAAGGAAGACGAACAACGCCGTGAGCGCAAGGACGAATGCACCGACTGCGGCGTAAGCGACGCGGGTTTCCATGGGTTATTCCTTGGTTCGTGTATTGAAATATTCCACAAGCTCAGGCTCGCTGCTTTGCATCAGCTCGCTGGCGGGCGCAAAGGCCAGCACGCGCTTGCGTGCGAGAAAAGCCACCTTGTCCACGCCGTGCAGAATGGAGTCCAGGTCGTGCGTGATCTGGAACACGGTGATGCCCAAAAGATCGCGTAATTCGTTGACCAGGGCATCGAAAGCGCGCGCACCCACTGGATCCAGTCCGGACGTGGGTTCATCCAGAAAAAGGATCTCTGGGTCGAGTGCCAGCGCACGTGCCAGCGCGGCGCGCTTGACCATGCCGCCGGAGAGCTCATTGGGGCGCTTGTGTGCTGCATCGGCAGGCAGGCCGGCAAGACGTATCTTGAGCATGGCCAGCTCCTCGCGCAGGGGCTTGGGTAAATCCGTATGCTCGATCAGCGGCAGGCAGACGTTTTCCAACACCGAGAGCGAGGTGAATAACGCGCCCATCTGGAACATCAGGCCGAGGCGTAATTGCAATGCCTGGGTTTGTGCTGGGGTGAGTGTGGCCGTGTCCTGGCCGAGCAGACGCACCATGCCTGTGGTAGGGCGGCGCAAAAGCACGAGATTGTTGAGCAGCACGGTTTTGCCCGTGCCGCTGCCGCCGACCAGCGCGATGACCGAGCCTTTTTCAATGCTCAAATCCAGGTGTTCATGCACCACTTTGCTGCCAAAGCGGTTGGACAAGTCATGCACCTCAATGACCAGGGGGCGAGCCATTGGTGGCGTTGGGCTTGCGCTACTCATATGCCAAGCTTGCCAAACAGTACTGCAAACATCGCATCGATGGCGATGACCCAGAATAATGCTTGCACCACCGCGGAGGTGGTGGCGCGACCGACATCCGCCGCACTGCCGCGCACCTTTATGCCCTCATGACAGCCAATCAGGGCAATCACCATGGCAAACACCGGTGCTTTGACCATGCCCACCCAGAAGTGCGTATTTTTCAGTGCACCGAGGCGCTGCAAGGCGACTTGGGTGTCGAGGCCAAAAATTTCATGCGCGACTAAAATGCCGCCAAACAGTCCCATGGCCATGGCCATGACGGTCAGTAAGGGTAAGGCGATGCTCAGGGCGAGAACGCGCGGGATCACTAGCATTTCGATCGGTGAAATGGCCAAAGAGCGCAGCGCATCCACCTCTTGGGTTACCTTCATGGTGCCGATGGATGCGGCATAACTCGAACCGGTGCGGCCGGCAATGACGATGGCGGCAATCAGCGGACCCATTTCACGCAGGGTGATGATGCCGATCATGTCGGGTAGGAAAACGGTGGCGCCGTACTGTTGCATGGTGATGCCCGATTGATAGGCAATCACCACGCCGATGAGGAAGGTGAGCAGGGCGACGATAGGGATGGAGCGCGACCCTGCGGCCTGAATCTCATTGATGATTTCCCCCCAGCGCAGGCGCCAGGGCTGGAGCAGCAAGGGGAGGGTGCGCGCAATGATTTCACCCAGAAATACCAAGGTGTCGTAGGCATTGGACAGAATGTCCAAGGTGGTTTTGCCAATGTTTTGCAGTGGACTGAACTTGCTTGGCTCCGGTGGTGGGGTCAGATCCCCGTTGCGCTGTACCAGTTCGATCAAGTCCTGTTGAAATTCTTGCAAGCCACTCAGATCAAGGGTGATGTTGCGCGCCTTGAGACGTTCGTTGATGTGCAGGATGAGCAGTGCGCCCGCGGTGTCCATGTGTGAGATGCGCTGAGAATCGAAGCGCACTGGCTGATCCGCAGTCACGGCGGCAAGACGAGTCTCAAGTTGTTCAGCCAGTTCGCCGCTGCCGCGTGCATCCCAGTCGCCTGCGGCAAACAGCACACCATCCCCGGCTTGCCATTCCAAGCGAGCCGGGGTGGTAGGGCGGGCGGCGGTCGAAGGTGAGTGGTGCATGAATCTCAGCTAGCAAACGGAACAACACGCATGGTCACGCCCACAGCCATGAGGTAGGCATAAACCATGAGCGCGGCAATGAAGGCAATTGCACGGATGGTCTTGGTTCTGCCAAGTTTAAGTGCAATCAATCCCAAGCCGATATAAACCATCAGGCCGATAATTTTCACTGTGATGAAGGCGGGGTGGTTTCCGTGGCTCCAGAACAACAGCCAAGCCGCCCAAAGCGCGGTAAGCAAGAGCAGTGTGTCGATGATGTGTGGCGCAATCTTGACCCAACGCGCCTGCAGGGCGGGGCAATCGCGCAGCATCCAATAGCCGCGCAGGCTAAACAAAATCAGTGAGAGTATGACGAACAGGCCGTGCACATGCACGATGCTTTGCGGGTTCACAGTGTTGGTTCCGAATCTAAAAGGTGCGTGCACAAAAAAGGCGACCGGAAATCAGGTCGCCCTTGAAGGATGAAAACTTCAGGTTTTACTCGGGCAAACAGATTTCCTTGCGGAGCATAGCGCGGATTGTGTTAATCACCAGCACGGCGAGCAAAACAAACAACAGGGTGTAGAGGATGGGGGTGAGTGAGGCAAAGAAAGCGCCTCCCACTTTTTCCAGCATCACACTGCTTGCCAGGGTAATGGCTGCCATGGGGAAGGAGTAAGCCCACCAGGGCAGGGCAAACTGCACCTTGGCAAAATGCTTGATCTGGAAGAACAGCAGCAGAGTGGTAAACAGCGCGGTGTAGTAAAGAATGCGCGCGGCGTCATCCACCACGCCATGATGCAGCTTGACCCAGGCGACAAAACCCACCGCAGGCGGCGCAATGAGGATGAACAGGGTGGGTAGCAGCTTGCCCGGCATCATGGGGTGAAAGAAAAAACGGTTCATGAGGATGCTCAGCAGCACAATCCAGAACACGAGGCCGATGCTGAAGAAGAACCAGGAAACCTCAGGGAAACCAAGCTGCACACCGGCCACGGGCACGAGGATGTTACCGACGATGGGGATGAACCAAGCCGGGTTGCTGTGCTGGATTTGGAAGCGCTCGTGGTGAATCCAGGTGGAGAGGATGATCAGGGTGAACAGCAGTTGAGCTGCGCTGCCCACGCTCCACAACGCCAACGCCAGCGCGGGATGGTTTTCCAGCGCTGCGGTACCGAGCAAGATCAGTCCAATCGACATGGCCGGGAAGAAACTCAGGCGGATCGGGTGATTGAACTCCGCGATGACCGCGCCCGGGTGGCGTGCCAGTTTGAGCATGTAGGTGGCAGCAATCGCAAGGTAGGTCAGTGCGCTGAGGCCAAACAATATTTCACCTGCCAAACTCGGCCAGTCCCAAATATGCTGTGCCCGCTCGACGGTGAGCGTGAGGCCAGCCAGCCCCATGACGATGGCAAAAAATGAAACCGGGAAATGCTCCAGGCGTGAATGCGATGTGTTGCTCATCTCAACGAAGCTCCTTGATCAAGGGTATATCGGTAAACGTTAATATAGCACCACACTGGGTTATTGATAATAATTTCTGATGCATGGATTCAAAATATGTAGAAATTGGTCTATCGCTCAACACTAGGGGGCGCACGGGGCTTAGGCTATGATTCGCCATGTCTTGGATGATTTGTGTAGCGTGTTTGAACCTTTGTGTCACTGCCCGCGTCCAAGCGAAGGTATCGAACAAAACCAACAATCACGGGAGGTTGTACCCTATGAAGAAGATTGTAATCGCCGTGTCCGCTGCGGTTGTGATGATGAGCGGTAGCGCGTTCGCTGCAGGCGATGTGGCTGCGGGCAAGACCAAGTACCAGTCCATTTGCGCAAGCTGCCACGGCATGAACGGTGAAGGCATGGGTATTTTCCCCAAGCTGGCCGGCCATGCGGCGGCTAAAACCACCGATCTTTTGAAGCAATACAAAGCGGGCAAAACCGTCGGTCCCAACACTGCGATGATGGCACCCCAAGCTGCGGGTCTGTCTGATGCGGACATCGATAATCTTGCAGCGTACATCGCAACACTGAAGTAATCGATCTCTTCCGTGACTCGATTCCTACCCCCGCAATGCGGGGGGTTTTCATTTTCTGCGCTTGGATTTTTCGTGTGACGGTGTAGCTACACTCATCCTTGCATCAAGGGCACATCGAAAAACCGTCACGAGCGGGCGGAGTGCAAGGAGCCCCGCAGCGAATCCCCGAGACATATCAAGTCGATAGGCGAGGGATGAGCGAGGATGCGACGTAGCAATCCGATCGCGCAGTAGGTTTTTCGAGGTGCACTCAAACCAAACGTAAGGGGATGGGCTATGTCTGCCTTATCCAGTCGTCGGCGATTCCTGCGCTCGGCACTTGCCTGCAGCGTCTTTCCTGTGCATGTGTGGGGCGATGCGCCGCGCCGCGTGGGCGTGGTGACGGACGAATTGTTTTTGCTGCATGACTGGCCGGAGCACCGTGAGGGGGCTTATCGCTTGCGCGGCATCCTTGAGCGCCTGGAAAAAGATGGCTTGTTTGATCGTGTGCAACGCATCGAGGCGCGCACCGCGGATGAGGAGGAGTTACTGCGCGGCCATACGGAAGGCTATTTGCTGGAAGTGCGCGTGGCCAGTGCGGGCGAGCCGGGTTTTTTCAATTTCGGCATGCGTGATAACTATGTCAATGCGGCCACTTGGTCCGTAGCACGTCATGCGGTCGGCGGATTGATCGACTTGTGTCGGGCTGTCGTCAAACGTGACCTGGATGCCGGTTTTGCCCTGGTGCGGCCGCCCGGGCATCACGCCGAACCGAGTCGCGCCATGGGGTTTTGTTTTGTCAGCAACGTCGCGCTTGCTGCGCGCGCCCTGCAGGCCGAGGGTTACAAACGCTTGGCGATCTTGGATTTTGATATTCATCACGGTAACGGCACGCAGGCTGTCGTTGGTAACGACCCGGACATTCTTTTCCTGGATGTGCATCAGTCCAATCTGTTTCCCGCAGGCAGTGGTGGCATGCACGAGATTGGCGAGGGTACAGCGCGCGGCACCATCGTCAATGCGCCCATTCCGCCTTACGTGGATGACGCAGGGTGGCTTGCCGTGTACGACCAGGTTTTCGAGCCTGTCATGCGCCGCTTCAAACCCGAGATGCTGCTGGTTTCCGCCGGCTACGATGGTCATTGGCGTGACCCCTTGTCGCGGCAAAAAATCACCTTGCAAGGCTTCGATGGGCTCAGTCGCAGGCTGGTTGATTTTGCGGATAAACATTGTGGTGGCCGCGTGGTGTTCACGCTGGAGGGCGGCTATGACCCGGAGGTGCTGGGACATGGCGTGGTCAACAGCCTGCGCGCGTTGCTAGGCGATGCCGAGTGCAAAGACCCGGTGGGTGCGGCAGCGAAGGATGTGCCGAGCGCAGATATTATTGCGCTGGTGCAACGCTTGCGTAGCTTGCATGGGCTTGGCGTATGATGCTTTCGTGGACTGAGCCTAATCACGGTCAATAGCCCGCGTTCCATGAGGACCGTTGCCAAAAAAACCAACTAGGTTATATTTGCCCAATGGATAAGCGAACCCCGCACTGCAAACTGACTGTGGTCAAAGCCTTGGTCGAGGCTGGCAAGGTGCGAGTGACTCATTCAGCCAGAATGGGTGCCACCGCATTGGGATTCGAGCTCCACGACATGCTGGCCGTGGTCATGGCGCTCACGCCAGCGGATTTCTACAAAAGCATGACCACTCATGCCGATCACACGATATGGCAGGACGTGTACCGTCCAGACACGCGGGCGGGTGACGTCTACCTGAAGCTGACAGTCATTGACGACGTGCTGATCGTATCCTTCAAGGAGCTATAACCATGAAATGCCCTGTTTGCGGCGCGGCGGAACTCATACATGACACCCGCGACCTGCCCTATACCTACAAGGGTGAAACCACCATCATTCCTGCGGTGACTGCCGATTTCTGCCCGGCCTGCGATGAATCCATCACCGACTTGGTCGAAACCGAGCGCGTCATGCGTGAGATGCAAGCGTTCAACAAGCAGGTCAACGCGGCCATCGTTGACCCGTGCTTCATCGCCAGTGTGCGTAAGAAGCTAGACCTTGGCCAGCGCGAGGCTGCTGAAATCTTCGGCGGCGGCATTAACGCTTTCTCGCGCTACGAAAACGGCAAGACCAAACCTCCGCTGGCTCTGGTCAAACTGCTCAAACTGCTGGATCGTCACCCCGACCTGCTCAACGAGGTGAGAAGCGTCTGACTGTGACAACAAGGAAAGTGTTGATCGCTCTCGGAGCTTCATTGGCGCGTCATTGAACCGTGGCTTTGGAAGTCTGACAGCCAATACGGAACCAGGCACCGCGCGGACTTTGAATAGCCTGTTTTACGTGCTCACCCGCCTAAAGTTACGCTTCATTCTGACGACTCGTCTTGGCTGGGTACGCCTTGGCGAAGGCCAGAATGACCTCGCGCACTACTTTGCGCTGCGGAGGATCTAGATTCAAAAACGCCTCGAAAATATCCCGTTCCTGATAGCCCACACTCTCCCAGCGCTCTTTATTTGCGCGCAACCTTCTGCACGATCCCTGCACCGTAATGCAGCTCATGCGGAGGAACACCCAGCCACTCCGCCAGTACAACTACCTTCTCCGCCGATGGCAGCGTTTCACCTAGCAACCAGCGACGCACACCGTGCAGCGTCATGCTGCGCCCCCAGTAACGCAAGTTGAACTCGCGCTCAAGCACAGCGGGCTTAGCCTCATAGCCCGCCGCCTGCATTGCTGCGCTTAATCGCTGTGCGAATTCGCTCTTGACATCGTTCATGCGCGCAAGGCTAACGCCTGTTGCTCGATAGTTACGCGACTTGTTGACTGGTTACGTTTTATGAGTAACCATCAGTCAAAGTAATGGCTCGTGCCTGTTGCGTCAGGATGGTTGCGCCTGATGCCCATCGTTCACAGATTCGTTAAGTTTTCACCGTATGTACATGCTTTGAAAAAAGCATGCCATCATAGAGAGTATTGAAGTGAGTATGAAAAAAATCCCAATATGTGATCGCGTGCAACCTAAATCTTCAACGATGCAGCCAATGGTTACCACGCAACAACCTAGGTTCTTGCATAAAAAAATCATTCCAGTTGCCATCATCATCGCGCTAGCAGGGTGCGCAACCCCCTACCAGAAAGACGGGCTAACCGGTGGTTTCACAGAAACTCAGCTTTCCGACAATGTTTGGCGCGTGTCATTTCGAGGTAACGGCTACACATCTGGAACCAGAGCTGAGGACTACGCCCTTCTACGATGCGCCGAGATAACCCTCGAAAAGGGTTTTACACACTTTGGTCTAATGGCTGGTAACGTAAGCAATGATGTAGGTGCAGTTACCATGCCCACTACTACAACCACAACAGGGTTCGTAAGTGGTTATGGGATATACAGCGGCAGATCAACAACGACCGGCGGGGAAACATTTTTCGTGTCCTCGCCCACTGCGAAGAATATGGTCGTGATGTTTAAAGGAAAGCCGGAAATCCAAGGGATGATTTTCGATGCGAAGTTTGTATGCGCGTCACTTGGATCCAAATATGAAGTCCAATGTCTTGAACAACCCAAATGACCATCCATCTTGGATAGTGGGAGCAGGGGGCGGCAGCTAGCTTAGGGCAAAATAGCCCAGCATATTCAGGCGAATATTGCGAGGTGGGAACGATCCAATAGGGCTCAGGCATCCGCCGTCAGACAAAACCGCTGAATCAACCCGCGCAGCAGGTCAAGCGTGGGCGGGATGCGTTCCAGTGCGAGGTATTCATCCGGCTGGTGCGCCTGGGCGATGTCACCTGGGCCGAGCACCACCACGTCCATGCCCAACTCGCGCAGGTAGGGGGCTTCGGTGCCAAAGGCGACCGCGCCGGCAGTGTGGCCGGTGAGTTGCTCCGCGAACTTGACTAATTCGGCATCGGCGGGCGTTTCCATTGGCGCAGTGCCAGGGAACAGTGGCTCGACCGTCAATGCAAGGCCTGGGAGCGTGACAGCCTGTTGCAAACGTTCGCGCAGCATGTCACGTAGTTCCAGCATGTTCATGCCGGGCAGCGGGCGTACGTCGATATGCAGCTCACAGTGACCACAGATGCGATTGGGATTGTCGCCGCCGTGGATATAGCCGAGATTCATGGTCGGCACGGGCACATGAAACAACGGATTGCAGTGACAGCGTTGTAATTCACTGCGCCAATCCAGCAGAGCGCTGAGCGCCTGCTGCATGCCTTCCAGTGCGTTGGCGCCCAAGCTGGGGTCGCTGGAGTGACCGGACTGCCCGCGGATGCGGATCGCTTCCATCATCACCCCTTTGTGCATGCGGATCGGTTTGAGCCCGGTGGGCTCGCCGATCACTGCGTGGCGCGCTTTGGGGCGGCCGAGTTTGACCAGGGTCTCGGCGCCGGCCATCGAGCTTTCCTCATCGGCGGTGGCCAGAATGATCAGCGGTTGTTTCAACTCGCGGGCGTGCAGACCGCGTGCGGCCTCCAGTGCCAAGGCGATGAACGATTTCATGTCTGAGGTGCCGAGGCCATAAAGCCGTCCGTCTGCCTCGGTGAGGCGAAACGGGTCATGGTTCCACAGTTCAGGGTCGCAGGGCACGGTGTCGGTATGGCCAGCGAGTACCAAGCCGCCCGCGCCTTGACCCAAGGTGGCAATCAGATTCGCCTTATTGGGGCGGCCGGGCAGGGGGATGATCTCTATAGCAAACCCGGCAGCCTCCATCCAGCCGGCCATTTCATCGATGAGGGTGCGATTGCCTTGGTCGAAGCGCGGATTGACACTGCTGATCGAGGGGATGGCAATGAGCCGGGCGAGCATGTCGTGCAGGGCGGGAGCGGGCATGGCGGTGGTGCTTGGAGGCGGTGTGAGTGCATGATACGCGCAATGGGGACGCGTCGTGTCTGTGTTGTGTTTGGGTGTAAGCTCTCTGTCTATAAAATCGAATGATGGAGTGACGAGGTGATCTTATGAGTCGATTGAAGCCACTGCTGTTCTCGGCGGTTTTTTGCGTGGCCGCTTCAACGAGTTGGGCACAGGGTGAGCCTGCTTCGGCACTCTCTGGCAAAGAGCTTTACAAGGCGCACTGCGCGCTCTGTCATGGTGGCAAGGGGCAGGGCGTGGCGCCGATGTTTCCGCCGCTCAACGCCAAGCCAGTGGAGGCGTATGCGGCCATGATGCAGAACTACCGCGCCGGTCACGGTCACAAGGTGATGGTGGATATGGCCAAAAGCCTGACCGAGGTGCAGACCGAGGCGATTTTGGGTTTTGTCGCGACGTTTTCGCCATCGGCTGCCGGCAAGTAGGTCGAGCTGCCCCAACGTGACAGGGGGTATTCTGCCCATGCTTGGGGTAAACTTCGGCAAGTTTTCACTTTAATCTTTTCAAGGAGCGGCTTATGTCCAACTATCTGATTGCCCCGTCCATTCTCTCCGCCAACTTTGCCAAGCTGGGTGAGGAGGTGGACAACGTGCTCGCCGCCGGCGCAGACATCGTGCATTTCGATGTGATGGACAACCACTACGTGCCCAACCTGACCATCGGTCCGCTGGTGTGCGAGGCGCTGCGCAAGCACGGCGTGATT
>CAYOCG010000042.1:0-11857 GCA_964402435.1 uncultured Halothiobacillus sp. | reverse complement strand
GACATTGAAATCGCCCTCACCCCGCATGTCGGCGAGCTGCTCGCCCATCAAATCGGTCGCGCTTGGCGCAGCCTGCAGGGCGAAATTCAACGCAGCATGCAACACCATCTGCTCAACAAAGCCGATTGGATGCACGATGAAATCGACGTCAGCCCGCGTGCGGTCGAAATCGACGACTGGATGAATGCCGTCGATCAATTGCAGCACCGCGTGCACAACCTGGAAAATCGTTTGCGCGCGCTGGAGAAGACGCAGTGATTCGCCCGCGCCAAATCCTGCGCCTGGCCAAAATCCAATGGGTGCTGATGCGCCATGGCCTGGACGAACTGCTGTTTGCCATCCCCTGGTTCAAACCGGCGAGTTTTCTCATGCGCCTCTCGCCGTGGCGACTGTTTGCCCAGAGCACGCGCCGCCCGCGCGGCGAGCGCATCCGTTTGGCGCTGGAAGAATTGGGGCCGATCTTCATAAAATTTGGCCAAGCCCTCTCCACACGGCGCGATCTTTTGCCGGAAGACATCGCCGATGAGCTGGCCAAGCTACAAGATCGTGTACCGCCCTTCCCCGGTGCGCAAGCGCGCATGCTGGTCGAAAGCGCTCTGCGCAAACCGGTGAGCGAGCTGTTCCAGCATTTCGATGAAACCCCGCTCGCCTCGGCCTCGATTGCCCAAGTGCATCCCGCCGTGCTGCACGATGGGCGCGAAGTGGTGGTCAAGGTGGTGCGCCCCAACATCCTGCCGACCATCGAAAGCGACCTCGAAGTCCTGCACACGCTCGCCTTTCTTGCGGAAAAATCGTCCGCCACCGTGCGCCGTCTGCATCCCAAGGATGTGGTGGGCGAGTTCGACAAAACCATCCACGATGAACTGGATCTGGTGCGCGAAGCGGCCAACTGCGGGCAACTGGCACGCAATTTCAAAGACTCGCCGCTGCTGCACGTTCCTGCCATCGACTGGGATTATGTGCAGCCCAATGTCATGGTGCAGGAACGCATTTATGGCATCCAGATCAGCGACATCGCCGCACTCAAAGCGGCGGGCATCAACATGAAAGTGCTGGCCGAACGCGGCGTGGAAATTTTCTTCACCCAAGTGTTCACCCACAACTTCTTTCACGCCGACATGCATCCGGGCAATGTGTTCGTCAGCCCGGACAACCCCGAATCACCGCGCTACATGGCGGTGGATTTCGGCATCATGGGCAGCCTGACGCCGGAAGATCAGCGTTATCTGGCGGAAAACTTTCACGCCTTTTTCAACCGCGACTACCGCCGTGTGGCCGAGTTGCACATCGAATCCGGCTGGGTACCGGCCGACACGCGCATCAACGAATTCGAAGCCGCCATCCGCACCGTCTCTGAGCCGATCTTCCAACGCCCACTGCGCGACATCTCCTTCGGCCACTTCCTGCTGCGCCTGTTCCAGACCGCGCGGCGTTTCAACATGGAAGTGCAGCCGCAACTGGTGCTGTTGCAAAAAACCCTGCTCAACGTCGAAGGCTTGGGGCGCCAGCTTTATCTCGACCTTGACCTGTGGACCACCGCCAAACCCTTCATCGAACACTGGATGATGCAGCGCATCGGCCCCAAAGCCGCAGTCAACAGCCTGCGCCGCGAGCTGCCGCGCATCCTGCCCATGCTACCCGAACTCCCCCGCCTGGCCCATCAGGCGCTGAGCGCTCAAATCCAACAAAGCGAATTGCTTGCCCGCCAAAATGCTGAAATTGAGGCGTTGCGGCAACAGGTGGTCAAGTCACAGAGGTGGCAGCTTGTGCTTGCCGGCTTAATTTCCATTCTGCTTGCCCTGTTTTTGTTTGGGTAAGCATCTCTACCCTGGTTTTTCGCACCCACGGTTTTTTTAGCTGCCTTGCTTTTTCGTCAGTCCCAGATGGACGAGTTTGGACTACTTGATCTCCAGCAAGCGATCCAGGCGCAAACGCTCACGCTCATCAAACAACCGACGCGTACCCAGCTCGATGGCCAGCCAGGCGCCAAAACCGGTGGCTGCGGCAATCAAAAACATGATCAAAATCTGGTACTTCACTGCCTCCAGCGGCGGGGTACCGGCGAGAATCTGCCCGGTCATCATTCCTGGCAAACTCACCAGGCCGGCGACGGCAAGCATATTGATCGTCGGCACCAGCGCGGTGTGCAAACTGTCCTTGCGCAAGTTGCGTGAGGCTTCGCGCGCAGTCATGCCCATGAGCAACATGCCCTCGATCTGCCGACGACTCGCTGCCGCACCGCTGTTGAGGCGATTCATCCCCAAGCCAATGCCGGTCATGGTATTACCTAGAATCATGCCCAACAGCGGAATCGCATATTGCGGCGCATACCAGGGCGAAACACCAATCAACACGGTGAGACTGAGCAAGGTCAAACTGAACGCGGGCAAAGCCATGGCCAACAGTCCCAAGCCATAACCCCAGCCGCCGCGCAGGCGGTATGTTTGCCGCGCGATGACCTCCCAACCGGCCACGGCAAGCATGACCAGGCTCATCGCCAGCACCCACAAGGGATGATCGGCGGCAAACAGGGTTTGCAGTACCAGCCCCACCAGCAAGAGCTGCACCACCATGCGCAGCGCAGAAAACAGCAGGCTGCGCGTCAGCCCCAAGCCCTGCAACGCCATCAAACCACCAAGGGCAAGCACCAGCAGTGAGGCCAGCGCCAGCTCAAACGCGCCAAGATGAATCAAGCTCATGATTCGCTCCGTGGAGAAAGTTCGATGTTGCGCGTGGCAATGCGTGCACGCTGTTCCGCATCGTGGGTCACCCACAGCACCGCAGCGTGATGTTGGCGCACATAATCCAGCACCAAGCCCTCCACCGCCCGCGTGCTCTCGGCGTCCAGATTCGCTGTCGGCTCGTCGAGCAACAACACCTGCGGCTGAAACTGCAACAGACGCAACAGCCCTAGACGTTGCCTTTCGCCGCTGGACAGTCCATCCACCGCACGCTGCATGATCTCAGGCGGCAAATGAAGCTGCGACAAAAGCGCCTCCTGCGGTGCGTGGGTGAAATGATCGAGCACACGCGCCGTCCACCATGCCGGCTCGGCGGGCAAGTAGGCGACTTTGCGCCGCCAGAGATGCGCCGGCATCACTTCTTGTGCCACGCCATCCAGCGCAATCGTACCCTGATGCGGCTCAAGGTCGGCCAACGCACGCAGAAACTGCGTTTTGCCACTGCCCGAAGCACCATACAGCGCCAGCACTTCACCGCCTTCAACCTGCACACTCATCGGTGCGAAATGGGCTCCTTGGACGCTTTCAGCCGTGAACAACGCCTTTTCAGCCACGCAGCGCCCCCTGCGGGGTGACGCGCATCACCCGTCGTGCCAATAGGGGCACGAACAGCATGGCCAAACCGATGCCTGCGAGCAGACCGATGCCCCACAACCGCCCGTCGAATTGCCACGGCAGACTGAATAGTTTCCAGCCCAAAAGCGCACCCAGCAGCGCGGCGGCCGTGGCGGCAAGCAGTCCCGCCAAAACACCCAGCATCAGATATTCCGTCCACAGACTACGGCGGATGGCTGCGGCCGGCGCGCCCAGGGCGCGCAGCAGACCCGTTTCGCGTACGCGCTGCGCCTCGCTGGCGTGAAATGCGGCAAGCAGCACCACGGCACCGGCCAACAAAGTGAAAAGAAACACAAACTCCACGGCATGACTGGCGCGGTCGATCAGGCTGCGCACCTCGCGCAGAATCTGGCTGAGATCAAACAGAGTGATGGTCGGAAACTCTGCCAGCAGGGCTTTTTGCGCCGCCAGATTCGGCTCGGGCAGGTGGAAGCTGGTGACATACTGCGCCGGCATGTCAGCCAGCAACGCAGGCGTGCCGATGATAAAAAAGTTCGGCCGCATCGAATCCCAGTTCACCTTGCGCACACTGGTGATCGGCGCGCTGACCTCCTGACCTTCCACGCTAAAGGTGAGCACATCGCCAATCTTCCAACCTTGTAAGCGCAGCATCTCCTGCTCCACCGACCATCCCGGCGGATCCATATGCCACGCACCTTGCAGCAGGCGATTGTCCACCGGCAGGGTGGTCGGCATAACGGAGAGATTGAGCTGGCGATCGATCAACGCCTTGGCGCGTCCTTCGACCTTGGCATAATCAAACGCCACGCCATTGACCGCACTCAAACGCGCAGCGTGCATGGGGAAAAAACCGGCATCCATCGCCTGCACAGACTGCAAAGCTAGTCGCAACGGCTCGACTTCATGCGGCTGGATGTTGATGGCAAACACATTCGGCGCATCTGCCGCGGCCTGCTCACGCCAAGTTTGCAGCAGATCCGTGCGCACCACGAGCAAAAGAAGCAGCACGGTCAACCCCAAGGTGAGCGCGGCAATCTGCCCTGCCCCCACCCAGGGCGAACGTGCCAGTCGCGCCAACCCAAATCGCGCCATGCCGCGCAAGGGCAGGCGGCGCAAAAGCCAAAGCAGCCCTGCGGCCAGCAGCATAAACAGTGCAAGACTGAGCGCCAAACCACCGAGCATGTACAGCGTCAACAGCCCATCGCGCGCCTGCAACCAAACCAACACGCCGAATGCTGCCAGACCTGCGAACAATAAAACGCCCGCTGCCATAGGGGGAGCAGCAAGCTGCTGATTGAGCACGCGCAACGGCGGCGTGTCCTGCAAGCGCACCAAGCTGGGCAGAGCAAAACCAAGCAGCGCCAGCAAAGCCACACCCAAGCCAAGCAGCACCGGCATGAAGCCCGGTGGCGGCAGAGTAAAGTCCAGCGCCGCTTGTAACATCGCAGCCAAGGCCGACTGCGCCACAGCCCCAAGCATAACCCCAGGCATTGCCGCCATCAGTGCCAACAGGCTCAGGCGCAGCGTATAAAGCCAAAACACCGTGCGCCGCGATGCGCCAAACGCACGCATCAGCGCCGCCGCATCCTGCTGCACACGGTTGTATTGCTGCGCAGCCAAGAGCAACGCCGCACCGGCCAGCAGTACCGCCACCACGGCCGCCAGCCCCAAAAAACGCGCTGCACGCTCAAACGCCGCCTGAAATGCCGGTTGACTGCTCTCCGGCCGCTCCATGCTCAATCCCGCGGGCAGTTGCCCCGCCAGTTGAGCGATGGCTTGTTTGCCTGCATCGTCACTCGCAAGCAACAGGTGATGCTTGACCCGGCTCTGCGCTGTGACCAATCCGGTCGCGGTCACATCGTGCAAGGCGATCATCGCCCGCGGCGCGGCTTGGGCGAAGAAATTACCCACATCCGGCTCCCGCTGCAGGATGGCCGCGACCTTGAACGACGCTTGCCCAAGCTGCACCCCATCACCGATATGCAGATCAAGCAACGCCATCAAGCGCTCGGCCAGCCAGATCTCGCCCGCTGGCGGTGGATGCTGCACGCTGACCAGACCACCCGCTGCATCTTTGAGGGTCAAACTCCCGCGCAGCGGATACCCCTCGCCCACCGCCTTGAGGCTCACCAGTTGCGTGCGTTCACCGGCGACAAGCACGGTGGGAAATTCCAAAGTGTCAGCCGTAGTCAACCCCAGCGCCTGAGCCTGCTGGCGCGTCGGGTGCAAAGACGTGGGCGCAGTGATGCGCGCATCGGCAGCCAAAAACTCCGCCGCCTGCGCACGCATGGCGGCATCGACCCGATCCACGAAAAAGCCCACCGCCGTGACCGCAGCCACGGCGACGATCAAGGCAAGCAGCATGGTGGCAAGGCTACCGCTTCTCAGCTCACGCAACAGGCCGCGCCAAGCCAAGGAAAAAAGATGCGAACTCACCATGCCTGCACCCGACCCGCCTTGATTTCATAGCCCCGGTCGCAGCGTGCGGCCAGTGCCGGATCGTGGGTCACCAGCACCAGCGTGGTGTGGTGGCGTTCGCGTAAGGCAAACATCAGCTCCATCACCCGCGCGCCGGTGGCGCTGTCCAGTGATCCGGTCGGCTCATCGGCAAACAGGATGCTCGGCGTACCGGCAAACGCGCGCGCCAAGGCGACACGCTGCTGCTCGCCGCCGGACAGCGTTTTGGGGAAATGGCGCAGACGATGCCCAAGCCCCACCTCCTCCAATGCCTGACGCGCACGGTCTTCGGCATCGGCAACGCCGAGCAACTCCATGGGCAGAGCGACGTTTTCCAGCGCGTTCAGGCCGTCGATCAACTGAAACGACTGGAACACGAAACCGACCCGCCCGGCGCGCACCGCCGCACGCTGATCTTCACCCAGCGCATGCAGCGCATGGCCGGCCAGTTCGATTGCCCCGCTGCTGGGTACATCCAGACCGGCCAGTAAGGCAAGCAATGTCGATTTACCCGCCCCCGAGGCGCCGACCAGAGCCACGGCTTCGCCGCGAGCGATGCTCAAACTCGCTTCATGCAACAGTGTCAGCATTTCACCGTCGGCAAGACGCACGTTTTTGCTCACTGCTTGGGCGCTTAGAATGATGGCAGGTGATGACATGACACGAGGTTCTCAATGCGTTTTCTACTACCGGACACCTCAAAAAACCTACTGCGCGAGCAGATTTCCACGACGCTTCCTAACGCGAAGCTGGCGCAAGCCCGCTCACCCCTCACCTATCTAACTGATATGTCTCGGGAGTTCGCTGTGGGGCTCCTTGCTCTCCGCTCGCTCGTGACGGTTTTTCGAAGTGTCCTGCTGATTGTGGCATGGTTTGCCTTCATCCCACTGGGACAGGCCGACGAGCCGAAGGCTCCCTCGCCACCAACCCTGCTTGTTCTGGGGGATTCGCTGTCGGCGGCGCACGGCATTTCTCCGACGCAGGGCTGGGTGAGCTTGCTCGCGCAGCGTCTGCCCACGTGGAAGGTGGTCAATGCCTCGGTCAGTGGCGAAACCTCCTCCGGCGGGCGCAGCCGTTTGCCCAGCCTGCTGGCGCGCCACACGCCGCGCGTGGTGATTTTGGAGCTTGGTGCCAACGACGGTCTGCGTGGGCTACCGCTGTCCAGCACGCGGCAGAATCTGCAAGCAATGATCGACGCGGTGCGCCAGAGCGGTGCCAAGCTGCTGCTGGTCGGCATCATGCTGCCGCCCAATTATGGCGCGCAGTACAGCATGCCTTTTGCCCAGCTTTACCGCGAACTGGCCGAGCACAACACGCTGCCGCTGGTGCCGTTCTTGCTCGAAGGGGTGGCGACGGATCCCAGCTTGATGCAAGCCGATGGCCTGCACCCGAACGCGTCAGCGCAGCCGCGTATTCTGCAGAACGTGTGGCCGGCGCTCGCGCCTTTGTTATGAATTATCATCATCAAACCATGTAAAACATTCGTTTGCCACATACACAAGCACCACGCATGATCTTGCTCTTTGATTCATTACGAGCAAAACATCATGACGCAATTTCATACCAACATTCATACCCTCGGCTTTCCACGCATGGGGGCGCAGCGCGAGCTGAAATTTGCCCTGGAAGCCTTCTGGCGCGGTGAGATCGACGCCGCCACCCTGGAAACCACAGCGGCCGAGCTGCGCGCCCGCCACTGGCAATATCAACGGGATGCCGGGCTGGATGTCGTCACTGTGGGCGATTTTGCCCTCTACGACCATGTGCTCAACCACATCCAGCTTTTGGGCTGCGAGGCAGCGCGTTTTCAGTTTCAAGACGAGGATGAGCTGACGCGCTATTTCATCCAGGCACGCGGCCGGCGTAATGCAACACCCGCCTGCTGCGGCACTGCACCCACTCAAGGCGATGCCAGCGTGTATGCCGCGGAGATGACCAAGTGGTTCGACACCAACTACCACTACCTTGTCCCCGAATTCACCCTCGATACACGTTTCAAGCTCAACTCCACGCGTCTGTTCGATGACGTCGAGCAGGCCAAGGCGCTTGGGCACACGCCCAAGGCGGTGCTCATCGGGCCGCTGACTTTCCTCTGGCTGGGCAAGGTGAAAAGCGAGGGTTTGGACAAGCTCGATCTGCTCGATCAACTCCTGCCGGTGTACGGCGAGATTCTGGCCCGCCTCAAGGCGCAGGGCGTGGAATGGGTGCAAATCGACGAGCCGATTCTGGGGCTGGATCTGCCGGATGCCTGGCGGCAGGCGTTTGAAAGCGCCTATGCCCGCTTGAGCCAACCCCGCCCCAAACTGCTGCTGGCGACCTATTTTAGCGAACTTGCGGACAACCTGCGCACCGCCTGCCAATTGCCGGTGGACGGTCTGCACATCGACGCCGTGCGTGCGCCACACGAAGTTGCCACGGTCAATGACTGGCTGCCCGCGCACAAGGTGCTGTCCTTAGGCATCATCGACGGGCGAAACATCTGGCGCACCGATCTGGACGCAGCCCTTGCCCGCATTCAACCACTGGCGACGCAACGTGGCGCGAACCTGTGGCTGGCACCGAGCTGCTCGCTGCTGCATGTGCCCATCGACCTCGAAGGCGAAAGCAAGCTGGATGGCGAGCTCAAATCCTGGTTGGCCTTTGCGCGACAAAAAATGATTGAACTCAATGTGTTGCGTCACGCGCTGCATGCACCGCTTGAAGTTGCCGATGCACTGCACACCGCACGCCGCGCCATCGCTGCACGCAAGGCCAGCACGCGTGTGCACAACCCGGAGGTCGTCGCCCGCCTGCACGACTTGCCAGCGGATGCCGACCAGCGCCACGCGCCATTTGCCGTACGGCAGACGCTGCAACGCACTGCGCTCAGGCTGCCACCCTTCCCCACCACCAGCATCGGCTCCTTCCCACAAACCAAAGAACTACGTGCCGCGCGCGCGGCTTTCAAGCGCGGCGAACTCAGCCATGAAGCCTATGAAGTCGCGATGCGCGCCGAGATCGACCGCGTGGTGCAGGTGCAAGAGGCGCTGGACATCGACGTGCTGGTGCATGGCGAACCCGAGCGCAATGACATGGTGGAATACTTCGGCGAGCAGTTGCAGGGGTTTGCCTTTACGCAAAACGGCTGGGTGCAGTCCTACGGCTCGCGCTGCGTCAAACCGCCGATCATCTACGGCGACGTCAGCCGCCCGCACGCGATGACCGTGGCATGGAGCGCCTACGCCCAATCGCGCACGCAGCGGCCGATGAAAGGCATGCTCACCGGCCCGGTCACCATCCTGCAATGGTCGTTCGTGCGCGATGATCAGCCACGACGCACCACCTGCGAGCAGATCGCGCTGGCGATGCGTGACGAGGTGGCCGATCTGGAAAAAGCCGGCATTCACGTCATTCAGATCGACGAACCCGCCTTCCGCGAAGGGCTGCCGCTGCGCAAGGCGGCGTGGGACGACTATCTGGCCTGGGCGGGACGCTGCTTCCGCATTGCCGCCAGCCCCGTTGCCGACAGCACGCAGATTCACACCCACATGTGCTACTCCGAGTTCAACGACATTCTGCCGGCGATTGCCGCGCTGGATGCCGATGTCATCACCATCGAAACCTCGCGCTCGGACATGGAACTGCTGCACGGCTTCGGCGCATTCCACTACCCCAACGAAATCGGCCCTGGCGTGTGGGACATCCACTCGCCGCGCGTGCCCAGCGTGGAGGAAATGGAACGCCTGATGCGCAAGGCCGCCGAGGTCATTCCGCCGGACAATCTGTGGGTCAACCCCGACTGCGGCCTGAAAACCCGCGGCTGGGCGGAAACCGAAGCCGGTCTACGCAACATGGTGGCGGCAGCCAAGCGCTTGAGAGGGGTTTGATCCCTGCTCGACGGCTGACAGCGCAAACCTATCGAAAAATTCGATCAATCAAGGCCAAAAAACGCCTTAATCTATCGAACAGACGAGGTCTAAATGCCCTGCCATCCATGAGCAGGGCGGAAAAACGTGCTAAAACCTTGCCGCCGAGTGATGGCTCTTGCATGATCTGGGCTGCTATCACCACACGGTTCGCCTGCATGAGCAAAGCCCTATTCCACGCCCTTGCGCCCATCACGGCGCTGGGCGTTTTTTTATTGGCGCATGTCTTTCACGGCGCGGGTTGGGCGTTGCTGCTGGGTGGGTTGATGATTCTTCCTGCCGTCATGACTGCGGTGCACCATGCCGATGTGATCGCGCATCGTGTCGGCGAACCGTTCGGTGCTTTGATTCTGGCGCTGGCGGTGACCGTGATCGAGGTGGCGCTGATCGTCACCATGATGCTGCAGGGCAGTGAAGGCGGCAGCGAACATGCCGCACTGACGCGCGATGCCATCTTCGCCACGGTCATGATCGTCACCAATGGCGTGATCGGCCTCTCGCTGCTGCTCGGTGGCCTGCGCCATCACACGCAGAGCTTTCGCGTGGAAGGTGCCGCGCCCGCGCTGGCCGTGCTCATTGCCCTTTCCGTGCTGACGCTGGTGCTGCCGCGCTTTACCACCAGCACACCGGACGCGACCTACACCGTGGCGCAGCTGACGTTTGATGCGCTGGTGTCCCTGACGCTGTGGTCGGTGTTCATTTTCAGTCAAACCGTGCGTCACCGCGGTGATTTTCTCCCGGTGCAGACCTTGAGCTCGGCACTGGACGAATCCGGTCACGACAAGCCCAGCACCGCCCGGGCCATGCGCAGCTTCGTGCTGCTCATGCTGGCGCTGGTTGCCGTGGTGGGACTTGCGGAATCACTCGCGCCCAGCGTGGAAGCGCTGGTGGATGCCTTTCACCTGCCGCAAGCGGTGATCGGTATCGTCATCGCCCTGCTGGTATTGTTGCCGGAAACCCTCACCGCGATTCGTGCAGCACTCAACAACCGGCTGCAGATCAGCATCAATCTCGCCCTCGGTTCGGGACTGGCCAGCATCGGCCTGACCATTCCAGCCGTCTCACTGACCGCCGCGGCACTCAATCTGCCCTTGGAATTGGGGCTGGAAAGCAAAAACATCGTGCTGTTGGCGCTGAGCTTCATGGTCGCCACCCTCACCCTGCTCACCGGACGCTCGACCATCATGCAGGGCGCGGTACATTTGGTGATCTTCGCCGCGTTTCTGTTTTTGTCGATCGTGCCGTGATGGAGGCTTACCAGGCGTAGCCGGCAAAGATCTGCCCGCCGAAAAACGCATAATCCGTGCTGTGCTGCGCAGAAAGACGCAGGCCATAGTGCCAATGGCGATCGACGCGATAAATCGCATCCACATCCAGCGTGGCCGCCATGCCGTTTTTCTGCTCGGCTTGGCGCAGCAGCAAGGGGTTGGGCTGAAGCGGGTTGGCATAAGCATCCGCCTCACGCGCTCCCTGCCAGCCCAGACTGAGATCCATACGCAGGTTCAAGCCCTTTTCCGCTGCGGGCTTGAGCTGGTAGCGCGCCAACGCGCCGAGGCGCAGCAGATATTCCGGGCTGTAGTAGCCACCATTGCCCGGCGTGAAGGGCGAAAGGTTCTTTTCATAGCCCGTGGCATACAACACGGGCCCCAGGGATAGGCCATCGAGCAGGCTCGGCATGGGATGCAGCAGGTTGGCATAGGCTTCGAACATGCGGTTGTCCGCCACGCCCTCGCCGACCATTCGCCCCGCGGTGAGCGAGGCTTCGGCTTTCCACGCAGCAAATTCACGATACGCCTCCAACTCCAGCCCTTCACGCATCACCTGCCCCCAGCGCACTGCAGGTTGCTCGGCCTGTGCGGGCAAGGCCGCACCCGTGAGCGCGAGCACGGATTGCTCGACCGGACGGCGCGCCAGGCGGATGCGCCCGCCCTGCTCGCTGTCCAGCCAGCCCAGACCGATTTCGCCGCGCCAGGTGGCCGAAATCGCCCCACCTTGCGGCGTGCTGCCCAGTCCGAGCGAGATTTCCGTGCCGTCCACGGTGAAATGCCGACCGAGCAGGTACAGGTCGCGCAAGCCGTTGACGCTCTGCTGCTCATCCTTGGCGTTGAACGCACGCGCGGTGACCCACAACCGACTGCGCTCGCCGCTGGCCAAGCCTTCGAGCCAAGCGCCGTGCAT
>CAYOCG010000041.1:0-12203 GCA_964402435.1 uncultured Halothiobacillus sp. | reverse complement strand
GCTCACCGCCTGCCTGCGTGCCCATGAGGATGCAACGCAGCGCCTCACTTTGGCCAAGCTATTGGATGACATGGAGCACGACGGTTGGCTTGCCCTCAGCCAGCATCTGCGCCAGCGCTACGCCCTGACGGACACAGCGACGGTTTCACCCTTGCTGGATGAAGAAGATCGCGCCATCGTGCAGTGTCTGGATGCCATCCTGGTTCAACCCGCACTGCTCGATGAGTGGCGCACGGACGCCACACCGATTGCCGAGGCGCTCGCCGCGCTGGTGTATGCCGCCACACAAGGCGAGCGCGACGCCCTCGAAGCCTTGGACGAGTTGCGCGCCAGCGCGGACACCCCCACGGCGGAAGCGACGAGCCAAGCGTTGATTGCCATGATCGAAGGCGAGCGCGACCTGCGCTCACTCATCGCCCATCTGCCCGCCGAACAAGCCGATTTGATCACTCAGGTCATGCATGCTTTGCGCGTGCTTGAGGCTTGATTCAATCCTAGACGCGCTCAAACAGCGGTTGCAAACGCCCTGCTCTGCTTTGACCTGCCTCAATTGATCGAATTTTTAGTGTCTAAATGGCGAAAAACCGCCCGAATTGATCGAATTTTTCGATCAATCATTCGGCATCCACCTCGACCTGCCCCGCCGCCGGCGCATGCGGCACACGCCACGCCCACGGCCATGCATGCCGTGCGCAGTGCATTGCGAGCGGCTGCCCGCTCTGCAGGCGAATCTGCATGCGACCACACGAGGGCGTATCCACCACCTTCACTCCCTGTTGCACATAGCGCGCGATGACCTCCGCACGCGGATGGCGAAACGCATTGCGATAGCCTGCCGACACCACTGCAACGTTCGGTGCCACCGCAGCAATCAGACGCGGATCGGACGAGGTTTTGCTGCCATGATGCGGCACCTGCATCACCTCGGCAGCCAGATCCTCGCCGGAGTGCAACAACGCCCACTCCGCTGCCCGCTCGATGTCACCGGTGAGCAACACACGCCCGCTGGGCACGGTGATTTTCAAAACACAACTTGCATCATTGTCTTTCCCCGGGCGCCAATCGATGGGTGGATGCAGTGCGCGAAAATCCACGCCATCCCATGACCAGTGCAAGCCTTGACGACACAACTCGGCATGGCTCACCACGTCTCCACCGGACCAAACCCCACCCACCGGCAAGGACTGACGAATCACCTCTGCACCGCCGGCATGATCACGGTCGCCGTTACTGAGCAACAGCACATCCAGGCGCGTCACCCCCGCGCTGCGCAACACCGGCACAACCACCTCACGCCCCGCATCGCGTCCGGCAAAATTCACCGGCCCTGCGTCATAAAGCATGCTGTGGTGCGCGGTACGCACCAGCACCGCCTGCCCCTGCCCCACATCCAGCCAGTCCAGCCAAAGCTCGCCGGGCGCGGGATGCTCCAGGCGTGGGAAAAACAACGGCAAAAACAGGATCCACGCCATGCCGCGCAGCGGCACGCCACGTGGCGCCAGCAGCCAGAGCACGCCGAACGCGGCGAGCACAAAGGCAGGCCAAGGTGGCATGGCTGGAAACCATTGCGCACCCGGCAGCGCCGCAAGTCGCTGCAACAGATCCATCAAGCCATCCAGCGAACGCAGTGCCAGCCAAAGCACCGCACTGCCCAAAGTATGCGAGACTCCCAGCAAAACACAGCCAAGCAACGCCAAGGGCGTGACCCAGAAACTCACCCAAGGAATGGCGAGCAGATTGGCCAGCGGTGCCACCCACGAGCCGCGTTGAAACAACAACAGCGTCAGCGGCAATAGTCCGACAAACACCGCCCACTGCGCCAAACCCAGTTCGCGCCATGCCGGCAACGTCTGCAGGCGTCCGCTGGCAGCATAAATCAACACACCCACGGCAACGAACGACAGCCAGAAGCCCACATCCAGCACCGAACGCGCATCCCACAGCAACACTAGGAGCAAGGCCAAGCCAAGGACATCGCGCGCCACGAGTTGCCGACGGGCAAGAAGCGCCAGTACCAGCGCAAGCAGCATGAACAGCGTGCGCTGGGTCGGCACGGAAAACCCGGCGAGCAGACTGTAGGCGAATGCCGCCAGCAAACCGGCACATGCCCCCGCCATGTTGGCCGGCAAAATCAGCGCCAAGCGCGGCACGCGCCGCCAAACACTGGCCACCAACCACCACACCATGCCGGCTATCATGGTCACATGCAGCCCGGAAATTGCCAGCAGGTGATTGGTCCCCGTGGCAAGCAACATATCCCATTGTGCCGCGCTCATCAGTGAACGATCACCGAGCACCAAGCCCAACACCAAACCGGAAGAAGGTTCGCCGGGCATCACATCCAAAAGGCGCTGACGCAGATCGGCACGCACGCCATCCACACTCCAATTCGGCGCAGCGTGCAGCCGTTCACCCGAAATTACCGTGCCTGTGGCCTGCACCCCTTGGCGAAACAACCAGGCTTCATAATCCAAGCCCACACCATTGACCGTGCCATGCGGGCGCTTCAGACGCAGCTTGACGCGCCACAGCTCGCCGGGATTCAGCGGCGGCGGGCTTTTGTACCAATGCAGACGCAGGCGCTGCGGAAAATGCTGCAAACCCTGAGGAGGCGTTACCACCTCAGCAAACCACGCCGTGCCGCGTTCACCCACCTCCGCCAAGCCGATGACACGCACATCCACCTGCACCGGCTGCAACTCCAAGGCCGGATCAAGCCACCCCGCACGCACCTGCCATGCTGTATGCGCCCCCAAGATCACACCAAGGCTGAGCGCCAACAGCCACCATGTGACCTGCCGCCAAGTCGGGGCCAGCCCAAGTAACACGCTCAGCACCAGCACGACAACCCACCACCACACCAGCGGCACGAGCAGCGCCAATCCGGCCATGGCCGCGACCACGCCAAGCAGCAGCGCGACGCTCAAGCTCCACAACGGCGGCAGTTTCAGGTGGGAGAGTCCGCGCATCTGGCTTAAACTTTTGAGCATTTCATCCATCCAAGCCGAAAGTTTGTTCGGATCATCACCATGCACATTCAGCCCATTGCCGCATTTGAAGACAACTATATCTGGCTGTTGCACGCCAATGGCTATGCCGCAGTGATCGATCCCGGCGATGCTGCACCGGTACAGGCGTATCTTGCAGCACACCAGCTCGAACTGGTTGCCATACTCTTGACGCACCATCACCACGACCACATCGGCGGCGTGGAAGTCTTGCGCCAGCGCCATGCCTGCAGGGTGCATGGCCCGAAAATGAGCGAACTGAGCACAGAAACACTGGCGGAAGGCGAGATCATCGACCTGAACGCCTACGGATTGGGTGCATGGCGCGTGATGCTCACCCCCGGCCACACCCTCGATCACTGTGCCTATGTCAGTGCCGAGGCGCCGCCACGTCTGTTTTGTGGGGATACGTTGTTTGCAGCGGGCTGTGGTCGCTTGTTTGAAGGCACCGCCGAGCAGATGCAAGCCTCATTACAAAAAATCCGCGACTTGCCAGACGACACCCTAGTGTATTGTGGCCATGAATACACGCAAGACAATCTGCGTTTTGCCCATCTTGCCGAGCCGGACAACGCAGCGATTGCTTCGCGCATTGCACAAGTCAACGCGCAGCGCGCGCGCAGTGAGCCCAGCGTGCCCAGCCTGCTGGGCGAAGAAAAGGCGACCAACCCTTTCTTGCGCTGGGATCAGCAGGCACTTTTGAACCGCGCACAACAACATTGCGCGCATGTCCTGGATACCCCTGCCGCCGTATTTGCCTGTGTCCGCGCCTGTAAGGATGCCTTTGACCGACAGAGCACCTGAAGCGCCTCTTTCGTTGCCCCCTGTGCCTCAAGGGATTAGCATGATCACTCGACCGACTGGAACCAAGGCAGTCATGCGCCTGTTTTTGCCAATTTTTTCGCTGAGTCTGCTTCTGCTCGCCGGCTGTGCACAGATGGACACCCGTGAGGATGCCACCCCGCAGCAAGCCGATCACGACAAACTCTACAGCCTCAGCCACACTCAGCCCCCAAGCACCACACCACTCAGCGACACCCCGCGCGCCGACTATGGGTTGTGGACCCGTCTGGCCAAGAATTTCAGCATGCATACGCTGGAGAATGAGCGCATTGATGCCGAAGTGTTTTTCTATCAGGCACGCTTGGATCAGTTGCATCGCACCAGCAAACGCGCCGAGCCCTACTTGTTTTTCATCGTCGAACAGCTGCGCGAACGCAATATGCCCATGGAGCTGGCTTTGCTGCCGATTGTGGAAAGCTCCTACCAACCGCAAGCCACATCACGTGCCCAAGCGGCCGGTTTGTGGCAATTCATCCCCAGTACCGGCACCCAGTACGGCTTGAAGCAAAATTGGTGGTATGACGGCCGGCGCGATGTGCAAGCCTCCACCCAGGCCGCCCTGGATTACCTGCAATACCTCAACAACATGTTCAATGGTGACTGGGCACTTGCTCTTGCTGCCTACAACGCAGGTGAAGGCACCGTGAGTCGCGCCATACAAAAGGCTGCTGCCAAAGGCGAACCGACGGATTACTGGTCATTGGATCTACCGGATGAAACCGAGCGCTATGTACCGCGCCTGCTTGCCTTGGTGCGCATATTCCATGATCCGGAAAAAAACGGCCTGACTCCGCACAAAGTGGACGACAAGCCCGCGTTTACGCAGATCACCTTCGACAAGCCGCTGGATCTGGCCAAAATTGCTAGCGCCGTGTCGATGAGCGAAGACGCCATTTACAAACTCAATCCCGGCTTCAAACGTGGCGTCACCGGGCATGGGCAGGACGTGGTCGCCCTACTGTTACCGCATGACAAGGCCGAACAGTTACGTCAGCATGACTTGGAAAACTTCTGCGTCACCCTGGCACCACCGCGCAGCATCAAGCTCAGCAAGAATGAATCCCTCACCGCGCTGGCCAAACGCCACGGCGTGAGTGTGAGTGAAATCCGCGAGATCAACCCCCCCCTGAGCAACCAACTGCATCGCGGCCAGGTGGTGCTTATTCCCTCCAATCGCATGATCGTGGGTCAACCCAAAACCATGCTGGCTGAGGCAAACAATGAGCCCGATCCACTGAAACTACCGCCCAAAGAGCGTTACGCGATCAATAGCAAGGTGATCCATTCCGTCAGCTCCGGCGACACCTTATTCAATGTTTCGCGCAAATACGGCGTCAAACCAGCCGAACTGGCCTCATGGAATAAACTCGACACCAAGGCCGCCCTCAAGCCCGGCCAAAAGCTGACGGTGTACTGCGAATTGCCCGAAGTCAAAAACGAAACAAAATCCCGCAAGGCCACAACTGATAAAGACGCTGTACGCAACGAAACCACCTACACCGTACAGAAGGGCGATACGCTGCACTCCATTGCGCAGCGCTTCAAGGTCAGCGTGGCGCAACTGCGCGAATGGAACAAACTCAAGGACAACACTGCGATCAGTACCGGGCAAACTTTGGTGGTTGCTGCCTCCAAGGATAAAAAACCCACGCGCAGCTCCTAGTTTTTTGCCATTGCGGCGTCATAAATCCGCTCCAGAATTGAAATCAACTTCACTTCGGAACGATAAGCCATGCACAGCCAAGACCCGCTGATCACTGAACGCCTCGACAGCCTGGATGAATCCTTCGAACTGGAGCTTGAAGACGATCTGGCGGATCACGTCGCCGGCATCGAGCTGGACGAGGCCGGGCGTCAGCAACGCCTGCATTACTTTCGCGAGCTGCTGCGTCTGCAAGGTGAGTTGGTCAAGTTGCAGGACTGGGTGCAGCATACGCGGCAAAAAATCGTCATTCTGTTCGAAGGTCGCGATGCCGCAGGCAAGGGCGGCGTGATCAAACGCATTACCCAACGCCTCAACCCACGGGTATGTCGTGTGGTCGCTCTGCCCGCGCCCAACGACCGTGAGCGCACCCAATGGTATTTCCAGCGCTATGCGCCGCATCTACCCGCTGCAGGTGAAATCGTGTTGTTTGACCGCAGTTGGTACAACCGTGCCGGCGTGGAGCGGGTGATGGGTTTCTGTACCGAACACGAATATGAAGAGTTTTTCCGCAGTGTGCCTGAATTTGAGCGCATGCTGGTGCGCTCCGGTATTACCTTGATCAAATACTGGTTCTCGATCACTGACGATGAGCAGCACCTGCGTTTCACCAGCCGTATTGAAGATCCTTTGAAGCAATGGAAGCTCAGTCCGATGGATCTGGAGTCTCGCCGCCGCTGGGAGGATTACACCAAGGCCAAGGAAATCATGCTGGAGCGCACCCACATTCCAGAAGCACCGTGGTGGATCGTCGCTGCGGACGATAAGAAAAAGGCGCGCCTCAACTGCATCCACCACCTGCTGAGCCAATTCGATTATTTCGAGGTGGAACGCCCACAGGTGATTTTGCCAGAGCGTGTGCGCAACCCCGAGTACTACCGTCAGCCTGTGCCGGCTGAGATGTACATACCCGAAATCTATTGACGCACTGTTCTTGTCATGCTTTGGTGACTATTCGCCCAGCGCTTCGGCAAGCAACAACCACGCTTCTTCGGCAGCGCTCAGTTCAGCGTCCACCTTTTGTTTCTCGGCCAACACCTGCATAAGACGTGTTTTCTGCGCGTCTTCGTAAATTCCAGCGTCGCTCAGCAGCTCCGTCAAGGCGATTTGCTCGCGCGTCAAGCGCGCCACATCGTTCTCCAGCGCGGCCAGCTTTTGGCGCAAGGGCAGTTGCTGTTGACGTAACTCGGCCTCCTGGCGGCGCTTTTCCTTGCGCGCCGCAGCGCTGTGCTCGGCCTCTTGCATGGGCACCGCCTGCTCGCGAGGGTTTTCCAATGCCTCCTGCTCGGCCAGCCAACGCGGGTAATCATCCAGACTTTGTTCAAATTCGCCGACTTTGCCGGCGCGCACCAGCCAGAGCCGGTCGGTGGTGCTGCGCAGCATGTAACGATCATGCGAGACCATCACCATGGCACCTTCAAAATCCTGCAATGCCAGCGCCAGCGCATCGCGCATTTGCAGGTCAAGGTGGTTGGTCGGCTCATCCAAAAGCAACAGGTTTGGCTTTTGGTAGACCAGCAAGGCCAACACCAGGCGCGCTTTTTCTCCACCCGAGAACGGCGCCACAGGGGTCGTCGCCATGTCACCGGCAAATGCAAAACTCCCGAGGTAATCGCGCAATACCTGATCTGGAACTTGCGGATGACTGTGGCGCAAATGCTCCAGTGCAGACCATTGCACATTCAGCTGCTCGACCTGATGTTGAGCAAAATAGCCGATACGCAGTGCTTGCGCGGGTAGGCGCTCACCACACAGCGGCGTCATCTCACCCGCCAACAATTTGATCAAGGTGGATTTGCCCGCGCCGTTAACCCCGAGCAAGCCAATGCGATCGCCGGGCGCCAAGGACAGTTTGATATTGGACAGTGTGGGCGTATGACCATAGCCAACACTGACCTCTTTGAGCTGTAACAGCGGATGCGGCAAGGCATCCGGGGTCTGTAACTGAAAGGTGAATGGCGAATCCGCATTCACCGCAGCCACCAGTTCCATGCGTTCTAGCGCCTTCACCCGACTCTGTGCCTGACGCGCTTTGCTCGCCTTGGCCTTGAAGCGTTCGATAAAACGCTGCATATGCGCCACTTCGCGCTGCTGTCGCGCATGAACCGCCTGCTGCTGAGCGAGACGCGCGGCACGCAGACGCTCAAACGCGCTGTAATTGCCATTGTACATATTCACAGCACCCTGCTCGACGTGCAGCACGTGGGTACACACACCATCGAGGAAGTCACGGTCATGTGAAATCAGCAATAATGCGCCACGATAGCTCTTAAGCCACGCTTCCAGCCAGATGACTGCTTCAAGATCCAGATGGTTGGTGGGCTCATCCAGCAGCAACAGGTCAGAACGGCACATCAAAGCGCGAGCCAAATTCAGACGCATGCGCCAACCACCGGAAAAGGAGGCCACCGACTGATGCTCCTGACCCGGTAAAAAGCCCAAACCATGCAATAGCCGCGCAGCGCGACTGGGCGCGTCATACCCGCCGATCAGGTCAAATTGCGCATGCAATTCAGCAAGACGCTGACCATCATTGGCGCATTCGGCTGCGCGCAAGGCCGACTGCACGGCGCGTAGCTCGCCATCACCGTCGAGCACATACTCCAGCGCCGCACGCGGATCGGCAGGTGTCTCCTGAGCGACATGCGCCAGCATCCAATCTTTTGGGAACGTTGCCTCACCCGCATCGGCGGTCAACTCGCCGCACAACAGGGCAAAAAGACTGGATTTGCCGCAGCCATTCACCCCAGTGACCCCAACACGATGCCCGGGATACACCTGAAAGCTGGCCGCACTGAACAGCAACTTGGCGCCGCGGCGCAAGGCAAGATTGGTGACTTGAAGCATGAGAAATATTCAAAAAACTGGCGCATCGTATCAACGCTGCGCCAGTTTGTTGAGCATCTTCAGGCATTCACAAGAAGGCATCGCGCCTTGCGAACTGACCTTTGGCTTGTCGCTCTTATTTGTATTGACTCTTCAAACGCTCATTCAAGCCCGGAGGGGTTTTTTCCCATTCATAGCCCTTGAGCGCACGCTCATAGCCCACTTGATACAATGCACGCATATAGTCGGTATCAAATACACCGGGGTTCGGGTGGTTGAAACTCGCCGGGATGTAAGCCAGGTTGAAATCAAGCTGATCCAAATGTGCCGTGACGAAGATACGGAACAAGTCACCAATCCCCTGATTGTGAATCAAAGTACCCAAAGAGCGCTGGGCGATGTTAAACACGCGTCGCTCGGTTTGTCCCCAATCAGGATCGATGCGCTCGTTCATGATGATGAACAGCTTGCGATCACGATGCACCCCATTTTCAGCCGACATTTTGGCGAGGTTGATGGACGCGGGATATACAAAGACTTGGGATGTAGTACCACCATCAACGTGCATTTCCTGATAAACCTGCCCATCCACCACCACGTCGATCAATACCGGCGGAAAAGCTGCAGGAATGGCCGCCGAAGCAAGCATGATGTCGTGGAACAAATGCATCGCCCGAGGATCCTTGCTCGCTGCGATCTTGGTCATGTTCCAGATGACGCGGCGCGAAGCATCAATGTTCGTGGTTGAAACAAGCAACACACGCCCCTTGGCATACTCCGCTGCCACCTCATCAAGAAATTTACGATCCACCACCTGCGCAATCATGCGGCGCAATGGCGCAGTGTCCAGCACGGCATCATCCGTCAATGCAGCCAATACACCGCGTACTTCAACAAGATCCTGACTGGACGTATTGGTGTAGAGCGCAGCCAGTTCCTCATCATGTGCCGACCCAAGAAATGCAAACGGTGCAATCAATGCACCGGTACTGATGCCCGTGACCAGAGTGAATGTTGGGCGCGTGCCATGTTTCGTCCAACCGTTGAGCAAGCCTGCGGTGTATGCACCCTTATCACCACCACCGGAAATCGCCAGGAAATTGGCTGCCGGAAGTTCATGCAAGCTCTTGCCTTGCGCAACGAGCAACGCGCGCTGCTTATCCCACAAGGCGAGCACATCCTGCGCCATGCGCTCCATATCTTTGGGATCATCCACCAGGTAACGTACATCTTCCAGACCCGAAACTTTGGCCTGCGCCGTTTTCTCAAACGGCACGGCTTGCTGACGCGGCTGAGCCGAACACCCCACCACAAGCAAGATTGCAAGACCTAAACCCAAAACACGGAAATGCGTCGTCATTATCATCACCCTATAGAACTAGAATCACACGCGGAGCTTAGCCTAATTCTCAAGATCAAGTTTTTTGCAGTTCGAAATCATCCCGCACATTCACTGCTAAACTGCTCGTAGGTAAATTCTGATCCCGCCGACAAAGGAGACATGGCATGAAGTCAAGTGTGTATTTAGCCCCTGCTTTGATCGCTGCCCTGGTTTTGAGCAGCGGTTGTGCTCCAGTACAAGAAACGGTGCGCGACAATCCGAACACTTCGGCGGGTGTGGGCATTGGCGCTGTCGGCGGTGCGTTGATCGGTAGCGCAGTCGCGGGTTCAGGACGACGCACAGAAGGAGCGGTGATTGGCGCACTGGTGGGTGCTGCTGCTGGGGGATTGATTGGCAACCGCATGGACGAGCAGGAACGCGCCTTGCGCCAGCAAATGGCCAATACTCCGGTGGACGTGGAACGTCGTGGCGAGAACATCGTGCTGGTATTTCCTGACAATATCACCTTCGCTTCCGGCAGCTCACAGGTCAAGCCGGAATTCATGAGTGCGCTGGATCAGGTCGCGCAGTCCTTACAGCAATACCCGGACACACACATTCAGATTGCAGGCTTTACCGACAATGTGGGATCACCGAGTGCCAACCAGCGTCTCTCCGAAGATCGTGCCTTCCGTGTGCGTGATTATCTGAGCAATCGCGGTATTGCAGTGCAGCGCATGAGCGTGGTCGGTTATGGCGCCAGCCGTCCGATCGCTAGCAATGACACGGCTGCAGGGCGTGCAAAGAACCGTCGCGTGGAAATCACCATTCAGCCCAACAAGTAAACGTCCACATGACTGTAGCCAACCCGCCGCTGGCGGGTTTTTTTATTAAAACGCGCCGCGCTCTGCCAGCGAAACCGGCGCCCCATCCCCGACGACAAAGTGATCAAGCAGGCGCACATCCAGCAAGGCCAAAGCGTCGCGTAAACGTTGGGTGAGTTGGATATCCGCGACACTCGGCTCTGCCACGCCAGAGGGATGGTTGTGCGCCACAATCAGCGCAGCGGCATTGTGTTGCATGGCGCGCCGCGCCACCTCACGCGGATGCACACTGGCCTCAGCGATCGAGCCTAGAAACATTTCCTCCGCGGCTAACAAGCGATGCCGTGTGTCGAGAAACAAAACGAGAAATACCTCACGCGGCAAGTCTCGTAGCCGCGCGGCAAGGTAGGCACGCACGGTGTCGGGCGAATTGAAGGCATCACCGCGCTGCAAGCTTTCGCGTAAATGCCGACGCGCCATTTCCAGCACAGCCTGCAGCTGCGCATACTTGGCATCGCCCAAACCCAGACCCTGACAGAAATCGGCGCGAGAAGCATTGAGCAAGCTGCGCAGTCCACCGAATGTGTTGAGCAACTCACGCGCAAGATCGACCGCTGATTTACCCGCCACGCCCGTGCGTAGAAAAATCGCCAGCAACTCGGCGTCGGATAACACTCCAGCACCTTGCTTGAGCAGTTTTTCACGCGGACGTTCATCCTCCGGCCAGTCGGTGATTGCCATGCTTCGATCCTCTGAATTTTACTGACGAGTTTAGGCACTCAAGGCTAAACTGCATGCATGGAGCATTCGGGCAAAATCTTCGGCGAGCTTGCGGGCAAAAATATTTTGCTCGGCGTTTCTGCAGGCATCGCTGCATACAAAGCATGCGAACTGGTGCGTCGTTTGCGCGAGGCCGGGGCGCAGGTGCGTGTGGTGATGACACCCAACGCTACGCGCTTTATCGCACCACTGACACTGCAGGCGCTCTCTGGCCACCCGGTGCGGACATCGCTATGGGATGAAGCGCATGAAGCGGCCATGGGGCACATCGAACTGGCGCGTTGGGCAGACTATATTTTGATCGCCCCGGCCAGCGCCGATCTGCTCGCACGTCTGGCCTGTGGTATGGCGGATGACTTGCTCTCCACGCTGTGCTTGGCTTCCGAGGCGCCATTACTGCTGGCACCTGCCATGAACCATGTGATGTGGGCGCACCCGGCGACACAGGCCAATGTACGAACCCTGATTGAACGCGGTGCGCGCCTGCTCGGACCCGACGCCGGCGCGCAAGCCTGTGGTGAGGTAGGTGAAGGACGCATGCTTGCGCCCGAAGTGATCGTGCAACAATTAATCGCTGCCCTGTCTTCCTCGACCGTGAGCGCACTTGCTGGTCAGCGTGTGATTATCACCGCCGGTGCTACACGTGAAGCGATTGATCCGGTGCGCTTCATCAGTAACCGCAGTTCGGGGCGCATGGGATATGCTGTGGCCGAGGCTGCTCGTGATGCGGGCGCAAACGTCGTTTTGATCAGCGGCAGCACCCAGCTGCCTGCACCGCGGAGCGTCACCCTTGTCAAGGTGGAGAGTGCGCTCGACATGCATGCCGCCGTGTTCAAAGCCATGCCCTGCGATATCTTCATTGGCACAGCCGCTGTAGCAGATTACCGCCCTGCGCACAT
>CAYOCG010000040.1:0-12916 GCA_964402435.1 uncultured Halothiobacillus sp. | reverse complement strand
CGAGCAGCTTCGAAATGGAAGCTCATAGGTGTCTATGATTGCGGGGGAAGTCCACTCACGCAATGGGCCGAACTCGAGCTCAAAGTACAACCTGCGTTCAACCCCGTGGGCGCGCACGTCATCATGCTTGGCGTTTTGCACGACCAGACACAAATCACCGTCCACATCGTCCACGCGTAACGTTCGCCATTCCACTGGGCGCAGCCCGGTCATGGTGGCGTGAATCAACCAGCGGCGTGTGAGATCATCCCAACGACCTTGTTTGTGCTCCAAGTGATCCAGCAAGCGTTCAAAATCCCCCTGCGGCAGGCTTTTGCGGCGCATGGCTGAGGTTTTTGGTGCAAGATCGACCTTGCGCAACGCTGTCGGTGCACTGGGCTGTTTGAGCATCTCAACCATTTGCGGCACCTCGGGAAACGTCTGCGCCTCTAAAAAATGTATGACCGCGGCGCGGTATTGTCGCCAGGATGCGGGGCGCAGGGTCGGGCGCAGCGCAAGCAACCAAGCGACAAACATCGGCCAATCCACATCGTCAGCATGCTCACGAACACAGCGCGCCCAAAGTTGCTGGAAACGCGCCGTGTAGGCCGATGATGTTCCTCCCCGCGTTACTGTGCTCACAGTCACCCCCCGCACTGTTAATCATTGGAAACCCCCAAGACATCAACCCAAGGCTTTCGAAAATGTTGATCAGCCTCGAGCTTGAAGCCGGGTCTTAAGCGCGCCCTGAGGAGCCAGAAGACCACAGAGCGGGATCAGGTCATCATCCAATGCTCCCCATTGCCAACGGGCGGAGGATGGTTTCTTGGTCAAAGAGGTGATGGGGGAAAGCTCGATCGCAAAACAAGCGGCTGCCTGATTGGCTAATTCGGGTGCGTTTTCCGCGATCACAGCATGCAAATGACGCGCATAAAGCCGCCACAGGCGCGTGTTTAGCCAATCGTCAGCCACGTCGGGAGATTGCAACTTACGCATCCACCAATTGACGACTTGGGTGGGCTCAAATACATCCTCATCCATCTCGTTGGCATAAAGTTGAAGCAATACCGCACCCAATGCGGTTGGAAATTTCAGATAGCGAACAGAAATCACGGGTTGCATGACAAAACCTCTGCTGATGCACCAATATGATGACATGATTACTGTAATACATCATGTCTAAAAAAGATACTTATTTCAGCAAGTTGTGCGGATTTATTTCGTGATTTTCGGCGTGCTTCCGCCGTCTTCTGCCGTCGTCCACTCAGGTTCATCGAGTGCAACGCTGGCATCAATCTGCACTTGCACCAACAACCGTTCGATGACCTCTTGCCGTGTTGCTCCCCAGAGCAGCGCGAGCGCATCCAGCCGTGCTTGGGCATCCTTGGACAGAAAGATTTCGATGGGCGTGCGCTGCCCTTGCGCCAGACGCTCACGCCGCCGCCGCTGCGCCTCACGCACTTGTTCACGGCGGCGTTGCAAGCGTTCGTCTTGCGTGTCTACTGGAGAGGCGGGCATGGTTTCGGTAAATAGTGTTTGCCGTAACAGAGTGATGTTTCACACAACATGCAGTTTGTGCACGGTTGCTGCGAAGAATGCGACTGGAGTCAATAAAGTGACCGCAAAGCGCTTTCCAGCACATTGTGTTCTTTAGTACCTGAGGGTGCAAAACATGACACACAGGCACGTTTTCACCTAAAACGTATGTGCGCAGATTGGTTTCGCAGTGTGGATTGGGGTCTAGGTCGATCGACGGGGGGCAGGTTCAGAACTGCTCATGAGGAGCGATCAGCACGCCGAGCCGCACGTTGAGCAGGTCTCCACCACCCCAAACTCCAACCGCCGCCATGCAGAGGCATGTGCATCAAGGTGCAACACCTGCGCCGTGAGTGGTATGCCCGCATCCATGGCCTGTGCGAGGGTGTGGTTGTCCGTGCGAGGCACATAGCCGATCTTTCGACCGCGCCAATCGATGCGAATGGCCAGTGGATCATGCGGGTTATCCGGCTCACGGGTCAGTTGCAGCGGCTCACCTTCTCTTGGTGCGAAATCCGCCGTGTTGCCCGAATAGTAGGCCAGCCCGGCGACATGCGCCCGCAGCCATACCCGTGTGGCGAGATTTGCTCTTGCCAGCCACTCCAGCGTTTGTTCCAGTGCGCGGATGCTTTGCGCATCCAGCCAGACGCGGTTATGGGTAGCCTGCGGTTGGAGTGTCTCGACCAATCGCATGGCGGCAGTACGTTCGGGGCGTAATGCCTCCTGGTTGAGCCGCAAGGCAAGGGTTTCCGCCCACACCTGCATGGCAGGGCTTGCCGTCTGATTGCATGCGCCGCGCAATTGCACCAACTGGTAGATCACATCGTCTGCCATGTACGGATGCTCACTGGGCGCATATTCGGCGGTGGCGCGTTCGCCATCGGGCAGGGTCAGGCTGAAAATGCGTTCGCCATGCACGCATTTGAGCCAGTAATCGGCTACGCAGTGATGCATGGCCTCCCCTTCCTCGATCAGTGCTGCCTGGGTCAGCAACTCCTGCGCATGGCAGCCACCTTCCTGCCAATGCCCCAGAATGTCCGGCAAAACGACATCGCTGAAGGGTATCTGCGGATTTCTACGCAGCCTGTGCCAGCGTGCGCTATCACGCAGCACACTCGCCAGACCGTGCCGCGCGACCCAGGCATGGCGCAGCGATAAACGGGGCATGGGACTGGACAACATGGCGTGCTCGTGGGCATAGGCTTCCACGGCAGCAAGAAAATCGCCGGCATCCTGCACGGCATGCGCAAGGTTGGGCGCAAGCTGCTGACACGTCAGCCATGTAACCTGCCAGCCGCGGCGAAACGCACCGATGTGCGCCTGGCGCAGCAGATCATCCTGCGGCAGGGTGCGTTCGAGATGCAGCAAGTGCACATAAGCACGCACCGCAGGCAGCACCTCCACCACCTCGCTTGCGCACTGTGGGCGCTTGTTGGCGGGCAGTGCGTCCAAGAGCTGCAACACCACGCTGCGCTCATTCGCGTCCATGTCCCAGAAACTCGCGCACAACGGCGAGCGCACAAGCCCTCTGGACACCGCGTAGTGCCGTGCCAGCGCATCGATCAGGTTGTGTCCGTGGTCAATCGCCTGTTCCACTTCTGGCGCTGCCTCGCGTTGCGCTTCGCGTCCACCGTCCAAAAGATTGGCGCTTGGATGCGCGGTGAGCAGCATCGGCACCAGCAAGGCGGGAAAGCGCAGCAGTGCCTGCATGCGCCGCGTGCGTTGCTCTGCGGGCAAGGCCGCCAGACGGTTGTAATTGCGCACCGAGGCATAGAATGCACGCGATTCCAGCCGCCCCAACAACTCCAGCACCTCGCTATCCAGCGTGTGCAGAAAGGCGAGTACATCGTGGCGCAGCACGCTGGCCAGCGGCGTTTCCTTGTGGCGCGAGATCGGAATCACAGGCGCGGCATACAGCGCCTGCACCTGCACATCGCCAGCGGCCGTGGGCAGGACAAAGCGTACCAACTCGCCACGCCCGTCCTCGGCCACCGCCTGCGCCAGCGCGGCGATCACATGCTCATCCCCCCGCTGTGCGCCAGAAAGGCGAAACACCAGCACACGCCCATCGTGCAGATGCAGCCACAGACGGGGATCAGGATCGTAGATTCGCATATCCTGCTTCCCCCGCCACAACCAGGCACGGACACCGGGTAGAGTCGTTTGACCCGTGATCCAACCCGGCAGCGCCACGGCTGCATGAGGCAGAGGTCCGTCCTGCTTGGTGGCGGATGGCATGGATGAGCGCATGGCGTTAGCGCATGTTCAAACGAACATCTCAGCCGCAGAGCACGCAGGGTGTCACGCCGGCAGGGATGGACTGCACATTCGCCCATCGCGAGGTACCGAGCTTCAAGCTGGACGACACCGGATGCTCCAGCCGCGCACGGATGCGTGCCTGCTTAGGCAGAAGCGGTAGATAGCCCGAGTGCAGAATCTCCACGGCATCGTCCATGCCAAAGTCTTGCAGGATGCGCTCGGGATCGCACAGAAAATCCTCAAAACGCACGCCTTCGCCCGCCAGATGGCAGGCTTGAAACACATCGCCCCAAAACTCCAGGCTGTGGTCATCAAAAGTACGCATGGTGCAGGCTCCTTGGTTGCTGTTGATATGTCTATCTATTAGACATGTCCAGATCATAGACGAACAATGTCATGTGTCAACTTTGTTGTGTTGTTTTTGTTGACACATCATGCGCGACATGGAGAATGCTTCACCATGACGAACGAAACCTTCCTCCTTGATGCGCTGAAATGGGATGTGCGCCAGCGCCTGCGTCTTTTGGAGAGCACGCTGCTGCTCACCGGCTGGGTGCGCACCCAGGCGCTGTGTGACGCGTTCGGCATCAGCCGGGCGCAAGCGTCCAAGGATTTCGCCGTGTACATGGCGTTGCGTCCCGATAACCTGATCTACAACAAGTCCAGAAAGTATTACGAGGCCAGTAGCGACTTTCTGCCGCTGATGCTTTCCGGCAAGACCTCCGAGCTGCTCAATGCGCTGAGTGTGCTGCCCGCCGATGAAGGGGCAGACTGGACGCTGGCCGCCTATGCGCCATCGGTGAGCATGCTGCGCCCCATGGAGCGGGAGATTGATCTCAAGGTGTTTCGTGCCATAAGCCAAGCGGTGTACAACCAGCGCAAGCTTAGGCTGATGTATCAATCCATGAACCGCCCGGAGCCAGCGGAGCACGTGATTTCACCGCACACCCTGGTGTTCAGCGGCTTTCGTTGGCATGTGCGCGGACTGAGCGATGGCCACGGCGAATATCGCGACTTCGTGCTCGCGCGGGTGCGCGGTCAGCTCGAGGTGCTGGAAGTCGATGGCGTGGATGCACGCGACGATGTTTTATGGCAAGAGCAGGTCGAAGTGATCATCGCTCCCCATCCAGACTTACCACCAACACAACAGCAGGTGATCGCCGAAGACTACGGCATGACCCACGGACGCAGCGTGCAAACCATGCGCGCCGCGCTGGTGCCGTATTTCCTGCGCCTGATGCAAATCGAACCCGGCCGCGAACACCCGGATCCCAAAGTGCAGCAGATTGTGCTGGTCAATCAGGATGCGCTGGGGCGGGTGTTGTGGTGAGGTGACTATAAGACACGGGGTGATTTGAGTTTTCCGTTTTCACAGTATCTTTGCTGCCTTCACCAAAAAGCCGGCGGCTCGCTGAGCTCAATTTCACGATAGCTTGACGCCAGCTTACGGATATTTGCACTGGGAAATTGGCGCACGGCAGGCTGGCAACGGTGCGCCCTGCTTCGCAGGATTCGATGATTTCACCGCTGATGGTCAGCGCGTTGTCGAGTGACATACGGATGGTGCCAAGCCCAGCAACGGCATCGATGCTGTTGATGCGATCCGCCAGCACCGGAACAGTCACGCCGTCGTTCTTAAGGCTGGCAAGATCAATGGCAACGTCCCCATGCCAGCCAAAGGCCGGAATCACGCCGCCAGAGTAGGCAATGCCGCTGAATCGCAGTGGCGCGCCGTCCGTTTCAGGCGCCACCGGTTGCACGGCAAAGGTAATGTGATGTGTTTTCTGCATGCGCATACGCCCTTTTTTTGGGTATGCGCCAATGGTGCTGCCTTTGCTAAACGCTGTTTATGTGAACGAATTCACAAGTGTTGACGCAAGATCGTTGTTTGGTGTTGTGATCTAGGTGCGGTTCGGTGGACACGTTTCGGGCGTAGAGGGTGGGGCTTTTTAAGTATCATTCCGCTGCCGACGCACTTTCAACGGGTATATATTTAAAAGTGTCAACGATCTACGGCGCAATTTCACCTCAAAAACAAATCGATACTCTGTGCCATCAACACGATGTGTTACGCTAATGAGCACATTGCCAGTTGATGTTGTATCGACCTTATCATCAGACGTACCCATCAGTGCAGCCTCAGTAGCATGAAGCACCACATCAGGTGTCACAATGCCGCGAACTGCTTTCACGCCGCCTTCACCATGCTGTTGCTTGATGTGCAGCGAGTAAGTAGCTTTAAGCGCGATCCTGTTGCCAAAGAGTAGGCTGGATAAATCAAAACTGTCCTTGATGTTTTTGGCGCGTGAGACAACCTCAAGCAGTTCATGCTGGCGTGTGAATTTACCAATCACCATCTGCCATAAACAGCATTGGGGCATGTCAGCCCCATCCAAGCTATCAAACAATTGCAGATATCAAACCCGGACTGTTCCATAAACGTATTGCCAGCCAGGCGGGACATGACAAGAAGCCGGATCGATAGGATTGGGACATCCAAGCTCTGCGATGCAGGCGGCGATCTACGTATCGTGTTCCTCCAATGAGGTGCGAGCATCACAGGCATGGGGCAGCAGCTTGCCAGTCGGCCATTGTTCGATCTTGTCGCCCAGCCAGTTTGAGGGCATGTCGTTATACATCCTCATTGCCCAGATACAGGGGTTAGCGCGAACCGAGCAAGCGACCGAAAAGGCTCACCACCATCGCCCATACCGCCATCAGCAAGGCGACTGCCACTGCCAGACCCAGTGGAATGAGGACGATATACATCAGCACCTTGCCCGCGTCGAACTCAAAGATGGCTGCCGAGAAAAAGAAGACGATGACGCCAAATATGATGCCCAATCCGTACCAGGTACTGTGATGCTCTGACATGGCAGCAAAACCTCGAAGCCGCGACCTGTGTCACCATAGAGAAACGCGAGGGCGATAGCAACACCTGCAGGCATTGACCATGGACGAAAGGGAACTCGAAAAACTGAACCGCCCAGGATTTTGAGGGGGCTCCTTTACCCGAGCAAATGGAGCCACGATGACCAAACCCAAGATCCCCAAATATTCACATGAAGTCCGCGAAGGTGTAGTGCGCGCATAGTGCCTGAACAACGAGGTGAGTATGCTTCGTCCTGGGCAGGCGCCGGATCCATTGCACCCAAGATAGGGTGCTCACCGCACAGCCTGTATGAATGGGTGAACCGGCATGAGGTTGATACTGGAGGACGTTATGGTATGCACACCGATTAGCGTGAGCGTATCAAGCTGCTGGAGCTCGAGGTCCAAGAACTGCGCCGTGCCAAAGAATTATTGAAGCTGGCCTGCACGTTTTTCGCGCAGGCGGAGCTCGACCGTCCACTCAAGAAATGATGAGTTACATTGATCAGTGCCGGCACCTGCATGGACAACTAGGGTGAAGATAGAAAATAAAGCATATTCATGTTGAGTTGATCGTTTGGGCGCCAACGCACCCGAATGGCTTTTCAAACGTATTCTGCTTCAGAATACAGTCGAGTTTTCGTAAAGACGGAAACGCGTCGGCCATGTCGATTGAATAGCCTTACTTCTTCCTGAGGAGATTGTCCCTTCCCGAATGAGACCATTGAAGACGGTGATTTTGAAAATCGTGATCAACAAATTGGTAGAATGTAATCAACTACATGATTATTTATGAATGTCATTAGTTTATTTACCCGATGTGCAACAGTCGTTCCTTGGGCAGAGGTAACTACAGCAAAACAACACAAAAAATGCCTTACCAAACCTCCAGCATAAAATTTAGGTAATATCTGTACAATTTACACTGCGTTTATCGATAGAATTTTTATTTTAGTGCTTGTATCACCAAATGTGTCGGATCTGTGCTCGGATGGTTCCATTTTACAATGCTGGGGTGTGTCGCTACTACAATTGCAATTCCATTTGGATTGATATAGGTCTGGCTTCGCCATCGACGACGATTATTTTCAATAAATTCATCCATAAGGTTATATGCACCAAGCTTGTGTCGCACATGATTGCCTGCTGTCTTGCCGAAACAAAGTACTACTTTGGGTTGGAGAGCCTCTAGTACGCTCGCGTGGAAAGGCCAACACATATCGATTAGCTTGGTCATCTCATTATTAAGGTGGGATTCTCGTCTTGATCGAACAAATATAAGATTGCTGCAAGGCACTGAACCTGGATTTAATCCCAGTTTCGCGAAAAGATACAGGACACGTGGCGCCATGCCGTGGGTGCCAGGTGCCCGCCCTTCCCAGAGTTCATCACGGTAAGCCGACCAATCAGCTGGATAATAGTTCAAAACTTCATTAGTGTGGCTGGATATGGTTTCGCTGTCGTTTTGCGTTGGCGAGCCGCCAGGGTTCAACCCAAGAACATACAAATCAGATTGAGATTGAAAAGCATTGCGGCCAGAGTAAAAAACTTTTCCTGATCTGGTTAATAGTTCAGAAGGAATTTTTTCAATAAATTCTTTCATGTCGTTGTGTCATTCTCGTGTGGAACCTAATGGTTATGAAAAAGCTTTCAACTTCCTGCCAGGGTTGCATATCGGAATAACCCACGTATGAAGGCGATTTTTTGATTTACCAAAGCTTCAAGATTAGCTGCCCAGCGGCCACCAATAATGGCATCTTGCCCATTTCATATGTATTGGATGAGTTGGCGCCGTGCTTTGGTTTTATTTTTCCTCCATCCATAACCCAGGTATTTGAGAACGTTGGATTGCTTTTTAGTTTTAGCTCCCTTCCATCCCAGACCCAGGTTTTGGAGAATGTTGCTCCCATCTTTGGTTTTATTTCCCTCCCATCAAAGATCCATGTATTTGCATATGAAGCTCCTGTCTTCGGTTTCAACTCTTTCCCATCACAAAACCAGTTACTGGGCAGTTCAATCTTATTCATGGCAATGCCACTCCATTTTGCGTTAATCGTATCATGTAAAGCACTATCGGCTTTATTTATCCAAAAAGGCGTATTTAACTAAATCCTTCGTGCCAAGCAGGATTGCCTAGCATCGATCTTTTATATGCCAGAATTATTGCAAGATCACTTTTTGTGGTTTTAACATGATGCATCCGCATAGGTGAGAGCATGTTGTCACACCCGACCATTACTCAAATCTGGAATTGATCTTATCAAAAAGTTTTCGAGCGCCGGTGCCAGGTATACCGTTTCGGGACTAAAACCGATGGTTCTGATCTGCGTGACGTGAGCCCACTTGTCTCTTAAACGAGACCATTGCGGCCCCCTTGGGCGATCTGAGCAGTACACATGGCTCATGAGCCGACGAGAAATTCCGCTCTCCGGGTAGAGTCCGCCGCCGCGGCTTACTCCTAAGCCAACGTAGATCAACTTATCGCCCGTGAATAGTGCGTAACACCCGCCACGGTCATAGTTCGGCACAGATCCAAAAAGAAATGGTTCCCAGGTTTTCCATGCTGGCGGATCACCTAAGATTTGATCTTGCCAGTGAAGTGAGAAGAATCTGTTTGTAATTTCAATCAATTGATCCATTTTTAGCCTCCAAAACAATGTGAGCGTCTTTACTTCTATACCTTCATTCACTCGATGAACATGTGGTCTCTGTGCATCGATGCAATCCATGAGTGCATGAAACTAATGTTTCTTAAATTGGTGTGCGATTGATTTCGATTACAGCATCTCCAAAGCCTCTGAGCCACCAATCGAGCATGGCGCTTTCGATAACCGTGGCAGTAATCTCAAGATCGCCATCTTCCAGTTCTATGACTTTTTGATCATGCGATAGCGGCGTTTCTAGCAAATGAAGACCTGATTGGCGTTCGATGCGAAAAGTAAGCCTGATGTGCTCTCCTTCACCGAAGCCGAAACGCCCCTCGTCATCATATTTCTTGAGGTCAAATTCCTTTGGTCGTTCAAAACTCAGCGTCGACATTTCAGCCGTTAATATGCGATGCAGTGCCAGATTTCTTTCATTGTCATAACCGTGGTAACGGCAAACCAGGTAGAGGCGATGGCCTTGCTGCACGAGTCCGAGAGGCATCACCTGAATCCTGTTCTCCGTTCCTGCCGCATTGCGATAGTCGAGGTTAAGCCAGCGATTGCTGTAGAGGGCATCGCTGACGGTTTCAAACACGCCAGTGCGAATGGCGGGGGGCAACAAGGGCTGGCTGGTAGCAACAACGCGCACCTTGCTCGGCCACTCTCTTTCAAGCCGTGCGTTAGAACCGTAATCCAGGTTGCGCTTGGCCTGGCCAAAAAACCCTGACATGGATTTCATTAACCGTGCGGGCAAGAGGTTCTTCAGATGCTCCTCGGCAAGTTGCAGCAATAGCGATTCCTGAGGAGTGAGGTTAGGTACGGTCAAACCTTTGGCTTTTTCCAACCAGCGATAGCCGTAGGGCTTGCTACGATCGTCGCGCTCGATCTCGAAATGTTCGCTGAGCATTTCCAGTTGTCGCTGGATGGTGCGCAAGTCGCGCTCAATGCCGGCATCCTTTAGCTGCTGGTGCAGTTCACTGGCCGTCACCTTGCGGCTGCGCGGGATGCGGCGCAGCAGCTCCACGGCGAGTAATACGGTTTCGAGCGTGTCCGAGCGTTTTGCCATTGTCAGACCTTGATGGGTGAGCCTGAGAAAATCGACCACAGGCGCACCATGGCGTAAGTATCGAGCGCGCAGTAGGCCAATAATTGCTGCTCGATTGCATGCTTGCGTGCCTGGCTCGTTTGCGGTGCCAGTGCCTCCAGGTAGGCATTCATGGCCATGCCGCCGTCCTGAACACCATCGAGCTCAGCGTAATTCAGGTCAGGGCAAAGTGCGGGGAGCACGGCCTTGATGCTCCAGCTGCCCTGTTGGCTGGGGTGGTAATAATGCTCGCGAGCGATCGGCAAGAGATCGACCATACGCTCGTTCAAAGCCAGTAATGGTTGAGCCAGCGCTGGGAAGCGTTGCGACAGCTCGCGGATGCGCGTCTTCTCGAAAGCTGCGTTGTAGACAAAGATGGGGCCATGTTCCCCACACTCAGCAATCAAGGCTTCGGCAAATGCCTTGGATGGATCGTGACCTGTGAGATCAAGGAATGACCGATGCTCCAGTTCGCCGGTGCCTGAGAGACAGTGGACACTGTACTGGAAGGGTATCTGCTGATAAGGGCGTGTTCCTTGCCAGATCGGTACGGCAAACTGAATAGTTTCGAAGTCAAGGAAATAGGCCGGTAGCGTGTAGGCAGCAAGCGCTTGCGAAGTCGCTGTTGAATTGAAATAAGTCTCGCCCGTGAGGGTGACTGTTTTGACGCGACGCTGTTTGTCGTTGAGCAGTTCGTCGGGCACATCTCGCAGTTCTATGATTCCCTGCTCTTCGATGTGTGCCTTTAACATGTCGCTAAGCCGTCCCGGCAACCAATCAATAGGTTGCTCGGCCTGCGGTTCTTGGCTCCGACAGTAGGCGTGAAAGCCACACGCGTAGGGATGGCCGCAGTGCTTGCCCGTCGCCATGCAGGGCTTAGAAGGCTGGGCAACGATCTGCTGCGCATCGTCAATCCAACGGCGCACCTCCTCGCCACGCGCAGCCACCTCATCCGTCAGGTCGTTTTCTCGCAACAAGCCATTGTAATCCTCATTGCCAGGATAGACCCAATTGCTGTCGACATGGGCGACCGCGATCTTTGAGAGCGACACGCCAGAGGCGCGAGCGGCGAAGGATTGCACCGCCGCATCGTCGCGATGGTAATCCTTGACTGATGTGGAGGATTTCACCTCGACCATACGCCAAGTAAGCGTGCCTTCTTGATCGACTGGCATCATGACATCAGCAAAGGCCAATACCCCTTCAGCCCTAAAACCTGCCTCAAAAATCGGCTGAGCAGACTGAAGAAGCTCTTGGGTTTGGGCGAAGGCGGCATCGAAGCCGTCGGCCTGAGGATCAATCAGCACACCCTGTTCTGCAGGGTCATACAGACGCCGCGCAATAGCACCGACTTGATGCCCGACAGCAAAACTGGCCTGGGTGGACGCCGAATCCTCGCGCAATTCGGGGCGGTGAACCTCAAGCCACAATCGTTTGGGGCACTGGCGGTAAGCCATGAGTTTGGATTTCGAAAGCGTGCGCATGGATCTTCCTCGTATGGCTGGGTTGCCCTAGGCGAATGAGGTTCAGAGAAAACCCATCGGGGCCTTTCCACCTTCTTTCATGGCGCATTCTGTCTCAAGTGCGGCAATCAGCGCATCGACAGACTCGATCGGGCGAAAGCGGTGTTGGCGCATCACGGCGGCAAAGTCCCCGGGGGCCAGCTGCTTCATGCGCCAAACCCGTGTCTGCAGCTCCGGCTGCGGTAAGGCGAAGCCAAGGTGCTTGCAGTAACGGCACAGCAGCTCCCAAACTTGCTCGGCACGCAGAAAATCGAACTTTACTTTCAGATCAAAGCGACGCAACGCTGCCTGATCCAGCCCGTTCATCAGGTTGGTCGCGGCGATGAAAACGCCAGGAAAGGACTCCAACTGAGTGAGCATCTCGTTCACCATGCTCACTTCCCATCCTCGCTGTGCACTGCGCCGATCCTGAAGAAAGCTGTCGATCTCGTCAATGAATAATACAGCTCCGTCGTCCTCCGCCTGGCGAAACGTGCGTGCGATGTTTTGCTCATTCAGACCTACATAAGGCGACATCAAGTCAGATGCCTGCTTAACCAACAGAGGCGATTCCAATTGGCGTGCCAGCCACCGCCCATACGCTGTTTTCCCAGTCCCCGGCGGACCATACAAGCAAAGACGGCCGGCGCGTGCAGCAATCAAGCCATCTGCAACACGTGCCAAGTCGGCATCCGCATGAATGAAATCTGGATCGTAGATGTCCGGCAGCCGATTCGGATCGTTCTGGACAAGCGGACGATGCCCCTGTGCTTCCAGGGTATTGCTGATCAGACGTTCGAATGCCGCAACAGAACCCTCCTGTCCCAGGTCGTGGCGAATGGTGCGAACGACCGCATTGGCCTTGGCAACCACCGCTGGCGCAAGCGTCTCGGTTTCGGCAAGCCTTGAAACACTGGCGGTATCCAGATATTCGTCACAAAGTGCACGCAGAATCCGCTCGCGTTGATTTTTGGGTGGAATGGGCAGTTCCAGAACCATGTCGAAGCGACGAATAAAAGCGGGGTCAATGCCTTTAATGG
>CAYOCG010000039.1:0-14284 GCA_964402435.1 uncultured Halothiobacillus sp. | reverse complement strand
AACTGACTTCATGGGTCGATGAAGGACGGGCACCGATCATTGTGCGAGGCGCAACAAAATTTGTGATGCGAGGTTTGACAAAAGTTGGCCAAACTATAAAGGGCTACATTGGTAAATTACGTTATGACGACCTTCCACATGCAAGCACGCCAGACGGGGATGAGCGTGAGCTTGATTTGGCCGATGATGAAGGACTTATCGAAAAAAATTTCTTCATTTATCACGCAAGCCACAAAGTTCTCGTTTACCAGCATCAGGGGCATGGCTCCAGCTATGCTCAGCTCGGGGGCTATCTTTCCGATGCAATTGGTTCAACGGTTAGCGTCAACCCGATTATTCAGCCAGACGCACTTGTTCGATTGATGAGGCATGAGGTTGAACCGAAAATGGTCGAGCTCAGTATTGGCCGACCATCTGCTGACTTTATCCCTGAAACACAGCTTACAAGAGATATTTTGCAAGTAATGGATAGATCAGATGGGATGCGTATCCACCTCAGGATTTCACTCGGGCGCACAGGTGGTGGAGTATTCACAAAACTTGCGGATGGAGTTAAGGAGACTGTGTCCGAATTACTGGAATCAGGCCATGTTAGCGTGGCCAAATTATATGTGTCCGAGCACGGTGATACTCATCCGATTGACTTGATTGCTGATCGTATTTTAGGTGATGCGCGCGTTGAGTTGGATGGTCGCTACCCTGTGGAAGATCACATTTATCGCGCTTTAAACGATGTATGGCAACAGCATCGCCAAGTCGTTCTCACCAGCATAGGTAATGGAAATCATGCGTTGGTTTAAGTACGCAATACTCGTGCCCGGAGTTGTGTCTGTTGGATATGCCTTGTGGGGGCATGATGATGTCATCAAAGGGTTATTGCCTGTCATCGCCGGGGTGGCAGCAACCATGCTTGGTTTTTTGGTTACGGCTTTATCTATTCTGATGACGCTTTCAGGTCATCGTTTAATTGAAAACATGCGACGTACAGGGCACATGAAACGCATGGTGAATGGTTTCTTTGTTGCCGGAATTATGTTTCTTGGGACATTGGTTTTTTCACTCATTAGTCTGATTTTTCCGGATTTGGCCCTGAATTTCTTTGGAGTGTTGTCATCGATATTTCTATTTTCTGCGTTATATTTTTTTATTTCGGGTGGGTGGTGGTTTTACCTTGTGGTTGAACATTTATCAAGCAATCATAATTCACCTGGGTAGCCATAGTCCAGGGTTATCAGGGCTTAATCGGTTGGACGGGATTCGGTTTTATTCATTCAGCGCATTAAGCATTCGTTAATACGCTATAAAGATCTAGAAAGATATATGAGTGAAGGCTCTTGCTCTTGCGGTTCCTGTGGCGCCTATGCGTCATGTTGCGGGCGTTTTATCGACCAAGGCGTGTTGCCCGAAACCGCCGAACAGTTGATGCGCTCACGTTACACAGCGTACACGCAGGCCAACGAAGCGTATTTGCTCGTAACCTGGCATCCATCCACCCGACCGGCTGCACTGGATCTCGCCGCAGAAAAAGATTTGACGTGGCTGGGTTTGAACATCACCCGTGTGGTGGACGGTGGTGTAAACGATGAACAAGGCGAGGTGTGTTTTGTCGCGCGTTGGCGTGTTGGTGGTGGGCGCGTGCATCGCCAGCAGGAATGCAGTCGCTTTGTGCGTGAGCAGGGGCGCTGGTTGTATGTTGATGGCGATGTGCGTGACTGATGTTCCAGTCGTTGGTCTCGGGCTCGCCATGTTGGGCGCGCCGAGGCTAGGTTTTCCATCTTGAACATGCACTGCCAAATTTTACGCGGCCTGTTAGACGCAGCGCTGCATTCAGTAAATGGTCAATCCCTGGTTGCCCAAGCCTTGGTTCAGCACACCGAGACGTTTGGTGGCGTGGTCGCGATTGGCAAGGCGGCATCCTCCATGCTGCAGGGCGCATTGGATCTCCTGCCACACGCACGCGCTTTGCTGATCACCAAGGACGGTCATGTTTCTCCCGCGCTGCTTCAGCACGAAGGCGTGGAGGTGATCGCAGCCGGGCATCCGCTGCCGGATGCGCGTAGTCTCGTTGCTGGTCGGCGTGTGCTCGAATTCATTGCCACCACACCGCAAGATCGTCCGTTGCTCTTCCTGCTCTCAGGCGGGGCGTCCAGTCTGGTCGAGGTGCCTCCGCAGGGTGTGAACCTTGATGACTGGCAGCGCGTGAATGCTTGGCTGCTCGCCGGCGGGCTGGATATTCATGCTATGAATCGCGTGCGCAAGCGATTGTCGTGCATCAAGGGTGGGCGATTGTTGGAGTTCCTCCATGGTCGCCCGGCGAAGGTGTTGATGCTTTCCGATGTGCCGGGCGATGACCCTGCCAGTATCGGCTCCGGGTTATTGTCACCGAGTCGTACAGTACCCTTGCTTGATGGTCTACCGGAATGGCTGTGTGAACTGCTTGACACCACACCCCCCATGCCGGCGCACAATGACCCGCGCTGGGCTTGGGTCGAAGCGCGTATTCTGGCAGGCAATGCCACGGCGTTGGATGGCGCGGTGCATGCTGCGCATTGTCTTGGCCTGCCTGTGCATCGCCACGAGGATTTTTTGCAGAGTGATGCGGCGGAAGTGGGTGCACGGCTGGCGCGTGAACTGATCGCCATGCCGCCCGGGGTGCATGTTTGGGGCGGTGAAACCACGGTACAGTTGCCAGACGCGCCCGGGCTTGGCGGGCGCAACCAGCACTTGGCGTTGAGTGCCGCGCTGGCCTTGGACGGGCAGGCGGGCATCACCCTGCTGGCAGCAGGCACCGACGGCACAGACGGGGTGACGCATGCCGCGGGTGCATGCGTGGATGGCACAACCGCCCAAGCCATACGCGCGGCAGGCGTTGATCCTGTTCAAGCCTTGAAGGCTGCCGATAGCTACACGGCGCTGGCTGCGGCCGACGCGCTGCTGCACACCGGGCCAACGGGCACGAATGTGATGGATGTGGTGTTGGCTTATAAAGCTGCCTGATGTCCTGCATTTGGTAAACTGTCGCGCACATTTTGCGACTGAATCATCCCAATGAAAAAAATCCGCACCCGTTTTGCCCCCAGCCCCACCGGTTATCTGCACATTGGCGGCGCGCGTACCGCTTTGTTTTCTTATCTTTACGCCCGTCGGCATGGCGGTGATTTCATTTTGCGCGTTGAAGATACCGATATCGAACGTTCTACGCCCGAGTCGGTGAATGCCATTTTGGAGGGCATGGCCTGGCTGAATCTGGAATATGACGAAGGCCCCTTCTACCAGACCCAGCGTTTTGAGCGTTACAAACAGGTGGTGCAGCAACTGCTGCAAAACGACCACGCCTACCCCTGCTACATGCCCAAGGACGAGCTGGACGCTTTGCGTGAAGCGCAGATGGCACGCGGCGAGAAACCTCGCTACGACGGCCGTTGGCGCCCCGAGCCGGGCAAGGTGTTGCCCGAGCCACCCGCGGGTGTGCAGCCGGTGATCCGCTTCAAAAACCCGCTGGATGGTGAGGTGGTGATCGATGACCTGGTACGCGGTCGGGTGGTGATTCGCAACGAAGAGCTGGATGATCTGATCATCGCCCGCTCCGACGGCACACCCACCTACAACCTGAGCGTGGTGGTGGATGATTTCGACATGGGCATCACTCACGTCATTCGCGGCGATGATCACCTCAACAACACCCCGCGGCAGATCAACATCTTTCGCGCCATGGGTGCCGAACCGCCGGTGTACGGCCATCTGCCCATGATTCTCGGCCCGGACGGCGCCAAACTCTCCAAGCGCCACGGTGCGGTGAGTGTAATGCAATACCATGAAGAGGGTTATCTGCCGGATGCGCTGCTCAACTACCTAGTGCGTCTGGGTTGGTCACATGGCGATCAGGAAATATTCAGCCGTGAAGAAATGATCCGCCTGTTCGATGTAGCCGATGTCAACCAGTCCGCCTCGGCCATCAACCCGGACAAGCTGCTCTGGCTCAATCAGCATTACATCAAGACCAGCGACCCGTCGCACGTGGCGCATTACTTGCGCTGGCACTTGGGCAACCTCGGCGTGGATCCTGCACAAGGTCCCGCGTTGGAGGATGTGGTGGTGGCCTTGCGTGAGCGTGCGCGAACACTGATCGAAATGGCGCAGCAGGCGGCGTGCTACTTCCGAGATGACATCAGCTACGACGAAGATGCAGCCAGCAAGCATCTGGGCAGCAGTGCCGAACCGCTGTTGCGCGCCGTACTTGATGCGCTGCACGTGGTCAACGATTGGCGTGCGGCCGAGTTGGAAAGCGTCATCAAAGACACGGTCAAGGCATTGGGCGTGAAATTTCCCATGCTCGCGCAGCCTATGCGTGTTGCACTGACAGGCTCCACCGCATCGCCGTCCATCGATGCCACCTTGGCCTTGGTGGGGCGTGAGCGTAGCCTGGTGCGCCTGCAACGCGCGCTGACTTACTGCGTGTCGTCCAGCACCTGATTCACCCAAGCTAAATACGCTGCGCTTGCTTCGGCACGCAGCACGATGAATTGCGGCACCTGATACGGATGCAGTGCGCGCAACGCTTGCTGCACTGCCACCAAGCGATCCGTGCGGGTTTTCAGCGTGAGCTTCACTTCATCATCCTGCTGGATGCTGCCTTGCCACGTATAAAACGACGTCAATCCGGGATGCACTTGCGCACAAGCCACCAAGCGCTGCTCGACGAGATGCAAGGCACATTGACGTGCGCTGGCTTCACCCGGGAACGTGGTGACGACGATGCAAAAATCCTGGGCTTCGCTCATGTTGCATACTCATGATCAAGGTGGCGGTGCATGTTTGGCTCACTTCATGGTTCTGTCAAATTCCGCTTGACGCTCCAAGGGGTGCTGCGTAATATGCGCGCTCCCGCTGTGGGGCTATAGCTCAGCTGGGAGAGCGCTTGCATGGCATGCAAGAGGTCTGCGGTTCGATCCCGCATAGCTCCACCACATCACACTACCCAACCTCGACAGGTTGGGTTTTTTATGCGCGTACCCACATGGCAGACAAAGCCTCCGCCTGCGCCAGCGGCGTTTGCACGGCTTTGTCTTGCAGATCGGGCGGATAGCCGTATTTGCGCAAAATGCGTTTGACCAACACGCGCATGCGTGCCCTTGCTGATTCGCGGTGTGCCCAATCCACGGTCACATTCTCACACAGGCTGGTCAGCAACTCGTGGGCGATCAGCTTGAGCGCGTCGTCGCCCATCACCTTCACCGCGCTGTCGTTTTCGGCTAGCGCATCATAAAAAGCTATCCCCTCCTCCGATAAATCCTGCTGCTGGTTCGATAAATCCTCGATAGCGGCATCCTTGCAGGGCAAGGGGGCTTGATACGCATGAAAGTGAGCTTTGCGCAGTACAATCACGCCCTGAATGATTTCATAAGACCTACCATGCATACCCCTGAGCTTTTATCCCCCGCCGGCACCTTGAAGAATATGCGCTATGCCTTTGCCTATGGCGCGGATGCAGTGTATGCCGGCCAGCCGCGTTATTCCCTGCGTGTGCGTAACAACGATTTTCTGGAAGACAATCTGGCTATCGGCATTGCCGAGGCGCATGCGCTCGGCAAGAAGTTTTTTGTTGCCATGAATGTCATGCCGCATAACGCCAAGGTGCGCACCTTCCTCAAAGATGCCGAGCCGATCATTGCCATGCAGCCGGATGCGTTGATCATGGCGGATCCTGGGCTGATGATGATGGTGCGCGAGCGTTGGCCCGAGATGCCGATTCATCTCTCCGTGCAAGCGAACACGGTGAACTATGCCGGAGTGAAGTTCTGGCAAAGCGTGGGGGTGGAGCGGGTGATTCTCTCGCGCGAGCTGTCGCTGGATGAGGTGGCCGAGATTCGTCAGGAATGCCCGGACATGGAGCTTGAGGTCTTCGTGCACGGCGCGCTGTGCATCGCGTATTCCGGGCGTTGTCTGCTGTCCGGTTATTTCAATCACCGTGACCCGAATCAAGGCACCTGCACCAACTCCTGCCGCTGGGAGTACAAGACCCTGCCGGCGGAAGAAGATGTTGCCGGGGTGATTCGTCCACCGGCCGAGGCGGTCATTTCCTACGATGCGCTCAAAGCAAGCATGCAAAGTGTCACGCAGGGCGAGGACGCCACACGTGCCGGGGTGAGTGGCGATCAGCGTCATCCCCTGGCCGATCAGGTTTACTTGCTGGAAGAGGCAAGCCGACCCGGGGAGTTGATGCCGATTTTCGAGGACGAGCACGGCACCTACATCATGAACTCCAAGGATCTGCGCGCCATCGAGCATGTGCATCGACTGACAGAGATCGGCGTGGACTGCCTGAAAATCGAAGGGCGCACCAAGAGCCATTACTACGTGGCGCGTACCGCGCAGATCTATCGTCAAGCGATTGATGATGCCGTGGCTGGACGACCGTTTGACGCCACGCTGTTTGGCAAGCTCGAGTCGCTGGCCAGTCGTGGCTATACCGATGGCTTTTTCCAGCGTCATCATACGCAGGAGTACCAGAACTACCTGTCGGGTGCCTCACAAAACAACACGCAACAATTCGTCGGCGAGTTGGCCGGCATGGACACGGCACGCGGCATGGCTGAGGTGACGGTGAAAAACAAGATCACGCGCGGCGACCGGCTGGAGCTGATGTTGCCCAGTGGCAATCATGATTTCATTGTCGAGGAGATGATCGACCAGCGTGCCAATCCGATCGACGTTGCCCCCGGCGATGGATGGAAGGTGCGCATTCCGCTACCGGTGGATGTTCCGGCGGAGGAACTGAAGCTGGCCTTGCTGGCGCGTTATCTGTAACCCGCCACGGACACGCATGTTGCAGCGACTGGATCGTTACCTTCTGCGCGAAGCCCTGCTGGGCATGCTTGCAGTCAGCGGCGTGCTTTGGCTGACCATGATGGCCAATGTCGGCGTGCAACTGATGGGCAGCATCGTGCAGGGCAGTTTGCCAGCCCCTTTGCTCGCCGCCTTGTTCAGTGCCAATGCCATCAAGCTGTTGGTATTCATTCTGCCGATTGGTGGCTTTTTGGGTTTGCTGTTTGCCTTGGGAAGGCTGTACCGCGATCAGGAAATTCCTGTTCTGCTCGCTTGTGGCGCGTCGCCGCTGCGCCTGCAACGACCGCTGACCTTGCTGACCCTGCTGTGGGCGCTGCTGATTGCCTGGTTGTCGCTTTGGGCGTGGCCGGCGGCGCAGGGTGCGCGCGATGCCATGTTGCAGCAGGCGATGAGCGCCTCGGTATTCGACCGCTTGCCGGTGGGGCGCTTTCTGATTGCCGACAAGGGCAGGGTGACGGTGTATGCCGCACGGCTGTCTAGCGATGGTCAGACCCTGGAAGACGTGTTCGTGCACACTCAGCTCAAGGACAGTGATGGCATTGAGCGCGCCGCACGCGCGCGCATCACCGAGGACGCCGAAGGCTATCGCCAATTGGTGCTGGAAGATGGGCGACGTTTTGATGGTGTGATCGGTGCCAATGACTGGCGCGTGCTCGATTACCAGCAGCACCGCATCGATCTTGGCTTGGAACAACGCAACACCCAGGCCGGTGCGCAACGTCATTCCGCCATGCCGCTTGAAAACTTACTGCGCGAAGGTTCAGCGCAGGCACAGGCGGAGTTGGCCAAACGTCTGGCGCAGCCGATCAGTTCCTTGCTGCTCGGCGTGCTGGCTTTGCCGCTGGCGCGCGCCGCCCCACGCCAAGGGCGTCTGGCGCGCATTGGGGTGGGCGTGCTGATTTACGTGGTGTATTTCAACCTCATGACCCTGGCTGCCAAGGCGCTGGAGAATGGCAAGCTGCCATTGTTGGCCGGTGTGCTCTTGCCGCATCTGCTGATGCTGGCGCTGATTGTGCTGTTCTATTGGCGCATGGGTGCGTTTGTCGCCCAGCCTGCGAGGGTACGGCATGCGCTTTGAGTGGACGCGCATCGACCGCTATCTTTTAAGTAGTGTGCTCGGCGGTACGCTCGCCGTGCTCGGTGTGGTGCTGGCTTTGGCGGCGGTGCTGTTGTTGATCGACGAGGCAGACAAAATCGAGGGCGCCTACAGCACGGGCAAGGCGCTGCTGTTCGTGCTACTCATGTTGCCGGGGTATATGCTGGAATTTTTCCCGCTGGCCAGCCTGATCGGCAGTCTGGTGGTGCTGGGTCAGTTGGCGGCAAACAATGAGCTGACCGCCATGCGCAGCATGGGGCTTTCGTTGGCACGGCTGGCGCGGCCGGTGTTGTTCGCGGGGCTTGCGCTCGGGCTGTTGGGCATGCTGCTGGGCGAAACGCTTGGCCCGTGGGGGCAGGGCGAGGCGCGCCTGATGCGTGCGCAAGCCTTGGGGCAAACGCTCTCCGTGCATGGCAGCGAAGGGCTGTGGGTGCGTGAAAAGCGCGCGGATGGCGGCGGTGAGCGTTTCGTGCATATCGCGCTGGTCACGCCCAATGGCGAGGTGCGCGGCGTCAAAGTGTTCGATTTCGACGCGCAGGGCGCGCTCAGCGCGGCATGGAAAGTGGCGGAGGCGCGACCGGAGGCCGGCGCATGGCGTGCGCAACAACTGGTCAGCACGCACTTTGCTGCGCACAGCGTGCACAGCAGCGCCCAATCCGAGGCCAGCATCGCCCGACTGGTGCAGCCGAACGTGCTCAACGTGCTGGCGGTCATGCCGCAGTACATGAGCATGCAAGAGTTGTGGCGCTACGCGCACTTTCTCGATGCCAATAGCCTGAAGAGTGAAACCTACTGGCTGGCTTTGTGGAGCAAGCTGTTCGCGCCGCTGGCGGTGATCGCCATGCTGCTGCTCGCCCTGCCGTTTTCCCTGGCCACGCGGCGTTCCGGTGGCGCCGGGGTGCGTCTGGTGCTCGGCATCGTGCTGGGCATGGCGATGTATGTACTCGCACGCATCCTCACCCAGGGCAGCCTGCTGCTTGGCCTGCCGCCGCTGTATGCCGCGCTGCTGCCACCTGCGGTTATGATGATCGCTGCGTTTGTTTTCTTGCGCCAACAGGAGGCTCGACATGCTGCTTGATCCCCATGCCCAGGAGCGCATTGGCATCAGCCAGTTCACGGAGAAGGCGTATCTTGATTATGCAATGTACGTCATTCTCGACCGCGCCCTGCCGCATGTCGGCGACGGCCTCAAGCCGGTGCAGCGGCGCATCGTCTATGCCATGTCCGAACTTGGGCTTTCTGCGGCGGCCAAGCACAAAAAATCCGCACGTACCGTGGGCGATGTGATCGGCAAATACCATCCGCACGGTGATTCTGCGTGTTACGAGGCCATGGTGCTCATGGCGCAGCCGTTTTCCACGCGCTACCCGCTGATCGACGGTCAGGGCAACTGGGGCTCGGCGGATGAGCCCAAGTCGTTCGCTGCCATGCGCTACACCGAATCGCGCATGACCGCCTACGCCCGTCTGCTGCTCGAAGAATTGGCGCAGGGCACGGTGGATTTTCAGCCGAATTTCGATGGCACGCTGGAGGAGCCGACCCTGCTGCCGGCGCGCGTGCCCAATGTGCTGCTCAACGGTGCCACCGGCATTGCCGTGGGCATGGCCACCGACATCCTGCCGCACAATCTGCGCGAAGTGATCGCCGCCTGCGTGCATCTGCTCGACCATCCGGATGCCAGCGTGGACGAGCTCTGCGCCCATCTGCCCGCGCCGGATTTTCCCACCGCAGGACAAATCATCACCGCACGCGCCGATCTGCTCAAGATCTACCAGAGCGGGCAGGGCGCGGTGCGCCAGCGTGCGGTGTATGAAGTAGAAGATGGTGACATCGTCATTACCGCGCTGCCCTATCAGGTGTCTGGTAGCAAGGTGCTGGAGCAGATCGCCGCGCAGATGCAGGCGAAAAAGCTGCCGATGGTGGCTGATCTGCGCGACGAATCCGATCACGAGCACCCCACGCGGTTGGTGATTTTTCCGCGCAGCCGCAGCGTGGACCTCACCGCGCTGATGAACCACCTGTTCGCCACCACCGATCTTGAGCGCAGCTACCGCGTCAACATGAACCTGATCGGCCTGGACGGTCGCCCCAAGGTGATGAACCTGCGTGAACTGCTCAGCGCATGGCTCAGCTTCCGCATCCATACCGTGCGCCGACGGGTGCAGTGGCGTCTGGAGCGGGTGGAAAAGCGCCTGCACATCCTCGAAGGTTTGCTGATTGCTTTCCTCAATATCGACGAGGTGATTCATATCATCCGTCACGAAGACGAGCCCAAGCCGGTGCTCATGGCGCGTTTTGCCTTGAGCGATGCGCAGGCCGAGGCGATTCTCGAACTCAAGCTGCGCCATCTGGCCAAGCTGGAGGAGATGGAACTGCGCGGCGAACAGGCGGATCTGGCCAAGGAGCGTGCCGCGCTGCGCGCCTTGCTCGATCACGAAGACCAGCTGCGTGGAAAGGTGCGTGAGGAGCTTTTGGCCGATGCGGTAGCGCATGGCGATGCACGCCGTTCGCCGCTGGTCGAGGCCAGCACGGCGCAGGCGCTGGACGATTCCGCTTTGATTGTCAGCGAGCCGGTCATGGTCATTCTTTCGCAACAGGGCTGGGCACGTTTGGCCAAAGGGCATGACGTGGACGGTGCCGGCCTGAGCTATCGCACCGGCGATGCGTTTCTCACCCAAGCCAGTGGACGCAGCACCCAGCAAGCCGTGTTTCTTGACAGCAGCGGCCGCGCCTACACGACCCCCGCGCACACCCTGCCCAGCGCGCGCGGGCATGGCGAGCCGCTCACCGGTCGTTTCAGCCCGCCTTCAGGGGCGAGCTTCCAGCATGTGCTGCTCGCCCAGCCGCAGGAGCGCTTCCTGTTCGCATCCTCCGCTGGCTTTGGTCTAGTGGCCGAGGTGGAGCAACTCTACAGCCGACAAAAGGCGGGCAAAGCCTTCATGACCCTGCCCGACGGGGCGCATCTCTTGCGCCCGCTGCCCCTGCCGCAGGAGGTGACACCCGCCCACTACCTCCTCACCCTCGGCGGCGGGCATCTGCTGGTGTTCCCGCTGCAAGAGCTGCTTGACGAAGCGCGCGGCGGGCGCGGCAGCAAGCTGATGGCGCTGGGCAAAGATGACCCGCTGATCGATGTTGCCGTGCTGCGCGAGGGGCAAAACGTGCGCGTGCACACCGCCGGGCGCTTCTTGCAAATCAAGAGCAAAGACTGGCTGGACATGCTCAGTCAACGCGCCCGCCGTGGCCGCGCCCTGCCACGCGGTTTTGCGCGCGCAGAGCGTTTGAGTGTTGCTGCCCCTGAAGAATGAAGGAGCACGCAATGCGATCCGAAAGCCGTTATGAGCGGGCGGAGTGCAAGGAGCCCCGCAGCGAGTCCCCGAGACATATCAAAGTGGATAGGCGAGGGGTGAGTCTGGGAAGCGACGCAGCAATCCGCTCGCGTAGTAGGTTTTTCGGCACGCATGATTGAATTCTTTACCTAAATCCTTATCTAATACCTCGAACCTTTTTAACCCTTGAGAGGAAAACCGCCCCATGAAACGCATCCTGCTTTTCATCTTGACCAACATCGCCGTGATCGCGGCCATCAGCATCATGTGGTTCATCGTCTCCAGCGTGTTTGGCCTTGGCCAAATCCAGAGCAAGGACGGTCTGAATCTCACCTCGCTGATGGTGTTCTCGGTGCTCGTCGGCTTCACCGGCTCCTTCATCTCGCTGATGATGTCCAAGTGGATCGCCAAGCGCAGCGTCGGCGCCATGGTCATCGAGCAGCCGTCCAACTCCACCGAAGTGTGGCTGATGGAAACCGTGCGCCGTCAGGCCAACGCGGCTGGCATCAAAATGCCGGAAGTGGCGATTTACGATTCGCCCGAGATTAACGCCTTTGCCACCGGCCCCAGCCGCAACAATGCGCTGGTGGCGGTGAGCACCGGCTTGCTCAACTACATGACCCGCGACGAAGCCGAAGCGGTGATGGCACACGAAATCGGCCACGTGGCCAACGGTGACATGGTGACCCTGACCCTGATTCAAGGCGTGGTCAACACCTTCGTCGTGTTCTTTGCCTATGTCATCGGCTACATCGTGGATCGTGTGATCCTGAAAAACGAAGAAGGCCAGGGCTTGGGCTTCTTTATCGCCAACTTCATCGCGCAGATTGCGCTGGGCTTCCTCGCCAGTGCGATTGTCATGTGGTTCTCGCGTCAGCGTGAATTCCGCGCCGATGCCGCGGGTGCCAAGTACGCCAGCCGCGACAAAATGATCGCCGCGTTGGAAAAGCTTAAAGCCATGCACGAGCCGAGCCACCTGCCGGAGCAAATGGCGGCGTTTGGCATCAATGGCGGTGGTCTGCAAAAGATCTTCAGCAGCCACCCGCCGCTGGATGAGCGCATTGCCGCGCTGCGTAATGCCCGTTAATCGCGCAGTTTGCTGAAACGATAAAGGCCGCATCAAGATGCGGCCTTTTTTATGCCTGCCCCATAGCGCGTTCTCGGCGCTGGAGGCGTGCCGTGTTTATTGCAGATCGTAACGGTCGTTATTCATCACCTTCACCCAGGCGGCGATGAAGTCCTGCACGAACTTGGCTTTGTTGTCGTCCTGCGCGTACAGCTCGGCATAGGCACGCAGAATGGAGTTGGAGCCAAACACCAGATCCACCCGCGTTGCCGTCCATGCCACCTTGCCGCTGTGCCGCTCGACGATGTCATACAGATTCGCGCCCTTGGGTTCCCAGCGATATGCCATGTCGGTGAGGTTGACGAAGAAGTCATTGCTCAGCGCACCCTCGCGTGCGGTAAATACGCCATGCTTGCTGCCGGCAAAATTCGCGCCGAGCACACGCAGGCCACCGATCAGGCACGTCATCTCCACTGCGGTGAGACCCATGAGCTGCGCGCGATCGAGCATCAGCTCTTCCGGGCTGACCACATAGTCTTTTTTCTGGAAATTGCGGAAACCATCGGCCACCGGTTCCAGCACCTTGAACGCCTCCACATCCGTCATTTCCTGCGTCGCATCGCCACGCCCGGGGGCAAACGGCACGTTGACATCAAAACCTGCGGCGCGTGCTGCTTCCTCGATGGCCACATTGCCGGCGAGCACGATCACATCCGCCACACTGATGCCATGCTTGGCGGCAATCGGCTCCAGCGCAGCGAGCACCTTGTGCAGGCGCGCCGGCTCATTGCCCTCCCAGTCATTTTGCGGTGCCAGACGGATGCGGGCACCGTTCGCGCCGCCGCGGTAATCCGACTGACGGAAGGTGCGTGCGCTATCCCATGCGGTGGCCACGCGCTCGCCTATGCTCAAGCCGCTGGCAGCAATGTCGGCCTTGACCGCATCCACGTCATAATCGCTGCGTCCGGCGGGCACCGGGTCTTGCCACAGCAAAATCTCCTTGGGCGCCCACGGGCCGATGTAGCGCGTGGCTGGTCCCAAGTCGCGGTGAATCAGCTTGAACCAGGCGCGGGCGAAGGTTTCGCTGAAATAGGCTTGATCGGCGGCGAAGCGCTCGGAAATTTTGCGATAGATCGGATCCATCTTCATCGCCATGTCCGCATCGGTCATGATCGGGTTGTAGCGAATGCTTGGATCTTCAACATCCACTGGCTTATCTTCTTCGCGGATATTGATCGGCTCCCACTGATGCGCTCCGGCGGGGGACTTCTTCAGTTCCCACTCATAACCCAGCAGCAGCTTGAAATAACCGTTGTCCCACTGCGTGGGGTGAGTCGTCCATGCGCCTTCCAGACCGCTGGTCACGGTGTTGCGCCCAATGCCGCGCGTGGTATGGTTCATCCAGCCCAAGCCCTGCTCACTGATGTCGGCACCTTCCGGGCTTGGGCCGAGGTTTTCCGCGCGACCGTTGCCATGACACTTACCCACCGTATGACCGCCGGCGGTCAGTGCCACGGTTTCCTCATCGTTCATCGCCATGCGCGCAAAGGTCTCGCGCACTTGCTGCGCGGTTTTCAGCGGGTCGGGCTGTCCGTTCACCCCCTCCGGGTTGACGTAAATCAAACCCATCTGCACCGCAGCCAGCGGATTTTCCATGGTGTGTGGATTGTCCACATCGTCGTAACGCGCATCCGACGGCGCCAACCACTCTTTTTCAGCGCCCCAGTAGGTATCTTTTTCCGGGTGCCAGATATCCTCGCGGCCAAAGGCAAAGCCAAAGGTCTTCAGCCCCATCGACTCATACGCCACATTACCGGCCAGCACGATCAAATCTGCCCAACTCAGCGCATTGCCGTATTTTTTCTTGATCGGCCAGAGCAGACGACGCGCCTTATCCAGGTTGGCATTGTCCGGCCAGGAATTGAGCGGCGCGAAACGCTGATTGCCCGT
>CAYOCG010000038.1:0-14692 GCA_964402435.1 uncultured Halothiobacillus sp. | reverse complement strand
TCTATGTGGCCAACTGGTTCTTCATGGCCTTCATTCTGGCCACCGCGCTGCTGCATATTTTCAACAACCTTGCCGTGCCGGTGTCCTTCACCAGCCTTGAGTCTTACAGCCTGTTCTCCGGTGTACAGGATGCGATGACTCAGTGGTGGTATGGCCATAACGCGGTGGGCTTCTTCCTTACGGCGGCCTTCCTCGGCATGATGTACTACTTCGTGCCCAAGCAGGCGGGTCGTCCGATTTACTCCTATCGTCTGTCCATCGTTCACTTCTGGGCGCTGTCTTTCTTGTACATGTGGGTGGGTACGCACCACCTGCACTGGACCGCGATTCCTGACTGGACTTCAACACTGGCGGCCACCTTCTCCGTGCTGCTGCTGCTGCCTTCCTGGGGCGGTATGATCAACGGTGTGATGACTCTTTCCGGCGCCTGGGACAAGCTGCGTACCGATCCGATCATCCTGTTCATGATCACAGCGCTGTCGTTCTACGGAATGTCCACCTTTGAAGGCCCGCTGATGTCACTGAAGAGCGTCAACGCGCTGTCGCACTACACCGACTGGACCGTGGGTCACGTGCACTCGGGTGCGCTGGGTTGGGTGGCAATGATTACCTTCGGCTCGTTCTACCACCTGATTCCGCGTCTGTGGGGTGTGGAGAAGGGCATGTACAGCACGAAGATGATCTATGTTCACTTCTGGCTGGCCACCATCGGCATCGTGCTCTACATCTCCTCCCTGTGGGTGGCGGGTATTGGTCAAGGTTTGATGCTGCGTGCCTTCGATGAGTACGGCAACCTGGCCTACACCTTCATCGAAACCGTGACCTTCATGCACGCTCCCTATGTGGTACGTGCCATCGGCGGCATGTTCTTCCTCGCCGGCATCATCCTGATGGTTTACAACGTGTACATGACCATTGCCGGTGCCAAGCGTACGGTTGAAGTCGGTGCGACTGCGCAATCTGCAGCCGTAGCGCGCTGAGTGGAGGATTAAGGAAATGAAACACGAAAGCGTTGAAATTAATGCCGGTCTATTGATTGTCCTCACCTTGGCGGTGATCAGCATCGGTGGTCTGGTTGAGATCGTGCCCCTGTTCCACATCAAGGACACGGTGGAAGAGGTCAAGGGCGTGCGTCCCTACACCCCGCTTGAGCTGCGTGGGCGTGATCTGTACATCCGTGAGGGTTGCTATGCCTGCCACTCGCAGATGATCCGCCCGTTCCGTGATGAATATCTGCGTTATGGACACTACTCTCTTGCAGCTGAGTCCAAGTACGACCACCCCTTCCAGTGGGGCTCCAAACGTACAGGACCGGACATTGCGCGCCTTGGCGAGAAGTACTCTGACCAATGGCAAACCCAGCATTTGGTGAAGCCCCAATCTTTGGTACCAGAGTCCATCATGCCGGCCTATCCGTGGTTGCTGAGCAATGAGCTGAAATATGCGGATATCGAAAACCGCATGCGAGCACTCAAAGCCACCGGCGTGCCTTACTCACTGACTGCCGAGGAATATCAAGCCAACGTGACCAATTTTGGTCAGGCGATGGCGGATAAGCTGCACATTCCGAATGCCAAGGCCACGCTTGAAGCTGAAGCCAAGGGACGCAACTGGGATGGCGACAAAGAGCGTATTACGGAAATGGACGCCATAGTGGCCTATCTGCAAATGCTGGGTACTTTGGTTGACTTCAAGAAATACGAGCAGGGTTACTTCGCAAGTTTCCGTTAAGGTTGAATGTCTCGGTTCAAGCCTTTGTCAGGCGTATATGGAGGAGTGAGCAATGGCGGATTTATGGATGTGGCTGGGTAATCTTGCCAATAGCAAAATCACGGCGTTGCTGATTTTCTTCACCAGTTTCGTAGCCATCGTGCTCTACGTTTACACCGGCAAGAAGCGCAAGGCCAGGCTTGAGTCGTATAAAGACATTCCGTTCGTTGACGATCACGACAAGATTCCAGGCTCCGTAGCTGGAGCCGACAAGGGAGATAAATAATCATGGCGCTCTCAAACAACAATAAGCCAGGCCAGGTCGAAACGACCGGGCATGTGTGGGACGATGATCTGCGCGAATACAACAACCCGTTGCCGCGTTGGTGGTTGTGGACGTTCTATGCCACGATCGTGTTTGCGGTCATTTACTGGATCATGTATCCCGCATGGCCCGTGTTTAAAACCTTCACACCTGGGGTCAAGACACTGACGATTGAGCAGGATGGCAAAGAGGTTCAGGTTCCATGGAACTCGCGCAATCTGTTCATTCAGGAAATGCAGATTAGTCCTGCAGCTGTACGCCAGCGCGAGTTCATCGATAAGGTGAACAATGCCAGTTTCGAACAGATTGTTGCTGATCCGGGTATGTTGGCATTTGCGCGTTCCATGGGCGCCGGTTTGTTCGGCGACAACTGTGCCGCCTGCCACGGTCAAGGTGGTTTGGGTAATCTGCCGAGTTTTCCCAGCCTCGCCGATGATGAATGGCTGTGGGGTGCATCGTTTGATGTCATCAGCAAGGACATTTCTAACGGTCTGAAAGGCAACATGCCGGCTTTCCCGAATGTGAAGGGCGAGCAACTCACTGATTTGGCCAACTATGTACTGAGCATGTCGGGTCTGCAGGTTGATCAAGCTTCTGCGAGCCGAGGCAAAGCTGGGTTTGCGATGTGTGCTGCCTGCCACGGAGCGGATGGCAAGGGCAACCCGATGCTCGGCGCGCCCAATTTGACCAATCTGGGTTGGTCCAACATCGACGTGAATGGTGCGCCGACGATTGATGCCAAGCGCAAAATGGTCGAGGGTGTGATCACCAACGGTATTCAGCGTCAAATGCCGGGCTTCAGCAACCGCCTGACTCCGGTAGAGATCAAGATGTTGACCGTGTATGTACATGAGCTTTCTGGCGGTCAGGCCACCAAGTAATTGACTCGCCGATAACGCGGTAAGATTTGCAGCCGGCTTTGTGCCGGCTTTTTCTATTTTCGGGATATGGGTATGTCGTACGCAGTGGATATTGCGCAAAAGTCGATCGAGCTCGGGCGTGCTTTGCAGGCAAACAACTGGTCGATGGCTGCTGCCGAATCATGCACCGGTGGGTGGTTGGCCAAGTCGGTGACCGATGTGGCGGGAAGTTCGGCATGGTTTGATCGCGGTTTTGTCACTTACAGCAATCTGTCGAAGCAGGAGTTGCTAGGCGTATTGCCCGAGACGTTGCAGCAGTATGGCGCGGTCAGTGAGGCCACAGTTCGCGAAATGGCGTTGGGGGCGCTGCGACATAGTCAGGCGGATTGCAGCGTCGCCATCAGTGGCATTGCAGGCCCTGGCGGGGCGACCATGGACAAGCCCGTGGGGTTGGTGTGGTTGGCCTGGGGCTTACGTGATGGCATGGTTCAAGCACGCGCGTTCCACTTTGCCGGTGATCGTGAGGCTGTGCGCGCTCAAGCCGTGTTGGCGGGTATGGAAGGCTTGCTCGGCATGTTGCAGCGCTTTAGCGACGCCGGTTGTTGAAAACATTTTCGTTCTTCTGCGTATGACCGTTTCCTTTGGGCTTGTTTGGGCATGTGCTTGGCGTATTTGACGTAGAATTAAACCTCATGACTTCTCCGCTGAGCGCTCGCACCACGTTATGACCGAATTTCTGCTTATTTTTGTTAGCACGGTTCTGGTGAATAACTTCGTTCTGGTGAAGTTTCTCGGCCTGTGCCCGTTCATGGGCGTTTCACGCAAGCTGGAGACGGCCATGGGCATGGGATTGGCCACCACGTTTGTGCTCACGCTGTCCTCCGTACTCAGTCACCTTGCGCAGCAGTATTTGCTCGTGCCGTTTGCGCTCGAGTATTTGCGTACGATTGTGTTCATTGTGCTGATTGCGGCGGTGGTGAATTTCACGGAAATGGCCGTAAAAAAGGCCAGTCCCTTGCTGCACAACGTGCTGGGCATTTACTTGCCGTTGATCACCACCAACTGTGCGGTGCTCGGTGTGGCTTTGCTCAACGTGCAGCAAGATCACACGTTGTTGCAGGCAGCAGTGTATGGTTTTGGCGCCGCCGTAGGCTTTACGTTGGTACTGGTTTTGTTTGCCGCCATGCGTGAGCGCTTGGCTGCGGCGGATGTGCCCCGCGCATTTCAGGGTACGCCGATCGGCCTTGTCACGGCGGGTTTGATGGCGCTGGCTTTCATGGGCTTTACGGGCTTGGTGAAAGCTTAATGTGGACGGCGGTCATTGTTCTGACACTGCTTGGCTTGCTGCTGGGTCTGTTGCTCGGTTTTGCCGGACAGGCGTTCAAAGTGGAGGGCGATCCGCTTGCTGACAAGATCGATGCGCTTTTGCCACAAACGCAGTGTGGGCAGTGCAGTTATCCGGGGTGCCGGCCCTATGCTGAGGCAATTGCGCGTGGTGAGGCTGACATCAATCAGTGTCCACCTGGGGGTGAAGCCACCATCAAAGCCCTGGCCGATTTGCTCGGCGTTGAGCCCAAGCCGCTCAGTGCCGAGCATGGTGTGGAAAAGCCCAAAGCGGTGGCCTGGATCGATGAGCAGGTGTGCATTGGCTGCACGTTGTGCATTCAGGCATGTCCGGTGGATGCCATACTCGGTGCCCCCAAGCTGATGCACACGGTGATTGCGGATGAATGCACCGGCTGTGAATTATGTGTGGCGCCGTGTCCTGTGGACTGTATTCACATGCTGCCCGTGAGACCCACCCTGGAGCAGTGGTGCTGGCCGAGTCCTGATGAGCGCAGCGAAATTGCGCAAGACACATCAAAAGGGCTACAGGGATGACACAGCGCACGCTTTACCGTTTTGCCGGAGGCTATCACCCCGAGCCGCATAAGAGTGAATCAAACGGCACGCCGATTCGTGTGGCTGCATTGTCTGATGTTCTGCTGTTGCCGTTGAAGCAACATATCGGTGCTGCAGCCCTGCCCGTGGTCAAAGTGGGTGAGCGGGTGATGCGCAATCAACCCTTGGCGCGCGCCGATGGCTATGTCAGTGCGCCCATCCATGCCCCAACCTCGGGGACGATTGTGGCGATTGAGTCGCGCGCCGTGCCGCACCCTTCCGGTTTGCAGGCGCCGTGCATCGTGCTCAAACCAGATGGCTTGGATGAGGCCATGCCGCTTTTCACGCCTTGGGAGGATTTCACCGCCAAATCACCCTTGCTGCTGCGCGAACGGGTACGCGAAGCGGGCGTGGTGGGCTTGGGCGGGGCTGTTTTCCCCAGTGCAGTGAAAATGGCGGGAGACGGCAAGACGCCGATCCACACCGTGTTGCTCAACGGCGCGGAATGCGAGCCTTACATCACCTGTGATGATCGGCTGATGCGTGAACGGGCGCTGGAGGTTGTGCAGGGCGGGCAGATTCTGCTGCACGCCGTGGGGGCGCAAAAATGCCTAGTGGGCATTGAGGACAATAAACCAGAGGCGATTGCCGCCATGCGTTTGGCGGTGCAGTCGTTGGCGGACGAGCGTTTTGAAATCGTCGCCATCCCCAGTGTCTATCCTTCAGGTGCGGAAAAGCAGCTTTTGTATGTGCTCACTGGCGAAAAGGTCAGTCGCGAGAGGCGCGTGACCGAACGCGGATACTTGGGCAATAACGTCGCTACGGCGGCGGCAGTGTATCGTGCCGTGGTGCATGGTGAGCCTTTGACACGGCGCATTGTCACCTTGACGGGCAGTGGTGTGCAGTCGGCGGGCAACTGGGATGCGCCGATTGGTATGCCGGTGAATGAATTGGTGCGGCAAGCAGGGGGCTACACCGATGATGTCCGTCGCCTGATCTTTGGTGGGCCGATGGGCGGCTTTGCGCTGGCCACCGATGAATTGCCAGTGACCAAGGCGGCCAACTGTTTGTTGGCTTTGGCAGCGCATGATGCGCCGGATGAGCCTTTACCCATGCCCTGCATCCGCTGTGGCAAATGTGCCGAGGGCTGTCCGGTGGAGTTGCAGCCTCAGCAGTTGCTGTGGGATGCGCAGGCGGGGGATTTCGAACGTGCAGAAAAGCACGACAATCTGTTCGAGTGCATCGAGTGTGGGATCTGCTCGGCGGTCTGTCCTTCACAGCTTCCGCTTGTGCAGTATTTTCGTTTTGCCAAAACCGAGATTTGGCAGCGCGAGCGTGACAAGGAAAAGGCCGATCAGGCACGCCAACGTTTTGAGTTTCGCAACCTGCGCCTTGAGCGTGACAAGCAGGAGCGCGAAGCTATGCTGGCGCAAAAACGTGCTCAGCTTGCCGCGCAGAAGGCAGCCGAAGAAACGAATCCTCAGGCTTTGACGGATGCCGAGGCCAAGCAACGGGCGATAGCCGAGGCCATGGAGCGCGCCAAAGCACGCAAGGCAGCTCAACAGCAAGCAGCTCAGGATGATGCCGCATCATGAAAAAGCCGCGTTTCTGGATCATTTTGCTACGCATGGCGCTACTCATGGCGGTGGCGTTTGTCGTGGTGATGGTCGTCGTGCGTGGTAAAACCGCCATGCTGCTGATGTTTTCCGGCATGCATCTCACTGCCTTGCTTGAGGATTGGATGTATCGTCCATTGATGGCGTGGGTATCCAGCGAGCGACGACTGGAGAGCGCGCTGTGGTTGATGCTGCTAGTGTCGTATGTGCAGTGGACGCTGCTTGCAAGTGTGTTGGCCTATGCTTGGCAGCGCTGGCGCTATCAACGCACGATCGCCAAGGAGCACACCTGATGCGTTTCAAGACCGTAAGCTCGCCGCATATTGCAACCCATGCAGCGCTGCGGCGTTTGATGCTGCAGGTGATGCTTGCCCTGCTGCCGGGCACGCTGGTGATGATGTACTTTTTTGGTTGGGGTGTGCTGCTCAATATCCTGCTGAGCGTGGCCGCTGCGCTTTTCACCGAAGCCCTGATGCTCGCGGTGCGCCAGCGTCCGATCAAGCCGTTTGTGCTCGATGGCAGTGTGGTGCTCAGTGCCTGGTTACTCGCCGTATGTCTGCCGCCGCTCGCGCCATGGTGGTTGCCGGTGGTGGGCATCAGTTTCGCGGTGATTTTCGCCAAGCATCTCTATGGCGGCTTGGGTTATAACCTGTTCAACCCGGCCATGGTGGCGTATGCCATGCTGTTGGTGTCCTTCCCCAAACCCATGACGCAATGGGCGCTGCCGCAAGGTTTGTCGGCGCACAGTCTGGATCTTTGGCAGAGCGCGGTGTATGTCTTTAGCGGTGCGCTTCCGGCAGGCGTGGGGTGGGATGCGCTGGGGGGGGCCACGCCGCTGAATGTGTTGAAAACTGGCTTGGGGCAGGGCTTGGCCTTGCCGGATATGTTGTCTCAGCCAGTGTTTGGCGCTCTGGCCGGCACAGGTTGGGAATGGGTGGCACTGGCCTGGCTATTGGGTGGCCTGTGGATGCTGTGGATGAAAACCATCACCTGGCGCATTCCCGTGGCAGTGTTGGCCAGTTTCGGCCTGCTCAGTCTGTTGTTTTACCTGCTTGACCCGACACACCATGTTTCGCCGCTGGTGCATCTGCTCAGCGGCGGCCTGATGCTCGGCGCGTTTTTTATCGCCACGGATCCTGTGAGCAGTTCGACCACACCACGCGGGCAATTGATCTACGGCGCCGGGATTGGCGTGCTGATTTTTGTCATCCGTGGCTTTGCCGGTTTTCCGGATGGAGTGGCGTTTGCTGTGCTGCTGATGAATATCGCTGCGCCACTGATTGACCACTACACCCCAGCGCGTCCTTTTGGTACGCGCACACGGTCGCAGTCATCATGAATCGGCGTTATATCCTGATCACCGCGCTGTTCCTTGCCGGATTTACCCTGCTGGGGGTGACCCTGCTGGCGGTGATGCAACATTTCACGGCGCCGGTGATTGCCGAGCAACAGCGTGCAGCGCTCAATCTGCAACTTGCTGCTGTGTTACCGCAGGGCTTCGACAATGACCCGGCAATGACACAGCAGGCTTTGCCCGCCGACCCGGCGCTGGGCGGCGCTGCCGCGGTGCGTTACACCGCGCGCCGCGGCGGACAGATCACGGGTTGGGCATTACGTGTGGTGGCACCCAATGGTTACAGCGGCGCCATTCATCTCTTGATCGGTGTCGATCGCGCGGGGGTCATCCAAGGTGTGCGCGTGCTGGAGCATAAAGAAACCCCGGGGTTGGGCGATCCGATCGAGCTGGAGAAATCGCCGTGGATTTTGAGCTTCAATGGCAAATCGCTGCATGATCCGCAGGACAAAGCTTGGGGGGTGAAAAAAGATGGCGGTATTTTCGACCAGTTCACTGGAGCCACCATCACTCCACGCGCGATTGTGCAGGCGGTACATAGCACGCTTGAATATGTTGAAACCCACAAAGCCGCGTGGCTGGAGGAGGGTACATGAACGATCACGTCACACCCCTGGACACCCCCGCTGAGGCCGCGCCGCCTTCGCTGTATGGGCAACTGGCGCGTGATGGTCTGTGGCATAACAACCCGGCCTTGGTGCAGGTGCTGGGTTTGTGTCCGCTGCTTGCGATCTCCAACACCACGGTCAATGCCATCGGACTGGGGCTTGCCACCCTGTTGACGCTGCTGCTCAGCAACACCCTGGTCTCGGTGATACGTCATTGGGTGCGCCCGGAGATTCGTCTGCCGGTGTTTGTGCTGATTATTGCCTCGGTGGTCACGGCGATTGAACTGGCAATGAATGCCTGGCTGCACGGGCTTTATCTTGTGTTGGGCATTTTTCTACCCTTGATCGTGACCAACTGCATTGTGATTGCGCGCGCTGAAGGGTTTGCCTCACGCAACAGCGTGCGTCATGCGGCATTTGACGGCTTGATGATGGGAGCTGGTTTTGCGCTGGTGTTGATCGTGCTCGGTATGCTGCGCGAAGTTTTCGGTCAGGGCACCTTGCTGGCCAATGCGCAACTGATGTTTGGCGATTGGGGTAAGCACCTCACCGTGCAGGTCATGCCGCAGGATTACAGTTTCTTGCTCGCCATTCTGCCCCCCGGGGCGTTTATGGGTTTGGCCTTGCTCGTTGCGTTTAAACAGGCTTTGAGCCGCCGTTGATGCCCATGTGCCGCGCGTGCCAAGCGCGCCATGCTACCCAAGCACTGCCCCCCACCGCCCAGAGCAGCAGCGGGATCACAATCCAGCGCCCTTCGGGATAGCCGCCATCAAACGGGATCACCGCTACGGTGCAGGCGAGCAGGATCACGGCCAGAATCGGCCGACCCCAGCGCAGGTTCAGTGGAAAACAGCGCACAAGACGCATACCCAGCCCCGCAGCTAGCCAGCCGATGAGCGCACCGGCAAGAACGTCTTGCGGCCAATGCGCGCCGACCATGATGCGCGAAAGTGTGGGGATGGCGGCAAGCAACACGGCAAGCAACAGCCCCTGCCACGGCAGGCGCAAGGCCAGTGCCAACACGCCGGCGGTGACAAACGCCGTGGTGGCGTGTCCCGAAGGAAAGGCTTTGCTGGTCAGGGTGTGGCCGATGATGTGCAGAAGATGTTCGGGGTAAACACCCGCCGGGCGCGGCAGGTTCATGGCGGGTTTGATGTCGTGCGTCACCAGTGTGGCGACGATGCCGGCGAGTACGGCCACCCACACCACGTCGGTGCGCCGCCATACCAGCGGCAGCAGCAGCACCACGGCGGGAAGGGTGTCGGCAAGCAGGCTCATGCCGCCCCAGAAGCTGATCCATAGCAGGTTTTTATCCAAACCGAGCTGTGCGCCCAAGCCATTGAGCGCGAAAAAGGCATTGATGTTGTGGCCAGACGGCCAAGCCAGAGCAAGTAAGGCAGCAAGCAGCGCGGCGACCAGCCAGTAGGTGCGCTGCGCCGCAGTGTCGCGAAACATGGACACTGAGGCAGTTGTCATGCCGGACGATGCCATGCCTGTTGAGCATCCTGCGGCGTTGCATCCTTATTACGCACGATATAACTCTTGCGTTCCTGGGTTTCGTAATACACCCGCGAGAGCATCTCGGCGAGCACGCCCGTGGTGAGCATTTGCACACCGACCAGAATCAGCAGGATGGAGGTAAAAAACAGCGGGCGTGTGCCGATGCTCTCGCCAAAGAGTTTGAGCAAGAGCATATAGCTCATCAGCACGCCCCCTAGGCCTCCCAGACCCAAGCCGACCATGCCGAAGAAATGCCCCGGACGCGCGGAGAAGCGCATGAAGAAATACACCACCAGCAGGTCGATGATGACGCGGAAGGTACGCGAAATGCCGTACTTGGAAACCCCACGGGTGCGTGGGTGGTGCGACACCACTTCTTCGGCAATGCGATTGGGCGCGGTGTAGGTGGCAAGCCAAGCGGGAATGAAACGGTGCATTTCGCCGTACAGGCGCACGCTTTTCACCACATCAGCGCGAAACACTTTCAGGCTGCAGCCGTAGTCATGCAATTCCACGCCGGTGATCTTGCGGATCAGGCGGTTGGCGATGCGCGAAGGAATTTTGCGCATCACCAGATCATCCTGCCGGTTTTTGCGCCAGCCGGCGACCAAGTCGAGGTCTTCATCCAACAGGCGATTGACCATGCGCGGAATGTCCACCGGATCGTTCTGCAAATCGCCGTCCAGCGTGGCAATCACATCCCCGCGCGCTAGGTCAATACCCGCTTGCATGGCGGCGGTTTGGCCGAAATTGCGCCGCAATTCGACCACGCGCACATGCTCGCCGAAGCGGGTTTGACCCTCGCGCATGGCCGCCAGTGTGCCGTCTGCACTGCCATCATTGACCAACAACACCTCCCAGGGCATGGGGTAGGATGCCAACACCTCGTGCACACGCTCCAGCATGGGCAGGACATTGTCCTGCTCGTTGTACATGGGGATGACGAGCGAAAGGTGATGGTGGGTGGTGGCAGTCATGGTGCGGGTGTATCGTGAGACGGTGGGCGCATGGTAGCCGATTTGCCGCCAATCAGCATGGCGCCCAGTCCAAACAACAGGCTGGTGCCCAAGAGGAAAAGATGCGTATTGATCGCCGCACGGGTGGCTTCACTCACCTCCATGCCCTGCGGCAGCAGGGTGGCAAGCATACCGGCCTCATAGGTACCAAAGCCGCCGGGGGCGTGCAGGGGCAAGATCGAGCTGACCTCGCCGCCGACGACCCCGAGCACGGCGCCCGGCCAAGCGATGGCAAGAAACTGGCGCAGCACCCAAGCCAGCGCCGCCAATTTGACCAACCAATTGGTCCAGGTGAGCACCACGCCGCGGGCAAAATGTGCACCATCACGTGGCAGGCCATGCAGTGCTTTGTTGAGCAGCGTTTGCAGCTTGCCGACACGCATGCCTGCTACAGCCGTGCCGAGGCGTGCGCGCATCATCCACAGCGCAAACGGCGCGAGCATGGCAAATAAAATCAATCCAAAAGCTAGCCATTCCACACGCGCCAACCAAAGCAAGCTGCCCAAGGCTAGCGTGGCCAACACCTGCGCGTCGATGAGACGAATCCAGAACAACCCGGCCAGGGCATAGGCCGGGTCTGTGTTGAATTGCTGGCGCATCAACAGTGGAAAGCTCAGCTCGCCGGCACGCATGGGCAGCAGGTTGTTCCACAGATTGTGTTGCAGATTGAGCGCAAGCACTGCCACAAAGCGCCCTTGAATGGTGAAATGATCGGCCACCCGCCAAGCACGCAGCATGTAGCTTAGTAGCATGAGCAGCAAAGCCACGGCCAAGCCGGTTAAGGAAACGCTTGTCCATGGCGCCAAAAGCCGCGCCCAGCCCCAAAAGTATTCAATACCCAGGGCGAGCAGGGCGACCAAAAGCCAGCTCAACCCGGCTGAGGGAAGTTTAGGCAAATTCACGCGCGACTCTGCGCCATGCTCTGGTCTTTGCGCGCTTGTTTGGCCTGGTACATGGCGTGGTCGGCGCGTGTCATCAGCGCAGTGGCATCCAGAGCATCGTCCCAGGCTTCGATCCAGCCGATGCTCGGCCCGGCATAGTCCAACGTGTGTGCGGGGAGTTGATAGTGCCCGCTCAATGCGTTAGCCAACCGTTTTTGCAGCGCGTGACCCTCGGAAATATCGTCGCGGTTGCGCAATAAACCCAGAGCGATGAATTCATCCCCGCCATAGCGTCCAACGACATCGCCGCTGCGCAAGGTTTTCTTCAAGCGCACACTGACCTCGCGCAGCATGGCATCTCCGGCGGCATGCCCCCAGGTGTCATTGATGCGCTTGAAGCCGTCCAGGTCGATAAACGCGAGAAAAAGGCCGAGGTTGAGGCGCTGCGCCTTGCCGACCATGTGCGCAAGCTCGATGTCCAGTGCACGCCGATTGAACACGCCGGTCAGCTCATCCACCAAGGCGAGTTCACGCAACACTTCTTGGTCTTGTTGTAACTGAGCCACGAGGTATTCGCGCTCGATCTGGCGGCTGATGATGTCGGCGCACAGGCTAAAGAGCTGCCTTTTATCGGCACTCAGCGGCACGCTGTTCTGGCTAATGGCGCACAAAGTGCCGTAGATGGAGTTGTCGATGTCTTCCACGGGCGCGCTGGCATAGGTCTTGATGCCGAGCTGCATGGCGGCTTGTTTGTCCTGCCACACCGCATCCACATGCGCCTCAAAAAAATGCTGTTGCTCAATGGCACGCTCACATAGTGTGATGTGCAAAGGGATGTCCATACCTTCCTGCAAAGGCAGCGCAGAGCTGTTGTGCAGGAAAAGAATGCGCTGCTGACCCTGCTGCCAGTCGATATGGGTGAAATACACCGTGTCGATGCCGCTGGCCTGACTTAAAAATTGCAGCAGCGGGCGAGTGACGCGCTCGATATTGGCGTCGAATGTGGCAAGTACGGCAGAGGGTGTGTTCTCCGGCGCGGGGGCAGGGGCGAGGGGGGGCATGGCAGGGTGTTGCGTGGTTTCGATGAGCGGCGTGATGATCGTGATTATAATGCCGCTTTCTATATGCCACAGCGTCACCAACTCATCATGGAAAAAACCTACGAACCGCACGCCATTGAACAGCGCTGGTACACCTGCTGGGAGCAGGCAGGCCATTTTGCGCCGCATGGTGAGGCCGACAAGCCTGCCTACTGCATCATGCTGCCGCCGCCGAACGTGACCGGCAGTCTGCACATGGGGCATGCGTTTCAGGATACCATCATGGATGCACTTACTCGCTACCACCGTATGCGTGGTGAGCCGACACTGTGGCAGCCGGGCACGGATCACGCCGGCATTGCCACGCAGATGGTGGTTGAACGCCGACTGGCCGCGCAGGGGCTGAGCCGCCACGACGTCGGACGGGAGGTGTTCATTGACAAGGTGTGGGAGTGGAAGGCCGAATCCGGCGGCACCATCACCCGCCAGATGCGCCGTCTGGGCGCATCCCCCGACTGGTCGCGCGAGCGTTTCACCATGGACGAAGGCTTGTCCGAGGCAGTGAAGGAAACCTTCGTGCGCCTGTACGACGACGGCCTGATTTATCGCGGCAAGCGTCTGGTGAATTGGGACCCGGTGCTGCACACCGCCGTGTCCGATCTTGAAGTGCTCAGCGAGGAGGAAAACGGTTTTCTCTGGCACTTCCATTACCCTTTGACCGATGGCAGCGGGCATTTGACCGTGGCCACCACCCGTCCGGAAACAATGCTCGGTGACACGGCGGTGGCGGTAAATCCCGAGGATGAGCGCTACAAGCACCTGATCGGCAAGACCCTCACCCTGCCCTTGGTGGGGCGCGAGATTCCAATCATTGCCGATGATTATGTGGACATGGCGTTTGGTACCGGCTGCGTGAAAATCACCCCGGCACATGATTTCAACGACTATGCCATTGGTTTGCGTCATGGTCTGCCCATGATCTGTGTGCTGACCAAGGATGCGTGCATCAACGACAACGCGCCGCAAAAATACCGTGGGCTGGATCGTTACGAAGCACGCGATGTCATCGTGCATGACCTGAAAGAGCTGGGATTGCTTGGCGAGATCAAGCCGCACAAGCTGATGGTGCCGCGCGGTGATCGTACCGGCAGCGTGATCGAGCCGATGCTCACCGATCAATGGTTTGTCGATTTGACGCGCGAGGTGCAGCCCGATGGTCGCCCCGGCGGCAAAAAGGCCATTACCGATCCGGCGCTGGCTTGCGTGCAAGACGGGCGCATCAAGTTCGTGCCGCAAAACTGGGAAAACACCTATTTTCAGTGGCTGAATAACATTCAGGACTGGTGCATCAGTCGCCAGATCTGGTGGGGGCACCGCATTCCGGCGTGGTATGACGCCTCAGGCAATGTCTATGTCGCGCGCAATGAGGCTGAGGCGCGCAGCAAGTACCATTTGCCGGGCGATCTTGCTTTGACGCAGGACAACGATGTGCTGGATACCTGGTTTTCCTCCGCGTTGTGGCCGTTCTCCACCCTCGGTTGGCCCGAAAAGACCGCGGAGCTGGCGCGTTTCTACCCCACCAGCGTGTTGGTCACCGGCTTCGACATCATCTTCTTCTGGGTGGCGCGCATGGTGATGATGGGGCAGTACTTCATGGGCGATGTGCCGTTCCGTGAGGTGTATGTGCACGGCCTGGTGCGTGATGCGCAGGGGCAGAAAATGTCCAAGTCCAAGGGCAATGTGCTTGACCCGATTGACCTGATCGATGGCATCGACCTGGAAAGCCTGGTGCAGAAGCGCACCAGCGGGCTGATGCAGCCGCAAATGGCGGCCAAGATCGAGCAAGACACGCGCAAGGAATTTCCGGACGGCATTCCCGCGTTTGGCACCGACGCGCTGCG
>CAYOCG010000037.1:0-15244 GCA_964402435.1 uncultured Halothiobacillus sp. | reverse complement strand
GCTCGCGCGCCACATGGGTGTAAATCTGTGTGCTGGAGAGGTCAGCATGACCGAGCAGCATTTGTACCACACGCAAGTCTGCACCGTGATTAAGCAGGTGGGTGGCAAATGCATGGCGCAGGGTGTGCGGCGAGAGTTCGGCAACAATCCCGGCCTGCTTGGCGTAGCGTTTGATCAGTATCCAGAACATTTGCCGCGTCATGCTCGCGCCACGGCGGGTGACAAATAGCTCGGCACACTCCCCCTGCCCTTCAAGCAACGCCGGGCGGCTTTCACGCAGATAACGCTCGATCCAGTACACCGCCTCCTCACCCAAGGGCACCAGCCGCTCCTTACGCCCTTTGCCCAATACCCGCACCGCGCCGGCATTCAGGCTCATCTGACCGAGACTCAGGGCGATCAGTTCACTCACTCTCAGCCCCGTGGCATACAGTGTTTCCAACATGGCGCGATCGCGCAGACCCAGCGGCGTATCCAACGGCGGTGCCTCAAGCAGGCGTTCCACATCCTGTTCGCTCAGCGCCTTGGGCAAGGGCTGGCCAAGGCGTGGCGGAGGAATATCCAAGGTGGGGTCGTGGGTGATTTCACCCTGCTGCACCAGCACGGCATAAAAGCGCCGCGCGGCGGACAGCAGGCGCGCCAGACTGCGCGGCTGGCGCCCCTCGCCCATGCGCTCGGCGAGAAAAGCGAGCAATTCGCCGCGCTGCGCTTGGCGCAGGTTCGAACCTCGCCCCGCCAACCACGCCGCCAAGCCGCGCAAATCAGCCTCATACGCATGCAGGGTGTGGCGAGATAGCCCCTGCTCCAGCCAGAGCTGCTGCATCACACGATCAAGCAATTCCTGCTCTGCGTCGCTGACCTGAATGAACGCCGGCCTCATAGACGAATCACCTCACCAAACGGCGGCAGGCGCACATCGCCCGCTTCAGCACAAAGCGCCCACAGCACCGGTAAGTGCGGCGCGAGGCTAGGGTAATCGCCCTTGCCATCGGTGAAATAAATCAACGCATCCGCGCCCTCACCCTGCTGCGCAAGCCAGCTAAACACGGGGCGAAAGTCGGTGCCGCCTTGTCCCAAGGGCTCGGGCCAGATCGGCACCTCGCCGGGTAAAAACACCCAGGGCGCACCGGGGGCAAGCGCGGTATCCGCCGCGAGTAAGGTGAGGTGCAGCGTCATTTGCCCGCTGAGTGCTTGAATCTCCGACCAAAAGCGCTGCAATTGCGCACGCTGAATGGAGGCGCTGGTATCCACCGCCACCACCAGCTGCACGGCCTGCGGCCGTAAGGCAGGCAGCCAAAACGGCGGCTGAGCACGCCGCGAAGGACGGGCATAGTCGCTGCGCGTCTGCTGCCAACGCTGCATGAAGGCAGCGAGATGCGCACGCCAATCCTGCGCGGCATCCGGCAGCGCGTGACCGAGCAAGGCGCGTCGCAACACCCCCTCGCCCTCACCACTGCCCAAGGCTTCACCCACGGCCTGTTTCGCCCGCGCGCGCCAACGCGAGGCTTGCGCCAAGCGGTGCTGTGCCGCCGAGGGGTCATCCGCAGACGCCGCCGACGTGCGACGTGGCGCAGCTTCACCCGCCTCGGTGGGGGGATCGCGCCACCAATCATGCGCATCTTGGGTCTTTGGCGGTACAAAGCCCAGCACTGTCAAAATATGATTCACCTCAGCGTCACATTGCTGCGACCAGGCAGCCGGAGCACCGGGCGGTGGCGCGATGTGCCCCAAGGCGGCATGCAGCGCGGCATGTGCCAGCCAAAACTGCACGTCGGTCGCATCAGCCTGGGCAACATAGTCTTCACGCCAACGCAGTACCTCCGCGCTGCCTTGTAGGACGCAAGGCAGATCGGCCTCCACCTCCAAGCGCAGAAAACTCGCCAGCCTGCCCAAAACGGGATGCTGGCGACTCAAGGCAGCGCGCGCGGCGTAAAGTTTTGCCAAGGCAGTGCTCATGCAGAGGCCTCCCCCACGCGCACCGCCCAGTCGTCAAACGCATCCAGTGCGTAGAGCTTAGTGTCCAAGCGCTCACGTAGGGCACGCACCAGACGCTCGGCCAACAAAGGCTCGAAGGCTTGCGCCAAGCGCAGTAGCGCACTCGCAGTGCCCGTGTCCTCTTCATCCAGCTGCGCCACACGCGCAAGCGCGGCATCCAGCACAGCCCAACGATCATCCGCCCCCTCGGGCAAGACAGGCTCAGGCATGGTCAGCAGCGCGTCTAGATCAAGCGCAGGGCGTTGCAGGTAGGCAAAAAACAGTGTTCCCGCCACCTCGCCCACGCAGGCGATCAACGCTGCTTCCAGCAGTTCGGCATCGTCGGCAAATTTGCGCAGCGCGCGATCGGCAAACGCCCAACTGCGCGGACTGGGAAAGGCGTGCACATTCGCCTGTTTGGGAAAGTCGAACAGAAGATCGGCACGCTGACGCAGAAAACCCTGCAAACGCGCATCCACCCCGTTCTGCGCTGCCCAGTGCAACCAGTCATCCAGCGAGGGTTCAAGTTCGATGTGGGTAAAGCGATTGGCCAACGGCGCGGGCATGGCGTAGGTCACGCCACGATCACCCAGGCGATTGCCCGCCGCAAAGATCGACCAGCCTGCCGGCAGGACGTAATCCCCCAGGCGACGATCAAGAATGAGCTGATAGGCCGCCGCCGCCACCTGCGGCAGAGCCGCGTTGATTTCATCGAGAAACAGCACTCCACGCGCCCCGTGACGCGTGGCATCCGGCAACATGGACGGAATCGCCCACTCCACCCGTCCGTGTTGCTGATAGGGCATGCCGCGCAAATCGGAGGGCTCAAGCTGAGAGAGGCGCAGATCGATCAGCGGCAAGCCGCACGCCTTGGCCGCCTGCATCACCAAGGAGGATTTGCCCACCCCGGGCGCGCCCCAAAGCATCAGCGGTGTGTGCTCGCCGTGCTCGGTCGCCGCGATCTCGCGGGTCAGTAAACGAATCACCTGCTGTGCGCGCATGCTGCCTCAAAGATGACCAAATGCTCATGTTGCGGCGAGAGCTTAGCAAGAATCGACGCGCAGTATGTACACCACGGCAACAGCGGGTTGCCGCAACTGCAAACGAGGAGAACACACCATGAAAACGTCACGCAAACTGATGATGGCTGCTTTGATCACCACCCTGGGCGCGGGTGGCGCCATGGCCGGCGCACAGGTGCTCAACGGCCAGTTCCCGGACGAGGTGAAGACCAGCTCGATCAAGCTGCCGCGCGGCACGCCTGAAGATCAGGCCAGCCTGCTCAAGCTGAGCAAGATCTCGCAGACCGAAGCCGAATCCGCCGCGCTGGCCGCTGCCCCCGGCGGCACGGTGCGCAAGGCCAAGCTGGATGACGAAAACGATCATCTGGTGTGGAAGATCGATGTCGCGCACAACGGCCAGATGATCGAGCTGGCGGTGGACCCGGGCAATGGTCAAATTCTCGCCGCCGAGGCCGAAGAGGATGGTGACCATGATGACGGTAAAGCGCGCAAGGGCATGACACGCTAAGACCGCAGCGCCGATCCATGTCACAAGCCGCAGCTTGCTGCGGTTTTTTTCATTCGGCCGCCGGCAGGGTCATACGCACGGTCAAGCCGCCGCCTGGAGTGGGATGCAAGCTCAGCTCACCGCTGTGCGCCCTGGCCACGGCGCGTGCCAAGGGCAGACCCAACCCCGTGCCAGGCAGGCTGCGCGCCGCATCGCCACGGGTGAATTTTTGCAGCATGCGCGCCCGATCCTCTTCGCAAAGCCCCATGCCATGATCGATGCATTCAATCAGGATGCTCGCCCCCTCACGTCTTGCCAGTACTTCGATGGGGCTGTGCTTGGGAGTGTAAAGCAAGGCATTGTCCAAAAGATTGGCCAACGCGCGTTGCAGCAAAGCGGCATGGCCCATCACCTGCAAATTCGGCGACAGGTGAATACGCATGATGCGGCCTGCGTCTTCGGCCTGATCCTGATACAGCGCGAGCAAGCCGTGCAGCGATTGCGCCACATCAATGTGCTCGTGTTCGGTGAAGTCGCTGCCCGCTTCAAGCCTTGCAATCGACAACATGGCCTCGAAGGTGTGAATCAGTGCATCCAGTTCGGCATCCATCCGGCCTAACTGCGCATGCAAAGCATCCTGTGGCGGCACCTCATCCATCAGCGCAGCGAGCTGATTTTTAAGGCGTGTCAACGGCTTGCGCAGATCATGCGCCAGATGGTCGCTGACCTCGCGCATGCCGTTCACCGCCTGTTCGATGCGCGCAAGCATGGCGTTGAGATGGTCGGCGAGCAGATCAAATTCATCGCCACGCGGCGAGCGCTGCACCCGTGCATGCAACTCACCGCGGGCGATCCTGCCTGCCGTGGCATTGATCGCCTCCACGCGCTGCAACCACTGCCAACCCAGGCGCAGCCCCAGTCCGAGGGCGATCAGCGCACTGAGCAACACCGCCAACAGCACCGTGCTCCACACGCTTTCACTCAGCGCATCCAGCACGCCCGGCTCGTAAGCGAGCAGCAGACGCTCGCCCTGCGGCAGGGTGGTCGCCACCACGCGCAGCTTGCCCAGTTGCTCGTGATCGTTGTCGTCGTCGCGCACCAGCAAGGCGGCGCGGCGCACACGACCGTCCGCCAGCACCTCGCGCGGCCAGTGCAACACATTGCCTGCCAGCACGCGCCCCTGGGCATCCAGCAACAAAGCATGGCGCACACCAAAACCGTCGCTTGCCGCGCGCCCAACGGCAAGCACCTGTTCGATCTTGGTCAGCGGCAGGGCGGCAAGCTGCTGGATTTCTTGCTTCGCCTGTTCGCCAGCCAGAGTGTCCAAACGCTGCTGCATCAGGATATACACTCCGCCAAGCGCCAACACCCACACCGCGACTTGCAACAACGCCCCGCTGACCGCCTGACGCATTGCGGTGGTGTGTACCGCGCGCCAAGCCCTGCTCAGCCAGCGCTTCATGCCTCATCCCCCAAGCGGTAGCCCATACCACGCACCGTGTGCAGCAGCGGCTTGGCGAAATCGCGATCGATCTTGGCGCGCAGGCGGCTGATCTGACTGTCCACCACATTGGTTTGCGGGTCGAAGTGCATGTCCCACACTTGCTCGAGCAACATGCTGCGCGTAACGATGCGCCCGGGGCGACGCATGAGGTATTCGAGCAGGCGCAACTCGCGTGGTTGCAGATGAATGCGCTGACCCGCACGCGTGACGCGATGGCGCTCGACATCCAGCTCCAGATCCTCCACGCGCAACACACCGTCGCCCATGCTCATCTCGGGGGCATGGCGCCGCGCCAAGGCTTCAACCCGCGCCAATAGTTCGGAAAAGGCATACGGCTTGACCAGGTAATCATCGCCCCCCGCGCGCAAGCCCTCCACGCGCTGGTCCACCTGCCCCAAGGCGGAGAGCACCAATACTGGCACGCGCCGACCGTCGGCGCGCAGCATTTTGATCAAGGCCAAGCCATCACGCTTGGGCAGCATGCGATCCACGATCAGCACATCGAAGTCTTGATCCAGCGCATAACGCAATCCCACATCACCATCGGCCGCATGCTCCACATTATGGCCTGCGGCATGCAGACTTTTGATCAGATAGGCGGCGTTCGCCGGATCGTCTTCGACCACTAGAATGCGCATGGTTACCTCCTTTGACCGTCAACCCCATGAATCTTGCGGAATGGATACACACCTACGGCTATTTTGCCGTGTTCCTCGGCACCGTGCTCGAAGGCGAGAGCGTTTTGCTGCTCGCCGGCTACGCGGCGCACCAAAACCTGCTCAAGCTCGATGGGGTGCTGGTCGTCGCCTGGCTGGGCGCAAGCCTGGGCGATCAAGCCTATTTCTGGCTTGGGCGCTGGGCGGGGTCGGGGCTGATGGCACGCTTGCCCAAACTGCAACCCAGGATCGCGCGCGCACTTGATATCATCGAGCGCCACCCGCGCAAGGCGATTTTCAGCATGCGTTTTCTTTGGGGCTTGCGCATCGCCTTGCCGCTAGCTTTGGGCATGAGCCGCGTGGATTGGCGGCTGTTCATGTTTCTCAATCTACTCTCGGCGCTGCTGTGGGCCGGGCTGATTGGCAGCCTGGGCTATCTGTTTGGCGAAATCCTCAGCCGCTGGCTGGGCGAGGTGCATCGCATCGAGCACTGGCTGGTGCTCGGCCTCGCCCTCCTCGGCCTTTTGCTCTACCACCTCTGGCAACGGACACGCGCTCCATGAATCTACACGCCATTCATCCCTTCGCCCATCTGCACGTCTGGCACCGCTTATTGCTTTCCTCGCTTGTGGGTGTGATTGCAGGCAGCCTGCTCGCCTGGGCGCATCCCAGCCCGCTGTGGGAGACGTATCCGCTGTTTGCCTGGCTGATGGCCGGCATCACCTATCTGAGCCTGCTGATCATTGGCCTTGGCAATCTGGATGCCAGCCTCTCGCGTTGGCGCGCGCAATTTTTTGACCCCGGCGCACGAACGATTTATACCCTGCTGGTGTTGATTGCCTGGCTGAGCATCATCGGCGTGTTGATTCTGGCCGATGCAGCGAAAAACATGAGCGGCGTGGAGCGTTGGGCGCATATCGCGCTGGGCATGGCGTCATTGATGGTCAACTGGCTGCTGATTCAAGCGGTGTTCGCCCTGCACTACGCACGCATGTACTACGCGGCGGATGAATCCACCCCCGATCAAGATGATGTGATGCAGGGCATTCTCTTCCCCGGCGGGCAGCACCCAAGTTACACCGACTTTGCCTATTTTGCCTTGGTGATCGGCATGACCGCGCAAACAGCGGATGTCAGCATTGCCGACACACGCATCCGCCGTCAGGCCATGTTGCATGGGCTGACCTCGTTTGCCTACAACATCGTCGTTCTGGCGATCACGCTCAACATCATTGCCGGTGCCGTTGGATAACCCGATCCTGCGTATGTGAACTTGCTGTTACAATTCCGCCTTGATTTTGTCAGCTTAGGATCACCGTCATGTCCGAATCCCTCGAATCCGTACTGCATGAAACCCGCCTGTTTGCGCCCCCGGCGACGTTTTCCGCCCAGGCGCGTTTGAATGATGAGCGCTTGCAGGCGCTACACCAGCGGTTTGCAGCCGATTTCGAGGGCACATGGGCGGATCTTGCACGGGCGGAGATCGACTGGCATACACCGTTTACGCGCAGCTTGAATGCAGACAACGCACCGTTTTTCAAATGGTTTGAAGATGGCCAGTTGAATGTGTCCTACAACTGCCTGGATCGCCATTTAGCGCAACGCGGCGACAAAATCGCCATCCGCTTTGAAGGCGACAAGGGCGACACGCGCGAGATCAGCTATCGCCAACTGCATGCCGAGGTCTGCCAGCTTGCCAATGGCCTGAAGTCACTCGGCCTGAACACGGGTGACCGTGTGGTCATTTACATGCCGATGATCACCGAGGCCGTGGTGGCGATGCAGGCTTGCGCGCGCCTGGGTCTGGTGCATTCGGTGGTGTTCGGCGGCTTCTCCGCCGAGGCGATGCGCGATCGGGTCAACGATGCCGGTGCGCGCGTCATCATCACCGCCGACGGTGGTTTCCGTGGCGGTCGTACCATCGAGCTCAAGGCGGCGGTGGACAAGGCACTGGAGCATGGCTGCCCAAGCATCGAAAAAGTGGTGGTCTTGCAGCGCACCCAGCATGACATTCCCATGACGCCCGGGCGCGATGTGTGGTGGCATGATCTGACCGCCCATCAGCCGCCAACCTGTGAGCCCGTGTTCGTTTCTGCCGAACATCCGCTGTTTCTGCTCTACACCTCCGGCTCCACCGGCAAGCCCAAGGGCATCCAGCATTCCACCGGCGGCTATCTTCTCAACGCCATTCTCAGCAACAAGTGGGTGTTTGATACCCGCGATGACGATGTGTTCTGGTGTACCGCTGACATTGGCTGGATCACAGGGCACAGCTACGTCGCCTATGGCCCGCTGGCTATCGGTGCCACCCAAGTTATCTTTGAAGGTGTGCCCTCCTACCCCGATAACGGCCGCTTCTGGAGCGTGGCGCAAAATCACGGCGTGACCATTTTTTACACCGCGCCGACCGTGATCCGCGCGCTGATGAAAACCGGCGAGGCCATTCCGGCGCAATACGATCTCTCCAAACTGCGTCTGCTGGGTTCCGTGGGCGAGCCAATCAACCCCGAAGCATGGATGTGGTACTACCGCGTGATTGGCAAAGAGCGTTGCCCGATTGTGGACACCTGGTGGCAGACCGAAACCGGCGCGCACATGATCGCCCCCATCCCCGGTGCCGTCCCCACCAAACCCGGCTCTTGCACCAAGCCGCTGCCCGGCATCCTGGCCGATGTGGTCGATGACCATGGTGTACCGGTGGACTGCGAGCACGGCGGCTATCTGGTGATCAAGAAACCCTGGCCGTCGATGGTGCGCACCATCTGGGGCGACGACGAACGCTTCAAGAAAACCTACTTCCCGGATTATTTCCCCGGTTACTACCTCGCCGGCGACTCGGCACGCAAGGATGAAGATGGTTATTTCTGGATCATGGGGCGCATCGACGACGTGCTCAATGTATCCGGCCACCGCTTGGGCACCATGGAAATCGAATCCGCCCTGGTCGCGCACCCGCGTGTCGCCGAAGCCGCCGTGGTCGGTCGTCCACACGACATCAAGGGCGAGGCGATCGTCGCCTACGTGGTGTGCAAGGGCGAACGTCCCGTGGGTGCTGAGGCGGATGCCATGGTCAAGGAATTGCGTGAGTGGGTGGCCGAGCAGATCGGCCCGATTGCCAAGCCCGATGACATCCGTTTTGGCGACAACCTGCCCAAAACCCGCTCCGGTAAGATCATGCGCCGCCTGCTGCGTTCGATTGCCAAGGGCGATGCCATCGTGGGCGATGTCTCCACCCTAGAAAACCCGCACATTCTAGAGCAGTTGCAGGGCAAGGCTTGAAAGCAACGCTCTTCTAACTGAAATCCTATAGACCTGACGAGCCCGGCCAAGCCGGGCTCTTGTCGTTTTAGCGAGCCATGGATGGCTTGCATGAAAATCAATCACCTCAAATGATGGATTGCATGGTGGCGTTCGCGATGAGTCACTTCCATGCGCCCAGCCCTTCGATGAACACAACGCGCTTGATCGTTAGTGCAAGGTTGTTGACGTGCGCAACGAAAAAACACGTTGAAAATGGGCGCGATGCCCTTTTTTTACATCCTGTTGAATGCATGCATATGCAAAAACCTCGCGCCCCCCGGGGGTGAGCGCGCTTGCCAATCCATCGTGATATACTTTTCTACATATCGAATTGTCTAATCGCAGCACCATGGAGCTCCATAAGCATGCAAAAAACAACCTTACGTCCCCATCAACTCCTCTCAGGATTGGCTTTGAGTATCGCAGCGCTCTCCGCTCAAGCAGCGGATGCCGTGCTACTCCTCTCTGCCGGCTCACTCAAAGTTGCCCTCACCCAAGTCGCTGAAGAATTTCAAGCAACGACCGGCATTCCGGTGCAAGGCAGTTTTGCACCAGCAGGTGCGCTGCGTGAACGCATTGAGCAAGGTGAAACTGCTCAAGTCTTTGCCTCGGCAAGCATGAACCATCCAGAAAAGCTTGCCGCAGCAGGCAAAGCCGCGCCCGCCGTGATTTTTGCGCGCAACCGTGTTTGTGCCCTCACCGACGATGATATTCAAACCAGCCCGGAAACCCTGCTCGATACCCTGCTCTCCGACAAAGTCAGACTGGGGGTTTCCACACCTGGTCGCGACCCGCTCGGCGACTACACAGTCCAGCTGATTCAGAAAACCGAGGCCGTACGCTCTGGCGCGGCGGAAAAGCTCAAAGCCAAAGCAACTCGCCTCACTGGCGGGCTGGATAGCCCCAAACCGCCCGAGGGTCGCAATGCCTACGGCTGGGTGATTGAAACCGAGCTCGCCGATGTGTTTCTCACCTACTGCACCAATGCCATTTTGGCGCAAAAAGAAGTGCCGAGCCTGAAAATCGTGCAGATTCCCGAAGCCTATGCCGTAGGCGCCGATTATGGACTCACCGTGATGAACGACGCCCCCGAAGATGCGTGGAAATTTGCGTTCTATATCCTCTCACCGCGTGGACAGAGCATCCTTGCACGTCACGGTTTTCAAGCAGTAGGGCTGCCACAAGAAGCAACCCGCCCCTGAGCACCAGGATCATCCAGTTGAAACGCTTGCGCAAATAACCACATCATCTTAAGGTGTACATGCGACAAGGGAATCTTGCCGCGTTCTCTAGCGTCGATTGGTTATGCGAGGTGCATGATGAACCTGATCATGAACAGCCCGGCCGCGTTGTGGAGCATTGTCGCCCTGACGATCCTGATCGTCGGCGGTGTGTATGGCATCTATCGCGCCATGAAATAAGCGTTATTTAAGGTCACTTAAGCGCATCAACGACCCGGCCAAGCCGGGTTTTTTTGTGCCCGCACGACTGGTGCTTGACAATTCAAAACTAATTAACTAGTTTTTTAGTCATGAAGATCAATCCTCACGACCCACTGCCCGCGGACTGGGAAAATTTTGCCAAAGTGTTCACCGCCTTGGGCGATGCGCATCGCCAACGCATTTTGCTCATGTTCACGCCGCAGGATGCGTTGAGCATCAGCGAGATCGTTGCCGCCATGCCACTGTCGCGCACGGCGGTGGTGCATCACTTGAACGTGCTGGCTCAGGCGGATTTGCTGCGTGCGGAGCGCAACGGCAAGGAAGTGCGTTACACGCTACACAGCCCGGCACTGCGCGAAGCCTTGACACGCGTGTTGGGCTACCTCGATTTGCACGACTACCCCTAAGAAACCGGAGGCTCATCATGATCCGACGTCTGTTTGCCGCACTGCTTCGCTTGATCTTGCGCCCGATCATGAAAGTCTTATACCGCGTGCGCGTCGAGGGGGTGTTCAACACCCAGGGCAGCGCGCGGGTAATGATCATTGCCAACCACGAGTCGTTTCTCGATGGCCTGTTGCTTGCCCTATTCCTGCCGGTGCGCCCGGTGTTCGTGGTGCACACCGCGATTGCACGCCAGGCCATGTTCAAGCTGGCGCTGTCGCTGGTGGATTATTTCACCGTCGATCCCGCGCACCCGATGGCGATCAAAAGCATTCTCAAACTGGTGCAACAAGGTCGCCCGGTCGTCATTTTCCCTGAAGGACGCCTGACGCTCACCGGCGGCTTGATGAAGGTGTACGACGGCCCGGCGTTTGTCGCCGCGCGCACCAACGCCATCCTCATTCCAGTGCGCCTGGATGGACCGGCGCGCAGCACTTTCGCCCGTCTGCGCGGTGAGGCACGCCGCCAGTGGTTCCCACAGGTGCGCATCAGCATCCAGCCACCGACAACCTTGCGTCTGCCCGAGGGCGGCACGGCGCGACAGCGGCGGCAGCAGGCCGGTGAAGCCATGCGGCGCATCATGCAACAGATGATGTTTGCCAGCACCCCGATTCGCCCGCTGTTTCAGGCGCTGGTGGATGCCGGACACACCCACGGCTGGAACTTGCCGATTGTGGAAGATGCGCGGCAAACCCCCTACACCTATCGCCACATGCTGCGCCAAAGCCTCGCCGCAGGTCGGTTTCTCGCTGCGCGCAGCGATGTGGGCGAACGCATCGGGCTACTGCTGCCCAATCTGGCCATCACCGCGGCCACGCTGATCGGCGCGACAGCGCTGGGTCGGCACATTGCCATCCTCAACCCCACCGCCGGTGCGGAAAACCTGCGCCACGCCATCCAAGCCGCACAGATCAAGCGCATTCTCACCGCCCGCGCCTTGGTGGAAAAAGCCAATCTGCAAAGCACGCTGGACGCATTGGGTGAGGTGGAATTTCTTTTTGTTGAAGATCTGCGCCCGAGTCTAAGCCTCAAAGACAAACTCTGGGTGCTGGCCGCAAGTTTATGGCCACAGCATTTCGTGCCACCGCAGGATGTGGAGGCGGAAGCCGTCACCCTGTTCACCTCCGGCTCGGAAGGCGCGCCCAAAGGCGTGGTGCTATCGCACCGCGCGCTGATGAGCAATGTGGCGCAGATTCGTGCGGTCATCGACCTCAACCGCCTGGATCGCATCTTCAATGCCCTCCCCATGTTCCACAGTTTTGGCCTGACCGCTGGCACGCTCTACCCACTGCTTTCCGGCATTCCGGTGTTTCTCTACCTCAGCCCGCTGCACTACCGCGTCATCCCCGAAATCATCTACGACCGTGCCTGCACTGCGCTGTTTGGCACCAATACCTTCCTCAGTTATTACGCGCGCTTCGCCCATCCTTACGACTTCTTCCGCCTACGCTACGTGGTGGCCGGCGCGGAAAAACTCAGCAACAACGTGCGCACCACCTGGTTCGACAAATTCGGCATCCGCATCTATGAAGGCTACGGCGCCACCGAAACCGCACCGGTGCTGGCCGTGAACACGCCGATGGCGTACAAGCCCGGCACGGTAGGGCAGTTTTTGCCCGGCATCGAACATCGACTGGTGCCCGTGCCCGGCATCGACAGCGGCGGCCAGCTGCATGTGCGCGGTGCCAACCTGATGTCCGGCTATCTGCGCTCCAGTGCGCCGGGCGTGATCGAAGCACCGCGCTCCAGCGTGGGCGAAGGCTGGTACGACACCGGCGACGTGGTCAGCATCGACGCGGAAGGCTTCGTGCGCATCGAAGGACGGGTAAAGCGCTTTGCCAAGATCGGCGGCGAAATGATCTCGCTGGAAAGCGTCGAGCGCATCGCCGTCCATGCATCCCCGGATTTCATTCACGCCGCCAGCAGCCGCACGGATGAAATGCGTGGCGAAGCTTTGGTGTTGTTCACCACGGATCCCGACCTGAGCCGCGAGCGCCTGCTCAACGCGGCGCAGCAACTCGGCCAACCTGAGCTGGCCGTGCCGCGCGTGATTCGCGTTGTGGATGCATTGCCCCTCTTGCCCACCGGCAAGGTGGACTACATCAAACTCAAAAGCATGGCGACCTCGCCCAGCGCTGCATGACCCCGCACCAAGCAAACTACAAAAATTCGATAGATTGAGCACCAAAAACGGGGTTTAGACACTAAAAATTCGATAGATCAGGGCATTTTTTGGCCGCGAAAGCCAAAGCAGGGTGCCTTCAACTGCACATTCAATCCGCATTCACCAGCATTCCGAGACCCCTTTCCACCGAGGCCATGCACATGCACCATCCCGCCCCGCCCATGCTGCACAACCGCGCCATGCTCGCCCTGCTGGTGGCGCAATTCCTCTCCGCACTGGCCGATAACGCCCTGCTGATCGTCGCCATCGCCACCCTCAAGGCACAACTCGAAGCCGGCAATGTGCCCTGGCTGCAAATCGCCTTCGTCCTGCCTTTCATCCTGCTCGCACCCTTGGTCGGCATCCTCGCCGATGGACTGCCCAAAGGCCGTGTATTGCTCATCGGCAACAGTGTGAAACTGCTGGGCGGACTGAGCCTGTTGCTTGGCGTCCACCCTATCCTTGCCTACGGCATCGCCGGCATTGGCGCGGCCATCTATTCCCCAGCCAAGTTCGGCATCCTCACCCAGCTTTTCCCGGCATCACAATTGGTGCGTGCCAACAGCCTGCTCGAAGGTTCGACCATCGTCGCCATCCTCCTCGGCGTTTTCCTCGGCGGGTTGCTGACTGACTACCAACTCACCCTCGCCTTGCTCAGCGTCATCGCCCTTTACGCCCTCGCCGCCCTGATCAACCTGCTCATCCCGCGCCTGCCCATCGAATCGCCGTTCAAAGACCAGCACATCCGCGCCACGCTGTTGCAATTCATGCACGACGTACGCACGCTGTTTGCCATGGTGGACGCACGCGCTTCGCTCCTCGCCACCACCACATTCTGGGGACTGGGCGCCACCTTGCGCCTGATGTTGTTCGCCTGGGTGCCGATTGCTCTCGGCACATTGGACAACAGCACGCCGTCCAATCTCATGGGCGCGGTCTCGATCGGCATCATCGTTGGCGCGGCGATTGCGGGGATCTTCATCCCCTTGAGCAAGGTCAACCGCGCCCTGATCGGCGGCCTGCTGCTTGGCCCCCTGGTCATGATGCTTGCGCTGACGCAGAGCTTAACCCTAGCCGTCGCCCTGCTCATCGCGCTCGGCGCTGCCGGCGGCATGTTCGTCGTACCCATGAACGCCATGCTGCAAGACGCAGGGCACCATACCATCGGCGCAGGCCGCGCACTCGCGGTACAAAACCTATGGGAAAACACCGCCATGCTGCTGTTTGTCGGCGTGTATCTGCTGCTTAGCCAGATGGGTGTGTCGATCGTTGTCAATCTGTTTGTTTTTGGCGCGTTGCTTTTGGTGTTGACCGGGGGGATTAGTTGGTTGCGGTTGCGCGTGGTGAAAGCCAGATAGATTTGCTTCCAGCGTATGTGACACCTTGGTTGACTCCTGTTTTTTCGCAAGGTGAGTGCTAGGCTTGCCTACGGGTGCTGCTTAAAATCGAATCGTGTGAAATGGCAGAAAACCCAAGGCGGTGTAGCTTTCTTTCTGGTAAGACTTGTTTTGCCCTCGCTCATCAATAAAAACAATGAGATACATCACACCCGGACGAGTTATACACCTTTTTTCAAAATATAGAAACCTGACAAAGTGTCTATTACACGTTATGCATTATGAGCCGCGGACGTCCTTTACCTCACTTTGAACACGTTGATCTTCCCAATGTGCAGTCGTGTTTTTTTGACGGCCGGAGCCACCGTGCCTACCTTAAGATTCCTTTTGCAGGTGTCAGAGGAACGGAAACCCTGTGCGTTATTGGACAGAACCCGAGTGCCGCTGATGAAAGCGAGGCTGACAAAACCATTCACTACTTGGAAAAGCTCATTTACTTGAAGCATTCTCAGTACCGTCAGTTGATTGTTCTGAACCTTTATTCCCGAGTCGATACAACAAAAACCGAGCAAGCCCAACCGCTGCATCCGAAATGCGAGGAAATTTTTAACCGCATGCTCGACGAAGAAGCCAATTTTTTGGTCATCTTCGGAAAGCTGACAAATCAAGGGCAGTATTGCTTTCTCGATAGAGCACGGCAGATCGAACCTCTTTTGCGTTCTAAGTGCGTCCTCAAACTCGATCTCGGTACGCAATACGCGCCACATCCGGGGAATCCCAAAATTCTCTACAACAATTTTAATGTTAGCCTTTCCACTTACACGTTCGCCGACATAGGTGTATCCAATGCATAACTCCACGTTATGCCTATCGGTTACTCCCTCCCATACACGTTTCTGGAATCTAGCCCGCGT
>CAYOCG010000036.1:0-15346 GCA_964402435.1 uncultured Halothiobacillus sp. | reverse complement strand
TAGGTGTTAAACACGCTTAAATGGACTTCTTGCAGAAGTACCAATCGGTGCACTCGTACTCACCGCTGTTGAAGCGACGCTCGGCCTCTTCGGCGGTCGCCGGCGGCGGCACGATCACCTTGTCGCCCGGCTGCCAACCTTCTGGAGTGGCCACGCCGTGTTCGGCCGAGGTTTGCAGCGCCTTCACCAGACGCAGAATTTCCGGGATGGAACGGCCGTTGGTCATCGGGTAGTAGAGCATACCGCGCAGGATGCCTTGAGGATCGATGATGAAAGTGGCGCGCACCGCCTGCGTATCAGACGCGCCCGGGTGCACCATGCCGAACATATTCGCCACGTTCATCGACAGGTCGGCGATGATCGGGAAGGTGATCTCCACGCCGAATTTTTCTTTGATGTTGCGCTCCCAGGCAATGTGCGAGTAGTTGCTGTCGATGGAAAGCCCGAGCAGTTCGCAGTTGATGGCGCGGAATTGCTCATGATGACGCGCAAAGGCGGTGAACTCGGTGGTGCACACCGGGGTGAAGTCGGCCGGATGCGAGAACAGTACCAGCCACTTACCTTCATAGTCCTTGAGTGTTTTGCGGCCGTGGGTGGTCGGCGCGTCGAATTCCGGGGCACGTTCGTTCAAACGGGGCAGATGCAAAGCGATGTCTGACATGTTGAGTCTCCAGATGCAGGTTGAAAAAACACGCCATGGCTAGCGCGTGAATTGATTGTGCTGATACCTGCATCAAAGAGGAAATTGTATTTTGATATACGGACGATAGGTTATTTCTATAGGTGCATGCAGTTTTATGTTTGGCTTTCAGCCTTGAGGCCGAGTTTGTCGTTGTCCCAGTGCGCCAGGTATTCGGGGCGTGGCGGCAGTTGCAGGAAAAAGCCTTGTGTTTGCAGCGCTTGCAGCACGTTGGCGATGTCCACGCGCGCAAGCTTGCGTTCGGCGGTGAGGGTCAGGCGCATGGCAACTTCGGGGTCGCGTCCCATGCCTTGGCGTATGCTTTCAGGCAAGGCATCGTAGGCCGTGCCGTCGGCAAGATAGAGGTACATGCCATCTTTGATGCGGCTGCGGTAGATGGTGCAGGGAATGGATGGAGTGGTGGCGGATACGCTCATGGTGTCGTCCTTGCATCGAAGTTCTGAGAAATTGCAAACCGTTGCGCCGCTTCAAGGCGTGTGTTCACGGCGAATGGTACGCTGCCAGGTTTGCGCCTTAGCGATCAACTCGTCGGCCATCAGGGTCAACAGCCGCCGTTCATTCATCAGCAGGCGTCCGGCCACCCAGAGATGGGTGATGTCGTGACGCGAGGCGGCATAGACGATTTGCGCGATGGGATCGAACAGCGGTTGGGTATGCAGTCCGCCAAGATCGATGGCGATGAGGTCCGCGGCTTTACCGACTTCAAGCGAGCCGATACGCTCGCCCAACCCCAGCGCGCGCGCGCCACCGAGGGTGGCCATATGCAGCGCGTCGGCGGCGGGAATGGCGGCAGCATCGCCCGAAAAACCTTTGGCCAGCAGTGCAGCGCTGCGTGTCTCGCCCAAAAGGTCGAGGTCATTATTGCTCGCGGCACCATCGGTGCCGATGCCCACGTTTACCCCGTGCTGTCGCAGCTTGGCCAAGGGTGCGATGCCGGAGGCAAGCTTGAGGTTGGATTCCGGGCAGTGGGCAATGTGCACGCCACGCTCCGCCAGCATGTCGATCTCGGCATCGTTAAGTTGGGTCATGTGTACAGCGAGGAAGTGCTGATCGAGCAGGCCGAGGCGTTGCAGTCGCGCCAACGGGCGCTCGCTCGTGGTTTGCACGGCATCCTGCACTTCCTGCGCGGTTTCATGCACGTGCATGTGAATGCCGATGCCGAGCTTTTCCGCCAGGTCACGGATGCGCGTCAGCGGTGCGTCGCTCACGGTGTAGGGTGCATGCGGTGCAAGCATGAACGAGGTGCGCGGGTTGCCATGCCATTCATCGAGCAGGTTGATCTCCTGTTGCAGGCTTTTCGCCAGTGCGCTGCGTTCGCCGTAGCGAATATGCCATTCCTCACGCAGCGCCTGCCCTTTGCGCAGGTAGTCGTCGGCATCACTGCCCCAGGCGGTGGGAAAATCGATCACCGTCAGTCCGACCGAGGCGCGCAGCCCGCTTTGTTCTGCGGCGCGCAGGGTGGCGGCGGGGAAGAAATACATGTCGTTGAAGCAGGTGACGCCGCTTTGGATCAGTTCGGCGCAGGCCAACAGGCTGCCGTCAAAGACGAAGGCATCGCTGAGCAGTTGATTTTCCAGCGGCCAGATGTGCTCACGCAGCCAGGTCATCAGCGGCAGATCGTCGGCCACGCCGCGTAGCAGGTTCATCGCCAGGTGGGTGTGCACATTGACCAAGCCGGGGAGCAGGGCATGCTGCGGCAGTTCGATTTCCTGGCTGCCGTGATGACGGGCGCGCTGGCGTGCTTCGCCTTGCGGCAGGATGGCGCGGATCAGGCCGTGTTCCATGACTAGACTATGCTCGTGCAGCACCGTGTCGTGAGGTTGGATGGGAATCAGCCAGCGAGGATGCAGAATGGTTTCGGCGGACATGGTGGCCAGGCAATGGTTACAATGCGTCAACTATAGGGCACTTCTATAAATTCACTGAAGCCGCGCTTTCTTCGTCAAAATGCAGCTCAAAATACTCACATAGTATGTCTATGCTGCGCTTTTTCGCTGCATTTTGTCTTGCCATCATCGGCTTGATTGAATTTATAGAAGTGCCCCACAACTCAATTGTGCTGCGGCTCGCTCCCCAGGTTGAATTTATGGATACGCTTTCTGCCCTGCCGGACTGGATCGAACACTGCATCAATGGCTTGGCCGAACAAGGGTATGCCGTGGTGCCGCATGCCTTTGCTGCTGAAGGCGTGCATGCCTTGCGTGAGGAGGCGCAAACGCGCCGGGAGCGCTTTCGCCCCGCCGGCGTGGGTGCGCAGGCCATGCGCGCGCAGGCCATTCGTGGCGATGTGATCGACTGGCTGGAGTGGGGCGAGGGCAGCGCTGCCTTGCAAGCTTTCTGGCACGACATGGCGGCGTTGCGTGACGCGCTCAATCAGCAGCTTTATCTCGGCGTGCGTGAGTTGGAGTGCCATTTTGCCCTCTACCCGCCCGGCAGCGGCTACCAGAAACATCACGACAACCCGCAGGGGCGTTCGGCAAGGCGGGTGACGGTGTTGCTGTACCTGAACGAACACTGGCAGGATGCGGACGGCGGGCTGTTACGCATGTTCGACCCACAAGATGAAAATCGCGAAATCGAACGTGTGGTGCCGCATGGTGGCACCTTGGTCGTTTTCCTTGCTGAGCGTTTTCCGCATGAAGTCACCGTGGCGAAGCGCGAACGCCTGAGCTTGACCGGTTGGTGGCGCACGGCATGAATCCGCAAGCCATCCTCCAGGCCATGCAACAGGGCGCGGTGCTTATCACTGCCAATAAGCGTCTGGCGCGGCAATGGCGGCAAGCCTTTGATCAGGCGCAAGCCGCATCGGCGCAGGTATGGCCAGCTGCGGCGATCTTCCCGTGGTCGGCTTGGCTGCATCATCTGTGGCAGCAATGCACCTGGCTGGAGGAAAACGCACCGACGTTGCTCAACCCGCTGCAAGAGCAGGCTATATGGCAGGGCATCATCGCGGCAAGCAGCGTTAAAATCGAATCACCGCTTGCCCTGCGGCCGCTGGCCAAGCTTGCCGCCGAAGCTTGGGAACTGGTGCATGCCTGGCGACTGGAACACAGCCTGACTTCTGCCGCTGACTCAACGCAGGATGTACAGCATTTCATGGCGTGGGCGAACGACTTTGCCAGTCAGTGCCAGAAAAAGTCCTGGCTGAGTGGAGCGCAGGTGCCAAAGATGCTGGCCGAGCGCCTGCCTGCCTGCCGTCATGTGTTACCCGAGCGTCTGCTGCTGGTGGGGTTTGATGAGCTGACGCCGCAGCAGATGTTTGTGTGTGAAAGTCTGCAACAGTGCGGCGTTGTGGTTGAGATGATCCCGCTGGAGCGCAGCGCAGCGCGGTCTGCATCACGTCTAGCCTTGGCGGACGCACGCCGTGAAGATGAAGCCTGCGCACGTTGGGCGCGTGCCGTGCTCGATGTACATCCTAACTGGCGCATCGGCATCGTCGCCCCTGATCTTGCCGCACGACGGCAGCGCCTGGCACGTCTGTTGGATGCGCAACTCCAGCCTGAGGCACTCTTGCCCGCTGCGGTCTCTGAGCGACGCGCATGGAATATGTCACTGGGCACGGCGTTGCTGGATTTTCCGCTGGTGCAAGCCAGTCTGCGTTTGTTGGCACTTGACCCGCAGTGCGTGATGATGGAAGAGATCAGCGGATTGTTGCTCAGCCCGTTTGTGCGGGGGGTTGCCGCAGAGCGTCAGGCGCGTGCCATGCTCGATGCGCGCTTGCGTGCGCAAGGGCATGCATATCTGAGCCTTGCCGCGCTGATCTCTCATGCTGAGCACAACGCATGTGCCGAGTTCGCGCGCGTGTTGCGCAGCGTGCACAGCCGACGCAAAACCGCGCCCGCCAAGCAGCTTCCTTCGGCGTGGCTGGCGGATGTGCTTGCCACTTTGCAGGACGCGGGATGGGCGCAAGAGGAGCTGCACAGTGCCGATTTCCAACTGCGCACGGCATGGCTGGACGCCTTGCACAGCCTCAATACGTTGGATGACGTGCTGGGTGAAGTGCCGCGCGCCAGCGCGCTGGACTGGATGCGGCAGATCGCCGCGCAGACACTGTTTCAGCCTGAAGCCGATGCTGCCGCGCCGGTGCAGGTGTGTGGTGTGATCGAAGCCTTGGGACAGCAGTTTGATGCGGTGTGGTTGCTGGGTATGCATGAGGCTGCATGGCCGGAGATGGCGCGCCCGCATCCGCTGTTACCCATCCATCTGCAAGTCAAGCACGACATGCCGCATGCCTCACCTGCACGGGAAATCGCCTATGCGCAACGCATCAGCGAGGTGCTGCTCGCTTTGGGACAATCTTCGCCGACCATCGTCAGTTATCCGATGCAGGACGGCGAGATGGATCTTGCCATCAGCCCTCTGTTTGCCCAGTTGCCCGTCATCACGTTGGAGCAGATCAAGCAATCCACCCTGCCCATGCCCTTGCACTGGGTGGATCGAGTCTGCGGCATGGAGCAACTTGACGATACTTGCGCACCGGCCGTGCGCACATCCCGCGTGCGTGGCGGTGCGCGCGTGCTGGAGCTGCAATCGGACTGCCCGTTCCGCGCCTTTGCCGAGCTGCGCCTCTCTGCGGATGTTCCTGAAGACACAGAATTTGCCGCGGATGAGCGCCAACGCGGCAGTCTGCTGCACCGCAGCATGGAACGGTTGTGGCAGGGGCTGCAGACGCAGGCGCAGTTGCTCGCCTTGAGCGAGCAGGCGTTGCGTCAACAGGTGTACACTGCCGTGCAGCAGGCGATGACGGAGGCAGCGCAGGCGCGTCCATCGCTCTGGCCGCGACGTTTGCAGGATACAGAAATCGAGCGTCTGACGGCCTTGGTGCTCGCCTGGCTGGCGATTGAAACAACACGTCCGTCCTTTTGCGTGGCGGATACGGAAAAAAAACAGGCGATTGAGGTGGGGAGGCTGGAGCTGGAGGTCAAGATCGACCGCATCGACCGCCTAGCGGACGGCAGCCTCATGGTGCTGGATTACAAAACCGGCGCGGTCAGCACCAGCATGTGGGCAGATGAACAGGGTCGCCCCCCCGCGCCGCAATTGCCGTTGTATGCGGCCTATCTTGCGCAGGTGTCCGCCATGGCGTTTGCTCAGGTGCGCACGGGCGATGTGAAGCTCGTCGGTCACGCTGCAACGGATAAAGCGGGTTTGCAGATTCAGCCGGATTGGCCTGAGCGGTTGAACGATTACCGTCAAACGCTGGATAAGCTCGCAGAGCAGTTTGCCCAAGGCTATGCTGCGGTCGATCCGCGCAAAGCGGATGTGTGCCGCCGCTGCGCACAGAGCCTGCTGTGCCGTGTGCATGAGGCGCGCGGTGAAGGCTTTGGCTTGTTGATGGATGAAGCTTGAGGCTGCGCTTCACCCCAGATGATTCAATAGCGGTTGGCAATGGGTTTTGCTCCCTCCCCCGCAGGCGGGGGAGGGTTGGGGTGAGGGAAAGTCCACGCTTCGCGTTCTTCTAATGCACGCCATACCCTCATCCCCGACCCTTCTCCCGCGTGCGGGAGAAGGGAGAACCCTGAGCGTGGCTGATGGATGCTTTCGCTTCAAACCGCCTCGGCTGTCCATTCATGCCACGCGGGCAGCATGGGGAAATACAACCCGAGAGTAATGGGGCGCGTGGCGTCGTGCGCACGCATGAGTTCGGCGTAACTTTCCAGTTGCGCGCGATAGTTGGCAAATTGCTTGTGGATAAAATCCTCCGCGCTTTCGCCCTCGGCGGGTTGAGCGGTTTTGTAGTCGATGATCCAGCGCCTCCCCTCGCAGATGAAGCTGCGGTCGATCACTGCATGGACGAGCTTGCCGTCGATGGCCGCGCCGAGCGCCCATTCGGAGCGCGCCTCTTGATGCGGCCGCAGAATCCACTGACCGCGTGTGTCGTGCAGAGTGTTGCGCAGCGCCGCGAGTACCTGTGTGCAGGCATCCGCCAAGGCGGCATGGGCGACGCCCTGGCTGCGCAGATCGCGCGCGATCAGGCCGAGCAAGGCTGGCGTATCCAGACGCTCCAGCCAGCCTGCCATGCCTTCCTGCGCCATGCGTTCAAACAAACGATGCAGCAGATCACCCACGCGGCGCGGGGTTTCGTCAGGCGCCAGCATGGGCGAAGGCGCGTGCCCTGTCCCCGGCTGCGAGGGGCGGGTGAGCGTCGGTGCGGGCGGCAAATGCACCGCGCTCGGTGGCTGGATGGCCGGTGGTGGCCAGGTCATGCGGCGTAGCGTTGTTGTGCGCGCGGTGCTCATCTCAACGTCTTCAGCCTGATCGGCGGAATGCGCAGCGGCAAACAGTGGTTCAATCCCCGGCTGGAGCTTGGCCAGCAGTGATGCTTGTGGAATCTTCCATGCCCCTTGCGCATCGCGCTGCACGCAGGCGCTCAGATGCAGGCGCATGATGGCGCGGGTGGCGGCCACGTAGAGCAGTCGCCCCTGCTCGTGGCGCTCTTGTTCCTTGTGCAGGCTGCCCAGCCAGTCGTAAAGCGTGGCGGGTGCTGAATTGCCGCGGCTTTGCGCCGTGCTTTTTTTCGCCGCGAGCAGCAGCGCGGCCTGGCCATCGTGCGTTTCATAGCTTTTCCAGCGCAGCGCCGGGGCGTCTTGCCCGCTTATGATGCGCTCCAGCCCGGGCAAAATCACGCTGTGAAATTGCAAGCCCTTGGCCTTGTGCATGGTCATCAGTTGTACGCTGGGCTGATCGCAGGGCGTAGCATCGACCGGGGCAAAAAGCTCATCCAGGGCGCGGGTAATCGCGCTTAAATCCAGCGACTCGCCATGCTGTGCCGCCACCGCATCAAGCAGATCAAGGAACATGGCAGCTTCTTCGCGCTCCTGCGCATGCCGCACGCAGGCGGGGCCCGCGAGCAGCAGCCAGGTGCTTTCCACCTGCTGGCGCAGGCTGCACTTGCCCTGCCAAGGCAGGGTTTGTGCCAAGGCGGCACGTACATGCGCCACACGTGCTTGACCATCGCCGCTGAGGGTGCGCAGGCGGGTTTCATCCTGCATCAAGTGCCACACTGTGGATGTCGGCGCCTCGTCCACCAGCGCGAGCAGATCGGCCAGCGTCAGCCCGCACCACGGCGCACGCAGCACGGCCAGCCAGGCGATGCGATCCGCCGGATGCAGCAGGGCGCGGGTGAGCGCGAGCAGATCCTGAATCACCGGTTGCTCAGTGAGCTTTTCGATCTCCACCGCCTGAAAACGCACGCCGGCCAGACGCAACAGCGGAATGAGCTCGGCCAGATGGCTGCGCGCGCGCACCAGCACGGCGATGCTCTGATTGTCTGGTTTGACGTGCGCGCCATCCTGCCGCAGTTCACGCAGCGCAGCCTGGATCAGGCTGAGCACATGTTCGGCCTCCGCCTGAGGGCTCGGCAGAACATGCAGTTGCACCGCATCTCCCGGTGCATGCGGATGAAAGGCGTTGGCGGGCGGGTCGGCATAGCGCACCGCGCCGCGGGTTGGATCGTCCTCTTCGGCCAGAATCTTGGGAAAGACGTTATTCACCCAATCGACGATGCCCGCCTGCGAGCGGAAGTTGGTGGATAAATGCAGCGGCTTGAGGCGCAGACCGCCCACGCCATGGGTTTGCGCCAAAAGAAACAGGCCGACATCCGCCTCACGAAAACGGTAGATGGACTGCATCGGGTCGCCGACCAGAAACAGGCTACGCCCTTCAAGCTCGGTGTATTCCTCTTCACCTGGCAGCCAACCGGCGATGAGCTGCTTGAGCAGCTCAAACTGACTGGTCGAGGTGTCCTGAAACTCATCCAGCAGGATGTGCTTGATGCGGTAATCCAGCGCCAGCCAGAGATCGGACACCTCATCCCCCGTGCCCAAGGCGCGGCGGGCGGCCAGCGCCTGGCCGATGAAATCGGTCACGCCACGCTCGTTCATCAGCGCGTCCAAGGCGGCTGCCGTGGTTTTGAGCACCACGAGCAATGCTTCAAGCACCTGCCACTCCTCCTCGCTGTAGCCGGCAGGGGGCAGCAGGCTGCATTCGGCCAAGGCGCGTTCCAGACGCGGCTGGGCTTGCAGCGCGTCGAGCAAGCCTTCCACCTCGGCTTTGAATGCCTTGGCAAGCACTTGAGCTTCGCCCTTTAAGTTCGAAGGCGCGGGGACGCCATCGTTTTTGGTGGTTTGCTTGCGCCAGTGGCCGTCCTTGGTTTGCAGAAGTTTGTGCAGACCCAGCCAGTACGGCATATCCTGCAACCTAGCCTGTGGCCAGACACCTTCGCTCCACAGCGTGCGCTCATCGTCCTTGCCCAGGGCGTGCAGATTCGTTGCCATGCCTTGCGCTACGCGCAGCAGGTCAGGGCGCAGGTGGTGCGGAATGTGTTCGTCCACAAGACGGAGGCGGGCTTGCACATGCGCGGCCAAAATATCCTCAAGCCATGCACGGTCGCCCCCGTCAAGGCTGCCAACATGCGGCAGCCATTGATCGCGCTTGGCCAGCATGGCGGCCAAGAGATCGCGCAGTGCGCGCGGGTTGTTGTCCAGATGTTTGAGCAGTATCAGGATGGCCTCGGCCATGGGGCTTTTTTCGTCCAGAAGCTGCACCACGTTTTGCGCGGCTTCACGGTACAGAGCATCCGGCTTGGTTTCGATGCCGCTGGTGGCTGCGCTGCCAGCGGTGAGCGGCAGACGTTTGGCCAGCGAGGCACACAGGCTGTCGATGGTCTGAATTGCCAGACGCTGCGGTTGCGAGCTCAGGTTCCAGTGCTTTTCAATATCACGCCGCAATGCCGCCTGGGCGCGGACACGTTGCAGGCGCAGATGCTCGGGCGCATCGTCGGGCAGTGGGTCATGCGCCTCGCGCAGCGCCTTGAGCACACGCGCGCGCATCTCACCGGCGGCTTTTTTGGTGAAGGTGATGGCCAGAATCTCCTCCGGCCGTTCCACCTCGGCGAGCAGCACGAGAATGCGCTGGATGAGCAGCTCGGTCTTGCCCGAACCAGCCGGGGCTTGCACGATGCAGCACAGGCGCGGATTGAGCGCCTCCTCGCGCGCGGCGTGATCGTGTAGGGGAGGAGCAGATTTCATGTGCTGCCTGTCAGTTGGGCGTAACGTTGAAAGAGGAAAGCCACCCGCTCGGCTTCGCTGGCAAAGCCTTTCACGCCGTAGGCGGCATCCACGGCCTTGTCCAGTGCCTGATGCGCCTTGACCAGTTCGGGCGGCATGGTCAGCGGGTCGTAGAGGTCGGCGAGGGTGGCGTGTGGGAAGTGCGCGCGCGCATCCAGCACGGCCTGCGCGGCAGTTTCAATCGCGGCGCGTTGCTTGTCGGCAGGTTCCGGCCAGGGGAAGTTGTTGTAAACGATGCCGGCGGAGTAGCGGTAACGGCTTTCAAGTCGCCCGGCCACGGCACGCATCCAGGCGTTGTGCATGCTTGAAGTGAGGATGCCAAAGTGGAAGATATTTGCTCCAGTAGTCATTAATGCGGAGTCACTGGTAAGCGTATCCGCGCAAATAAAACCTATCGGAACGAATGCTCTTCGTTCAGATGAAACACGAGGCAACAACAAATAATTGTTATCAGGCATGTTTTCCACATGAAAGCGTGTCGGTGTGTCGGCCAGTTTTCGCGTCGGCGCAGATTTACTGGCCAATCGAAAACGCTTTACAGCTTCAACACGCTTCATGGCTTCAGGCATACGGCGCAGCTCGTCCGGCGGGCAATCCCCTAACCATAGGCACCAACGTTCGTAGCCGTTGAGAAATTCGTCCGCGCCCAACCAACGCCGAAACCACTTGGCGCTGTTCGGCTCAGTCAAAATGAAAGCATCGCGCTCTGCCGTGGTGAACAGGTAGTGCCCGCCGTCAATCGGTTTGTTGCCGATGCCAATTTCGGGTACGTCGCAAATGGGTTTGGAGCGGTTACTGAGCACGACATTCACACCATCCACCAAATACGGATTGATAGTGTCTGCGCGGATGGCGTGCGGCTCTGCTTTTGGCGTGTCGTATTCAAAAATCCATTTTTCGCTTACATCCTGCAGGCCAAAGCCGATGATGACGCAATGCACGGCGGCTTTGCCGCGTGCTTCACTGGTCCATTGAAAGGTACGGTGGGCAAAGTGAATGCTCACGCCACGCGCCAGCAGATCAGGCCAGAGTGCGCCGACCTGCTCGCCCTGGGTGATGGAGTTGGTGGATACAAAGGCGGCGCGGATGGATGGTTTGTGCGTCATGTAGTCCGTCGCCTTGCGATACCACGCGCTTACATAATCCAAGAGACCGGCGTTCTTTACTCCGGAAAAGATGCCAGCCATTTCAGTGCGCTGTTCATCGTTGAGAAATTTAGCGCCCACAAACGGTGGGTTGCCGACGATGTAGCTGAGTTGCTTCGCGGGGATGACCGTTTCCCAGTCCAAGGTCAGGGCGTTGCCGTGCACGATGCGCGCTGCCTTTTTTAACGGCAGGCGGGCGAAGTATTGGCCAAAGACTTCGGAGAGGCGCAGGTTCATCTGGTGGTCGGTCAGCCAGAGGGCGACTTGGGCGATTTGCGCCGGGAATTCTTCAATTTCGATGCCATAAAACTGGTCTACGTCGACGCGGGCGATCAGTTCGATGTTGTGCAGGGTGTGAACCTGGTCGCTGGCGTAGAGTTTTTGCAGGGTGAGTAGTTCAAGCCGGCGCAGTTCGCGGTAGGCTATGACCAGGAAGTTGCCGCAGCCGCAGGCGGGGTCGAGGATGCGCAGGGAGGCCAGTTTGTCGTGAAAGGCATGCCACTGACGTAAGGTCTTGCAGGCGGCGAATTCCTTATCCAGCGCGTCGAGAAACAGGGGGCGCAGGGCTTTGAGGATGTTTTTTTCGTCGGTGTAGTGCGCGCCAAGGTTGCGCCGCTGGGTTTTGTCCATCACGGACTGGAACAGGCTGCCGAAAATGGCGGGGCTGATGCGGCTCCAGTCCAGGGCGCAGCAGTCGAGTAGGGCTTCGCGCATGCTGGCACTGAAGCTGGCGATGGGTAGGGTTTCGCCAAACAGGCGGCCGTTGATGTAGGGAAAGGCGGCAAGTTGTTCGTCGAGGTTTTTCAGGCGCTGGCTTGGGGGTTGATCCAGTACCTGAAACAGCAGGGCGAGGTGCATGCCCAAATCAGAGCCGTCTTCGGCGGTGCGCTGTTCGATGTAGTCCTGAAACTGGCGGCGTTCAAAAATGGCGGTATCTTCGGCGAACAGGCAGAACAGGATGCGTACCAGAAAGATTTCCAGTTGGTGGCCGCTGTAGCCGGTGTCTTCCAGGGTGTCGTGCAGACGGCCGAGCAGTTCGGCGGCTTTGATGTTGACCGGGTCTTCGCTGCCAAAGCTGCGCGTTTGGTAGCCTGCAATAAAGCCAAAAAGCTTGACGTGCTGGTAGAGCTCGCTTAGGGGGAATTCGTGCTGTTCGCCGGTGTCGAGGTCGTACAGTCGGAAGCGGGCAAAGTCAGAGACAAGCACATAGCGCGGCAGGTCGCGTTCTTTCAGGCCGGGGAAGTAGTCGAGTGCCTGGGTGTAGGCACGATCCAGGTCTTTGCCGCGCGATTTGTGCTCTACTAGCAGCACGCCTTTCCACAGCAGGTCGATGTATCCGCTGCGCCCGTCGGCCTTGCGCACCGGTTTTTCAAAGCTGGCGACGCGGCGACGGCTGATGCCGAAGATGTCGAAAAAGCCATCCCAGAACGATTTGGCCTCGGCATCTTCCGAGGCTTCGTCCTGCCACTCACGGGAGAAGTTGAGGGCGCGGCTTTTGATTTCGTTCCAGGAGAGCATGGGGCGAGGTTCGTTGCGGATGCGTCAGCCTTTGACCCAGGTGTCACGTAAGGTGACGGTGCGGTTGTACACCGCGTGGCCGGGGGCGTGATCTTTGATGTCGGCGACAAAATAACCGTGACGCTCGAACTGGTAGATGCTCTCAGGCGCAGCTTCGGCCAGTGCGGGTTCGAGCATGGCGCGCTGGGTGGTGAGGGAGTGCGGGTTGAGGTCGTCGAGAAAATCGCGTTCCACGCCTTCAGCATCGCCTTCGCGGCGGCTGCCGGGGGCGGGGTGGGCAAACAGGCGGTCGAACAGGCAAATCTCCGCGTCCACCGCGTATTTGGCCGATAGCCAGTGGATGTTGCCCTTGACCTTGCGGCTTTCCGAGCCTGGGGTGCCGGATTTGGTGTCCAGATCCACTTCGGCGTACACGCAGGTGATGTTGCCTGCCGCATCGTGCTCAAAGCCGGTGCATTTGATGATGTAGCCGTAGCGCAGGCGCACTTCGCCGTCGGGGCGCAGGCGGAAGTAGCCTTTGGGCGGTTGGGGGGAGAAGTCTTCGCGCTCAATCCACAGTTCGCGGGTGAGGCGAATCTCGCGCTTGCCCAGTTCGGGCTTTTGCGGGTGGTTGGGGGCGAAGCAGGCTTCGTCGTGGTCAGCACTGAGGTTGGTGAGCACGAGCTTGAGCGGGTCGAGCACGGCGATGCGTCGCTCGGCGCGTTCGTTCAAGTCCTCGCGCATGCAGTCTTCGAGCACGCTGATGTCGATCAGGCTGTCGGATTTGGAAATGCCGATGCGTTCGGCAAAACGCTTGAAGCCTTGCGGGGTGTAGCCGCGGCGGCGCGCGCCTTTGAGGGTGGGCATGCGCGGGTCATCCCAGCCGTGCACATGGCCGCCTTCGACCAGCTGGATTAGCTTGCGCTTGGAGAGCACGGTGTAGTTGAGATTCAGGCGTGAGAATTCGATCTGCTGCGGCAGGGGGCGGGTGAAGTGCCCGGCATCGGCCAGGCGTTCGAGGAACCAGTCGTACAGCGGGCGGTGCGCTTCAAATTCCAGTGTGCACAGCGAATGGGTGATGTTTTCCAGTGCATCGGAAACGCAGTGCGCGTAGTCGTACATCGGGTAGATGCACCAGGCATCGCCGGTGCGGTGGTGGTGGGCGTGACGAATGCGGTAGATCGCCGGGTCGCGCAGGTTGATGTTCGGCGAGGCCATGTCGATTTTGGCGCGCAGGATATGCGCCCCGTCGGCGAATTCGCCGGCTTTCATGCGGCGGAACAGGTCGAGGTTTTCGGCCACCGAGCGGTTGCGGTAGGGGCTGTCTTTGCCCGGTTCGGTCAAGGTGCCGCGGTTGGCGCGCATCTCTTCGGCGCTTTGCGAATCGACGTAGGCATGGCCGCCTTCGATCAGGCTTTCGGCAAAGGTATAGAGCTTGGCGAAGTAGTCGGAGGTGAAGAACAGGTGCTGCTCTGGGTCAAAGCCGAGCCAGGCGACATCCTGCAGGATGGCATCGACGTATTCCTGCTCTTCTTTGGTGGGGTTGGTGTCATCAAAGCGCATGTGACACACGCCGCCGAATTCCTGCGCCAGACCAAAATTGAGCAGGATGCTCTTGGCATGACCAAAGTGCAGGTAGCCGTTGGGCTCGGGGGGGAAACGGGTTTGCACACGCCCGCCCCACTTGCCGGAGGCGTTGTCGGCTTCAATCAGGGTGCGGATGAAATGCGGCGCGGGGGCAGGGGCGGTGTGGTCGTGGCTCATGCGTAACGGAATGCAGGATGGTGAAAATAACGCGCATTATGCCATGTGCTTGCCCTGGGCTTGCTTCATCGTGGTACGCCATCGTTCACCCTGCTGCAGCGCCTGCCTGAACGATTGATCGAAAAATTCGATCAATCGAGGGCTTAAAACGGGGTTTTGACACTAAAAATTCGATAGATTGAGGCAGTAAAAAGCAGAGCAGGGCGTTTCAAGGCTTGCTCGGAATGCTTTTGCAGAAGGTTTAACGCTTAAGTAACGGCAATTTGTTCGGCCTGCCGTCCCACTCGGCAGCCTCGGGCAGTGGGTCTTTCTTCACGGTGATGGTCGGCCAGATTTGCGCCAGTTCGTCGTTGATCTTGATGAACGGTAGTTGCTCAGCGGAGAGATCATCCTCGGAAAAAATCGCTTCCGCTGGGCACTCGGGCACGCACAGGGCGCAGTCGATGCACTCGTTGGGGTCGATGACCAGAAAATTCGGCCCTTCATGAAAGCAGTCCACCGGGCAGACGGCCACGCAGTCGGTGTATTTGCACTGGATGCAGTTGTCGGTGACGACGAATGCCATGATGTGTCCTCGTTTATTGGGTTACCAGAGTGATCGCCCTTCGGCCAGCCATTGCACCAGCGTGTGCTGGAACGCCGGTGTACCGTGTCCCATCACTTTCTGCTGACCGGTGTACTGACCTTTGTGCAGGATTTGTTCGGTGTAAATCAAGGGGCGGCCATGCTGTTCGGCAAAATCCTTCAGCCAGGTCAGCGATTTTTGCGGGATTTTGCTGCCCACCGGCATGGCCAGATCCACCGGAATACCCTGCCAGCGCAGTTTGTCGAACAACACGATGCAGCCGCCCTTGGGGGGGTGCATCCAGCCGGGCAAGGGACTGCCGGGCATGACCCAGCCGCAGATGAAGTTGACGCAGGGGTCTTGCGGTCGGTCGGGGTAAATGGCGCAGCCTTTGCCGGTGCTGTGCGGGCAGGGCGCGCCGGGGCGTACGGCGACGCCACCGATGTCCATGCGCACCCAGCCATCACAGCAGGCTGTGCAGCCATTGCAGCTTCGTTGTCCGCCAGTCATGGATCGATCTTTGTTTGAAAAAGGAAGCGCATCATAACGCCTTGAGATGGTAAAGCGCGTCCAGCGCCTGCCTGGGGGTCATCGTGTCCGGGTCGAG
>CAYOCG010000035.1:0-17629 GCA_964402435.1 uncultured Halothiobacillus sp. | reverse complement strand
CGGTGCCGGACAGGTCGGTTCGACCCTCGCCAGCCTGCTTGCCAGTGAGCCCGGGCGCGACATCACCCTGGTGGATACGGATGCCGAGCGCCTGCATGACATGCAGGAGAAAATGGACATCCGCACCGTCATCGGTCTCGCCTCGCACCCGGCCGTGCTGGAGCGCGCCGACGTGGGCAATGCCGACATGCTGCTTGCCGTGACCAACAGCGACGAGGTCAACATGGTCGCCTGCCAGCTGGCATGGAAAATGTTCCACACGCCGATGAAGATCGCCCGCTTACGCGCGCGCGAGTACAAGGATCGCGCCGAGATTTTTGGTGAGGGCTATTTCAAGATCGACGTGGTCATCAGCCCGGAAAACCTGATTCAGGAACACATTCAGCGCCTGATCGCCCTGCCCGGTGCCTTGCAGGTGTTGGATTTTGCTGACGGCAATGTGCGTTTGGTTGCCCTGCGCGCCCTGCGCGACGGGGTTTTGGTCAACCAGCCCATCCGCGAGCTGCGCAACCTGCTGCCAGAGATGGACGCGCGCGTGGCGGCGATTTTTCGCCGTGGACAAGCCATCCACCCGGATGGGGATACGGTGATCGAGGTGGATGATGAAGTGTTCGTCATCGCTGCGCGGCAGAACATCCGCAGCATCATGGGCAAACTCGGCCGACTGGAGCACCCTTACCGCAACATCGTCATCGCCGGCGGCGGCAATATCGGCCGCGGCTTGGCGCGTGCGCTGGAGGCCACCGCCAATATCAAGGTGATCGAACACAACCCGCAGAACGCCCAACGCCTGTCCGCCGAGTTGCAGCATGCCCTGGTGCTGCAGGGCGATGCCACGGACGAAAGTTTGCTGCGCGAAGAGAACATCGAAGACATGGATCTGTTCCTCGCGGTGACCAACGACGACGAGAACAATATCCTCTCCGCCATGTTGGCCAAGCGCCTGGGCGCGCGCAAGGTGATGGCGCTGGTCAACCGCACTGCTTACGTCGATCTGATCGAATCGATGTCGATCGATGTCATCATTTCGCCCCAGCTGATCACCGTCAGTGCGCTGTTGGCGCATCTGCGTCGCGGGCATGTGATTGCCGCGCATTCGCTGCGTCGTGGCGCGGCCGAGGCGATGGAGATCAGCGCCATCGGCGACAAGCTCACCTCGCGCGTGGTCGGGCGACGGGTGGGCGAGCTCAAACTGCCCGCCGGGGTCAGCGTCGGCGCCATCGTACGCGGCGAGGGTGAAGTGATCATTGCGCATCACGACACGCTGATTCAAAGCGACGACCACGTCATTCTCTTTCTGGCCGACAAGCGCCTGGTGCGTGAAGTGGAACAGCTGTTCCAGGTCGGCTTCAGCTTTTTCGGCTAGCGCGCAGCATGCAAATTTCCGCCGTTCAGCGTGTGCTTGGCTTGTTGTTGATGATCTTCAGCCTGAGCATGCTGCCGCCCGCGCTGGTCGGTTGGCATTATGGCGATGGCGAGGTGCAGCCCTTCCTCGATGGCTTTGCCGTGGTGCTGGTGCTCGGTCTTTTGGCCTGGTGGCCGGTGCGCCGCGACCGGCGCGAACTGAAGCTGCGCGATGGTTTTCTCATCGTGGTGCTGTTCTGGACGGTTCTCAGTCTCTCCGGTGCCATTCCGCTGTTCTTTGCCGATCGCCCCGAGCTGTCTGTCACCGATGCGGTGTTCGAGGCGGTGTCCGGACTGACCACCACCGGGGCGACGGTGCTCACCGGCATCGATGACCTGCCGCATTCCATCCGCTTTTATCGCCAGCAACTGCAATGGCTGGGCGGCATGGGCATCGTGGTGTTGGCAGTGGCCATTCTGCCCCTGCTCGGCGTGGGTGGCATGCAGCTGTTCAAGGCCGAAACACCGGGGCCGATGAAGGACAACAAACTCACCGCACGCATCACCGACACGGCGAAAACGCTGTGGTTCATCTATGTGGGGCTGACAGTGCTTGCTGCGGTGAGTTATCACCTGGCCGGCATGGACTGGTTCGACGCCATCGGTCATGCCTTTTCCACCGTGTCCATCGGCGGCTTCTCCACGCATGATGCCGGCTTTGGCTTTTACAACTCGCCCCTGCTGGAGGTGCTGGCCACGCTGTTCATGTTCCTCGCCGGGGTCAATTTCACCCTGCATTTTCTCGCCTGGCGACAGCGTGCCAGCCGTGCCTATTGGCATGACTCTGAATTTCGCGCGTACTTTTACATTCTCGCGTCGATGATCGTGCTCTACACCCTGATTTTGTGGGGGCAAGCCACCTACAGCAGCTTCTGGGATGCGCTGCGTTTTGCCTCGTTTAATGTGATGTCGTATGCCACCACCACCGGCTTTGCCACCGCCGACATCACCGCCTGGCCACTGTTTTTGCCTGTGCTTTTGATGTTTCTGGCCATGATCGGCGGAAGCACCGGTTCTGCGGCCGGTGGCATGAAGGTGATGCGCGTGATGTTGATTGCCAAACAGAGTCACCGTGAACTCAAGCAATTGCTTCACCCGCAAGGCCAACTGCCGGTCAAGCTCAATGGCCACGTCGTGCCGCAGCACGTCATCCAATCCGTGTGGGGCTTTTTTGCCGCCTATGTGATGATCGTGGTGTTTCTCGTGCTGTTCATGCAGGCCGTGGGGCTGGATGAAGTCAGTGCATTTGGTGCCACGGTCGCTACCTTGACCAATCTGGGTCCGGGGCTGGGCGAGGTGTCCGCCACCTTTGCCTCCGCACCGGATGCGGCCAAATGGGTGGGGTGTCTGGCCATGATCATGGGGCGACTGGAAGTCTTCACCCTGCTGGTGCTGCTGACCCCCGCGTTTTGGCGGCGTTAGACATGCCCACGGTGGAGGACTGGAACCGGCGCTATGCCGACGCGACCTTGCCGCCCCCCGAGGCTGCTTGGGTGCTACGTGAACATGCCCACCTCTTACCTGCGCGGGGCGAGGCACTCGATCTGGCCTGCGGGCGCGGTGGCAGCGCGCTCTTTCTGGCGCGCCACGGGCTGACGGTGCATGCCTGGGATAGCGCCGCCGTGGCCATCGAGGCACTGCGCGCACACGCCGCAGAGGAGGGGCTGAACCTGCATGCCGAAGTGCGCGATGTGATCGCCGCGCCACCGGAGGCGGAGCGTTTTGATCTCATCGTCGTCAGCCATTTCCTGCACCGTGCGCTCTTCCCCGACCTGTTTGCCGCGCTGCGTCCCGGCGGATTACTGTTTTACCAAACCTTTACCGCGGCGCACCCCGAGAAGGTGCCCACGCTGAGCAATCCGGCGTATGTGCTGCACGCCAACGAATTGCTACGCCTCTGTAGCCCCTTGCATCTCGTGTTTTACCGCGAAGAGGGGGCGCAGGCGCCAGCCAACCACCCGCTGGCGGCGCGCGCGGCGTTGATCGGGCGCAAGCCATGATTCATCCACCGCCTTGGCAAGTGCGCGCACTCTGGCACCCGCGCTACTGGGGGCTATGGCTTCTGGTGCCGCTTTTGTGGCTCATCGCCCATCTGCCGGTACGCTGGCGTATGGCAATGGGTGCCTGGTTGGGACGGCAGATGTACACGCGCAATGGCAAACGCCAACGCATCATGCACATCAACCTTGCCCTATGCTTTCCCGAACTGAGCGACGCGGCGCGGGCAAGCCTCGCCCGCGCTTCCGCCGAACGCGCCGGGCAGGCGCTTCTCGATCTCACCGCACTGTGGTTTTGCCGTAAAGAATCGCTGCGCCGCCGCTGGGTGGTGCATGGCATGGAGCATCTGCGCCACCTGCAAACGCAGGGCATCACGCCGCTGATCGTGCTGCCGCACGTGGTGGCCATCGACATGGGCGCAGCGATGATGTCCGATGCCTGTCACGGTGGGCTTGGTCCCTACAACCCCACCGACAAAGCGTTTCTCGATGCCTGGTTGAGTTATGGCCGCTGCCGTTTCGGCGGTGGGCTGATGGCGCGCCAAGAAGGTTTGCGCCGTATGCTCAAGGCACTGCGCGCAGGCATCGCCGTGTATTACATTCCCGACGAAGACCACGGCGCGGAGCATTCAATCTTCGCGCCGTTTTTTGGCGTGCAGAAAGCCACCTTGCCCCTGCTCGGACGTCTGGCGCAGCAGGGCAATACCCGGGTGCTACCCTTTTTCCCGCAACTGGATGGTGCCACCGGCCTGTATCACCTGCACATCGAGGCGCCCATCGCTGACATGCCGCAGGATGAAGCACAGGCCGCGCTGCGCATGAATCAGGTGCTGGAAGCGATGATCCGCCGCGACCCAAGCCAATACCTGTGGAGCTTCAAGTTGTTCAAAACCCGCCCGCCGGGGGACGAGGCCATCTATCCATGAACCGCCGTCAGGCACTGCTTGGCCTTGGCGCGCTGCTGACCGGCTGCACGCGCTCTGCACAATCCGACGACACGCTGCAGGTATGGGCAATGGGCAGCGAAGGCGAGCACCTGCGCAGCCTGTTGCCCGCGTTCGAGCAGCAGCACGGCGTGCGCGTTCGTGTGCAGCAGGTGCCGTGGAGCGCGGCGCATGAAAAGCTGCTCACCGCCTACGTGGGCGGCACGCTACCCGATGTGTTTCAACTCGGCAGCACCTGGCTGAGCGAATTCGTCACTCTGGGTGCGTTGGCGCCCTTGGACGATGTGCTCGATACATCCTCCACAGAAGATATTTTCCCCGCCGCACTGGCCGCCAATCGTCTGCACGGCCAACTCTACGCCTTGCCGTGGTATGCCGACACGCGCTTGTTGTTTTACCGCCGCGACCTGCTGGCGCAGGTGGGGATGGCCGAGGCGCCGCGCGACTGGAGCACATGGCAGGATGCGCTGCAGCGTTTGCGCCAAGCGCAGGGGCATGCGCCGCTTTTGTTGCCATTCAGCGAATGGCAAACGCCGGTGGCGCTCGCCCTGCAACAAGGGGCACAGCTTTTGCGCGATGATGGTCGTTTTGGTGACTTTACCGCCCCCGCCTTCCGACATGCGTTTGAGTTTTATCTCGATTTCTTTGCCCAAGGACTGGCCGACATCGGCGGGGAAGGGCAGATCGGCAACCTCTACGCAGCCTTTGCGCGTGGGCGCATCAGCATGCTGGTCACCGGCCCCTGGAATCTCGGCCAGTTCGCTGCCCGCCTGCCACGTGAGCTGCAAAGCGCCTGGACCACCGCGCCCTTGCCCGCGCCGGATGGCATGCCCTTTCCCAATGCCTCGGTATTCGGCGGCGCCAGTCTGGCGCTGCGTGCGGACTCGGCCAGGCTGGATGCCGCGCGCGCCCTGCTACGCTATCTTGCCGCACCCGAGCAGCAGCTCGCCTTCTACCACCTCACCGGTGACTTGCCGGTGCGGCGCAGTGCATGGCAGCAGGGCGGCCTGGCACACGCACCGCATCTGACGGCCTTCTGGCAACAGTTGCAGCACGCCAAGAATGTGCCGCAGGTGGCCGAGTGGGAGCGCATCGCCACTGCAATCATGCGTCAGGCGGAGCGTGCGGCACGCGGACAGGTCAGCCTCGATGAGGCGTTGCAGACGCTCAACCGCGAGACCTATGCCCTGCTGGAAAAGCGCCGCTGGTTATTGCAACGCAAGGTGGCGGTATGAAGCAGGCCGCATTCTGGTTTCTTGCCCCGGCCTTGGGGCTGATTTTACTCTTTTTCATCTTGCCGATTGGCGCGGCACTGCTGCTCTCGCTGACCGATTTCGACATTTACACCCTCGGCCAGCCGGACACATTGCGCTTCATCGGCTGGGCGAATTACCGCGCCGTGTTCGAGCACCCGCTGTTCTGGACGGCGCTGGGCAACACCTTCTACTTCGTGCTCATCGGCGGGCCGTTATCCGTCGCGCTCAGCCTTGGCGCCGCCCTGCTGCTCAACCATCGTCTCACCTGTTGCAAGACGCTGTTTCGCACCGTGTATTTCCTGCCGGTGGTGAGCACCCTGGTCGCCGTGGCGGTGGTGTTTCGCGCGCTCTATGCGCCAGAAAGTGGCCTACTCAACCAGATGCTCGAAGCCTTTGGTATTGCGCCCATCGACTGGCTGGGCGATCCGCAGTGGGCGATGCCGGCGATCATCCTCATGGCGGCATGGAAAAATTTTGGCTTCAACATGATCATCTTTCTTGCCGGCTTGCAGGCCATTCCCGAGCGTTTATACGAGGCCGCGCGGCTGGATGGTGCGGGACGATGGGCGCAGTTCTGGCACATCACCCTGCCGCAACTTGCGCCTACGTTCTTGTTCGTGGCGCTGATGACCATGATCGGCTATCTGCAATTGTTTGCTGAACCCTACGTCATGACCCAGGGCGGGCCGGCCAATGCCACGCTCTCCCTAGTGATGCTGATGTACCAGGAGGGCTTTCGCTGGTGGAACATGGGCTTTGCCGCAGCGCTGGCGTTTGTGCTGTTTGCCATCATCCTCGCCGCCACGCTGTTGCAGTTGCGCTTGCGGCGCCGCAATGGCGTTTGATTGGGGATTGTTGACGCGCACAAAAAAAGCACGGTCGCTGCCGTGCCTTTTTTGGGTTGTGCGCAAGGGCAAGGCGTTATTTGCCGGCGCTCTTGCTCAGCGCCTGAATCAGCTTATCCGCCTGCGGATTGGTGACATAGCCATGCACCAGAATGTCCACCGGATTCACCGCTTGGCCGTAGTAGGCATGGTTGAGGCTATCACGCACCGCAATCACCGAACCCTCCAAGCTCAGCCCGCCGAAAATTCCCTTGCTGCGCGAATACTGGATGATGTCCACCGTCGCCGCCTGCGCACCTGCGCCCACCGGACCTGCGGCCACGCTGGCATCCGCGCCCACCTGGAATTTATTGCTGAGCAGCGCATCCCGCCCCTTGTCGGTCATTGCCATCATCACCACCTCCGCCACGGAGCCGCCGGCCTGGAAGCCAAAGCTGGCCGAGCCGATGGTGGCAAACGACGGGCCACGCCACACCCCGGCGCGCTCATCACGCACCAGCACCACCCCCGTGCCGCCCGAGCCTCCGAAGATGAAGCCGGCCTTGACCAGCTCGGGCACCACAAACACCGCCTTGGCCTTGGGCACATTGTCACGGTACCAGCTCATGTCCGGGTCGGCCGCAAAATTACGCAAGGTTTGCGTGGCACCGCTGACCACATACTGCGCATCTTCCTTGGCGTCGGCCTGCGCGTGCAGTGGGGCAAGTAGCGCCGCGCCCAATCCGAGCAAGGTCAACAGACGGCGAGAACGATCGATCGACATGACAGCATCTCCGCGTGGAATCACTGCCTAGAGTCTATACGTTTTGCGTGCGTGTTGCGCAGTAGAATGTGCGCCTCATTTGTCTCTGGAACCCTGACCATGAACCCGAACGACCTGATTGCCCGCATCGTGCAGGCGATTCCCGATGCAGAGGTACGCCCCGCAGGCGAAGGATGCAGCTTTAACTTGACGGTGATCAGCGCAAGCTTCGCCGAGGAAAGCCTGCTCAAACGCCATCGCCGCGTCATGGCGCCGCTGAATGCATTGATCGCCAGTGGCGAACTGCACGCCGTAACCCTGAACACGCTGACCCCCGAGGAGGCCGCGCAAAATGGATAAGACCACGCAAACCGAACTGGAAGCCGCCGCGTTTCGTCGTCTGGTGGCGCATTTGCAAGAGCGCACCGACGTGCAGAACATCGATCTGATGAACCTCGCCGGTTTCTGCCGCAACTGCCTGAGCAAATGGCTCAAAGCCGCGGCGGATGAGCGCGGGGTGGAGTTGACGCTCGATCAGGCACGTGAAGCGGTGTATGGCATGCCGTATGAAACGTGGAAAGCCCTGCACCAAAAAGAAGCCAGCGACGCGCAGCAAGCGACCTTCGTCGATGCCTACACACGCACGCATGGTGAGGCACCTCACAGTTCAACATAAAACCAGCCGACCGCTGCATCACCCGCCCTGCTTGATCGTCGGGCGGGATTTTTTTCAATTAGACCTCGTCCATTCGATAGATTAAGCGCAAAAATGGCCTCAATCTATCGAATGGACGAGGTCTAAGGACGTTTGGACAGAAAAAACGCCCGAGCAGGGCGTTCATAAACTGACTGCACACAGACTCACATCAGGGCACCTCGAAAAACCGTCACGAGCGAGCGGAGAGCAAGGAGACCCGCAGCGAATCCCCGAAATATCAAATAGATAGGTGAGGGGTGAGCGGGCTTGCGCCAGCTTCGCGTTAGGAAGCGACGCAGCAATCTGCTCGCGCAGTAGGTTTTCCGGGGTGTCCATCAAGGCAGGCGCGGCCATTCCCCCTTGGCCATGGCCGCATCCAGCTGCTGATTGAGCTGCATCACATCCTTGCCGCCCACCTTGACCTTGCCCTGGTTGGTCAACGTCATGAGGTAAGACAGTTGCACCTTCTGCCGCTCCGGCCAGGCCAGCGCCGCCTTCACGCCGCCCAGTTCATTCGGCAGACGCTGCCAGTTGTCCCGCACCTTGAGCAGCACATTCGCCATGGCCATGGCCACGGCATCGTCGCTTTGCAGCGGCAGGCTGCCGTCGAGAATGGCGCGCATGGCATCGCCCACCGCTGGCGGTTCCTGCTGCTGAATGCGTCCAACCTCGGCCAGTGTCTTGTCCGCCCCGGCGAGGTATTGCGCTGCGCTCACCGGAAAGCCCTGGCCGCCGGTGTTGTCCACCTCGATGGCGGCGAGATCCAGCGCCTGCGCCATGCGCTGTAGCCCAAGACCATTGCCCAGCGCACGCGCCCGCTTGGCGCCGAGGCGTGCGCGATCCGGCGTGACCGCCATGCCATCACCTAGCCATTTGTAGAAAATGGTGGCGACGTTCTCGCGCTCCAGGTACTCCTCCTTGCCGGCACGCCAGGGCATCATCTCGCTGGCAGTAAAGGATTTGCGCAGGATGGGCGCATCCGCCTTGTCGGATACAATCTCCGCGCCGGCGAGCGGGCTATTGGCGCCCGGGCTGCATGTTCCGTAGAGCGTTTTGCCCTTGCCCTGCACCAGTTCGCGCATCACCACGGTGTATTTGTCACCCTGCACCGCCTCGATGGTACCGGTGGCATAGCCATCTTCACGCAAATGCACCGAGGGCATGGGAATGAATACCCGATCACCCACGGCAAACGTGGTTTGCGCCGCCAGCGGTGCAGACAACACACCAAGCAGCAGTGCCAGCCCTACGGCAAGCGGACGATGGAAGCAGAACATAGGAACCTCACTGTGAAAACACCGGAATCGGTCAACGACGCTACCTTGTTTCATGCCACCGACGACTGGGGCAGGGTGACGGTACGCCGCACGGCCGAGGGGCTCATTCTAGAATTGGGTAGCGCAGTGGAACAAACCCGCGTGTTGCCGCACAGTCCGCAGCATTTGTGCTTTGAGTACATGCGCATGATGCAGCTTGGCCTGCTGTGGCGCCCCAAACCGCAGCGTGTCTTGATCCTTGGCCTGGGCGGAGGCGCACAGGCGCGCACCCTGCTGGCACGCTTTCCGGAGGTGGTGATCGATGCGGTTGAATTGCGCCAGATTGTGGTCGATGCGGCTTACCAAGCGCTATTCCTGCCCCGCGATGCCCGTCTGCAGGTGCACGTGATGGACGCATTGGCCTTTGTGCATCAGGCGCGCGCGCAAACCTACGATCTGATCCTGGTCGATCTCTTCGACGCGCAGGGCATGGCGCCGCTGCTTGGTGAATTGGCATTCATGCAGCGCTGCGGCGAGTTGCTCACCGCGCACAGTGTACTGGCGGCCAACCTCTGGCGTCACCCGCAGGGCGAGTTTCTCCTCGCCGCCGCCAACATGGACAAGGTCTTTCCTTGGCTGGGTTTTCTTGCCGCACGCGATCGCATGCAAAAAGTCGCCTTCGGCGCGCAACAAGCCCCGCGCCATGCCCAGGACATCGACCGCCTCGCGAACAAACACGACGCGGAACTGAGCGCCTACTGGCGCGAGCTCAGGCAGCAGAATCCGGCGTTATTCAAGCGTTGAGCGCGGCAAGCACCGCCTCGGCGCGGCTGTTGGCCAGTCCGGACTCATCCACCCCCAGCCAGGCCAGCACACCATCCTTGACAATCATCGCGTAGCGCTTGGAACGCATGCCCATCGCCGCTTTGCGCATATCACGCTGCATGCCCAGCGCCGTGGTCCAATCCCCATTGCCGTCGGAAAGGAAACGGATGGCACCCTCCGCATCATGCTGCCGCGACCAGGCTTGCATGACGAAGGGATCGTTCACCGCCAGGCAGACGATTTCATCCACCCCCGACGCTTTCAACGCATCGGCATGGACGATGAAGCCCGGGAGATGCTCATCGGAGCAGGTGGGGGTAAACGCGCCGGGCACGGCAAACACCACCACCGTGCGCCCGGCAAACAAATCCGCAGTGGATGATTCCGCAAGACCCTGCGCATCGCGATAAAACAATGTGCCCGCAGGCAAAGGCTGGCCGATCTGCATGTTGCACCTCACGATCATGAAGAAGGTGCAGTGAGGCTAGCACGGAAATTTTTCCTTCGCCCGCCGCAGGAAACAATGCACATTGCGTGGAATTCGGCGCGTCGGCTGAAGGCCGTGTGCAGCAGGTGCGCTGCGTGCGCGCACGAAAAAAAAGCGACTGTCTCCAGTCGCTTTACAAATGCCCGAAGGCTTGATGTGGCGCAGCGGACGGGGCTCGAACCCGCGACCCCCGGCGTGACAGGCCGGTATTCTGACCAACTGAACTACCGCTGCAAAAACAAAGACTTAGCGTCACTTAAGCCTGTATTTGGTGGGTGGTGAGGGGCTCGAACCCCCGACATTCGCCTTGTAAGGGCGACGCTCTACCAGCTGAGCTAACCACCCTAGAAAGTGGAGCGGGAAACGAGACTCGAACTCGCGACCCCGACCTTGGCAAGGTCGTGCTCTACCAACTGAGCTATTCCCGCATCATTAAATCAACGCCCTGCGGCGTGTGGGGGCGCATTATACGCAGCGAATCTCCAAGCGCAAGCATTTATTGCAAATTTGTTTTAACCACCACGCTTTTCGATGCGGGCATTAAAACAATCATCTTGTGTCGATTTTTATCCTCGCGCAATTTCCATATTCACCCGGTCGGGAGATTTTCTTGCCCAGGTCACTGATTCCATTAGAAAAACTGCATATACGAATGCAGTCCTGTCATCACAAGGGAGGGTCACCATGCACGCTGCTGCACACCGCACCGATCGCTTGCCCTACGGCCGGAACGCACTCCGGACGGATACGCATGCGACTTTTTTCAATCTATCCATGCGTCAGGCGACCATCCCTGCCGCTCTGCTCGGACTATTGCTCGTCGCCACACCGAATGCACATGCAGCAGGCGCCAGTGGCCAGACCATCGGCCTGACCTGCGTGGTCTGCCACGGCCCAGGCGGCAAGGGCGCCGGGGCGATCCCGCCGCTGGCTGGACGCAGTGCCGATCAACTCTACGCGGCCATGAAAGCATTCAAGGATGGCAGTCGCCCGGCAACGGTGATGGATCGTCATGCCAAAGGTTATTCGGATGAAGAGCTTCGCGCTGTTTCCGAATATTTCGCCAGTTTGCCGGCCAAGTGAGCAGGGAGTCTGAAGCCATGAATATTTCTCGTCGTTCGTTTCTGAAAATTGCCGGCGGCTCCGCCGCGCTGGGTGCGCTGTCCGGCTGCGCCACCACCGCCTCACGCGGAGCCGGTGGCCACGTGGTGGTGGTCGGTGGCGGTTTTGGTGGCGCGGCCTGCGCCAAATACATCCGCACCTTTGACCCGTCGATCAAAGTCACCCTGGTGGACGCCACCCTGTCCAACTACTACACCTGCCCGTTCAGTAACCTAGTGCTCTCCGGCGATCTGAAGATGGATGACATCAAGGTCAGCTTCGATGCGTTGAAGAACAAGCATGGCGTGACCTTGATTGAAGACCATGTCGAGGGCGTCGATGCCGACAAACGCACGGTGAAACTCAAAAGCGGCAAGACGCTGAGCTATGACCGTCTGGTGCTTTCGCCCGGCATCCAGCTCAACTACGACAAAATCGCCGGCTACAGCAAAGACATGGCAGAAAAACTGCCGCATGCATGGAAAGCCGGCGCGCAGACGGTGCTGCTGCGCAAACAGCTTGAAGCCATGCCGGATGGGGGCACGTTTGTGATGATCGCGCCGCCCAACCCCTACCGCTGCCCGCCCGGCCCCTACGAGCGCGCCGCAATGGTGGCCGACTACTTCAAGCGTCACAAACCGAAGTCGAAAATCATCATCCTTGATCCCAAGGACAAATTCTCCAAGCAAGGATTGTTCGTCGAAGCCTGGGAGACGCTCTACCCCGGCATGATCGACTGGGTGAGCCCGGAGCGCGGCGGCGTGGTTGCCTCGGTGGATGCTGCAACCATGACGGTCAAAACCAAGGATGGCGACACCATCAAGGGCAATGTCATCAACGTGATTCCACCGATGCAGGCCGGCAAGATCGTCACCGCCTCGGGTCTCGCCGACGACAAGGGCTGGGCGCCGGTGAATCAGGCCAGCTTCGAATCCAGCAAGGCGAAAAACATCTACGTCATCGGCGATAGCTGCATTGCAGGACCGGTGCCCAAGTCCGGGTATGGCGCCAATTCCGAGGCAAAAATCGCCGCCTCAGCCATCGTGCAGTCGCTGAATGATTCCGCGCTGGAGGTGCCCAAGTGGGTCAACACCTGCTACAGCTATGTCTCTGCGCAAGATGCGATTTCGGTCGCCGGCGTGTATGAGCTGGATGCGGAAAACAAGATCGTCGAAGTCAAAGGTTCCGGCGGCGTGTCCGCCAAGGCTGGCAAAAATTGGAAAGCCGAGGCCGCCTACGGCAAGGGCTGGTACGAAGCGATCCGTGTGGATACCTGGGGCTGACAAGCGTTAGTTTGCAGCAAAACTCACCCCGCTTGACGCGGGGTTTTTTATTGCCGCACGACAATGAGGGTAAGCTTTTACACGCCCTGCATAAGCAGGGCAAAGGTAGCGAGCAGGGCACCAATGCCCGCGCCAGCAAGCACATCGGAGAGGTAGTGCAGCCCAAGCACCATACGCGAGGCAATCACCGCGGCGGCGAAGGGCACCACCAGCCAGGCAAACTCGGGGGCAAACGCAACGATCTGCACTGAGAAATTGACCGCATGCAAAGTATGCCCGGAGGGGAAGCTGTATTTATCCAGCGGTGCAACGCTGAGGTTGATGCTGTCAAACACATCGCAGGGGCGCGCCCGCGCGGTGAGTTTTTTGATCGCCCAATAGAGCGCAAAGCCGACAAGCCCAGTGCCCAGCATCCAAGCCACAGGCGCCCAGGCAGTGCGTCCGTAAAGCAGCACCAACACCGCCATGATGGCGTACCACCCCACGCCATCGCCCAAGCGGCTGGCCACGCCGAAAACGCTGCGCGCCAAACGATACGCATGCAAACGATTCGCCAACACCGTGAGCGTGTGCTCCCAATCCAGGTAGCGGTGCAACAACCCATCACGCATGTAAGCCATCAGGCGACCTCCTGCACGGGCGATGCGCCCAAGCGGTTCGCCGGGCTCATGCGGATGGGGGTTGGGGTTATCTCGCGCCACATGGCCTCCAACTGTTGCGCAATGCTGCTCCACGTCTGGCTTTCCGCGCGTTGCCGCGCCGCGTGACGCAAATTGTGCGCCCATTCCACATCCAACGCCAACCGTTTTGCCTGCGCCATGAAGTGCGCCTCGTCGTGCATGCTGGCGACCAGGCCATTCATCTCGTCTTCAATTAGATGACGCGCCGCCGCGTAATCGAAGGCTAAGGGCACGAGCCCCGAGGCCATGGCTTCGAGAATCACATTGCCGAAGGTTTCCGACAGACTGGGGAAAATGAAGTAGTCTGCGCTGGCGTAGTGCACCGCCAAGTCGCTGTCGTGCAATGCCCCGGTGAAGTGAATGTCAGGGTATTGACGACGCAGCTCCTGCTCCAAGGGGCCGGTACCCACCATGATGGCCTTGAGCGCAGGATTGACCTCACGCATGACACGCACGGTGCGCGCGAAAAGCGGGGTGTTTTTTTCCGCAGCCAGTCGCCCCACATAAATCGCCACAGGCGTTTGGTCATCCACACCCCATTGCGCACGCAAGTCTCGGCTGCGCTTGTTGGGGGTGAACAACTCACCATTCACCCCGCGCCCCAACACGCGCAGCTTTTGCAAACCATCGGCGGCGAGTTGCTCGCGTTGATCTTCGGTCGGAATGAGCGTGAATTCAGCACTGTTATGGAAGTGGCGCAGATAGGCCAAAGCAGGCGCCCCCAACCAGGGCAAACCATAGTGCCGCATATAGATATGAAAATGGGTATGCAAACTGGTGGTTAGTGGTATGTCCAGCGCCTTGGCTGCTTTCAGCGCCGAGTAGCCCAGAGGCCCCTCGGTGTCGATGTGCACGACGTCCGGACGCTGAGCCCTCCATGCCTCGCGCAGACGCTTGCCCGCGGGCAAGCCGAATTGCATGGCACTGTAGCCCGGGATGGGCACGCCGGTGACGCGAATCTCATCCTCCTCCAGAGGCATGTTTGCACCTCGCGGGGTGGGGCGCACCAGCTGCACCACATGCCCCATGCGGCGCAGCTCGTTCACCAAAGCCACCAGGGTGCGCGCGACACCGTTCAAATCCGGAGCGTAAGTTTCGGTCACAAGGGCAATACGCATGGCACATCCGGCTCAGATTGCAGAATTGCAACCATCTTGTGCAAGCAAGATGACGCAATCATGAAATCGTCACGATGTGCGCGTGCGACACATCACCTGCCCCTTCTCCACTCTTACGTCAATAGGTTGCAAAGCTTCGCCTCGACACGGCCCGGCAAGGCAACGACCTTCCTCGACCGAAAACAACGCGCCATGCAGGGCGCAGCGGATGTAACGCCCATCATCATCCAGAAACGTTTCTTCAGGCGCAGCCAGCGGCACGTGCATGTGCGGACAATCGTTGACATAGCCATGCACCTGCATCCCTTTACGCACGATGAACACGGGGCGCGCCGCATCGCCAGTGCCGAGCATGAAACCACGACTGCCCGGATCCGGCAGGCTGGCCAGCGAACAGAGCACCTCGCCTTCAAAGGATGCCTGAGACGTCATCAGCCCGTCGATACCAATTTGCCCCACCTTGCGCCCGGCCAAACGGCAGGCACCCTCCAAGGCATGCTGCAACGACTTGCCGCCGAGCAGCGCGTCAATCAACCCCGCATTGAACACATCGCCCGCGGCGAGGGTATCCACTACCTGCGCAGGCGGACATGCCGGACTGTGCATGAGCGCACCGTCACGCGACAGCGCCCACGCACCTTGCTCACCCCAGGGCAATACGAGCATTGCTTGCGGAGCGAGCGCTCGCATGGCCTGCAAAAACGCCACGGGCTGCGCAAAACCACGCCCACGCGCGAAGGCGCGGGAGAAAATGAGAATATCGGGTAGTGCCCAAAGTTGATCGAGCCCCTCGCGCTCCTTCTCCACCTCCAAAGAAATCGGCTGGTCGCAAACGATGCTGCGCGCGAAACTAAGCATCACCGCCAGATCGTCACAGTTGCGCGCTTCAAAATGCAGCCAATCACAGGTGTCCAGGGCGCTGATGTCCATGAAATCATCCAGCGCATACTCGGGCAGATCACGGTAATGCACGATGCTGCGCGAGCCATTGCGTTGGTTGAGCAAAATATAAGACGTGGGCGCCGCCCCATGCTCCACCCGGCGTGCATACTCAAGATCAATGCCGCGCAGCGTCAGCTCATCGGCAATGCGCTGCCCGCTCATATCTCCGGCCAAAACACCGGCAAACAGGCATTCATGCCCTGCCTGTGCCAATACGCTCAGCGTATTCGCCGTGTTTCCCCCCATGCGCACGCGCTGCGCGAGCGCTCGCACCTCACTGTCTTCCGGCGGGTAGCCGTCCACTGTATTGATGATGTCCAGCGTGGCAATGCCCGTGCCCAAAATGCGCGCCATGAATCCTCAGTCCTTGAAAATATGTTGTTCGATACGCCAGTCATCCTCTTTGGCAAGCAGCACCAGACACGATGGCACACCCATGGTGCGTGTGAGCCCCGCCGCGCCCGGATTGAGCACCCAAGGTTGCGCTGCATCATCCACCACCAAACGATGCGTATGACCGTAAACAATGGCGCGCGATTGCGCAAACTTTTCGCGCAGCAGGTGATGGCGCATCGCTGCCGGACGCACACGGTGACCATGAACCGCGGTGAGGATTCCTCCTGGCAACACAATGCTCAACTCTTCCGGCACCGCATGCAGCCAGCGTTCGGTGCCCTCGGGCCACTGAGCCGGTGTATCGTTATTGCCGCGCACGGCAAATACCTGACCACTCTTGGGTGCAAGGCGCAACAACACCTCGGGCGAACCAATATCCCCCGCGTGAATGGCGACATCACAACCCTCCACCACTGCGGCAACGCGCCGATCGAGAGCGTTGTGCGTGTCGGATAACAGCGCCACCCGCACAAAGCCATCTGCTGGAAGAAAGGAAATGAGCGACATGGCTGACACCCGAGCATCATTGCGACAACCGCAATGCTGAGCATAACGTATTTGCAACCTGCTGTTGCCGCACGCACCATGCGGCTTTCAAATCCATCGAGCCACGCATGCCATGAACTACCGCCACGCATTTCATGCCGGTAATTTCGCCGATGTCCACAAACACCTCACCCTGCTGGGTGTCTTGCGCAAACTGCAACAAAAGCCTGCGCCATTGGCCATCCTGGACACCCACGCCGGCGCCGGTGTGTACGACCTCAGCGACGCCCCTGCGCAACGCAGTGGGGAATGGAAGGACGGGATTGGACGACTGAAAGAAGCACACCAAGCGCCTGACTTGGTTCGGCGTTACCTGCAAGGCATTGCAGTACTGCAACCTGCTGCCGATGAATGGCGCATCTACCCCGGCTCACCGCAACTCATCGCGCAGCACCTGCGCGGCAACGATCGACTGCACCTCTGCGAGTTGGAAACCAGCACCCTCGAAGCGCTGCGTCAAGCCATGCGCAACACACCGCATGTATCCATTCATGCACGCGATGGCTGGGAAGCCCTCGGCGCCCTGCTGCCGCCGCGCGGCTTCGCCCGCGGCATGGTGCTGATCGATCCGCCTTACGAAGCCGCCAATGAACTGGAACGCCTCACGCAAGCTATGCAGCAAACGCATGCACGCTGGCCGCAAGGCGTACTACTCGGCTGGTACCCGATCAAAGATCGCCCCCCCATCGACCGCATGCTGCGCGTTGTACAACGGGCCGCACTGCCTAATGTGCTTGTGAGCGAACTCAACATCTACCCCACCGACAACCCGCTGCAACTCAATGGCAGCGGCATGATCGTCATCAACGCCCCGTGGCAACTGGATGACGAACTGCGTGAAGTCAGCGCTTGGCTGCATCCCCATTTGGCGCGCCATGCGGCTGCAACGTGGCAGGTGATCAAACTGACCGAGTGAGACGGATGTGTACTTCGCAACTATCTGTTGCGTCGATATGCTTGCCATACATGCCGCCATGTGCAGATTTTGCTTACATAGCGCCACCCAGAGCGAACGACGGACAAAACAAAGCCCGCACATGGCGGGCTAAGTCATTGAATTTATTGGTGGCCAGAGAGGGAATCGAACCCCCGACACGGGGATTTTCAATC
>CAYOCG010000034.1:0-18076 GCA_964402435.1 uncultured Halothiobacillus sp. | reverse complement strand
GAGCAGCTTCGAAATGGAAGCTCATAGGTGTCTATGATTGCGGGGGAAGTCCATTTTAATTTTGCCCAAACCTGAGACAAAAACGTGCGCCGCCAAGGGGGGAACCATCCAGGGTGAGTAGCGCGTGGTGGCGGTCGGCGATGCTTTGCACGATGGCCAGCCCGAGGCCGCAGCCTTCGATGTCGTTGTTCAGACGCACGAAGCGCTGGAAGACCTGGGTGCGCGCTTCTACGGGGATGCCGGGGCCGCTGTCGTCCACGCATAGCATGATTTGATCGGGCAGGTTGTGGAGCATGATGCGAATTGTGCCGTGAGTGGGTGTGTAGCGCAGGGCGTTATCCACCAGGTTGTCGAGCATTTCCCCGAGGCTGAAGGCTTCGCCGTGGATGGTGGCGGGTTGAATGTCGAAATCGATGATTTGCTGTTTTTGGTCGGCGCGGTGCAGCCAGTCGGGGGCGTGTTGGCGAATGAGTTCGTGCAGGGCAACCTGTTCCACGTGTTGGGTGCTGAGCGGCTCTTCGTTGCGCGCCAGGGTGAGCAGTTGGGCCACCAAGTGGGAGGCGCGCTCGGCGGCGTTGCATAGGCGTTGCAGGTCATGATGCAGCGCGTGCGGGTTTTCGCGCTCGCGCTCGGCGAGTTCGGCAAAGGCGCGCAGGCTGGCGAGTGGGGTGCGTAGTTGGTGTGCAGCGTCGGCGATGAATTGGCGTTGTGTTTCCCCTGCCCGTTGTAGACGAGCGAGTAGGGCGTTCATGGCATGCAGTACGGGTTGGATTTCTTGCGGCATGCCTGTCTCGCTCAGCGGTGTCAGGTCGTGCTCGCTGCGCTGGGTAATCTGGGTGCGTAAGGTATCCAGTGGACGCAGGGCGCGTTTCAGGCCAAACATCAACCAAAACAGCGCCAACAGGAGCAAGGAGAGGAGCGGCAACATCAAGGTGAGCAGCGATTCGACGATAAACGCATCTCGCTCTTCCGTGGTTTCCGCGACAAGCAGGGTGATCGGTTGGCCTTCAAAATGGATGCGTTCGGCCAGCATGCGTACTTTGTGTCCCTGATGTTGACTGTCGTAGAACACCATTCCTGCATCTTCGCGCAGGATGGGCGGCAAGTTGAGTCCTTTGTGCCCAGCGATCAATTGCCCTTGCTCATCCAGAATGGCGAAATAGAGCCGGTCGTTGGGGTCTTGCAGCAGAATGTCTTGCGCGTTGGCGGTGAGCTCCAGGCGTATACCGTGCGCGGTGGCGTGCAGGCGATCGTGCAGGATGAGGGCGATGTCGCGTAGGTTACGGTCAAAGGGGGCAGTGCCAAGGTGCAGCGCCAGACGGTAGGTGATGAGTGAGGAGAGCGCGAGCAAGACGATCAACGGCCACACCAGCCAACGGATGAGTTGGCCACGCAGGCTAGGTGCGCGTTGCGGCATCATCCAGATCCAGAAGGTAGCCCAAGCCGCGCACGGTGCGTAAGCGCACACCGGAGCCCTCCAGTCGTGTGCGCAGACGAGACACATAGACCTCAATGGCATTGGCGCTGATGGCTTCGCCATGCGTGCAGAGGGCATCGATCAGGCTGTCTTTGTCCAGAATGCGCCCGCTGCGTGTGCAGAACAGGCTGAGAAGCTGCCATTCGCGTGCCGAGAGTTCCAGCGGCTGTTCGTCGATCCACGCGCGCTGTGCGGTAGGATCAAGACGCAGTTTGCTCAGGCGGATTTGCCCGTCGGACTCGGGTTGAGCGCGGCGGATGAGGGCGCGGGCACGCGCTTCCAACTCGCGGGTGTCGAAGGGTTTGACCATGTAGTCGTCAGCGCCCAGATCCAGCCCGCGCACGCGATCTTCCACACCATCACGCGCCGTGAGGATGAGCACGGGGGTGGTTTTGTCTTTCTGGCGCAAGCGCTTGAGCACCTCCAAGCCACCGAGACCCGGCAGGCCAAGATCGAGTATCAGCAGATCGAAGCGTTGTGCGCTGATATGTTGCAACGCCTCCGCGCCGCTGTGCGCCATGCAAAACTGCCGTCCTGGCTGCTGCAAGGAGGCTTTGATCGCATCGGCGAGCAGGCGGTCGTCTTCAATCACCAGTATGGACAAGGTATGTGGCATGGTCGGCTGTCAGCTTGCCGTCAGTCAGAGGGGATAGGCTTCGCGCCAATGTTGAACGATCGAGGGCGAAGTATGCCAGTTTTACGTGCTTGCAAGTGGCTCGTGCTGCTGTGTGCAGTGGCGCTGCCCCATGTCTATGCTGCGGATCAGCCCAATCTACAGGCCAATGTGCAGGCGATGACGCTGACTCAGGCGCGCAGTCTTTGGCAGCAGCATAGCCGCGAACTTGAGCTGGCGCGATTGCAGGTGGAGGGTGCGCAAGCCGATCGTATCAGTGCCGATCAAAGCCCCAACCCCACCCTATCGGTGCAAAGTCTGGCACCGGTGACCCAGCGCGATACCAACGGCAACGACACCACCGTCGGTATCAGCCAGTTGATCGAGCGTGGTGGTAAGCGCGAGTTGCGTACCGCCGTGGCCGAAGCCCAGGTGCAGGCGAGTGAAAAGGATTGGCTGGATACACGACGCATGCAGGGCATGCAGTTGGAGCAGGCGTATTTTGAACTCAAGCGCGCGCAGGAGGTGGTGCGCATCGATCAGGACATGGTCGCGCTCTACCGTGCCAGCCAGAAGGCCAGCGAACTGCGTATGAAAGAGGGCGATGTGCCCATGGCCGATGTCACCCGCTTGCGCGTCGAGGCACTGCGTCTGGAAAACCAGTTGCAGCAGGATGTGTTGGCCGTGCGCAAGGCGCAGATCGATCTGGGGTACCTCTTGGGGCTGTCACCCGAGATCAGCGCGCGCTTGCAGGCGGTGGATGTCTGGCCGCGGGCACAGCTGCCGCGTGTCAGCGACGAACGTATCGAGCAGCGTCCCGATGTACGCGCCGCACTGGATCGACTGGAGGCGGCGCGCAAGGCGTTGGAACTGGCACGTGCGCAACAGACGCGCGATGTCACCGTGGGGCTGAGCGCCGAGCGGCATGTGATGAGCGCGAATACCGTCGGTGTGAATCTTTCCGTGCCATTGTTCACCAACTACCGCTTCGAGGGCGAGATTGCGCGCGCCCAGACTGAAGTGGCCGCCGCTGCGGTGCGCTTGGAGCAGACCCGCGCCAAGGCACGCCAAGACATGGCGCAGGCTCAGGCGGATCTGGATGCGGCGATGTCGCAGGTGCAACGCTTTGAGGGCGGACTGATCAAGGATGCCGAACGTGCCGCGAACAATGCCGAGTTTGCCTTTCGTCACGGCGCGTCGGGCTTGATTGAGCTGTTGGATGCACGCCGTATCTTGCTGAGCACACAGATTGAAGCTGTGGCTGCACGCTCGGATTTTGCCAAGGCGCTGGCTGCCTGGCGCGCTGCCATGATGTTGGAGGACACCCCATGACCGTTGCTCACCTGATTTTGCTCAACCTTCTCGCGGGGGCGCCACTGCTGGCGGCCGATGTGCCGCCGCAGGCGACACAGATGGGGACACGTATGCTGCGTTATCCGGCAGGTGCGCCACAACTGGCTTATCTCAACATCGAAGCGGTGAAGGACGAGCCCGTGCCGGTGCTGGAGCCGCAAAACGGCAAGCTGGGCTATGACGACGAGTTGACCGCACGGGTGACCTCGCCGGTCAACGGGCGCGTCACGCGCATTGCCGCCAAGCCGGGGGATCGGGTGCGCAAGGGTGATGTGCTGCTCTGGCTGGATGCGCCGGACTATGTGCAGGCGCAGGCCGATCTGGAAGATGCGCGCGCCGGGTTGAAACAGAAGAGCATCGAACGCGAGCGCGCGTCCGCCTTGTACAAAGGTGAAGTTTTGGCGCGCAAAGACTTTGAGGCCGCACAGTTTGACTTTGAGCGTGCGCGTGAAGCGTTGCGCCGTGCCGAGGCACGTTTCCGCTACCTCAACCCGCAGGGCGACACCAGCTCGGCCAGTTTTGCACTGCGTGCGCCGATCGATGGCGTGGTCACCGAGCGGCGCGTCAACCCGGGCACCGAAGTGGCGGGCGGTTCGGGCGATCCGTTGTTTGTCATCACCGACCCCACCCATCTGTGGGCGATTTTTGAACTGGCCGAGCGCGATGTGGGCAAGCTGCGCATCGGTCAGCCGGTGGCGGTGAGCGTGGAGGCGTATCCGGAGCGCACCTTTCCCTCCAGCATCCAATACATTGGCGACGTGGTCGATCCTGCCACCCGCCGCGTGGTGGTGCGCAGCGAGGTGGATGACCCCGAGCGGCGCCTGAAGCCGGAGATGTACGCCAAGATCACGCCGCTGGCCGAAGGGCGCATGTTGCCACGTGTGGCCAACACCGCGCTGATCACCGAAGGTGTGAAAACCTATCTCTTTGTAGAACGCGAGCCGGGCGCGATTGAAAAGCGCGAGGTCAAGTTGGCTTTCCGCGGGCCGACGCAGTCCTGGGTGAGCGAGGGGCTGAAGGCGGGCGAGCGCGTGGCGCTGACCGGCGCGCTGCTGCTCAACTCTGAACTGGCAGGGCAGTAATCATGCTCGAACGTCTGGCCACCTTTGCGCTGGAGCAGCGCGTTTTCGTCATCGTCCTCACCCTGTTCATGGCGCTGGCCGGTTGGGTTTCGTTGAGCAATACGCCGATCGAAGCCTTCCCGGATGTGCAGGACGTGCAGGTCAATATCGTCACCCAATCGCCGGGTCTGGCGGCCAAGGAGGTGGAGCGCGCCATTTCCATGCCGATCGAGCGCGCCATGGCCGGTTTGCCGCATATGTCCGGCGTGCGCTCGGTGTCGATTGCCGGCTTGTCGGTGGTGACCCTGACCTTTACCGACCACACGGATGACTATTTCGCCCGTCAGCAGGTGCTGGAAAAACTGCGTGATGCCGATCTGCCGCAAGGCGTCACACCCTCGCTGGCGCCACTGACCACGGCGGTGGGCGAGATTTACCGTTATGTGCTGGAAGCGCCGCCGGAGATGCCGGCGCGTGAAGTGCGCGCAATTCAGGACTGGGTGGTGCGACCAGCGATTCGCCGTGTGGCCGGCGTGGCGGATGTGGTCAGCTTTGGCGGCAGCGTCAAGGAATACCAGGTGCGCGTCGATCCGTTTCTGTTGCGCAAATTTGCCGTGTCGTTTGATCAGGTGGCCAAGGCGGTGCAGAGCAACAGTGCCAATACCGGCGGCGGCTTGCTGAAAAGCGGCGAGGAGAGCCTGGTGATTCGCGGCATTGGCTTGGTCGAATCACTGGACGACATCAAGCGCATTGCGGTGGATGTGCGCGACGGCAAGCCGATTCTGCTCGGTGATCTGGCGCAGGTGGAGATTGGTGATCGTACCCGCTCCGGCATCGTCGCCTACAACCAGGAGGATGACGTGGTCATCGGCATCGTGCAGATGACCAAGCGGCAAAATCCTTCCGTGGTGATTACCGATGTGCGCAAGGCGATCGATGATCTGCAAACCGCTTTGCCACCGGGTGTGCGCGTGTTGCCCCTGTATGACCGCACGCAACTGGTGCAGCATACCGTGCACACCGTGGCGCACAACCTTGGCGTCGGCGCGATCCTGGTCATCGCCATTCTGCTCATTTTCTTGCGCTCGTGGTACGCCGCGCTCACCGTGGCCGTGGTCATTCCGCTGTCCATGCTGTTTGCCTTCATTTTCATCCATGCCATGGGCGTGTCGGCCAACCTGATTTCGCTCGGCTCGGTGGACTTCGGCATCATCGTCGATGGCGCGGTGGTGCTGGTGGAGGCGCTGATGGTGCGTCTGGCGTTGGCACACACCGGCCTGCATCCGGCGCAGCAAACCTATGCCTGGCGATTGGGCGCGATCAAACACACCGTGGTCGAGATGGGCAAGCCAATCCTGTTTGCCAAGGCGATCATCATTCTGGCGTTTTTGCCGATCTTCACTTTCCAGCGGGTGGAAGGAAAAATCTTCTCGCCGATGGCGATTACCCTGAGCTTTGCCATTTTGGGCGCGATTTTGCTCACCCTGACCTTGATTCCCGCGCTGCTCAGTTTCGGCGTGCGTCATTTCGATCTGGCCGAGAAGCACAGCGGCTGGATGCATGCCATGCAGCAGGGCTATCGCAGCCTGCTGGAATGGGCGATGCGCTGGCGCGGCATGGTGCTGGGTGCGTCGGTGCTGATGCTGGCGGTGGTGATTGCGCTGGCGCCCCGCTTGGGCACGGAGTTTTTGCCCAAGCTGGATGAGGGCAATATCTGGTTGACCATCGACCTGCCGCCGGCAGCGAGTCTGGACAAGACGCGCGATGTGGAGCATGTGGTGCGCAAAACCCTGCTCAGCTATCCCGAGGTGAGCAAGGTGATTTCCCATGCCGGCAGGCCGGACGATGGCACCGACCCAAAAGGGCCGAACCACATGGAGCTTTTGGTTGATCTCAACCCGCGTGACACCTGGCGCTTTGCCAACAAGGAAGCCTTGGTGGCCGACATGAGCGAGCATCTGCGCGTGGTGCCGGGTCTGGAAACCAACTTTTCGCAAGTGATTCAGGATAACGTCGAGGAGTCGATCAGCGGGGTGAAGGGCGAGATTGCCATCAAGGTTTATGGCCCGGATCTGGAGATTCTGGAAGACAAGGCGACGCAGATTGCCAACATCATCAGCCACATTCAGGGCGCAACCGATGTGGCGGCGATCAAGGTCAGTGGCCAGGCCGAGCTGAACATTCGCCTCAACCGTGACCTGCTGGCGCGCTATGGCCTGAGCGTGGACGAGGTCAACGCCATCATCAATACTGCCCTGGCCGGGCAGGCGATGAACACGTTTTACGAGGGCGACCGGCTATTCGACATCACCTTGCGCCTGCAAAAAGATTTCCGCGACTCGCCGGAAGATCTGAAAAACGTGCCCATCAGCCTGAGCGATGGCTCGGTGATTCCGCTGGGCAGCATTGCCGATATCGTGGTCAAGCAGGGGCCAAACCGCGTGTCGCGGGAGTTGGGTGATCGCTATGTGGCGGTCAAGGCCAATCTGCGCGGGCGCGATCAGGGCGGTTTCGTTGCCGAGGCGATGGACAAGGTCAATGCGCAGGTCAAACTGCCGCCGGGCTACCACATCACCTGGGGCGGGCAGTTTGAGAACCAGCAACGGGCGATGAAGCGCTTGTCTGTGATCGTGCCGCTGAGCTTGTTGGGCATCTTCGTGCTGCTGTTCTGGGCGTTCCGTTCGGTGAAGTTTGCCGCGCTGGTGCTGCTCATGGTGCCATTCACCCTGATTGGTGGTTTGGCCGGCTTGGGGCTTGTCGGGCTGCACCTGTCCGTGTCGGCGGCGGTGGGCTTTATCGCCGTGGCCGGTATTTCGGTGCAGAACGGCGTGATCATGGTCGAGCGTTTTCTGGAGTCGCTGCAAAACGGCGTGGAGCTGCGCGAGGCGGTGCTCGAAGGCGCGACCAGTCGGCTGCGCCCGGTATTGATGACCGCGTTGATGGCAGGTCTTGGCCTGTTGCCTGCGGCGATGTCGGATGCGATTGGCGCAGAAACGCAGCGCCCATTCGCGGTGGTCATCGTCGGCGGCGTGGTGTCGGCGACGATTTTCACCCTGCTGCTCGTGCCTTTGCTCTTCCCGTGGATGGTGGGCAAACCGAGGAAAAAAGCGGCGGCTTGATCGCTTGGCTTCTGAATCCTACAAAAATTCGATAGATTGAGGCGAAAAATGGCGGGAATTGATCGAATTTTTCGATAGGTTGGGCAATTTTTGAGCAAAAATCAGCAGAGCAGGGCGTGCTCAACAGGCCGTTGAGGGCATGTTCAGCCGCCTGTTCGTCACGTGGTGTGGGTGTTATTCGATGTGCAGGCGCAGTATGCCAACCCAAGCATTGGGCTCGGCGCCGCCCGGTGAGCGGTAATACTGAATATCGGGTTGCAAGGCGATGTTTTCGCCCAGTCGCCAGACATAGCTGACTTCGACGAAGGCTTCGCGGCCCGTGTTGTCCGCCTCGCCGCCAATCAGTCCCAAACGGCCAACCCCCAAGGTGAAGACGTCTTTCGGCCGCCCGGGCAGCGGGCCGTCCATGGAGAAGCCCGCGGCGACGTAATTCTTTGGCTTGGCCTCGCTCAAGTCGCGATCACCCCGGGCGTAGCTGGCGCGAATGAAACCGTCGAAGGCGGTTTGCTCGCCTTGATTCAAGCGCGCTTCCGTGCTCAGGTAGGCGCCGTTAAACGTCGGCTGGCCGCTGCCCTGCCGCGTCCAGGCACCGAGCTTGATGTTGTTACGCGGCGCAGGCCGCCATTGCCCTTCAGCAATCCACATCGAGCCATCAGCGAACGGTCGGGTCTGATCGACCACTTCACCCTGCATCCAGCCGAGTTTCAGTGCCCAGGGCGCGACGTCGGTGTCGCCATCGGCCAGGGTGACCACGAAGCCGCTGCCGTTTTTGGGGAAGGTGGATACGCCGAAGTTTTCGCTCATGTTGGGGTCGGTACCAAATGAGCTGTTGATCAGCTGCTCGGCACTCGCGGTGCTGATGAACTCGGAGTTGATGTCAAACACGCCTGCCTTGGTGGTTAGGCCAAAACCGTCCTGTCGTACCCAGCGTTGCTCCCAAAACAGGGCATCCAGCACCACGCGGTTGTAGTCGCCCTCATCGCCGTTGGGGTTGGTGACACCGCCCAGAAAACGTTGGTTGATGCGGTCGGTGTGCATGGCCATCAGCGATAGGGTGAACAGGCTGTCATCCAGGCCGAGTACTTTTTCCCCGAGACTGAAACCGCCTACGGCCAATGCATTGAGCCCCGCGCCGGGTTGGATGCCGCCTTTGAGCACGCTGTAATAATCGGTGTCAATCTGACCGAAAAACTCGATGTTCTCGGTCCAGTTCTGGTAAGGCGCGCGGTTGGGCGCAACCGGGTTGTCATCCAGTATGGGATTGGCTTGTGCAAAGGAGCAGCAAACGAGGGCAAAAGGCGGCCAAAGGCGGCGATCAGGCATGAATGAAGTCGCTGAATAGAAACCACAGATTCAGCGCAATGATGAGCAAGGCGGATGACCAGGCCATGACAAGCATGTGACGCGGTGCAACAAGTTCGCCCATCAAGCTGCGGTTGGACACCAACAAGATCAGCGGAATCAGGGTAAAGGGCAGTTGCATCGACAAAATCACCTGCGACAGCACCAATAGGCTCAATGGCTTGGCGGCGAGCAGAATGGCGATGACGGCGGGAATCATGGTCAACAGGCGCAAGCCGAGGCGTAAGGTCGTGATGTTCACTTTGCGCCCCAGCAAAGGCTCGAACACGATCTGACCGGCGAGGGTGGCAGTGGTCGAGCTGGCGATGCCTGCCGCAAGCAGGGCAATCGCAAAGGTGAGCGCCGCCGCCTGGCCAAACAGCGGACCGAGGGTGTGATACGCCTGATCGATGTCGGTGATGGTCAGCCCTTTGGCATGAAACGCCGCGGCGGCGGTGATGAGGATGGCCGAGTTGACCATCCACGCGACCAGCAGCGCGCCGACGGTATCCCAGGAGAGCAGGCGCAGGGCGCGTGCCTTGTCGTGGCCAACATCACTCACCCGCGTTAGCACTTGTGAAGTGTGCAGATAAATGTTGTGAGGCATCACCGTGGCGCCAATGATGCCCAGGGCAATGAACAGCGCGGTGCTGTCGGCAATGGTGCTGTTGGGTACAAAGGCATGGCGGGCGATTTCTGCCACATCCGGCTGGATGATGAACATTTGCAGCAAGTAGCCCAGACCGATGGTGGCGACAAAAGCGATGATGACCATTTCCACCCAACGAAAGCCAAAGCGCTCCAGCCAGAGAATGAGCAGCACATCGAATACCGTAAGGATGACGGCCAGTGCCAGCGGGATGTCGAACAATAAATTCAACGCCACCGCCACGCCGAGGAATTCGGCCAGATCGGTGGCCATCATCGCCAGTGCCGCCGTGCCAAGCAGCCCCTTGGCGCGCCAGCCGGCATAGCGTTCGGCAATCAGTTGTGCCAGGTCTTTTTCCGTGGCCACGCCCAGTCGTGCGGCCAAGAGCTGCATCAGAATGGCGATGCCGCTGGCCAGGGTGATGACCCAGAGCAGGGCATAGCCATAACGGCTGCCGGCTTCGAGCGAGGTGGCCCAGTTGCCCGGATCCATGTAGCCGACGGAGACGAGGAATGCGGGTCCAAGAAAGAACCAGAATGGGCGGATCAACGGGCGCGATGGGGCGTCGTGTGCTGCGAAGTGGGGTGATGCTTGCATTTTTAGGTATGACTAAATATGTGTTTAGCGGAATCTACGCAAAACACTGTCATGCCGTCAAATGGAAAAAGGTGATAGCTTCCATACATTCTGACTATCAAGGCCGATGAGCGCATGAGCAGCCGCGCATTGCAGGACTACCTGAAGGCGATTTACAAACTCTCCACAGACGCAAGCTCTGCGGTGTCCACCTCAGCCCTTGCCGAGCGCCTGGGCGTGGCGGCGCCTTCGGTCAGCGGCATGATGAAGAAGCTGGCCGCCGAAGGCTTGATCGCGCATGTGCCGTATCAGGGGGTGACGCTCACCGCAGAAGGCCGGCGCGTGGCGGTGGAAACCATCCGCAAGCATCGCATCATCGAGCAGTTTCTGGTGCAGGTGTTGGGTTTGAGCTGGGATCAGGTGGATGCGGAGGCTGAGGTGCTGGAGCACTGCGTCTCGGCGCAGGTGGTCAACCGCATGTGGGAAGTGTTGGGGCGACCCTCCAGCGATCCGCACGGCTCGCCGATTCCTCCGCCGGATGGCGATTTGCACGATCATCGGCAACTTTGCGCATTGTGCGCAGCGCCGTTGCAGGTGGATTTACGTTTGGCACGACTGGTCGAACGTCCACCGGAGGAGTTGCGCTATCTTGCCGAGCGCGGCTTGGTGCCCGGTGCGCAGGTGCGCATCGAGGAGCGCGTGCCGGGTAGCGGCGCGTTGATGCTGCGCGTGGGTGAGCGCTTGCATGTGCTGGATCGCACCCTTGCCGAAGCGCTGTTTGTCGATGAGGTGCATGCCGCATGTACCTGATCGGTGATTCGCTGGGGGATTTTGCCTCCAGCGTGCTGCACTGTGCCGCGTGGCGGCGGGATGGCGCACCTGAGGCGTGCGAGGTGCAGCATCTGCCGGAGCTTTTGGCGGATGAAAACGTATTCCTCTGGCTGGAGCTGCATCAACCCAGCCCAGCGGTGTTGGCCCAGTTGCAGCAGCTTTTTGCGGTGCATGAACTGGCGATTGAAGATGCGCGCCTGGCCGATCAGCACATCAAATTCGAGGTGTATGACGACACGCCGCAACAGGATGGGGATGAGCATTATTTTCTGGTGTTGGCACCCGCCATTCGCTCCAGCGACTCGCACGAGCTGCATTTTGGTGAATTGCACGTTTTCCTCAGCAAACGTGCCATTTTGTTGCTGCATCTGGGCGCCTACTGTCCGAGCTTTGCCGCGCTGAAACGCTTCGAGCGTGCACCGGAGCGCTTGGGACGCGGTATGCACGCTGCGCTGTATGCTGTACTTGATGAGGTGGTCGACGATTACATGCCTTGGCGCACGCGCTTTGAGGAGCGGCTGGACATCCTGGAAGATCGCATCATCAGCGGCAAGATCAAGGATCTGAGTGTGCTCACCGATCTCTACGCACTCAAGCGTGCGGCGCTGCGTTTGCAGCATGTGGCACAACCATTGCGCGAGATCATTCACCTCTTGATGAGCAATACCCGCGCGCATGGGGTGCCGAAAACGCTGCGTCCGTACTATCGCGACGTGCACGATCACCTCAACCAGTTGCTCGCGGGACTGGATGAAATTCGCGAGGCACAGATGGCGGCGATGAATCTATCGATTGCGCTGGAGGCCAATCGTCAGGGCGTGGTCGTGCGCAAGCTCGCCGGCTGGGGGGCGATTCTTGCCGTACCGACCATGGTGTTCAGCATGTATGGCATGAACTTTGAAAACATGCCCGAGCTGGATTGGTGGTTTGGTTACCCGCTGGTCATGCTCATCACACTCGCTGGCAGTGTGTGGTTGCATCGCGTGCTCAAGCGCAGTGGATGGCTTTAGGGCACCTCTATAAATTCACTGAAGCCGCGCTGTCCGTATCAAAATACAGCTCAAAATGCTCACATAGTGTGTCTATGCTGAGCTTTTTCGCTGCATTTTGCCTTGCCATCATCGGCTTCAGTGAATTTATAGAAGTGCCCTTTCGCCCTGCTTGAGAGCGGGACGCTGTCATGCTGCGGACACGCACTTTAAGTTTGCGTTAAGTCACCCTGTGTTTTCATGCCACGCATGAAAAAGTTCAAGCTCTCAAGTGTTCTGCTCGCCCTCAGTCTGGGCGGGTTTAGCGTTGCGCACGCGGCAACGCCCGAGTCGGGGATTGCACTGCCGCAAGCGGTGGAGATGGCCTTTGCGCAAGCGCCGGAGCGTGCCTTACCCGCCGGGCGGGAAGCGCAGGCACAAGCGTTGGCACGCCATGCTGAATCACTGTTGCCGCAGGCGCCCAATCTCAATCTGTCCTCGCAACTTGGGCGCTATGACCCGTCCCAGCCTGCGGGCACCTACAGCGAGTGGATCGGTGGGGTCGAGCTGCCTTTGTGGCGACCGGGGCAGAGTGAGGTGCTGCGTCGTCTGGCCGCTGGCACGCAGGATTTGGCTGAGGCCGAGCGTGCCGCCTTGCGCCTGGATTTGGCAGGACTGTTGCGTGAGGCGGGCTGGGATGTGCTCATGAGCCAAACGCGCGTGCAGGCGCTGCAACGTGGTTTGCATGAGCTGCGGCAGGCGGAAAACAAGGTGCAGCGTCAGGTGGCGCTGGGCGAACGTGCGCGGGTGGATGCGGTGATGCTCAGTGCCGAGATACGTGATGTGCAGCAGCAGGCCGCGGCGGCACAACAAGCCTTGGAGCAAGCCAGACTGGTGTGGCGCACGCTGAGCCGGCAGGAGCGTTTGCCCGGCACAGACTGGAAGGAAGCATTGAGTGGCGAGCGTCCCTTGGAACAACATCCAGCAACCCTTGCCGCCCAGGCGCGTTTTAGCCGCGCTGGTCAGGAGCGCCAAGCGGGCGTGCTGGCTGCCGAGGGCGCACCCGTGTTGGGCGTGGCCGCACGGCAAGATCGCACCCCGGGCGCGGAAACCCTCAATGCGGTGGTGATGACACTGGCTGTGCCTTTACCCTGGACCGCGGCGCGAGGTGCGGCAGAGGCGCCGCTGCGTTATGCCGAGCTGGAGGCTGAAGTGGCTCTGGCCAAGCAGTTGCGTGATGTGCGGTTAGCGCGCGAGCAGGCGCGTCTGGCCTTGCAGTCGGCACGCGAGCAGGCGGTGTTGCTTGCTGAGCGTGCCAAGGCCGAGCAAGAAGGTTTACGCCTCGCAGCCAAACAGGTGGATGAAGGTCTGCTCGATGCGCTGGCGTATGTCACCGTGCTGCGTCGCGCGCGTGAGGCCATGCTTGCTGCCGAGATCGGCACGATGGATGTTGAACGTGCGATTGCGCGGGTGAATCAGGCGGAGGGGGTGATATGAAAGCGTTTTTGCAGGGATGGGGGCGCTTCGCCGTGGTGGCCTGCGTCATGGCAGGAGCCGTGTGTGCCGCGGAAGCACCCGGGTTGAGCCTGTCGTCCACGCAACAACTCTCGCTAGGAGTGCGCCTTGCACCGCTGCAAGCGGCGCAATCCAGCTTGGGTAGCGCGTGGTCTGGCGTGGTGCGCATGCCGCCGTCCGGGTTCGAACAGATCGTCGCGCCCTTGAGTGGACGAGTGTTGCGCGTCGAGGTGGCGGCCGGAGAGGAGGTCAAGGCGGGACAGGTGTTGATGACCCTGTTCAGCGCCGATTGGGTGAATCTCACCCAAGCCTTGAAGAGCGCACAGGCGAGCGAAGCCTTGGCGGCGCAGTCTTTGGCGCGGGAGCAGCGCTTATGGCGTGAAGGGATTGGGGTGGAGCGCCGGGTGCGTGAGGCGGAAACGGCATTGCAGCAGGCGCGTATCGAGCGTGAGGCGGCGCAGGCGCGTCTTGCCGGCGCCGGCGGTGGGCAAACAGCTTCGCTCGTCGGCAACACGGAACTGGTGGTGCGTGCCCCACGTGCCGGGCGCTTGTTGACCCTGGATGTATTGCCTGGTGCGGCGCTGAATGCGGGTGAGCCGGTGGCGAGCCTCGGCTTTACTGCCCAGCGTTGGGTGGAAGCCGAGGTTCCGCTGAGTACGGCGCAGATACTGCAACCTGGACAGACGGCGCTGATCGATGGCAACGAAGGCGCAAACCTCAGCGGCAAGGTGCTTGCGCTGGGTTCGGTCGTGGATAGCGCGCGGCAGACGGTGAACGTGCGCGTGGCTCTGGAGCAGGCGGAAAGTTTGCGCCCCGGGCAGCGCGTGGCGCTGAGGTTTGCCGAAGGGCAGGCAGCAGGTTTGTGGCGGGTGCCGCGTGCGGCGCTGGTGCAAGTGGACGGTGCCCTGTCGGTCTTCGTGCAGCGCGGCAAGGTCTTCCTGCCGGTAGCGGTGCAGGAGCGCGGTCTGGCCGATGGCATACCGGCGGTGCAGGGCGCGTTTTTGCCTTCGGATCGCGTGGCGGTTGAGGGCGCAGTGCTGCTCAAGGGTGCCTGGGAGGCACGCGCCGGAGCCGCTCCATGACGCGCCTGTTGTCCGCATTGGTCGATGGTGCTTTGAGCCATCGCCTATTTACCCTGCTGGTCGGTGTCGTTTTTGCCTTGGCGGGTACCTGGGCAATGCTGCAGTTGCCGGTGGATGCCTTTCCGGATGTCTCCGCGCCCCAGGTCAAGGTGATTCTCAAAGTCTCCGGGCTGAGCCCCGAGGACATGGAGATGCGCGTCACCCAGCCGGTGGAAACCGAGCTATTGGGCATCCCGCAGCAGGTGATGCTGCGCTCCACCTCGAAATATGGCCTGGTGGATCTGACCCTGGATTTTGCCGATGGCACGGACATTTACTGGGCGCGGCAGCAGGTGAGCGAACGTTTGGCTGCCGTCATGCCCAATCTGCCCGCCGGTGTGGAAGGTGGACTGGCGCCGATCACCACGCCGTTGGGCGAGATGTTCATGTTTACCCTGGAGGGTGATCTGCCGCTGGCCGAGCGGCGCGCCTTGCTTGATTGGGTGATTCGCCCGGCGCTGCGCACCGTCCCCGGGGTGGCCGATGTCAATGCCCTTGGTGGGCGGGTGAGTACGTTTGAAGTTTCCCCGGATGCGGTGCGCATGGCTGCGCGTGGCGTGACGCTGCAAGCGTTGCGCGAGGTGCTGATGGCTAACAACCACGACGACGGTGCAGGGCGGCTCAGCGAGGGCGAGGAGGCGTTGGTGGTGCGTGTGGTCGGGCGGCTCACCTCGCTGGAGGACATGGCCAGCTTGCGCGTGCCCACTGCGCAGGGGGATACCCTGCGTCTGGATCAGGTGGCGGACGTGCGCGTGGGCAGTGTCACCCGCTTGGGCGGGGTGGTGCACAACGGTGTCGGTGAAACCGTGGAGGGACTGGTGCTTGGTTTGCGCGGCGGCGATAGCCGTAAAACCATTGCCGCGGTGCGCGAACGCCTGACCGAATTGGAGCCCTCGCTGCCCGCCGGGGTGAAGATTCAGGTGTTCTACGACCGCACCGCACTCACCGCGCAGGCCATCCATACGGTGAGCAAGGCGCTGCTTGAAGCCGTGGTGTTGGTGTTGATTCTCCTGCTGCTGTTTTTGGGCGAGCTGCGTGCCTCGCTGGTGGTGGCGGTGGTGCTGCCTATGGCGGCCTTGATCACCTTTTTCGCCATGCGCCAATTGAATATGACGGCGAATCTGATGAGCCTGGGCGGTCTGGCAATTGCCTTGGGCATGCTGGTCGATGCAGCGGTGGTGGTGGTGGAAAACATCGTTGCCCGTCTCGCGCAGCACGATGGGCGGGACATGCTCAGCATCGTGCGCGAAGCCACGCATGAAGTGGCGCAGCCGGTGATCACGGGGATGTTGATCATTGCCACCGTGTTTCTGCCGCTTTTGACCCTGCAAGGGTTGGAGGGCAAGCTGTTCAGCCCGGTGGCTGTCACCATCATCCTCGCCTTGGCCGCTGCGTTGCTGCTTTCGCTGACCTTGATTCCGGTGCTTGCGAGTTATGTTTTGCGCAGCGGTAGGCAGACCGGGCATGGTCATGGGGCAGGCGATGGGCATGGTGATGCCTGGCTGGTGCGTCAGTTGCACCGCATCCACACCCCGGCACTGCATTGGTCGCTCGAACATCCGCGCATCCTGATCGGCAGCGTGCTCATCATGGTGCTGGCGGCCTTGTGGGCGGCGGCGAGTGCGGGCAAAACCTTCATGCCCACCATGGATGAAGGCTCGCTGATCGTCCAACTGGAAACCCCGCCGTCGATTGATCTGGATGCCTCGCTGGCCTTGGATTTGCGCGTGCAGAAGGCGCTGATGGAGGCGGTGCCGGAGATCACGGCCATTATCGGCCGTGCAGGCAGCGACGAGCTGGGGCTGGATCCGATGGGGCTCAATCAGACCGATAATTTCCTCGTCCTCAAACCGCGTGATCAGTGGCAGGTGACGAGCAAGGATGCACTGATCGATCGCATCCGTGAGGTACTGGATGCACAGTTTCCCGGGGTGAACTATGCCTTCACCCAGCCGATTGAGATGCGCGTCTCCGAGATGATCATCGGCGTGCGCGGTGATGTGGCGGTGCGTCTGTTTGGCACCGACCTTGCCGTACTCAACGCAAAGGCGGCGGCGATTGCCAAAGTGCTGGAGAGCGTGCCCGGCGCGCAGGATGTGTTCACCACCCAGGCCGAGGGCGTGCGTTATCTCGACGTGGTGCTTGATCGTCCCACGCTCAACCGACTGGGCTTGAATGTGGAGCAGATTGCTGAATTGCTCAAGACGCAGTTCGACGGCCTGCAGGTGGGCATTGTGCAGCAACAGGCACGGCGGATTCCGCTCATGCTCAAGGCGGGCAGCGGCGCTCAGCCGAACGTGCAGGATTTGGCGGCGCTGCCCTTGCTGACGCACAACGGGCAGATCATCACACTCGGTCAAGTCGCCGAGGTGGTGCCGCGCGATGGTCCAGTGCTGATCAGTCGTGAGATGGGCGCGCGCAATGTGGTGGTGCTGTGCAATGTGCGCGATCGCGACCTCTCTGGTTTTGTCGCCGAGGCGCAAGCCAAGGTGAAGGAAGCGGTGCCACTGGAGGCAGGGTATCGCATCACCTGGGGCGGGGAGTTCCAGAACCAGCAACGCGCCATGCAGCGCCTGGGTGTGGTGGTGCCGGTGGCGTTGGCGGTGATCTTTGCCGTCTTGGTCGCCACCTTCGGTGGCATACGTCCGGCGCTGCTGGTCATGGTCAATGTGCCACTGGCGTTGATTGGCGGCGTGCTGGCCTTATACCTTGCGGGCGAATACCTCTCGGTGCCGGCATCGGTGGGGTTCATCGCCTTGCTGGGCATTGCCGTGCTCAATGGCGTGGTGTTGGTGTCGTTTTTCCTGCATCTGCGGCAAAGCGGCATGCCGATGGCGCAGGCCGTGGTGGAGGGCACGCAGCGCCGTCTGCGTCCGGTGATGATGACGGCGTCGATTGCCGCGCTTGGGCTTCTGCCGTTGCTGTTTGCCACGGGCCCCGGTTCAGAGATCCAGCGACCGCTGGCGGTGGTGGTGATGGGGGGGTTGGTCAGTTCTACCTTGCTCACCTTGATTCTTTTGCCGGTGCTGTTCGCGCGCTTTGCTGAGCGTAAAACGCCCGCGTGATATGTTGTGTGCCTGAATTGAGTTGGGGACGTTGGCATGCGCCTGTTACTGGCCGAAGACGACAGCCTTTTGGCCGAGCCTTTGCTGCTACAACTGCGCGCTGCCGGCTATGCCGTGGACTGGGCAGCGGATGGTCTGGAGGCCGATTATCTGGCGCGTGAAGGGCTGTTTGATGCGGTGATTCTCGACCTTGGCCTGCCGAACAAGCCGGGGCTTGAAATTTTGCGTGGCTGGCGTGCGGCGGGTTTGTCCGTGCCGGTGCTGATACTTACCGGCCGCGATGCCTGGCATGAAAAGGTGGATGGCTTTGCCGCCGGGGCGGATGACTATCTAACCAAGCCGTTTCATAGCGAGGAGCTGATTGCCAGGCTGTCAGCGCTGGTGCGT
>CAYOCG010000033.1:12284-21195 GCA_964402435.1 uncultured Halothiobacillus sp. | reverse complement strand
GAAAAACCATTGGGCAACAGGTCGAGAAACTCACGGAATTTTTCGGCGCGCACGGCGCGAAAACCCGAGGTCAAGTCCTCGATTTTGTGCCCGGTCATGTAACTGGCCAGACGATTGTACAAACCATTGGCCAAACCGCGACCTAGGCTGGCTTGTGAGTCCCCATCACGCGCGCCGACCACCATGTCATAGCCTTCATCCAGCTTGGCCAGCAGGCGCGGGATGTCCGTCGGGTCATGCTGCCCGTCGGCATCCATAAACACCAGAACTGCGCCCGAGGCAGCACGCACCCCGCTTTTGATCGCCGCGCCATTGCCCATGCTGTACGGGTGAGTGATCACCTGCGCCCCGGCGTGCGTCGCAAGCTCGGCGGTGTTGTCGGTGGAGCCATCATTCACCACCAAAATTTCAGCATCAGGTAAGCGGGCGCGTATGCCTGCTACGATTTGCGCGACGGCACCGGATTCGTTTTTGGCGGGGAGAATAATGGTTATTGTTTCTTTGCCATGTTTTCCGCAGTCAGACACACTGAATTCCATATGTTTTTGTCAAGAAGGCTAGAGTTTTTAGGTGGGCAAAGGTTTGTTTCAATAAAGTGTATGGCTTCATCATTGAGCCCAAGATTGATGTAATTTTCAACAATTTGAATGGCAAGTTTGGGTGTTGGTTTTGCTTCGTACATCTTAGGCATAAGGTATTTTGCGCTACCAATATCATTTTGTATTATTGCTATTCTGAATAAGTTCATCAAAATACTTTGCTTTTTTGTATCAAATAGAGGTTGCTTTCTGTTTAAAATTGCATTGTTCATCGTTTTTAAGTCGTCAAAGCTAATGAATTTGCATTCATTCCTAAGTATGGCTTCATGTATAAAAAAGAGAGTGGTGTCAGTGGCGAATATTTGAGGTGCGATATTCGCCTTATCAATAAAATTAGTGATGTGCTTTTGAGTGGCTTCTTGGTCGCCATGTAAGCATGCAATTTGAGCTGCTTGAGCGATAGAGCTTAGGCACAGCGGGCATTTGTCAATATTGTATTCAAGAATACGTAATGCGCTTGATTTGTCGTTATTAATAATATGGTTCCTGACAAGAAAACTGGTTGCTCGACCTGATTGTGGGTCTTTTTCAAACCATATCTTGCTTGCAAGTGCTGGCGAACCCCAAATTTTTGATGTTTGTAAAAGAATGGAGGCTAGTAAAATCAAGTATATGAAAAATATAAATAATATGGCTCTTTGATATCGTTGGCTTGCATGAAGGGTGAAAAATGCTAAGGCAAAAGCAGGGCCAAACCATGCTAGATATTGGCGATGCTCAAAATACAACTCAAGTCCGATTACGGTTGACTCTAAGACATGTGCTGTTGTAAACCATAACAATGCAAATGCAATGATTGGCCATCGCTTTCTCCAAAGCCACGCTGCTAATATGGCAAATGGCCAGAAGATCGTTGTCACTATATTCCATGGAGGATCAAGTAGCGATTGTGACACAGGGTGGGCGTCATGAAATGGATTGATTTCTAGAAAGCGTGGGGCAATGGTCTGCCTTAAATACTCAAAAAGGATTCCTGACTCTGTGATCAAACGTTGCCAAATGTCAAAATTACGCTCCCAATATACCCCTTTGTAGTGTATTGTGTAAATAAATAAATATCCAATTAATAGCGTTAGGCTGATTAGGTAGAATCTTGCTCTAGTATTTCGGCTTGGGGTTTTTATCTTGGACAGTAATGTGAACTCTATCACTCCGGCAAACAGTGGCAATAGAACTCCGTTTTCCTTGCTCAAAGTCGCCAAAAAAGTCATACCGATCAATCCAGTTATTTGCAGTGTCTTGCCTTGATTGTGGTTTATTAGTGAATGCCTTAGACCGATGACCCATAATGTTAAGCCTAGAAAAACAAATAAAGTCGAAATCTCCGTCATGCGCTGGACTGCAATCAATACGGTTGCGGCCTGTATTGGTGCAAGGCCCCACAGGGCCGCCGTGAGTACGCCTAACCATGCTGCATAAGGGGATTGAATCAGTCTTCCAATTTGCCATGACAATACTCCAGCCAGAGCGGTGTTTAAGGCGTGGAGTGAAATATTGAACCAAAATATATTTTCAGCGCCATATTTGGTGGTTGGTTGGTGGATGAGGAAGGTGAGCATTGATAAAGGGCGGCCAAGTGGTCCGGTAGTGAATCCATTTAGCATGTATTCGGAGAAAGTAATATCGCCCTTGTGAAGTTTTGATAGATTGTCAATAATGAGGAAGTCATCAAAATAAAATGCACCACCAACGCCGGAGGAAAAGCTTAATATAACGACCAGTATTACGAATAATCCAGCAATGAGCGCTAGATATGCCGATTTATTCTTTTTGTTGATTTCCATGAGGTTGTTTGCCCTAGTCTGGCTTGGGTGGATCGGTGATTGATATGAATTGTAATGAGCAACCTGTTTTTCGATTAAATATCATGATGCCGCTGCGCTGGATGGCTTCGATTTTTAACCATCCGTATTCTTTCATCGGAGTAAATTTATCGTAATTTATTTTACCGAGGTTTTTTGTTTTTGGGTTGTTTGCCCTTAGTTGGGGTGTGATTTTGCTCAAAGGATGGAGCTGTTGGTTTAATTGTTTTATCGCGGATCCCCAGTCATGAAAATATTGTGGCATTACGGTAATATCTTTTCCATCAAGAGTGGCGGATAATATGATCTTGTCACGTTCTTCAGGGTTTTCTGGTAGTGGTGCCCAAACCCATTGGACTTGGTTGGGGAATGAAGTGCAGCTCCTATCGGACGAATAGTCAGGTGTTGATCCTGCCTCTTTGAAGTCGGAGGCAGTAACCAGTTCAATGCGATCAATGGTCAATACATAAAAAAGAGGTCTGCCTTGCCATAAAACCCATGTTCCATATGCGAGAGCCGCTATTTGAATCGTTATGATCACGGCAATATTCATCCTCAAAAGGTGCGGGGGTTTTTGGGGGCTGCTCACCAGAAATGTGGCTAAAGGTCCTAGACAAAGATCCACAATGATGATCATTGCGACCACTGACTCTGCGTTTAGTAGATACCAAGCAGGCCAGCTATACCAACCTAGATATCCTATTGTTAAAAGGATTGCTACAAGTGATATTGAAGCAATTAGGTGGGTTATGAAAATTTTCCAGCGTTGTGACATGGTGGATTTTACGTTTAACGGCAGCTCAAGGGTGAGAGTTTAACGGGCATCGTTCCTGCGGTGGCAGCTCCCATTCCGCTTTGCGTGGCGATGGTATTCCCTTGTCCACGGCATGCCCAATCTAAAGCCCCAGTGACCCCTGATGAAAGTGCTGTTTGCAACGTTTGTGTGCCCGATGGCGCCTTGATAAATGGTGAGATGACTAAGGTTGCTCCAGCCGGTGTGCCTGTATTGGTGGCGTTATAGGTAATTGTGATGACTCCGCTTGTGGTTGAAGCGGAAATCGAACTAATGTATTTGCTCGGGTTGACTGCAGCTACAGAGGTGTTCGCGGTGGAGACGTTAGCAGCAAGCTCCAATGGTGATGTTGATTCTGCGATCAATGTTTTAAAACCTTCAGCAATGAGCATCCCCTCGGTAACACGTGTACGCACTACGTAGTCGAGGTAGCTGGGTAGGGCTATGCTTGCAAGCAGTCCAATCACAGCGACTACAATCATGAGCTCAATCAGTGTGAATCCTCTTTGCATGATGCTTGTCCTGGGTTGTTGGTAAATAAAAACCCCGGTAACGATTGGTTCCGGGGTTTGTATTTCTCCCACTATCTAGTGATCGAGAAACAGGTGCTAGGCAACCGATTACTCAATCCACGCGAGTGGGCACTACAGCGAGACTTACACGATTAGCGGCATTGTGAAGGTGAGAACTTGGCTGCCAAAGTACCTGCGGCAGCTGCGCCCATGCCACCGGCAGTCGCAGTGGTACCGCCTACGCCACGGCATGCCCAATCAACTGGACCGGTGTTACCTGCAGCCAGAGCAGTTGCCATGGGCTGTACGCCGGCGGCTGATTTGGTGAACGGGCTGAGCACCAAGGTTGCGCCAGCCGGTGTACCCACGTTAGTGGCGTTGTAGGTCAGGGTGATGACGCCCGTACCAGTGGCGGCGTTGATGGACGTCAGGTACTTGGTTGGGTTGGCCGCAGGAACGGACGAGTTCGCGGTGCTGGCGTTGGCCGCAAGCTCAGCCACGGTAGTGGACTCGGCAATCAAGGTCTTGAAACCGTTGGCCACGGACAGACCCTCGCTGACCTTGGTGCGGATCATGTAGTCTTGATACGCAGGCAGGGCGATGGCAGCCAAAATACCGATGATCGCCACAACGATCATCAACTCGATCAGGGTGAAACCCTTTTGTACTTTCTTCATCATGCTCATGGTTTTTCTCCTTTGACAGGTTTGCTGGGATAGCAAGAGCGTACAAGCACGGGCTGTGCCAGTTATTGAAGTGTCTCGATTTCAATGGGATAGATTGTTTTGTGGTCGCCGGCATCGGAAATAAGTGACAGGACTGTTGGTCATTTTTTGACAATTGTGACGTGGGTTGTCGGTGGATCGTGGGCGTGCTGGGTGTAAGTCTGGGTTCGGCGTTTGCCCTGAATGGGTATCCGAGCTACGCTTTACGCATTGGGTTTATTTTGCGGAGGCGTAAAGTGCTGAGTACGACACTTTCAAGCAAGCATCAGGTGGTGATTCCCAAGCCTGTGCGTGATGCCCTGGGCTTGGGCGCGGGGCAGAAGTTCACGCTGCTGGTGAAGGGGGAGGTGATTGCCTTGGTGCCGGTGCGTGGGTTGGCGTGGGCTCGCGGGCGGTTAAAGGGTGCCGATGTTGCCGGTGTGCGCGAGCATGAGGATCGGGCGTGAGATGTTTGGTGGATACCTGCGGCTGGATCGAGTGGTTGACGGATGGTGTTCTGGCGGAGGATTTTCGGCCTTGGCTAGAGGCCGTTGAGTCGCTGGTGGTGCCCACTTCGTTGCAGTTTGAGCTGTATAAGTGGGTGTGCCGCGAGCGGGATGAGGCATTGGCGTTGGAGGTGGTGGCGCTGACAGAGCAGGGGCGCGTGGTGGCACTTACAACGTCGCTTACGTTGTTTGCGGCGGACATGGCGCGACTGCATGGTTTGGCATTTGCTGATGCGATTATTTACGCCACGGCGCGGCAGGAGGGGGCGACGCTGGTGACGTCGGACGCACATTTCGAGGGCTTGCCTGGGGTGGTGTATCTCGCGAAAAAGGCGGTGTAGCCGTGTTGGGTCTGGCTTCGTTGCGCTATAAGGGATGTAAGCTGTTTCAAATTGCGCAGTGATATTTATTTCAGCCCCATTTTCTCCAGCCGGTAGCGTAATTGGCGTAGGGTGAGGCCGAGGGCTTGGGCGGCGCGGGTGCGGTTCCAGCGGTGACTCTCAAGGGTTTGCAGCAGGGTTTGTTCGTCGTCGCTGTGCGTTTGGGTGCGGGGTTGATCGGACAAGACGGGCGGGATTGATGGGTGTTGCGCTACGGGGCTGAGGCGCAGTTCATGCGCTTGGATGTCGCCGCTCTCACCGAGGGCGAGGGTGCGTTCGAGTAGGTTTTCCAGTTCGCGCACGTTGCCGGGGAAAGGGTGCTGTTGCAGGGCTTGGCAGGCGGCGGGGGTGAGGTGGCGCACGTTGACGCCATCGCGTTCAGCGAGGCGCTGGAGGATGTGGCGGGCGAGCAGGGGGATGTCGTCGCTGCGTTCGCGCAGGGGCGGGGCGTTGAGCTGGATGACGTTGAGGCGGTAGTAGAGGTCTTGGCGGAAGCGGCCTTCGGCGACGAGTTGGTCGAGGTTTTTGTGTGTGGCGGAGAGGATGCGCACGTCCACGGCTTCTTCAAAGGTGGCGCCGACCGGGCGCACGGCGCGTTCTTGAATGGCGCGCAAAAGTTTCACCTGCATGCTTAGCGGCAGTTCGGCCACTTCGTCGAGGAAGAGGGTGCCGCCCTTGGCGGCTTGAAAGAGCCCTTGTTTGTCGCTTGAGGCGCCGGTGAAGCTGCCTTTTTTGTGGCCGAAGAGTTCGCTTTCCATCAGTTCGGCGGGGATGGCGCCGCAGTTGATGGGCAGGAAAGGTTTGGCGCTGCGTGGGCTGAGGTCGTGGATGAGGCGGGCGATGACTTCTTTGCCGGTGCCGGATTCGCCGTGGATGAAGACGGGCGCCTGGCTGCGGGCGACTTTGCGGATTTGCGCGCGCAACTCGCGCATGACGGGGGTCTGGCCGATGAGGCGCTCGTGGCCGAGGTCGTCGTTGTTGTCTGCGGTTGCGTCGTTTGCGGCGGGCTTGGGTGGGTTGAGGCGTAGGGCGGTTTCGACCATGTCGCGCAGGCGCTCGAGATCCAGCGGTTTGTTGACGAAGTCGAAGGCGCCGGATTTGAGGGCGTCGATGGCGCTTTGCATGTCGCCGTGGGCGGTGATGACCGCCACGGGCAGGCCCGGGTGGTGTTCGCCGATCTCGCGCACCAAGTCGAGGCCATTGCCATCCGGCAAGCGCATGTCGGTGAGGCAGAAGTCGTAGGTGGTGCTGGCGAGTTTTGCGCGTGCTTCGCTCAGGCTCACGGCTTTGTCGGCCTGAATGCCCATGCGTGCGAGGCTAATGCCAAGCAGGGTGAGGATGTCGGCTTCGTCGTCGATGATGAGGGCGGTGCGGGTCATGCGTGCAGCAGCTCGGGCAAGTCGGCGTAGATGTCGTTGAGGGTTAGTTCGCAGTCCAGGCAGTCGAGGTGCAGGCTGCCTTGGGTGTGGATGCTGTGGCTCCAGCGTTCGCCCGTGCGGCGGTGCAGGTCGATGCGCATCTGGTCTTGTTCGACGATGAGGTATTCGCGCAAAGCGGGGAGCAGGTTGTAGGCGAGCCGCTTTTCGCGGCGATCAATGCGCTCGGTGCCGGGGGAGAGGACTTCGATGATCAGGCAGGGGGAGGTGCAATACAGCGGGTGGTTGTCGCTGGGCTCACAGGTGAGGAGCAGGTCTGGGTAGTAAAAATAGGTCTCGTCGCGGTGGTCGATGCGCAGCTTCATGTCGCTGGCAAAGAGTTGGCAGCCGTGTCGGCGGGCGTAGGTGTGGAGCAATGCCATGAGTGATGCCGTGAGCAAGTTGTGCTTGCGCGTCGCTCCGGTCATGGCATAGATCAGGCCGTCGAGGTATTCGTGCTTGATCTCGCGGGTTTCTTCGCCGTGCAGGTAGTCGTCGATGGATAACAGATCAGGAACGGGTTGCGCGGTCATGGGTGTATGTCCGGTGAGGGCGGGTTTTGCTCGCGACAAAATTCCTGCCGCGGGAAGGTGAGGCGGAAGCAGCGCTCGCCGTGGATGTCGTGATGATAGTTCAGTTGAATGTGGTTGGCTTCGGCCAGTTCGCGGGCAATGAAGAGTCCGAGGCCGTGCCCTTGGGCGTGGGTGCTGAAAAAGGGTTCGAACAGGCGGTTGCGTACCTCTTCCGGCACGCCGGGGCCGTTGTCGCGCACTTCGATGCGCGGGCGGTTTTGCGCGCCATAGGCGGTGGCGTCGATGCGGATGCGCTGGCCGCCGACGCTGGGTTTGCCGTGTTGGCGTGCGTTGTCGAGCAGGATGACGAGGATTTGCTCCAGATGGCTGGGATCGACGCGCGCGCAAAGGGTGGGGTCGGCGGTGATGTGGATGCTGATGTCGGCGGTGGGGGTGGTGGCGCGGTAGCGTTGCAGCAGTTCGTCGAGCCAGGGAGCGAGGCGGATGTGGATGGGTTGGGCGTTTTTGCGTTTGGCGGTGGTGAGTACGTTTTCGATCAATTGGTTGATGCGTGCCACCTGACTACGCACGATGCCGAGCATCTGTTTGTCTTGTTCGTTGTCGATGGTTTGTTCCAGCAGTTGCCCGGCCTGGCTGATGGCGCTCAGCGGGTTGCGGATTTCGTGGGCGATGCTGGCGGTGAGGCGCCCCATGGCGGCGAGTTTTTCCTGCTGGTGTTTTTCCATGAGCAACAAGTCGTCTTGCAGGAAGATGGCCACCGGGCCTTGCGGATCTTTGGCTAGCGGGCGCAGGCGGGCATGTAGGCGTTGCGGGTAGGTGATGTGCACTTGGCTCAGGTCGGGTTCGGGGGTTGCGCGCCAGGCGTGTAGGGCGTTGTTCAGATCGGCGTTGATGGTGGCCAAGGGCGGGCGGCTTTGCGTGTCTTCACCGACATGATCCAGCGGGATGCGCAACAAGCGGCAGGCCGGTGGGTTGGCGTAGCGGATGCGGTGGTCGTGATCGATGACGATGACGCCTTCATGGCTTTGTTCGAGGATGAGGCGGTTGAGTTGGGTTTCGTTGGCAAGGTCGATGCCGCGCTGCTCCGCAAGCTGTTGGTTGGTACTGGCACGCTTGGCCAGACTGCTGGCAAGAATCGCCACGGCGAACAGCGCCAGCCCGTTGAGCCCGGCATGGGTGAAAGATACGCCCATATCTACGCCCAGACGGTGATCCCACAGGCTCAGGCCAAGCAGCAGCAGGCTGCCGAGCGCGGCGTAAAGCAAGGACTGGCGCCCGCCGAGGAGCAGGGAGGCGTAGGCCATGTTGACGATCATCAGGATGTGCAGGTTGTTGATGGGGGTGGTGTCGAGGGCACCGAGGAGGGCAAGGAAAATGAGATCCAGCGCCAGTCCAATTTGCAGGCGGGTGTTCATGGGTCCCGGGCGCAGTTCGTCGATGGCAAACAGCAGCAGGGCGACCAACGCATAGCTGGCAGCGAGGATGGTGAACAGGTCGAAGCTCTGCGGTGTAGCGAAGATTTCGCTGAAGCGCTTGGCCTGGATGAAGGCGTGCACGCCCAACAGTAGGCTGGCGACCACCAAGCGGTAGGCGTTGAAAAAGCGTAAGCCCCGCCCGTGGGCGCGTGGGCTGTCGAGATGGCTGTCGTCGCGCGTGCTCATGCGGCT
>CAYOCG010000033.1:0-12184 GCA_964402435.1 uncultured Halothiobacillus sp. | reverse complement strand
CTGATTGATCGAATTTTTCGATAGATCAGGGCGGATTTGGGCGGAAATCTATCGAATTTTTAGTGTTTACCCGCAGCATGTGCGGTGAGCAGGCGTTGTGAGCACGCAAGGAATTGCGCACAATGCACGCCTGAATGACAGCCGTTTGACACGAGTTACAAGACGACATGAATCTGCACGAATACCAAGCCAAAGCCCTGTTGCGTGATGCCAAGGTGGCGGTGCTGGAGGGGCGGGTGATCCGCTCGCACGAGGACATCGCGCCTGCCCTGGAGGCTTTAGGTGAAGGCCCTTGGGTGATGAAGGTGCAGGTGCATGCCGGCGGGCGCGGTAAGGTGGGCGGGGTGCGGGTGGTGCGCACCCTGGATGAGGCCAAAGACTTTGCGGCAACGTGGTTAGGCAAGCGGTTTCACAGCGTGCAGACCGCAGCCGAGGGACTACCGGTGGATGCGATCTACATCGAGCCGGCGCGCGGCATTGCACGTGAGTTGTATTTGAGCGTGCTGATTGATCGCGCCACGTCGAAAGTGACTTTTGTCGCCTCGCAAGATGGCGGCATGGACATTGAAGAGGTGGCGGCGCGTTCGCCTGAGCGCATCCATACCCTGAGCGTGCATCCCGCAGCGGGGTTGATGCCCTATCACGCGCGCAAGCTGGGATTTGCCTTGGGGCTACAAGGCGATTCGGCCAAGGCGTTTGCCGTGATGCGGAAAAACCTATACGTCCTGTTCATGCAGAGCGATGCCAGCATGCTGGAGATCAATCCACTGGCGCTGTTGGATACAGGTGAATTGTTGGCGCTGGATTGCAAATTCATTCTCGATGCCAATGCGGCCTATCGCCAGCCGGCGATTGTCGCCCTGCGCGATGCGGCGCAGGAGGATGTGCGCGAGCGTGAGGCGGTGGAGCATCAGCTCAATTATGTGACGCTGGATGGCGATATTGCCTGCATGGTGAATGGCGCGGGACTGGCGATGGCGACCATGGATTTGATTCAGCTCGAAGGCGGGCGACCGGCGAATTTTCTCGATGTTGGCGGCGGGGCGACGGCCGAGCGTGTGGCGGCGGCGTTCAAGCTGATTCTGTCGGATGCCAAGGTGCGCGCGATTTTGATCAATATTTTCGGCGGCATCGTGCGCTGTGATCTGATTGCCGAGGGCATTTTGCAGGCGGTGCGTGAGGTGGATCTTAAGCTGCCGCTGGTGGTGCGTCTGGAGGGCACGAACGCGGCGCAGGGGCGTGCTCTGCTCGCCGCCTCCGGGCTTGATTTGATCGCAGAAAACGATTTGACCCGCGCCGCGCAGGCCGCGGTGCGTGCGGCACACACCCCGCGCAAGGAGGCTTTTTAAGATGGCAATTTTGATTGATGGCGCAACCCGCGTGATTTGCCAAGGTTTCACCGGCAAGCAGGGGACGTTTCATTCGGAGCAAGCATTGGCCTACGGCACGCGCATGGTCGGCGGGGTGACGCCGGGCAAGGGCGGCAGCAGGCATCTGGGGCTGCCGGTGTTCGATACCGTGGGCGATGCGGTGCAGCATACCGGGGCGGAGGCGAGCATGATCTATGTGCCCGCGCCGTTTGCCGCCGATGCGATTCTGGAGGCGGCGGATGCGGGGATTCGCGTGATCGTGTGCATCACCGAGGGGATTCCAGTGCTGGATATGCTGAAAGTAAAAGCAGCACTGAAAGACTATCCGGACACCTATCTCATCGGCCCGAACTGCCCGGGTGTGATCACGCCGGGCGAGGCGGGCGAAGGCTGCAAAATCGGCATCATGCCGGGGTACATTCATCGCCGTGGCCGCATCGGTATTGTTTCGCGCTCGGGCACGCTGACCTATGAGGCGGTGCACCAGACCACCGGTGCGGGGCTGGGGCAGAGCACCTGCGTGGGCATTGGCGGTGACCCGATTCATGGCATGAATTTCATCGACTGCCTGCGCTTGTTTGAAGCTGACCCACAGACCGAGGGCATTATTCTGGTGGGTGAGATTGGCGGCACGGCGGAAGAAGAAGCCGCCGAGTTCATTCGCAGCGCGGTCAGCAAGCCGGTGGTGGCCTACATTGCCGGCGCGACCGCGCCCAAGGGCAAACGCATGGGGCATGCCGGGGCGATTGTGGCCGGCGGTCAAGGCACGGCAGAAGGCAAGTTTGCCGCGTTGCAGGCGGCGGGATGTCATATCGTGCGCTCGCCGGCGGTGATGGGAGCGACGATGGCCGAAGTTCTGGGGCAGGCATGAAGATCGCCCTGGCGCAAGTCAATCTCACCGTGGGCGATGTCCACGGCAATGCGCGCAAGATTTTGCATTGGACGCAAGAGGCCAAGGCTCGCTTTGCCGCCGATGTGGTGGTGTTTCCCGAGTTGGCGCTGACCGGTTATCCGCCGGAGGATCTGGTCAAGCGGCCGGATTTCATGGATGCCGTTTCGGCTGAAGTGGCATGGTTGCTGGCGTCCCTGCCGCAGGGCATCAGTGTGGTGCTCGGTGTGCCGGAAAAAACGCCGCACGGACGCTACAACGCCGCATGGGTGCTGCGCGATGGGCAGGTTTTGGCGCGTTATTACAAACAGCATCTACCCAATGATGGGGTGTTTGATGAGCTGCGCTATTTCACGCCCGGGGTGGAGTCGTGCGTGTTCGCTGACGGGCTGGCGCTGAGCGTGTGCGAAGACATCTGGCATGAGGATCCGATGCATCAGGCGCTCGGTGCCGGCGCGCGCTGCATGCTAAGCATCAATGCCTCACCGTATCAGCATGACAAGCCGGAAAGCCGCGAGCAGGTGTTGCGTGCGCGTGTGGCGGAGAGCGGTCTGCCGGTGGTCTATCTCAACCTCATCGGCGGGCAGGATGAGCTGGTGTTCGATGGCGGCTCGTTGGTGTTGGATGGCGCGGGGCGGGTGGTCTTGCGTCTGCCAATGTTTGAGGAGGCGCTGGGCTGTGTGGCTTTGCAGGCGGATGGGTCGCTGCACGCTGTTGCGACACCCTCGTGTGACGTCTTGCCGGAGGACGATGCCATATACCGTGCGCTGGTACTCGCCATCCGCGACTATGCTCAGAAAAACGGCTTCAAGGGCGCATTGCTTGGACTCTCCGGCGGCATTGATTCTGCACTGACCCTGGCGCTGGCGGTGGACGCGCTCGGTGCGGAGCAGGTGGAGGCGGTGCTTTTACCCAGCGAGTTTACCTCCAGCATGAGCATTGAAGATGCCATGGCGCAGGCTGAACGCATGGGTGTGCGTCATCATGTGGTGCCGATTGCGCCGTCCTATCAGGCATTCCGCGACATGCTCGCGCCTGTGCTTTGCGCTGCACCGCAGGGTGCGACGGATGAGAATCTGCAAGCGCGCTCACGCGGCGTGGTGCTCATGGCGCTGTCCAATGCCAGCGGCAAGCTGTTGCTCACCACGGGCAACAAGAGCGAGATGGCGGTGGGCTATGCCACGCTGTACGGCGACATGGCGGGTGGCTTTGCGCCGCTCAAGGATGTGCCGAAGATGCTGGTGTACCGCCTGGCGCGTTATCGCAATGCGCAGTTGCCGGTCATTCCTGAGCGCGTCATCACCCGCGCGCCGTCGGCTGAGCTGCGTCCGGATCAGAAAGATGAGGACAGCCTGCCGCCGTATCCTGTGCTGGATGCGATTCTTGAAGCCTATGTGGAGCGCATGCAGGGCGTGGAGCAGATCGTGGCGCAGGGCTTTGATGAGGCGACAGTGCGCCGCATCATCCGCATGGTCGATCTGGCGGAGTACAAGCGTCGCCAAGCACCGCCTGGAGTGAAGATTACCTCACGGGCGTTTGGTCGTGAGCGGCGCTATCCGATCACCAATGGGTTTAGGCGCTAGGCACCCAAGGGTGGCGCTTGACAAACGAAGGTTTGATGGACAGATGCGCCAGCGGCGCGGATTTGGCTTTCGGATTTCCTTCCCCTTTGATGCCGCCGTGGACTGGCCTGTGGAGGCTGGGTAAAAGCGCCATGGATGGCGCTTTTAGTCTCTCCGCGACGGGATGTCGCGTTGAGACGACCCGGCTGGAGCAGGTCAGTTCACGGCTTGCCCGCAGGGCGGCATCATCGGGGTGCATTTCTTTGGTGACTTTCTTTGTGCAGGCAAAGAAAGTCACTCGCCCGAGTCAACTACGACTTGTTCGTAGCTGCACCCCAGAAACGGGCGAAACCATGTCACCGTCTCAGTAATGGGTGGTGAGTTATTTCGCCCGTCTTGACGAAGACACTCCGAAGCAGATTTACGTGGCTACGGGCGAGTTACTTTTCTTGCTCGTGCAAGAAAAGTAACCAAAAGAACACGCCCCCGTGACCGCGCCCCTGCGGGGTTCCCGTGCCTGACATGACCATCGGAAGGTCGGTCTGAACGGGGCATCCTTGCCCCGTCAGACCTCAAACCGCATCCATGCGGTTTGACCCTCCGCTGACCACGCCAGACACGGCGCGGCCAAGGGGTAGGAAAACCCCGTCACTCGCGGCCGCGAGTCCATCAAACCTTCGTTTAATGAACGCAATCCGAAAACAAAAAGGGAGCCGAAGCTCCCTCGAATAATTCATCTTGTCACTCAATCCTTGGCAACATTCACCGCCTTGTACATCAGCGCACCAATCACACCACCGATGATCGGCGCCACCCAGAACAGCCAGAGCTGCTGCACGGCCCAGCCTCCGACATACACCGCTACGCCAGTGCTGCGCGCCGGGTTGACGGAGGTGTTGGTCACCGGGATGCTGATGAGGTGAATCAAGGTCAGCGTCAGGCCGATCGCCAGTCCGGCCATCATCGGATGAGCATTCTTGTTGGTGGCGCCCATGATGACGAACAGGAACATGGCAGTCATCACCACCTCGGTCACCAAGGCCGCCAGCATGGAGTAGCCGCCGGGGGAGTGTTCACCGTAGCCGTTGGAGGCAAACCCGGCGGATACGTCAAAGCCCGCTTTACCGCTGGCGATGAGAAAGAGCACGCCGCCGGCGATGATGCCACCGATCACCTGCGCGGCGATGTAGGGCAGCACCTGCCCCGCGGGGAAGCGTCCACCTGCCCACAAACCGACGGAAATCGCCGGATTGAGGTGGCAGCCGGAAATCGGGCCAATGGCATAGGCCATGGTGACGACCGTAAGACCAAAGGCCAGGGCGACACCCAGTAGGCCAATGCCAAGCTCAGGGAAGGCAGCGGCAAGCACGGCGCTGCCGCAGCCGCCGAGCACGAGCCAGAAAGTGCCGATGGTTTCGGCCAGATAAGCTTTCATCATTGCAGGTCTCCTTGTTTTGCGGTGTGGAATGCACACACATGGAGGCTAGACTGCATCACACCGTTTCGCTACGCGGTGTGTCGATGAAACAACAGGTTGCAGGCCGAACTCAGCGCGCCTTGAGTTTCATCAAGACCTTCTGATTCGCATCTTGCAACAAGAGCGTGTCGCCTTCGATGCTCCAGCGCTGAACCTCGCTCAGGGCTTTGAGGAAGCGCTGTTCATTGTCCATGACACCTTCGCAAAACATCATCGTGCCCGCCATTTTGTCGAATTTCAGTGTATCGCCTGCAAGCTGGTAGCCGCCCATGATGCGGTTGCAGCCGCCGGAGCCAGCAACGCGCTTATCCTTGGCCAGCAGTTCAATGTAGGGCACCTGGCGCATCTTGCTGTCGAGGGTCTGGTCACCGAGCTGGGTCAGAATCCACGCCTGATTTTCCAGGGTGCGTGTTTGGGCGGGATTGCCTGGCTGCTCGCCCGGGCAGGTGGAGGCGTCGTGGGTCTCGATCAGTTTCATCACGTTGAGCGCCTGCTCGGAGCCTTCCTGCTCCAGCTTCGGCTGCTTGACGATCATGCCTTCCACCGTCACGAGCAAAGGCGCACCCGGTGCCTTGCGCTTTTCAATATAGGCTTTTTCCAGCGCAAGATACGCGCCCTCCATGCGCACGGGCATGGACAAGCCGGTGGCGCAGGGGGTAAAGCGCGCACTATCCGCGAAATACACAAACGTGCCCTGCATGGTGAGGCGCGGCTTCATCGGCTGAAACACGTTTTTGGCACGCAGGGTGTAGTCGAGCTTGCTGGCGATTGGCTTGCCCTCCATGTCGAGTTTGCGCAGATCAAGGGTTTTGCCCTGCATCTGGAATTGCTCCACCGTCTGACCTGCGCTTTTCAGTGTCAGCTTGCCTTTGTCCAATTGCCACAAGCCGATCTGCTCAACGGGTTTTTCATTGCGTTCCAGATAAGTCATGCGCAACTGAAATTGGCCGTCAGGCAGCAGGTTGAGCTTGGTGTCGATGCCTGGGCAGTCAGCGCAGGGCAGGGTGCCAACATAGGTGGCGGGCAGTGCACGGGGAAAGTCGGCCGCGTGCAGCGGCAAGGCAAACAGCATGAGCAGGAAAAAGGCGCGCATGGGTCACTCCGTGTTACTTGGATGAAGTAGAAAAGTAGCGTGCCAGATAGCGCCCGGTATGGGAGTGTGGCGCTCTCGCCACATCACTTGGTGTGCCTTGCGCAATGATCTGCCCGCCGCCACGACCACCTTCCGGGCCGAGGTCGATCACCCAGTCGGCGGTTTTGATCACGTCGAGATTGTGTTCGATGACCACCACGGTGTTGCCATGATCGCGCAGGGTGTGGATCACGCGCAAAAGCTGCGCCACGTCGTGAAAGTGCAGGCCGGTGGTGGGTTCGTCCAGAATGTACAGCGTGCGCCCGGTGTCGCGCTTGGATAACTCCTTCGCCAATTTCACCCGCTGCGCCTCACCGCCGGAGAGGGTGGTAGCGTTTTGCCCCAGGCGCAGGTAGCCCAACCCGACTTCTTGCAGGGTTTGCAGTTTGCGCGCAATCGCGGGTATGGCGGAGAAAAACGCCACGCCGTCTTCCACCGTCATGTCCAGCACGTCGGCGATGGTTTTGCCCTTGTAGCGGATGTCCAAAGTCTCGCGGTTGTAGCGCTTGCCGTGGCAAACCTCGCACTCCACGTACACGTCGGGCAAAAAGTGCATCTCGACTTTGAGCACGCCATCGCCTTCGCAGGCTTCACAGCGCCCGCCTTTGACGTTAAAGGAAAATCGCCCCGGGCCATAGCCGCGTGCACGCGATTCGGGCGTGCCGGCGAACAAGTCGCGGATGGGGGTGAACAAGCCGGTGTAGGTGGCAGGGTTGGAGCGGGGCGTGCGTCCGATCGGGCTTTGGTCGATGTCGATCACTTTATCGAAGTGTTCCAGTCCATGCACTTTACGGTACGGCGCGGGTGATGCGCTGGCGCCGTTGAGGTGTTGCGCGGCGATTTTGTACAAGGTGTCGTTGATCAGCGTGGATTTGCCCGAACCGGATACGCCGGTGATGCAGGTGAAGAGTCCGACTGGCAGGCGCAAGGTATCGCCCTTGAGATTGTTGCCGCAGGCACCTTCGAGGATGAGCATTTTCTCTGCATTGACGGGCGTGGTTGTTTCCGGCGGAAGAATGGCCAAACGCCCGGACAGGTAGGCACCGGTGAGCGATTCGGTATTGGCGGCAATCACTTCGGGCGTGCCGGCCGACATGATTTGCCCGCCATGCACGCCCGCGCCGGGGCCGATATCCACCACAAAATCGGCGCTGCGGATGGCGTCTTCGTCATGCTCCACCACGATCACCGTGTTGCCCAGATCGCGCAGGCGGGTGAGCGTGGCGAGCAGGCGGTCATTGTCGCGCTGGTGCAGGCCGATGGAGGGTTCATCGAGGATGTAAGTCACGCCCACCAGTCCCGAGCCGATCTGACTGGCAAGACGAATGCGCTGCGCCTCGCCGCCGGAGAGGGTGTCGGCATTGCGATCGAGCGAGAGGTAGTTGAGTCCGACATTGACCAGAAAACCCAAGCGGGCGTGGATCTCGCGTACGATTTTCTCGGCAATGTCAGCTTTCTGCCCCGGCAGTTTGAGTTGTGCAAACCAGTCCGCGGCCTGATCGACCGGCAGGGCGGTGATGGCGGGCAGGTTCAGCTCAGCCACTTTCACATGCCGCGCGGTGCGGTTGATGCGCGCGCCGCCGCAGGCCGGGCAGGGTTGTTCGGAGAGGTATTTGGCAAGTTCTTCACGCACCGCCAGGCTGTCGCTCTCGCGGTAGCGGCGCTGCATATTGGGCAGCACGCCCTCGAAGGTGTGGTTTTTGATGGTGGGCTTGCCGCGCTCACCAATCTGCGTGAATTCGATCTTTTCTTTGCCTGAACCGTACAGCACCACATCGCGCACTTTCTGCGGCAGGTCTTGCCACGGGGTTTCCACGTCGAAGGCGTAATGCTTGGCCAGGCTTTGCAAGATGGCGTAGTAATACGCATTGCGTCGATCCCAACCGCGAATCGCCCCGCCTGCAAGCGAAAGCTCAGGATGGCCGACGACTTTGCCCGGATCCATGAAGCTTTGCACGCCGATGCCGTCACAGGTCGGGCAGGCACCCTGCGGGTTGTTGAAGGAAAACAGGCGCGGCTCCAGTTCGGTGAGCGAAAAACCGCACACCGGGCAGGCATGGCGCGCGGAGAAGGTCAGATCAATGGCACCCTCGTCCATGCTCACCACTTTGGCCACGCCTTCCGCCAGACGCAGCGCGGTTTCAAACGATTCGGCCAGGCGTTGCGCGGCATCGGCACGCACCTTGAAGCGATCGATCACCACGTCGATGCTGTGCTTGCTCTTGGCATCCAGTTCCGGCACCTCGTCCAGTTCCATGACCACGCCGTTGACCCGCACGCGCAAGAAACCTTGCCCGCGCAGCGTGTCCAGCAGGCGGCGGTATTCGCCCTTGCGCGCCGCGATTACCGGCGCGAGCAGCATCAGGCGGCTATCTTCGGGCAGGCCGAGCACGTGATCGACCATCTGACTGACCGTCTGCGCGGTGAGCGGTAGGTCGTGATCGGGGCAGTGTGGCGTGCCGGCGCGTGCAAACAGTAGACGCAGGTAGTCGTAGATTTCGGTGACCGTGCCCACTGTGGAACGCGGATTGTGCGAGGTGGTTTTCTGTTCGATAGCAATCGCGGGTGACAGCCCTTCGATCAGGTCCACATCCGGCTTGTCCATCATCGACAGGAATTGACGTGCATAGGCCGATAGCGATTCGACATAGCGCCGCTGACCCTCGGCAAAGATGGTGTCAAACGCCAGTGAGGATTTGCCTGAACCGGACAGTCCGGTGAACACGATCAGCTTGTCGCGGGGCAAATCTAGATCAATGTTTTTCAGGTTGTGCGTGCGCGCGCCACGAATGCGGATCAAACTTGAGCTCATGGAGTGAGGTGGTCAGCGGGTGAAGTAGGCTAATATACCGCGTCAACTGCTTAACAGTCTGTTCGAGGTAACAACATGGCGCGTGGAATCAACAAAGTCATTCTGGTTGGCAATCTGGGGTTCGACCCGGAAACCCGCTACATGCCAAGCGGTGGTGCGGTGACCAACCTGCGCATTGCCACCTCTGAAACCTGGAGCGACAAGCAAACCGGCGAGAAAAAGGAGGCCACCGAGTGGCATCGTGTGGTGCTGTTCAACAAGCTGGCTGAGATCGGCGCCCAGTATTTGCGTAAAGGCCAGCAGGTGTACATCGAGGGTAGCCTGCGCACGCGCAAGTGGCAGAACAAGGAAGGCCAGGATCAATACACCACGGAGATTGTTGCCTCTGACATGCAAATGCTCGGCGGGCGCGGTGGTGGCGCGTCCGAGGGCAGCTTTGATGAGGCGCCGCGCAGTGCCCCACGTGCGGCGCCGCAGGCTCGCGCACAAGAAAATCGTCCATCGCAACCCGCAGCACAAGAGTCAAACTGGGATGCGGGGTTTGATGATGATGACATTCCTTTTTAACTGACGAGTTAGTCGCAGATCATGTTCACAGGCATCATCCAGAGTGTCGGGCGCGTGGATCGCATGCAGTCCATGGCCGGGGATCAGCGCATCACGATCCAGGTCGATGCAGGCTTCATGCAGGGTGTGCAGTTGGGCGATAGCATCGCCACGCAAGGGGTGTGCCTGACGGTGGTAGCGTTAGCAAACACGGCTTTTTCGGCGGATGTATCGGCGGAAAGTCTTTCACGCACGACTCTGGGCGATCTGCGCCTTGGCGATGAGATCAATCTGGAAAAAGCACTAACCTTATCCACCCCCCTGGGGGGGCATCTGGTGAGTGGCCACGTTGATGGTGTCGGGGAGATTGTGGCGCGTTGGGATGATGCGCGTTCAGTGCGTTTTGCGGTGCAGGCACCGGAAGATTTGGCGCGATATATTGCAGCCAAAGGCTCGGTGACGGTGGACGGCATCAGCCTGACAGTGAATCACGTGGATGGTGCCCGGTTTGAGCTCAACCTCGTACCGCACAGTCTGCGCATGACCACCGCCAAGCATTGGCAGCCGGGTCGAGCTGTGAATCTGGAAGTGGATGTGATTGCGCGCTACCTGGAGCGCTTGCTCATGCCGGCAAAACAAGAAGCGCCAATGTTGGATGAGGCGATGCTGGTGCGTTGCGGTTATGCCGGATTACAGCGGAACGCCTGATGCGCAGGCCGATTAAGCCTGATCAGGTCGGGCGTTGCGGTTGATGGTTTCAATCACCCGCTCGGCGGCGCGCATGGCTTCGAGTGTTTCTGCTTCGCTGCCCATCATGGTCAAGCGACCAAACGTACCAAAGGCGCGCACGTCGATCAGCGTTACATGTGCCGCTTTCTCTGCTTCATTGGCGGCTTGCACGATATAACCCGCTGGCTCGGTTTCGAGGATGAACATGCTTTTGCCCGGTAAGAGCATCGAGCCTTTGCGGAACTGACGGTTGATTAGCGTGGCATGGTCCGGCGCGATGGCGCGAATGATTTCTTTCCATGCAATCCGACAGGGCAGGCGGGAGTCAACATCTGCTCCAATCTCGCGCAATATGGCATCCCCCGCAGCCAGTACTTCACTTTGGTTGCGGTAATGAATCTCCATCGAGCCAAACGCGCGCTCAACCACTTGTTCGCCAAGGTGGACATTGGTGGCTTTGAGCGCGATGTCGCTCAGGCGATGCACCGCCATGCCTGGCGCGACCTCGATCCACAAACACGCATCCCCAGGGACGGGCAAAAAACCCTGCGAGCTGGTCGCAAGATAGGACGCAAGCTGCGGCTGAAGCGAGTCGATGAACGAATAAACGCGCAGGTTGACGTTGTTCATGGAACGCTTGGCAAAAATGAAGGCAAGAAAATTCGCATCTTTCTAGCATGAACAAATCCAGTCCTGGGTGCAAGGTTTGAATCACCGCTCTGGGTGGTTTTGCACCTTGAGGCGTCCGCCTAATCCTGCGGGAACGGCTCAAATGTTCCGGCGTATCTATTTGCTAGCAACGTGAAAATAGGCCAATCAATCATGATGTCCGCGCTCAGCTTGCGGATATGTTGAACAAGGGAGTAATCTTCTTCGTGCGAGAAAAAGATCCATCAGGTTCGCTTATAGAGTTAATCGCAAATCGTGATTTAACATTATCGATGCTGGTGTGTAAGATCCGAACCGTCGCGAGCCACATGATGTGATGTGACTCAATTTTTTGGTTGAGTCGGGGGTGTTCCCTGACTCATTTGATGAGCTAACCCCAAACAGGAGCTAAGCATGGCTGTCAAGAAGTACGATGCCGGCGTGAAGGACTATCGCCAGACCTATTGGACCCCGGAATACACCCCACTGGACACCGATCTGCTGGCGTGCTTCAAGATTACACCGCAGCCCGGTGTAGATCGTGAAGAAGCTGCCGCTGCGGTCGCTGCCGAGTCTTCGACCGGTACCTGGACCACAGTGTGGACCGACCTTCTGACCGATATGGATTACTACAAGGGTCGCGCTTATCACATCGAAGATGTGCCTGGCGACGATACCGCTTTCTATGCCTTCATTGCCTATCCGATCGATCTGTTCGAAGAAGGTTCCGTGGTCAACGTATTCACCTCGCTGGTGGGTAACGTGTTCGGCTTCAAAGCTGTGCGTGCTCTGCGTCTGGAGGACGTTCGCTTCCCGATCGCTTACGTCAAGACCTGTGGTGGCCCGCCCCTGGGTATCCAGGTTGAGCGTGACATCCTCAACAAGTACGGCCGTCCGATGTTGGGTTGCACCATCAAGCCGAAGCTGGGTCTGTCCGGCAAGAACTACGGCCGTGCGGTTTACGAGTGTCTGCGTGGCGGTCTGGACTTCACCAAGGACGACGAGAACATCAACAGCCA
>CAYOCG010000032.1:0-23916 GCA_964402435.1 uncultured Halothiobacillus sp. | reverse complement strand
CGTTATGCCTATCGGTTACTCCCTCCCATACACGTTTCTGGAATCTAGCCCGCGTAGGGCACAATAGCGCAGCGTATTGCGCCGAATGATCTGACGGCGTGCCCTTCCTCAAAATCCGGAGCAAAAAGCTGGCAGCAGCCCGTCAACCTGCCTTGGGCGTACTCAAGACGCCCGTTGAAACACCCTGATGCGCGGCGCTATCCGCGCCTTCAACTCCCTTGAAGCCAAACGCATGTCGTATTCGGTCTGGAGGTTCATCCAGAAACGTGGATCCATGTCGAAAACAGGCCAAGGCGCAACGCCGTGTCTGCCGTGATGGGGCGCTTGCCATTGACCAATTCACTGATACGACTTGGCGGGACATCAATATCCGCAGCAAGCTGTCTCGCCGTGATGCCCAGCGGTCGCATGAAGCCTTCCAGCAGTATTTCGCCGGAGTGAACTTCCTCAAGTAAGTTGGTCATGCCTAATCCTCAGTGGTAATCCACGATTTCCACGTGGTGCGCTCCGTCTTCCCGCCAAATAAAACACAGTCGCCATTGGTCATTAATGCGGATGCTGTACCAGCTCGTGCGATCCCCCTTGAGAACCTCCAGTCGATTGCCAGGCGGTACGCGCAGACCACCAAGTCTCCGTTGCCGCATGAAGCTGAATCAGCTTACGCCGCGCTACACCTTCAATCGACTTGAAGCGCGAAACCGCTCGGCTGTGAAACAAGGCTGCAGTATCTGTGCAACTGAACGAATGAATCATGCCGCAACCATATTCCGCCACACAGAATATGCAAAACCCACAACTGATGCCTCATACACCCCACCATGATGAGCAGGCACACATTGCATCGTGTGGCTTGATGGTGTGCAGAAATAAAAAAACCCCGGACAAGGCCGGGGCTCTATCAGCACAAATAGTGCCTCAGGACTTGGCTTTTTGCGTCAGCACCAGTAGCGGATAAACAATCACAAACGCCACGGCACCAAAGCCTGCGGCCATGAGCACCAGCATCACCCAGTCGGTGATGTAGGTGACTTGCGCCAGCGATGAGCCGGTAAGTGCGGGTAGGCTCAACGCCATGACTGCGGTGGTCAATACCGCAGCGACAAAGCCACCGAGGAACGCTTTACCACTCCACCAGTTGCGCTTGGATACCCACAGCGCACCGTAAGCCAGCACGGCCAGGGCAAGCGCGATCAGCACCAGCATCCAGTGCTCTTGCAGCCAGCCGACCATCATCCAGAATGCGAGATTGATATTGCTCATCGTGGCGCTCCTTAAACTTTGCCTTCAAGCATTTTCAGGTAGGTGGGCTTGAGCATCTGCTCTTTCATCACCCAGGCAAACCACGACTCTTGTTTCGGGTCGATGAAGTCGTAGGTCGGGATCAGCTTGCCGTCATAGTCGAACTCAATGAGCATCGCCGTGCCGAACTTGGTGAGCAGCGGGCAAGAGGTGTAGCCGTTGAATTTCATTTCCGGCTCTTTGCCCTCGATCACCGCCAGCAGGTTGCCCACCACAATCGGCACAGACAGCTTGACCGTGGCCGCTGTCTTGCCGCGCGGCGTGCCGTTGACATCGCCGCAACCGAAGACGTTTTTGAAGTCCATGTGTTGCAGTGTGCCTTTGTCCACCGCCAACCAACCGCCGCCGGCGAAGTTGCCTTCCTTCCATGCCAGCTCGGAGTTACGCACACATTCGGGGGCACGCATCGGCGGCACCACGTGCAGCAGGTCGTAGTCCACCACCACATCGCCCGCCTCAGTGCCAAAGGTCGCTTTACGCGCCGTCAAGTCCACGGCCTTGAGGTCATGCTTGAGACGGGTGAGGATACCATCTTCCTTCCAGCGATTGATGACAAATTCGCTGAAATACGGCAGACCGAACACGTTCGGCAATGCCGAATAAAATTCGAGCTTGGCTTTGCCCTGGGTGCCGGCCTGCTTGATGCGATCTTCGGTGAGGAAGGTCATCTTCAGCGGCGCGCCTGCACAGCGGATCGGGGTTTTCGGCAAGGTAAACACGCCCTTGCCGCCGTCATTGACGAACTTATGGATGGCCGTCCACGATGCCGCGGCCTTTTCCGGGCTGTGATATACGCTGGCCAAGCCGTTGCTGCCGATGGCTTTGACATCCATGCCCGCGATACCTTCATAGTGGTAATCGATGCCTGGCGCGACCACCAGATAGTCGTAGCTCACTTTACGTCCAGCGTCCGTTTCCAGGCTATTGCTCGCGGGGCTGATGGTTTTCACCGTCTCCTTGATCCACTCGGCGCGCGCCGGCATGTACTCGGCGGTGTCGATCAGCACTTTATCCATTGGCCACAAGCCAGTGGCCACCAAGGTCAGACCCGGCCAGTAGTAGCTGGGCGCACGCGGGTCGATCACGGTCAGCGTGCCGTTGGGCAGGGCACGGCTGAGGCGGTTGGCAATGCTCATGCCCGCCGCGCCGCTACCAATGATCACCACATGCACTTTTTTGTCACTCTGCATGCCGGCAATCGCCTGCTCCATGCCGACCAAGGTGGCCAGCGTCGCCGCGCTGCCCATCAAGAAATTGCGACGCCCACGGTCGGGCGGGTTGTCCATGATTGCCATGCGCTCCCCCAGTTTTCTTATTGCGATTTAGTTACAAGCGCATTCAATCATAAATCAAACAGCGAATATCCTTTATGGTTTTTATACCTACAAAAAATACATCATTCACTGGCCGCCACGCGCAGCCAAAAGGTCACCGGCCCATCATTGGTCAAGCTCACCTGCATGTTCGCGCCAAACAGGCCACTGGCGACATGAGGATGACGACAGTTGGCACGCACACACATGAACTCGAACAACCAGCGCGCCACCTCCGGCTTGGCCGCAGGCGAGAAATCCGGCCGGGTGCCCTTGTGCGTGTTCGCCGGCAACGTGAACTGCGGCACAAGCAGCAAGCCGCCCTGAATGTCGCTCAGTGAGCGATTCATCTTGCCCGCTTCGTCGGCAAACACGCGGTAACTGAGCACGCGATCGAGCAGACGCTCCGCTTCCGTCTCGCCGTCGTTGTGCTCCACCCCTACCAGCACAAGCAAGCCGCGCTCGATTTGGCCGACGATCTCGCCGTCCACTTCAACCCGCGCATGCGCGACGCGCTGCAACAAACCGATCATGCCCTGCCCTCCAGGAAGTCGGCGAACTGATCAGTGGCACGCACCAGAGCATCGACGATGCCAGGCTCGGTGGCGGCATGCCCGGCATCGGCAATCACATTCAAGCGCGCTTGCGGCCATGCAGCGTGCAAAGCAAACGCTTGCTCCAGCGGGCAAACCACGTCGTAGCGCCCATGCACCAGAATGCCGGGAATGTCGGCCAATGTGTGCGCATCGCGGCAGAGCTGATCCGGCTCAAGGAACGCATGATTGACGAAATAGTGGTTTTCGATGCGCGCCAAACTCAACGCCACATGCGGATCGCCAAAGTAATCCGTGGTGGCATGATCGGGCAGCAGCGTCACGGTGCGCCCTTCCCACACCGCCCAGGCTTTGGCCGCCGCCATGCGGCGTAGCTCGTCCGCACCGGTGAGCAGGCGATGAAACGCTTGCAGCAAATCGCCACGCTCCTCGACAGGAATGGGGGCAAGATAGTCCTGCCAATGGTCCGGAAAAATCGCATTGGCACCGTCTTGGTAAAACCAGTGAATATCCCGCGGGCGGCAAAGAAAAATACCGCGCAGCACCAAGCCACTCACTCGCGCAGGATGGGTTTGCGCGTAAGCCAGCGCCAAAGTACTTCCCCAAGAGCCACCAAAAACTAGCCATTGTTCGATGCGCAACTGCTCGCGGATACGCTCGATATCCGCCACCAGATCCCACGTGGTATTTTCTCGCAGCTCGGCGTGCGGCGTGGAACGACCACAGCCGCGCTGATCGAACAACACGATGCGGTAGCGCGCCGGGTCGAAATAACGCCGATGGTTGAGCGTACACCCCGCACCCGGCCCGCCATGTAGAAAAAGCACCGGGATACCCTGCGGGTTGCCGCACTCCTCGACATACAAGGTGTGCAGATCGCTCACCGGCAGCATGAAGTGGTTGTAGGGTGAGATGGGCGGATAGAGTGTGCGCATGGCAAAGCTCCCTATGATCGTTGCTGTGCAGCCTGATAAACCGCGTTGCGCTCGCGCTTACCCACCGCGAGCACCATCACCGTGACCACAGTGTCATCCACGCGATAAACCAAGCGCAAACCGCGCCGCTGCAGCTTGATTTTGTAGCAGTCCGGCATGCCATGCAGTGCCGCAGCATGAACACGCGGCATCAATAAACGCTCCGCCAACTTCTTTTTGAATTGCTCTCGCACGCTGTCATCCAGACGCCGCCACTCATCCAGCGCAGCGACATGAAATTGCAGCTTAAAGCTCATCCAAAGTCACCTCGACAAACGGCCCACCCTGGCGCTCACGCACCAGACGTGCATCCTCCAAATCTTCCACATAGGCCATCAACTGCTCGTAATGCGCCGCTGAGAGCAGGTAGGCTTCGGGTCGATTATGGTTGAGCACGGCAATCGCTTGATCATCGGCAGCACGCAGAATGCTGCTGAAATTACGTTTCAGCTCGGTCACACTGACCGTCGCATTGGCAAGAATGGTATCCACGCTCCCCTCCCGTGACCATGAACTAATGGAATGAATTTGATGCTTAATTAAGCATCTATTTTGCATATTCATGCAAGCAAAGACCAACGCGTTACAATCCGCAGAGTGACCTATCCCCCCAACATGAACGATTCATCTTCAAGCCCGGTGCTGAAGCTACCGAAAAAACTCGTCAAAACCGCCATTCGCACCATGGCGCGCTACCGCATGGTCAATGCGGGCGATCGGGTGCTACTGGGGGTTTCAGGCGGCAAGGATTCCCTCACCTTGCTGCATCTTTTGCGCCATGTACAGCGCCATGCACCGTTTCATTTCGAACTGGCCGCCATCACCATCGACCCGCAGGTGGAGACTTTCTCCCCCGCAGCCCTCAAAGATTACATGCAGCACTTGGGCGTGCCCTACCACTACGTCGAAGCGCCAATCGTCGATCTGGCCAGCGAGCACATGCGCGGCGATTCCTATTGCGCCTTCTGTGCGCGCATGAAGCGTGGCCTGATGTACAAAACCGCACGCGAGCAGGGTTTCAACGTGCTCGCCCTCGGGCAGCATCTGGATGATATCGCCGAGAGCTTTCTCATGTCCGCCTTTCATGGCGGCAAACTCAACACCATGAAGCTGCATTACCTGAACGAAGCTCGGGACGTGCGCATCATCCGCCCCTTGGGCTTTGTGCGCGAACGGCAGATGCGCGAGTTTGCAGCCGATGCCAAACTACCCATCATCATTGAAAACTGCCCGGCCTGCTTTAGTAAACCCACCGAAAGGCAGCGCATGAAAATGCTGCTTGCCGACGAAGAGCGCCAGCACGCCATGGTGTTCAAGAGTCTAGCCCAGGCGCTGCGTCCGCTGATGGAAGAGGGTTTAGCGGACGCCTTACAAGCGATTCCTCCCGCACCACCGGGCGCATCTCGTCGCTCCTTTCTGCCCGAGGATGCCGCGTGACCGAGCAAGGCGTGCGCCGCATCTTTCGCTGGGCGGGTGCTTTGCCCTTACCTCTGGCGCATGCACTCGGCAGTCTGATCGGCATGATCGCCAGCGTGTTTCCCAATCGCATGCGTCAAGTCACGCGACGCAATCTTGAACTTTGCTTTCCCCACCTCAGCGCGCGTGAACGTCGTGCACTTGAGCGGCGTAGCTTGATCGAAACCGGCAAAACCCTGTGCGAAGCACCGATCTTTTGGCATCAGCCGCGCGACAAGGTGCTTGCCCTGGTGCGCGATACCCCGGGGATCGAGGCGGTGCATCAGGCACACCACGAAGGCCGCGGCATCATCCTGCTCACCCCGCATTTTGGCGCATGGGAGCTGGGCGGCCTGTTCTGCTCCAGCGTGTGGCCCATGACCATTCTCTACAAGCCGCCCAAACAGGCGGCGCTGGAAGCGCCCATTCGCGAGGGACGTGCGCGCTTCGACGCTGCAGTGGTGCCCACTGACCCGCGTGGGGTGCGCACCTTGTTGCGCGGGCTGAAAAACGGCGAAACGCTGGGCATCCTGCCCGATCAGGAGCCCACTGAAGGGGAAGGGGTATTCGCGCCGTTTCTTGGCCAGCAGGCACTGACCATGACCCTGCCCATGCGCCTGCTCGCCCGCACGCAAGGCACAAATCAGGCGCGAGTGTTTTTGACCATCACCGAACGCCTGCCGCACGCACGCGGCTTCCGCCAGCACTTCATGCCCGCGGAGGACGCGCTCTACAGTGAGGACATGGCGGAGGCCGCCGCTGCACTCAATCGCGGTGTCGAGGCCTGTCTGCACACAGCGCCAGCGCAATATCAGTGGAGCTACAAACGTTTCCGCCAACAGCCGGACGGGCGGGATTTATACACCACCTAAGCGTCAACCCAACTGCGGCACAAAGCGTTGCGCGGACTCCAGCGTGTAAGCCTTGAATGCTGCAGCGACTGGCGAAAGCCGCTTACCGCGCCGATGCACGATGAACCAGTGGCGCAGGATGGGAAAACCCTCGATATCGAGCAACGCCAACCGACGGGTTTCCAACTCCAGCTCCAAGGTGTGCATGGAGACAATTCCCAAGCCAAGACCGGCAATCACGGCCTGCTTGATGGCTTCATTACTGCCCAGCTCGATGGCGGTTTTCAACGGCACCTGGTGTTGAGAAAAGAAACGCTCGATCGCACCGCGTGTGCCTGACCCTTGCTCACGCAGCACAAACGACTGCGCCGTGACCTCGTGCAAAGGAATGTGGTCACGCCCCACCCAAGGATGCTGCGCAGGTGCCACAGCCACCAGCGGGTTGTCCATGAACGGCACCGCATCCAGCTCCATGTCCTCCGGCGGGCGTCCCATGATGACCAGATCGCAGGCGTTGTCTTCCAACTGACCAAGCAAAGCCTCACGGTTGGTCACATCCAGCGTGATCTGCACTCCGGGATAGCTGCGCGCAAATTCCGCCAAAAGCCGCGTAGCAAAATAACTCGCCGTGGTGGCCACGGACACCGCCAGCGAGCCACTTTCCAAGCCGCGCAGGTTGGCGAACACGTCGTCCATTTCGTTGAAGATCTGCTCCACCTGCCGGCTGTAGCGATAAAGCTCCTTGCCCGCTTCGGTGAGAAAAATCTTGCGCCCAAGCTGTTCAAACAACGCAAGGCCGACACTCTCCTCCAACTGACGTACCTGCATGGATACCGCAGGTTGTGTCAGGTGCAGCGATTGGGCGGCCTTGGTATAGCTTAGATGACTGGCGACAGCGGCAAATACCTTGAGCTGGCGAAAGGTGACATTACGAAAGCCTGAGACGTTCATCGTGCACCCTCACCCCGAACGAGCGATCAAGCAATCAATCGTCGTCGGCAAGCTCAGGATCCCATCCTTGTTGACGCGCACGCTCCACCGCCTCGGCATAAATCCGCTGGTGATTGGCGCGGTAGGGCTCAGGCAGATGCGCAGGAATGGGGCCAAACTCATCCCAGCGCTGATTGACCTTTTCGTACAGATCCTGCATGCGCCCATAATCCCACCCTGCGCAGCGCTGGGTTTCCGGCAAAATGCCAAACACCCAGGCGTCCATCACAATCCTGCCGAGATGGGTCAGTCCACCTTGCGAATCTTCATCAATTCCGGGGTAAACAGGTTTATTCATCGTCTTTATTTACTCAACCTTGGCCGGTTTGCCGAACTTCTCGCGGCGCAACACCTGCGCATCCAGCACGTAGGCAATCATTTGATAGCCACGTCGGATCATGTGATCCAGCGCTTGCAGAATGGGGGTGAGATTCGGCTCGGAGACCACCATCATGAAGGCGATGTTCGAATCCACATCCAGCATGCCGGATTGAATGCCGGTATCGCCACCACCGCGTGCGGAGTAGATCGTGTATCCCCCGCGATTGTATTCCTCGGCGATCTTGACCAGCCGAGATTCGAGATCTGCACTGGCCACGACATGCACCACTTTTTTTGCATACAGTTCCATGACGACGCTCCTTTAGCCAAACAACCATGTGGCCGCTTGATAGTACAACGGAATGCCAAAAACCACATTGAACGGGAAGGTAATACCAATCGCCAGTGTCAGATAAAGCGAGGGATTCGCCTCAGGCACCGCCATGCGCATCGCCGGCGGTACGGCAATATACGAGGCACTGGCACCCAGCACCGCGACCAAGGTCGTGCCGCCCACGCTCAGACCGAGCAAGTAATGACCGGTGATCAATCCCATCACCCCACCGACCAGCGGCATGATCACACCGAAGGCCACCAGGAACATACCCACCTTACGGAATTCATGAATACGCTTGGCCGCCTCCATGCCCATTTCCAACAAGAACAGCGAGAGCACACCCATGAAAATGCCCTGCTTACTGAAAAACGGCATGATTTTTTCCAGGCTGCTCTGCGTGGCGATCATACCGATCAGCATGCTGCCAAAGAGCAACACCACACCACCGTTGGTAAAGGCATCACGCAGCAAGTGTCCTAGCGTCCCCTCTTGTTGGTGTAAACCATCACCCTGAGTATTCATCCCCAGTGCACGGCGCGACATGCTCGCCAGGAACAAGCCGACAATGATCGCCGGTGATTCCATGATCGCCAGCATAATCACCGTATGCGACTCAAAGCTGACATGACGCGCCTCAAGAAACGCCACGGCCGTAAGAAAGGTCGCCGCACTCACTGAACCGTAGTGCGCAGCGATGGCCGAAGCATCCATTTTGCCCACTCTGCCAATTAGCGTGAGAATGCCGTAAGCCACGAGCGGGGTCAGCAAACCTAGCCCAACCGCAGCCAGCACCGCGCCGAGCGCGTTGGAAAGATCCGCCTTGGCCAACTCAATACCGCCGAACAGCCCAATGCCGACCAACAAATAAATGGTCAAGCCTTTGGACATGCCATCGGGAAATTTGAGATCCGAACGGATCAGACTGGCGATAAAGCCCAACAAAAAGAACAACACTGCTGGAATCAGCAGACCAGAAAAATCAATCATGCCGGCACCTCCGAACATCGAATGAAAACGTAAGGCGTATCCCTTGCGTCAGGAATGCATCGCATGGCGATCATGACGCCATAGAAGGTCGGTCACATTCCACGTTCTGGAGTGTATACTTAACAAAACCCTTGGTCTGTTTTATTAAACTTATTAGAAGCATAAGTTAAGACTTATGAAACATCCTCACCTAGCCCCGAACACTCTCAGTAAGCAATTGATGTTTAGTACCGTCCGCGTGGATACCACCAGCGGTGACGGCATGGAGGGCGCGGGTACGGCTTTCGTCGTGACCACACAACATCAAGGGTTGGAGCACGTTTTTTTAGTGACCAACCGACACGTGGTCGAAGGACAACGCACCGGCTCACTCGTGTTTACCTGTGGCGACCAGGGCATGCCGGTGGTCGGACGCGGTTTCAAAATCGAAATTGATGACTTTGAGCATGCCTGGGTGTTGCACCCTGATGCGGATGTCGATCTTGCCATCACTCCGCTCAAGCCACTGGAGGCGCGAGTGCGCGCCATGCACACCGAGATTTACTATCACGCCATCGACTTGGCCAGCATCCCGAACACGCAACAATCTGAATTGTTCGATGCGTTGGAAAGTGTACTGTTTGTGGGCTATCCCAATGGGGTATGGGATAAGGCAAACTTGATGCCGATTTTGCGCCGAGGCACCACCGCCACGCCCATCACGCTCGATTTCGAGGGGCGTGCGGAGTTTTTGATCGATGCTGCGGTTTATCCCGGCTCCAGCGGTAGTCCGGTGTTTTTGCTACCGCAAGACAGTGGCGCGCATGCTCGACGCCTGTATTTTATCGGCGTCATCTCGGCGGTTTTTTTCAAAGAGGAGGCCGCGCGCATCGTCAGCGGCCCCATCCCGACGCAAGCTGACACCATGATGTACTCGGAGATGATCGACTTAGGGCTGGTGATCAAATCAAGCGAAGTGCACAAGCTTGTAAAACACTTTTTGCAAAGCGCCGGATTCTGAGTTTTGCAGTGACACAAAAAACCACGGCGCACTGCCGTGGTTTTTTTCGCTTATTGATTGTGCCTAACAGGCTGCTGAAATACTGATTTCAGCAGCCTGTTAGGGCGGGGCATGGATGTCCCGCTCGCAAATCAATCACGGAAGTGATTGATTTGTCGCTATCGAGTCCGGGCATGCACCGGACTCGGTAGGGCTAAAAACTCATGGATGAGTTTTTCAGCATCCTGTTAATCCACACCGTCATCGCGGGTGAATTTACGGAAGTAACCGCGAATCACCTCGCCCGTCGGCTTGCACTCCACATGCGTGAAGATAACGTAGCAAATGATGCCATGCAGCGCCAAGGCGATCAGCAAGCCCTCAAAAATACCCACCTTGTACACCAGCAAGCCGCAAATGATGGCCAACAAGGTGGCGTAATGCCCGTGATGCACCACATGCATCAGCCCGGCAATCATCTTCCAACCTGTAAAGATCATGATGATCGCCAAGGCAAAGTAGGGCAGATTTTCCAAGTATTGGACGTTGAAAACGAAAAAGGTCACCACGATGCCAATGACCAGCACCGAAAACTTGGTGTACGCCCCGGCCAAACGGTTGGTCGTACTTTTCGCTAAGCCATCGAGGTTGGTCATACCACCGAAGAAGCTGGCGCCCAGATTAGAACACCAGATGGAAAGCAGGCTGTTATTACTATTGCATTTGCGCTTGAGCGGGTCGATCTTCTCAATCGCCGCATTACTCATCACCTGCTCGATCACATCAATCACCGCCAGCATCATGGCAAAGCCAATGGCGTAAAACCACAACGCGGCATGCTCAAAATGGGGGATAGGCAGCCCGAGCTTGAGATCGACATCTGCCACCGAGAGCTTATCCACTGGTAAGAAATACGCCGCGACGATACCGCCGATAATGACCACAAAATAAGGAATCGCCGGCTGAGTGTCTTTGTATTTCTGAAACAGCCAGAGGAAAGCGATTGCGCCAATGATCGACAGCCCGATAACGATGACACGCGCCTCAGTCCAAAACACCCCTTCCACTTCCAGAGCCGCAGGCACCGCCCAAGTGAACGGCAGGAATTTGAGGGCGATTTTCAAACCGATGCCGGCAAGCAACCCTTCAACGAGGTAAGCAGGCACAGCCATCAGGATGTAGCGCTGCCAGTTGAATTTCCAGATCAGCGCCTGCATCACCGCGGTGAGAAAGACGATAAACGCCATATTCTCGATGCCAAAGGTGGCCACACCCAAAGCGAGAATGGGCGCCAACCCTGCGGCAATGCCAGGGCTACCGATATAGTTGCCTGGACGAAACCAAGAAAAGACCCAACCTAGAAAACTGGCAAAGGCGACCGTCGCCAACCCCACTTTGATGGGGTAGTCCGACATCATGGCAATACCGATGGACAGTGGTATCGCCATGGTGCCGGTAATGATCCCAGCCTTGATGTCACGACTGACGTACTGCGCCTGGAACGCTGCACGTTCTGTTGGGGTCATTTCATCATCGAGTGTTTGCGGGGAAGGTGGCAATGCAGCCATACACGCTCCTTAGTCCATCAAGGTGGCGCGACGTTGATGACATCGCGCTTGAGGCTTTGTGGAATATGCCGAATTGCTCAGCACGACGTTAGGTCGGCATCATCGAAGAGTGATGGTGGGCGATCAGCCATTCCCCATTGCGATTTTCATACACGAAGGTGTAACGCGCCGGCACATCACGCACCTCACCATGATCGTCCACGCGGAAGGTGTAAATGCCCGCATCCGTGATCTTGTTGCAGCCGAATTTGACATTACGCTGATTGATGGTACCGACGGGTTTTTTCTGCAGGAAATGCTCAAAATAATCCGTGATCTCTTCACGGTTGGTGCGGGGAATGTTCGACACCGTCGGCAGCAACACCGCATCCTCGGCATAACACTCGGCGACCTTGCGTGCATCCAAGGTCTTCAAAGCATCATTCCAGCGCTCAAACAGCTCCTCCGCCAGCTTGAGTGTCGCTGGGGCACAAAACGCGAGTTTTTCACCGGCAACCTCATCAATCGCCCCCGTCGAGGGCAAACGACGCTCACCGGTAATGGCATGCCCCAAACCGCGGAATGATGAACTCAGACTGATGCGTTGATTGCTCGGTGGACCATTTTCGATAAAACGGGTACCACTGATACGGCTGCTTCCGGGCTTGTTCATGGCTGATGATCCTCAAAAACGATCAAAATCAAATAATGCAGGCTGGAGTGACGAAGGCAGTGCTTAACGTGTCAAACCAGCGTAAATCAAAGGCAATTTCTCCGGGAGACGATCCACATGGTCAACGATCATGTAATTACGTGGCCCAAAAATGCGTGACACATACTCATCCGCGTGCGGATCGAGTGTCATGCAGAAGGTCTGCACGCCGGAGCGCGTGGCTTCCTCGACCGCTTTCTTCGCATCCAGGCGCAGGTACTGCGGATCGCGCACGTCATTGTCCGCTGGCTCACCATCGGTAATGATCAACATCAGCTTTTTGCCACTGGCGTGCGTGTTGAGAATGTGCGCGGCATGACGAATCGCAGCACCCATGCGGGTAGAGAGCTGGCCGGTCATCCCGGCAAGACGTGCCTTAACCAAATCGTTGTACGGCATGTCAAAGTCTTTGTAGCGGTAATACTCGACATCATGCCGGCCATTGGAATCAAAGCCGTGAATGGCAAATTTATCGCCCACCTTGTCCATGGCATACGCCAGCATGGCGGCCGCTTCGCGCGCCAGATCAAGCACCGTATAGTCTTGGCCGCGCACCTTATCATTGGTCGACTCGGACAAATCAATCAACAAAAGTACGGACATATCCCGCACTTTGAGTATATTGCGGATCATGATGCGCGGCTCGGGCATCCGCCCCATGCGCGCATCGATCATGGCATCGACTGCGGCATTGACATCAAGCTCGTCACCGTCCTCCTGCTTGCGCATACGCTTCACGCCCTGCGGCTGCAGCGCATCGATCAAGAAGCGCAAACGACTGACGAGCGGACGGTTCTTTTCAATCACGCCGTCGATTTTTTCGATCTCACCCAGTGCGGGACGTTTCTCATGCAGCGTCACCCACAGCGGGCGCTCAAGCTGCATTTGATAATCCCACTCGGCATAGTGGAAAGGCGGAGAAATCGGCTCCTTGCCTTCCAACTCGTTCATCGACTTGGTGTCGCCGTCACGGAAAAACTCGGTGGGCAGAATCCACACCTCATCGGCATTGTCATCGGCGAATTCGTTGTCTACCTCGTTGATCATTTCCATCAAGGATACGCGCTTGCGCACCTGACGATGACTACTGAACAACGACTCCTCTTCGTGTGCTTCGAGGAAATCTTCGAATTCCCAGATGTAGCGGTTGTCGTCACGATACACGGGGCCAAGCAAGTCTGCGCTGGGCGAGAAGGGCAACTTCAAACGCGCATGCTCACCGGACAGGCGCAAGCCGAGTTCACGCGCCATCTCCTCTTCGCCCCAGCGTGGCGCCATCTCGAAGAAGTCAGTCTGTGCCTGGGCAATCCACGGATGTGGATCGACATAATCCGGGTCGAGCAGCGCGCGCGCCAAGCGGGAAAACAAGGCGGGTGCTTCGTCACCATCCGCTGCGCTGGCTGTATGAAAGCGCCACCAAAGCACCCCCAATCCAGGAAAGCGTGCGATGGCCAGTGACTCGACGCGCGCGTCTTCCACCATACCGATCAGGGTACGCTGCAAAATGCTGTATTGACGATCCTGAAATTGCACCGTGGTGTGCATGACATGCGCCGCGGCGTGCGCGGCAGCGGCACGATATACCGATAGACCGGAGACACCTTCACCGTCGGCAGAGCGATCGTGCGGCACATCATCAAACGCATCCGGCAGATGCATGAAAAAGCCTTCGACGTACGGACGGTAGCCCGTGCGACTTTCAAAATCGCCCGACGTGGGGCGCATGAGGAAATCCCGACCCCACAGCGCGCGTAGATACATGTTGATGCGTCGCTGCACATCGACAAACAATGTACCGCGACGCTCGTTCTGCATCACTTTCAAGGACTCGGGCGAACTCAGCGAGAAGTACGCCAGCTGTGCTTCAAGGTCAGTTTTGTGCGCCTGCGCACCCCACATCGCCCAACGGCGCAAACCGCCGAGGGTGAGGTGTTCCAGCAGGTCATTCATGCGCTCCAGCATGGGGCGCACACCACGCGGCGCCAGCGCAAGCAGATGTTCGATCAGGCCAAGATAGGCGCGGAACAATTCCAGATCGCCCAGGCGCGACGCCACCGAAGGCGCTGTATCCAGCAGCAACGCGAGCACGGCACCGCTGGTTTTGGAATACATCTTCATGATCGCGGCGAGCGTTTCACGCACCGCATCCTCACCCAATTCACGCGCCAGCAATGGCGCTGAATCAATGAAGGAGGTGACGAGTTCAGCACCGCGCCCAGTGGAGGCGAGCGCTTGAGCGCCCTTGAGATAGTAGATCTCGATGCCACGGGTGGAGAAACTACGCGCAGCCTCTTCCCAGGCCGAACGCAAACGCTCTACCGCGTGCTCCCCGAGCTCATCAAGGATGTCCTGATATTCTTCAAGCAAGGCTGCCATGCCGACTCCGATTGTGCGTCAGATCGGACGAGTCCCGACCCAACACCAAAACGCATCAGAAATAAGTGGTCACCGCCGCGTCCAGCGCATCGCGCATATCGGGGTCGTCGGTGATGGGGCGTACCAATGCCAAGCGGCACGCGGCCAATGCATCCACGCCCTTGTTGATCAGCGATCCTGCATAGATCAGCATGCGGGTGGAGATACCTTCATCCAGACCATGGCCTTTCAGGTTGCGCGCACGCTCGGCAATGCTCACCAGCTTGCTGGCAATGTCCATGGACACGCCGGTTTCATGCGCCACAATCTCACATTCCACGTCATGCTGTGGGTAGGTGAAATCCAGACCACCGAAGCGCTGCTTGGTGGACTGTTTCAAATCCTTCATCAGGCTTTGATAGCCGGGGTTGTAAGAAATCACCAAGTGAAAATCAGGATGCGCTTTGATCAATTCACCCTTCTTTTCCAGCGGCAACACACGGCGGTTGTCCGTCAACGGGTGAATGACCACGGTGGTATCCTGACGGGCTTCAACCACTTCGTCCAAATAGCAGATGGCGCCATAACGAGCCGCAATCGCCAGCGGTCCATCTTGCCAGCGGGTGCCATTGGCATCCAGCAGGAAGCGTCCAACGAGATCCGATGCAGTCATGTCCTCATTACACGCCACGGTGATGAGTGGCTTATTCAAACGATGCGCCATGTACTCGACAAAGCGCGTCTTGCCACATCCTGTAGGACCTTTGAGCATCATGGGCATACGCACAGAGTAAGCCGCCTCAAACAGCTCAATCTCGTCAGCCACAGGTCGGTAATAAGGTTGTTGTTGAATACGGTACTGTTCAGTTATGTCGGACATTTCGTTGATCCACTTTATGCAGGTTCACACATCAGGCAAGGCGGCAAGGGAACAAACCCCATTCAGTCATTGAAAATGACTCAATGGTGAAGCGCGAGCCGCAGATCATCAGGCATCAATCAGGCCAAACACGCTCTGGAAAAACGGCCTGACCACCGTTATGGGCGTCCGACTGCGCAACACCATCTTCACGTTGTACGTTGACCGTCGGCTCGACAGCGGCAGCCGCAGGCTTTGTCGCACGACTGGGCGAAGCTGCGCTACTGCGCGGTGCGCGCGTGGTACGTGCAGGGCTGGCACTTGGCGCAGCCGCACTTTGTGCGGGAGCCGCTTGAGACGGGGTTTGCGCTACGGCAGCCAGTTCCTCACCTTGAGTCTTTGCGCGCTCAACGCTTGCAACGAGCTTATTTGCTGTGGTTGTCATGCTTGCAGTACCTCTTCAATGATGTTTTCAATTTCGCGTACCGCAGGTTCAGCACGCACCCCAGAATCATAGACCGTCAAACCTTCCATCGACCCTGCGCGATAGACCGTGCGCCGAGTCATGCCACTCTGCAAGCAAGGTAATTCCAATGCGGTCAGTGCCTTGCCCACCTCGCGCGACAGGGCGCTACGCGGCTCGCGCTGATTGAGCACCAGATTGGCACGCAGGTGGCGATTGTGCAGGCGCGCTTCATCGATTGCACGCACCATCGCCAAGCTGGCCCACAGATCAACCGGCGAAGGCAACACCGGCACCAGAACATCACTCGCCACGCTGAGCAGGCTAATCACGGATTCGGATGCAGTATTCGGCGGGCAATCCACCACAATGAAATCGTAGTCTTCACGAAAGCGCTCAATCGCACTGTGCAGCGAGCCACCGACCCGAATCACCAAAAAAGGGAAATCACGACCGGGCGGACATTGGTTCGCCCATTGGCTCGCACTCCCTTGTGGGTCGGCATCAATCAGCAACGTGCGTCCACGACGATTCAGCCCCGCAGCAAAGTTCATTGCCAAGGTCGTTTTGCCCGCTCCACCCTTCTGATTGGCGATGGCAAACACCCGACTTGAGCGCATCACACAGCCTGCCCAGTGAAAGCGACGAACATCGCTTCGATCTCTTCAGCCATACGCAACATACCTTCATCAGGCATTTCACCCTGCCCTTCAAGCGTCAGGTTGACGTATGTCGTACCGAAATTCAGTGTATTGGGATGCTGTCCGGTTTGCTTGGAGTAATCCGCCATCTGATCAAGAAAGTCGCGCGTGTCACGATACGAAGCAAAGGAATAGCGCCGATTGAGCACAGCACTGCCCTTGCGACACTCCCAAGCCGATAATGACTGCGGCATTTCAAACATCAGTGCATCTCAAATAAAAACAAAGCTGTTGCATCGACCCGAAGAGACCGATGCAACAGCCCTGAGCCTTATCACCATGGAGATATGACAAGGCACCAAGACTGAATCAACGTGCGTGCTTAGCTGCGCGTTGAGGTGATTTCAGCATCACGACCGCCTTCCCCGCTGTCGGGGGTCGTCGGCAGAATGCCTTCAACTTCACTGTGCACACGCGCAATGATGTGCGCAGCGACCAGACCGTCGCCTACACGCTCGCACGCATCGGCACCGGCACGCACCGCTGCGTTCACCGCGCCAGTTTCGCCACGTACCAGAACGGTGACATAGCCACCGCCCACGAACTGACGACCGATCAGACGGACTTCCGCCGCCTTGGTCATGGCGTCAGCAGCTTCGATCGCAGGAACGAGACCACGGGTCTCGATCATGCCCAAAGCAATACCAGTGTAATTTGCCATGAGAGTCACCCTCTCGAATTAAGCTTGTGGCTTGGTCGGCAGAATGCCTTCCACTTCGTTGTGCACGCGCGCAATGATGTGCGCTGCAACCAGACCGTCACCAACACGCTCGCACGCATCGGCACCAGCACGTACTGCTGCATTGACCGCGCCAGTTTCGCCACGCACCAGAACGGTCACGTAACCACCACCAACGAATTGGCGGCCAATCAGACGCACTTCAGCAGCCTTGGTCATGGCATCCGCTGCTTCAATCGCAGGAACCAGACCACGAGTTTCGATCATACCCAGAGCAATACCAGCTACATCAGCCATTTTCCATCTCCTCTTAGAACAGGTTTTAACAGTTAATCACTACAAATCTAGGTGTAAACACCTAATGAAAAATTAGGCAGTGGGCGCCTTCGGCAGAATGCCTTCAACCTCGTTGTGTACACGCGCAATGATGTGCGCTGCTACAAGGCCATCACCAACACGCTCACAAGCGTCCGCGCCCGCACGTACCGCTGCATTGACGGCGCCGGTTTCGCCACGGACCAGAACGGTCACATAGCCGCCACCTACAAACTGACGGCCAATCAGGCGCACTTCGGCCGCCTTGGTCATGGCATCTGCAGCTTCGATCGCCGGCACCAGTCCGCGAGTCTCAATCATTCCAAGGGCAATGCCCATACGATCTGTCATTTTTAACACTCCTAAAGCGTTTTGGTTTAACCCTACCGGCCGACCGGCACCCACACAAAGATCTGAATCCTTCCAGATCGATCAGACTGCGATTTCAAAGCTCACTCACCTCAAGAGAAGGCTAACCTTCCCAATGGTCAATAATCCCCGCAATCGTTAAATCAGTCAGAATTTTCGTATCCCCCATAGCAAGACGCGCCGCCGAACCACTCACCGTGAACACCCATTTGCCTGCCGGCACGCCAACGGGGTCGGTGGCAACGTTGATCTTGCCCTTGGATGTCTTCAGTACACGCAATGAAGCACTATGCAACCCCGGGGTGCGCCGGGTGCAAACCAGCTCATCCACGACCTGCATGATCTCCATCGTGTTACTCATCCTCCCAATGATCAATGATGCCGACGATGGTCAGATCTGAAGGAAACTCCTTACTGCCCGCCGCCTCACGCGCTGCGGAACTGCCAACACAAATCACCCAATCACCGGGCACACAGCCAATGGAATCCACGGCCACACTTGCCGCACCACCCTTTTCGCGCACTACGAGCAAAGGCTTGTGGCCAAATTCCTTGATGCGATTGGTCGAAACCAAGGTTTTTTCTACACGGCAGACTTTCATTGCATTACCCAAGATGAATCTGTCACTGCAAGATCCTGGTAGAGCCACTCCAGTGGAGCGTCCGCAGATTTCTCACGTACCGTCATAAAGCATTGCAACATTCCAGTCGAGGCAAGCTGTGCATAACGATGTAACAACGCCTGGCTCACCCGCTTGCAACGCGCCACGGCGCGTTCGCGCGAGCCATCCACCAACGCGTCGTAACGGTAATGCACAACCACCGGGATGGGCAGACCACGCGGAAAATGCGTTGCATGCAATACCTGCATGCCCTGCTCCACATCCTCTGCACCCTCTTCAAAAGTGAACAGGTGCGCGTAATACGCAAAATTACGCAACTGGAATGATTCGACATTCTCACCAATCAGCATGAAGCGCTCTGCATGGGAGAAATCAGCATAATGCCCATGATGAAAACGCTGCACGTAATCAATTTGCGAGATATTGCTGATCATGAGCTGGGTAATGAAGCGGCGCATACCTGATTCAAGCTCACCCTCACCACGGCCCCAGCCCTGAATGCGTGAAACCTGATCCACACGCTGCTGCAAAGCCTGGTAAGCATCTTCGGCCGACATTCCCAAAGTGGCACGATAGGCATCAAGCATGTCCAGATAACGATAGGGACTCAATTCTCCATTCGCATCCGGCAAGTGAATGCGTAAGGCATCTGTATCGGTATCGACACCCAGCAGCAGAATGTTCAAATCCTGTCCCGGAAACTTGGCACGCAAGGCGGCTCGCAGAGCATTCAGCCTTTTCAGCACCGCCTCGACACCTGCCAATTCGTTGCCACGAAATTGACCGCAACCTGATTCTGCTGGGCGCAAAGAGGAGCGATTGTAAACCGCCACCTTGAGATAGCGGCTGCTGAGCGACGATCCAGAACGCTCCATCTCGCGCAACTGAATACGCTGCCAGCGTTTGATATCCGACTCAAGATCAAACAACGCCGCAGGATACGCTTTGGTGTTGCGGATGGATTGGCGTGGCAGACGAAGAATGAAGCGTTCGAGCCCCTTCAAACGCCCATCCGAGGCCGGAGAGACATCCACTTCATGCAGGTTGCATGTGGCAAAAAAATCCCGCGCGCCGCGTGCGCTATTCACATCCTGCGACTCGAGGCGAATTTGCTGATTACTGACCTGCAAAAAACTCCTGAAAACGCAGTAGGCATATAAAGCACGTACATCAAGCACGTCCACCCACGCACGCTCCAGGACCACTGTAGGCAACTCAAACCCAAGCTGCTGGGCGGCAATATGCTGGGCGCGGGCTACGAAATCATCTTCATGCTGAATGCCCGCAATTTCACGCAGCGCATGGTAGATGGCATCAAACGCGTGGCGCGTGCCCTTTTCATAGGAGTAGAGCCACAAATTGGCATCTTGATCCGCCAAAGCATGCTGCATGGGCTGAGGTTGCACGGGTGTGGCTTGAACCTGTGCAGCATCAGCTTGTGCATTTAACGCCAGCTGAGCACGTGCATGGGCAATACCGCCATCCACCTGCTCATGCTTGCGTGCACGAAGACATGGAAAGGCGGCAGCCATCCGATGTCCCTGTGCGCGCAATGCAGCCTGATCGCGCATGACTTAGCCTCGCGCTCCGCCGGAAAGCGTGACGACCGGACCCTTAACCGTGGCACCTGCACTACCTGTAATGCGTGTAACCGGCGCTTCGGGGCGCTGAATGTCACGGTTGGCTTGAGCACCGACCGCACGTGGCTGACGAATGTCACCTTTCAAGGTCAGGTTGCGCGAATGCGCCGACATACCCTCGGTACCTGTAATGCGCGAATTACGCTGCCAATCATCTCCGGTAATCGGACGACCGCTCTGACGACCTTCCCCTGTAATGCGATCTTGCGCGTCCATGCCCTCGGCTTGTTCAGTCACAGCAGATGTCATGTCCACAGCAGCCGGCTGTTCAGCCAAGGTGTACCGAAACTCGGGCGTACCCGAAACACGCCCAGCGGCTTTGTTGCTCGGCCCGGTGATTTTTTGTGCACCCTCGCCGTAAGCAGTGCCAGTAATCCGACCACGCGAGGCGTGTGACGGTGCATCAATACTGAATCCTGAGCGCATTGATGCGCCTGCATCAATGCCGCATGCCTGTGCCGCCTGATCAGCGCCCAAGTAAGGCGTACCTGAGAGGGGTTGGCATGCACCGCGTGCAGCACCCGTCATCACACCGCCCACGCCCGGCTGGAGACCCGTCATAGCATGACCGAACGCACCGCGACGCTTGACCGCACGCTCTGCGGCTTCGGCAAGCTGATCTGCCGAGCAGAACGCACCCATCTGATCTGCGCCCACGTACGCGCTGCCAGTGACGATGGAGCAAGCACCCGGCTCGTTTCCGGTCATGTTATTGGCACGCCCCATCAGCGGCCCGGTCACACGTTGACCGAGAAAGGTCGCTGCCTCTCCCACCTTGCGTGGTTGGCTAGGCGCATCGCTCTGACAGAACTCACGATAACGGCCTGGGCTGACATACTGCGTACCTGACACTTTGGCGCACCCGCCCATCTCGGCTCCGGTGACGCGATCACTGACATCCACAGCACTTCCGCTGATTTTGGATTGTTCAGTGGTTTGATCGACAGCAACCTTGCGTGGATAAGACTGTGTGCACAGCTTGCCAAACTCACCGACCGAAAAATACTGATCACCGGTAATCTCGCGGCACGAACCGGCTTCATCACCTGTCACGGAGGGTTTACGCCCAACCATGACCCCTGTGATTTCCTGCCCCGAGGCTGTCATGCTGCGACCAGTTTTGGCTGGTGGGGTGTAGGGCACATCGCGGCAATAGCTTTTGAACGCCTCCATCCCCAGGTACTGTGAACCGCTGACCGTGGCACAAGCACCTGCTTCGTCTCCGGTCATGCCTTCACCATGGCCGACCATGGTGCCGGTCACGGTCTTTTCCGCAGTCAAAGTCTGGCTTTGACCAACTTTTTGAAAAAGTGCGGCGACGCGCTGCGATGCACGATCTTGCGTACCGATGTACGCCGTACCGGTGATATCACGCTTGGCGCCTACTTCGATACCTGTGACCTTGTCAGCATGCACGATCGGCATACCTGAAACGGATTGGTTCTTGCGTGTTTTGATGTCCAATACTTTCGGCGCGTGGGCATCCGGCTTGGTACCACACACTGAACGGAAGGTATCGGCAGCGATGTACTCGGTTCCGGTGATTTTGCGGCATTCGCCTGCTTCGGTGCCCGTGACATCCTGATCAAAGAACATCTTGCCACCCGTGACGCGCTTACCGTAGCTGGTTTCGCTGACTACGACTTTGTCGGTGTTGGGCTGCGGACGCTTGGCACCAAAACTGTCATATTGTTCAGCACCAACATACTCGGTGCCAGTGATGGCGCGCAGGCTGCCAGGCTCATTGCCGGTCACTTTTTTGCTGCGATCAGGAATGGTACCGGTGACATGCTGACCCTTCAGCGTCTCCGATTCCTCAACCTTCACCACTGCCTCACCCTTGGCAACCGCTTTGCGCGTTTTGCCGCTGGGGCGGGAAGCATTGGATTTGCTGCGCGCACCGGTGGAAGAAAGCTGAGCGCGGCGAGCCATGGCGACCTGACGTCCATTCAGACCGTTGGCCAACACTTCGCCGACGGCATCGCTAGTGATCAAACCGCGCCCAACCAATGTTGCGGCCGCTTTGACCACTTGCGTGCCGCTTTTACCCTTGCTGCTCATCGCCGTGCGACGAGCCATGGCGAATGCGCGTCCGCTCGGCTGCATGGCCATCGGGTTGGTCGCTTTTTTAATTTCTTCGCTGCGCGCATCAACATTGGCCTGCGCAAAATCCAAACCTACCGCACAACCGCAGTCTGGCAGCACAGCTTGCACAGCCGCATTCTTACGCTCCTGACGCAAAGCAGTTGCGCTTGCATTTTTCTTTTGTGCAGCAGCCTGCTGACGCAGTTGGCGAGCGTTGACATGGGGTTCAACGACCACGCTGGCGGGTGCGACATTTGCCTGAAGGGATGAAGGCTGCGCAACAGACCAAACAGCATCGGCCGCGTGGGCAGACACAGCCAACATCGAAGCAGGCTGAACACTCACACCACTCACATGTGCAGCCTTACGCGCCAGCGCACGCTCTTTACGCAGCGCTTCAGCGGAGCTTGCAGAGCTGGGTCGGCGCGCAGGTGGTTTGGCCTGGATGTTTACCAGCGAGGGGGCGCTTGCGCCTGTAGATGATGCAAACAGCGTAGAAGCCACAGATGGCGTGCTTACCACCGCAGTCGGCATGACCACGGAGGAGGCTTTGCGTGTCAATGCCTGCTCTTTGCGCAAGGCCGCAGCGGCGGATGTCGGTGCAGATGCTTTATTCACAGAAGCCCCCTTGCGCGCCATGGCTTGCTCTTTGCGAAGCTGAGCTGATGGTGAAACAGTTTTGACAGATGCTGCAGCAGACCCAGCAGCCTTGCCCAGCGTCGATGCTGCACGACGATGGGACTGAGCTAATTCCCGACCATTAACCTGAGAGGTCATCAAGCAAGGCGCCTCGTTGCACACCATGCCATGTACGGCATTGGTGGACACGGGAGCAGCCGGTGTCGCTTTGTTGACGGACGCTTTGAGGCTCGATGCTTTACCCGCCTGGCTGAGCGCCTGACGACGGGCTTGGGCAGCCTCACGACCGCTTGCGTAATTCACGTTTGCTTGAGTGTTTTTGCTCATCATGTGCATCCCGATGCTTGATGACCTATCAGGTCAACCCCTCCCAGCAGGGAGAGGTTCAATTGATATTGTTGACGCAGCAACGCTGCGTCAGGTGCGAATCAGATCAACGACCGCGGTAAACAATGAACGCGGTGCCTTGGCACTGAGCGTAGTTGTCATAACCCACGATGCGGATCATCTGATCCGGGTACTCACGGTGGCAGGCTTCCACTTCTGCCATTACCGCATCAACCGACTGCTCGCCGAAGAACGGCAGCTTCCACATGTACCAGTAATGATCCCAAGCGTTTTCCTTTTCGGAATGCTCAACCGCCGGGTTCCAGCCGCGGGAGATCAAGTAGGCCACTTGCTTGCGGATTTGATCGGCAGTCATTTGCGGCAGGTACGAGAAGGTTTCGTACTTCGGAGACTGCTTGAAGCTGTAGTTGAAAGTGCTCATTGAATAACTCTCCTAATGTCTTGTTTCGATGGATATGGATTACTTGTTGACAACGTCAAGCTTGTCCACGGTATCGAACTCGAACTTGATCTCTTTCCAG
>CAYOCG010000031.1:15019-24150 GCA_964402435.1 uncultured Halothiobacillus sp. | reverse complement strand
GGCATTAAACGCAACTTATTGAATTTTAAGCATTTAATATTTTGATCAAAATTTGACCAACCCCATGCCGACTTAGAAATCAAGCGCCGCCTGCAAGCCATTCGAACTATAACTCACAGTTTTATCCACAACTTCTGGGGATAAGGTTGGCTTTGTTTTACAAACAATAGGTTACACACGTTTGTTATTTTCGCACTTCAATAACCCGCAACATCTTCAGTAAAGCTGACTTATGCACAGATATAAATTTACAACAAACGTCCCATTGATCTTCAGTTAACATGACGTGTCATGTTCAGCAGATATGAACCAGCTAGTTTTTCTTGAGGAGCCTTCGGAGAGGCCATCCAACCCATGTTTGACAGAAGCCCCCTGAGCGCCTTGCGTACGTATCTTGCAGGCGTCATCGTCGGCCAACATGCCTTGATCGATCGCCTGCTCATCAGTCTGCTCACCGGTGGTCATCTGCTGGTCGAGGGTTTGCCTGGGCTCGCCAAAACCACCGCGATCAAAACATTGGCTGCGGGAGTGCATGCACGCTTTCAACGTATCCAGTTCACGCCGGATCTGCTTCCTGCAGATCTCACCGGTGCGGAGGTTTATGACCCGCAAAGCCACCAATTCAGCTTTCGCCCCGGCCCGTTGTTTCATGAAATCATTCTCGCCGACGAGATCAATCGCGCGCCGGCCAAGGTGCAGGCGGCGCTCTTGGAAGCCATGCAGGAACACCAAGTCACCATCGGCGGTGTGTCGCATCCTCTACCTGAGCTATTCATGGTGATGGCTACGCAAAACCCCTTGGATCAGGCCGGCACCTACCCGCTGCCCGAGGCGCAACTCGACCGTTTTCTGCTGCATGTGGTGCTTGATTACCCAAGCGAAGACGAGGAGCTTGAGATTCTGCGCCGCCATCGAAATGCAAAACTCAGTCAAGACGCCACACCCGCCATCGACCCACAATGGGTGCTGCAAACCCGCGCTCAGATTGCCAATATGTACATCGCCCCCGAGCTGGAAGCATGGATGGTGCGTCTGGTTTCCGCCACGCGGCGTATGGCCGATGTCGTACCTGAAGCGCAAGGCATGATCGATTGTGGTGCTTCACCGCGCGCCTCGCTGGCATTGGCACAGGCATCTCAGGCACTGGCGTACTTGCGTGGACGTGATTTTGTTTCCCCGCAAGATGTACTCGACATCGCGCCGGATGTGCTGCGCCATCGTTTGCTGTTGAGCCCTGCCGGACAGATCGGCCGTGTGAGCCGTGATCATTGGATACAACGCCTGTGTGATGCACTTCCCTTGGATTAACAGGCGGCCTGTTACCCAAGCGCGCAAGCCTGAGCGCATGGATCACGATGTAAACACGCCGCTGCTCAGTGATCAGGACATTGCCGAGATCACGTACTATGCGCGTGCGCTTGACTCGGGAACACGGCTGAGCACCCATGCCCTGCGCGGTGAACAAAGCTCACGTTTTCGTGGATCGGGGCTCGATTTTGAGGATTTGCGCCCTTACCAGCCGGGCGATGATCCCCGGCGCATCGATTGGCGCGCCAGTGCGCGTTTGCGCAAGCCGTTTGTACGTTTATATGCCGAAACGCGTCTGGCGACCACCTGGATCGTGCTCGATCGCGGTGCCAGTATGCGCTTTGGCACGCGCATCCGACTGAAGGTCGCCCAAGCTGCGCGTCTTGGCAGTCTGATTGCTGCGCAAGCGTCGGCCGGGCAGCATGCCCTCGGCTACACCCTGTTGGACGGTGAGCAAGCCCTGCATCACGCGCCACGCAACGGGCGCAGTGGTTTGCTGCAACTCATCCACGCCCTGCGCATGCCTTGCGGCAGAGCGCATGACAGCGCGGGCAGCCGTTGGGAGGATGCCCTAAGCACACTGGAGATCACTCTCCCCAAGGGAACACAGCTGTGGCTGATTTCAGACTTTCTCCAACTGCGTGCCCAGGATGAGCGATTGCTTGAGCGCTTGGCGGCACACAGCGCCGTGCGCTTAGCCTTGATTGAGGATGCGAGCGAGCTTGAACTGCCACACCTTGGCATGGTCGAGTTGCAAACCAACGCGGGCACCCAACTCCTTGATACCTCTGCCCAGCACATCCAAAGCGCATACCGACAAGCCCACGCAGCACGCCTCGCGCATTTGCATGCATTGGCCATGCGGCTGGGCGGCACCTTGCTGACCTGCCATGCAGGCGACGACTTGCCCCACATCGCGCAACAATTGGCGCAGATCACCCCATGAATACGCTGGCCGACATCATTCCACCGCAAGCCGTTGCCCAGGGTGTGGTTGCGCAAATCACTCAACAGCCGATGCCTTACGGTGTCTGGCTTATGGCCATAGCCCTGCTGATCGCATTGATGGTGCTGACCATGCAGCGCAAAACATGGCGGATGCGCTGGCAACATCTGCGCGCCATGCGCCTTTGGCAGCATCATGACTATGCCGCGTTGTCGCATCTATTGCGCAAAACTTATCACCTGCCTCACCTGCGTGCCGACCAACCGCCGCCTCAGGTTTGTGCGGCATCATGGCAAACATTGATCACACTTCTTGAGCAAGCACGCTTCTCCTGTGCGCCTTCCTTGAATGAGCACAATGTGAAGGAAGGTCTGCAAGCATTGCAGGCAATCTTCGTCGCATCGGCAAAAGGTTGGACCGCGGCTGAACCATTGTCCCCACGCGGAGAGGGATCATGATCAGCTTTGCCCAGCCTTGGGTGCTGTTTCTGCTGCCTGTTGCCTTGGGTTGGGCATGGTTGGTGCGCCGCAGCAAGCCAGCCGCTTTTGCGCATCTCCCCTTCGGCCTGCGCCATCCCTTGCTCGCTAACATGCAGCTCACCTCCCATGTGCCATCCTCGCCTGCGCGTGCCTGGTTGCCTTGGGTCGCCGCCTTGTTGACCTTAGCGGCGGCACAACCACAAACTCCCGGCGGATGGTTACCCGCCGCCATGCCGGCACGTGATATCTGGCTGGTGATCGATACCTCGCCAAGCATGTCGATCATCGATATGCCCCTGCACGGTCAAACCGTCAGCCGTATGGAGGCGCTCAAGCACGCAGCCGATGGCTTCATCCAGGCGCGGCAGCATGACCGCATCGGCATGATTGTCTTTAGCGACCACGCCGCCACCCTCGTGCCACTCACGCACGACCACAATGCCTTGCGCGCACAACTTAGGCGCTTGACCCCGGGCAGCACCGGCAGCGCCACGGCAATTGGTGAAGGACTCGGTCTTGCCATGCGCCAACTTGAGCGGCAAAAGGGCTTGCCTCCACTGATCGTGCTGATGTCCGATGGCGACAACACTGGCGGCGCCTTGCGCCCGCGTGAAGCCCTGGCTTACGCGCAACACCTCGGGCTGCATCTCTACAGCATTGCCGTGACCCCTGAGCCTGCCGCATCGAATTCAGCAGCGGGTGACGAACGCGAACCCACACTGGAGGAAATCAGTCGCCTCAGCGAAGGCGCATCCTACCAAGCCAGCCACCCGGATGAGTTGCAACACATCCTCACCGCCATCGACCAACGCGAATCCTCCCAGCCACCCCCGCCGACGGAGCGCGCCATGCGAGCATGGTACCCCGTGCCGCTCGCGCTTGCCCTGGCACTACTCACCTTGGGGCAATGGTTCGAACTGCGTCGATCAAGTGTGCAGATAAACACGCCATGAGCAGTCTCAGCCTACATACGCCCTGGGCGCTGTTTCTCCTCCTCGTGCCACTGAGCTTCATGCTTTACAGTTGGAGAGCACGAAAAAAGTCGCTGGACTATGCCGACGAAGCACTCCGTCCTTGGGCGCTACTCGGCCAGCCTCGCCTCAACATCGTTCGCCAACTGTTGCATGTCGCCGGATGGCTTGGCTTGCTGATCGCGCTGGCAGGGCCGCGTCAGCACGCAACTCACGAAGTCGAGGTCAGCAACACACGTCACGACGTGCATATCCTCGCCTTGCTCGATGTTTCTGACTCCATGCTGGCCGAAGACATCCCCCCTTCGCACCTTGAGCGCGCCATGCAAAAACTCGACACCCTGCCGGACAAACTGCACGGCGAATCGCTTGGACTTGCCGTGTTTGCAGGTAACGCGGGTGTCGTCGTGCCGCCCAGCCATGATCCGGCATTGTTTCGTCATGCCTTGCAGGGCAGCAGGCAACTTCTGCAAGATTCCCCCGGTAGCGATTTGGCTTTGGCGCTGGAACAGAGCATACAAGCCTTGCAAAACGATCCGGCACACGCCAAGGCTCTGTTGCTTGTGACCGACGGGGATGCCGACATGTTCGCCAATCCCGCCGTCATGAACGCTGCGGAGCGCTTACACCAGGCCGGCATCCCTCTGTTTGTGCTTGGCATCGGTACGCAGGAGGGCGCAGCCATTCCGGACGGTGCCGGCGGTTACCGGCAAGTGGATGACGCTCCTTACATAAGCCGCCTCGATCGTGAAAGCCTGACACGCATGGCGCAGCTCACAAGCGGCAAGTTCATACCCGTCAGCGACGGCGACACTGATCTCCTTGCACTCAGTGAAGCAATCAGCACATTGCCCAGTCACGCCACCCCAGCGCCCAGCTTGGGCTGGCATGATCTTGCCACCTGGCCGCTTTTGCTTGGTCTAACCATGCTGTTATTGGCCTACACGCCCATGCCGCGCAAGCCGCATCCTGCAGGCATGCTCACCCTACTGCCATTGTGCACCTTGGTACTGGCTTTGCTGCCCTTCGAACACCTGGCCGCAGAACCTACGCAAACGCAGACGACGCTTGCCGAAGCCTATGCCGCGTGGACGCGTGAAGATTTCGTCAAGGCGCAGCAACTCTACGCACGTCTTGCGGGCGTGCAGGCACGCATGGGCGAAGGTGCAGCCGCCTACCGTCGCGGTGACTTTGAACATGCCGCGCGTGCGTTCACCACCGCATGGATGCTCGCCGGGAGTGATGCACAGCGTGCTGATGCGCTCTACAACCTCGGCAATGCCGAGTACAGCGCGGGCCGCCCCGAACGCGCGGTTGTCGCCTATGAGAGCGTGCTTGCGCTTCGCCCCAATGATGAAAATGCCATGGCCAATCTTTGGCTGGCACAACAACAAAGCGAAGCGCGCCGCGTCAAAAAATCGCGCCCCGAAGACCCACCCGGGCGCAAACCCACCGACTTCGCGCGTTACGATGAAAACGTGGCAAGCGATATGCCGACAGAACAAGCCGCGCCCGGCACTGGATTATCAAGCGCTGAGGCGAGCAAGAGAGAAGCGCAAACAGGTCAAACCACTCAAGCACTTCGCCTGCAGGATGCAGACCGCATGGCGGCAGAAAAGAAAATGGAATTTCTCGACGACAGCACGCTGAGCGTCTGGCGCGCCATGCTGCGTAGCGAATCGCCCGCAGGCTCACGCACAGGACTGCCATGGTAAAAATTTTACTCGCCACGGCGCTTTACCTGCTCTGCACTGCCTCGGCGCTGGCGGAGATCACGCTCAGTGCGCAGGTGTCCAACCCCTCACCCTGGATTCGTGAGGAAATCCTGCTTGAACTCACCGTGGTGGACGATCGCTCGATCATCGACATGCGTATTGCCCCGTGGGCGCCCCAGGGCTTCTTGCTGCGCGAACTGCATCCCAGCGAAGATCGCGTGCAAACAGAACACGGCATACAGATCCTGCGCCGCCAGCGCTGGGCGTTGACCCCGCTGTATGCCGGCACGCTGCATCTGCAACCGCCGGAGGTTTTGATCCGCGCCACCGGGCAACGGCTGAGCCTGCAAGCCCCACCTCTTGAGTTACAGGTACGCCCCCTCAACCCGCTTCTACCCAGTGATATTCCAGTCGGCGTGCTGCTCATCCAGGCACCGCAGACTTTGACGGAATCTTTGCCACGCGGCAGACCGTTTCATCTGGATTTTCAGATTCAAGGGACGGGTCTGAGCGTGCGAGGTCTAAACCACTGGCTGGAGGAGAGCCTGCGTGACCTGCAGGGTTTGCGCGTTTTTCCCAGCGTGATCCGCATCCGCGACGCCGACCAGCCGGATCAACCACTCCTACAACACGCAGATGTGCGTCTGAGTTTTGAAGCCGAACACAGCGGCCATGTGCCCTTGCCTGCCCTCACACTGCCTTACATTGACCCAAGCGACGGCACAGTCAGACAGGCTCGCCTACCGTCCCAGGAGGTACAGATCATCCACCCACTCTGGCACATGATGCAGGCTTACCTTCCTCGTGTCGTCATTTGGGTGCTTGGCGGCCTGATGCTGTGGTGGATGATGAGTTTGGCCTATCGGTCCATGAAGGTAAGGCGGCGCAAGCACCACCAGCTTGAGCAGTTACGCCGTGCACAAAGCGCTGGTGAACTACGCCGCGCATGGCAATCAGATGACAGCCCCGCGGCACACGCGCTGCAACAACGCTTGGATGCAGCGTGCTACGCAGCCTCCGTGCCCGATGCCCATGCCTTTGCACAACTCAAAGCGGATCTGATCCAGCATGTTCGAAAGAGGCGCACTGACCTCAAGTAAGCAGCAGGATTCACCCATGCAGCGGCGGATCAGCCGAGGGGATGCCCCAAGGCATCGAACTCCGAGGCGGCAAGCTGCACCCCGATACGATGCAACCCTGCGCGCAAAGCGTCTGCATGCGCATGACGCCAGCCGTACACATCGGCCAATGCCTCGCTTTCCTCGCTGATCAGACGCGCACAAATCGCACGCAACCCAGGCCAGATGGCAGGTTCGCGCCATTCCGGCGCCACGTCCATCTCCAGCGCCATGCGCACGTCAGCCTCGAATTGACGATGCAACAACTCACCCATGTAACCCGGCATAGCAGCGCGCATGACTTGCGCGTCGTTGACGCGTCCGAGCGCATCCTGCCCACGCCGCAGAGGCAACATCACATCTTGCGCATCCAGAGCATCAAGCATGGGCTCCAGCAGGTAGCGCAGCTGCTTGCCCAGCAGGCGCAGCGCATGCAAATTCTCCGGCAGACGCGGTAAGTCCTCACCGTAGAAAACGACCCATTCCATCCAGCGCTCAGCCAACCACGCCCCCAAAGGCTCATCATGCCCGGGCTGTGCCCCCACCCCTTTGAGCATGTGTTCGGCAGCAGCCAATGCCTCAGGAAGATCGTTGAACAGTTGGTCACGTGCACGCCCATAGCGCTCATGCAGGAGTGATTGCAATGCGGATCGTCCGGCTTGTTCCGAGGTCTCCAGCACCAAACCATCCAACCATTGCTGTTGCACCTCAAGATCGCGTAAGGGTGAGCTTGCGCGAGCAAAAGCACGCAAAGCGCGTGCATCCTTGCGCGAAATGTCAATCGCACCCTGCAAAACGCCCAACCAGACACGCACACGCCGTACAGCCACCCGCGCATCATGCAGCGCCTCGTCATCCTCAGGCTGAGTGAGTAACACCTGCGCTTGGCGTACAAACTCCTGCAGGCGGATACGCACAACATGAATGCCACCCTCGGCCACCGGACGCGCAAGCTCTTGGTTGGATAACACGCCATCACCCCCGTATTACTCAGGCATAAGTCGTTTCTGGTCGAGCATAGCGCGTGCTTGCGGCAAGCGCATGACAAACGCCAGAAAAGCCTTGCTATTCGGTGCCTGGCACCCCATTGGACATCAATACTGGTGCGTCAAAGCTGGAAGAAAATCTTCGAAAAGCAGCACGCGATGCCCGCGCACAGCATAAACCGCCCAGCGTCTTGGTCGTGAATGCGCCTGAGGCAATGAAAACCGTCGCACGATCCCTCCCTGGACGCGTCGAGCACTGCGTGAAAACAAGACCTGCGCCAAAGGGCGCCCGCCAAGACGATGCAAGGCCAAGGCGCAACGCCCGCGAGCAGTAACAAAGCTCAGTGCGTGCACATACACCTGCACTGCGCAGCGCAACTCAACCTCGCGTTGCCAGATGCGCACGCCATGACGCACACCAAGCACCCTCGCCTGAGTGATGTCCGCCCGCCGCCAATGTTCACTCAAGATGTGAATGCGCAGGTCACCCACACATGCTCGGCGCAGTCGGCGCGTCAATGAACCTGGCGATTTCAACCAGCGCAAAGGTAAGCGTTGAGCATTCAATGCATCCACCATCCGAAAAGTGTCATCGTCCTTTCATCGTTGTCAGGCATAAAGCTCGGGCTTTGCACAACCATCCCACAAGATCACAGCTTGGAGATCATACTCATGAAAGCACGCATGCTTGCACTTTTCCCTCTGACCGCTGTAGCGGTCGCCGTTGGCTTCGCCGTAACCGGTTGCGGTGGAGACAGCGCTGTTATTGGAGCTCCTGAGCTGAAATCCGTTGAATTCAGTTCCACCCCAGTGGCGGCCACTGACAAGGAAATGCTGTCCAACTACACCAAGTCGGTCGCTACTTTCACTTACACCGACGGCTCCACCAAAACCTATCCACTGACCTACAACGTACTCTTCAAAAACACCGACAAAATCAGCGATGTTAAGGGCGTGAAGTATGCCGCTGCCCAGCTGTTCGATGTCAATATGAATCCGATCAAAGATCCCAATGGCGACATGGTGATTGCGGAAACTGCTGACTCCAACTCCCTGCTCAACATTGGCGGCAAACTGTTCAACGTCAACCATTGGGAATACGACGATGTACTGGCCGATGGTCAGGTTGCCTACAAAGTAGCCAACTGGTATAGCCGCATGCCCATGAGCATGAATCTGTCCGAGATCAACCAGGATCCGGCCAATGGCAAGCTGAGTGTGAAGAGCATGAAGCCGGTGGATTTTTCCAGCGTGAATGGCGGTTGGATCTTCTGTTTCGGCTCGCAATCACCGTGGAACACCCACCTCGGTGGCGAAGAAGATTATGACCTCTATTTCGTCCCCGGCGAGAAGAGCTACACCACCACCCAGGCCGGCCTGAAAGCCATGACCGAGGTGTACTTCAACAATATGAAGACCGCCAACCCCTACCACTATGGTTTCATCACCGAAGTGGCGCCCAAGGCGGATGGCAGCTACACCGTACAGAAGCTGTACAACATGGGGCGTGGCACCTGGGAAGCTGCTGTATTCGCCAAAGATGGCCGCACTGCGTTCTTTGGCGATGACGGCGCCTACTCTGGCATGTTCATGTTCGTCGGCGACAAG
>CAYOCG010000031.1:0-14965 GCA_964402435.1 uncultured Halothiobacillus sp. | reverse complement strand
TCGGCCGATGGCTCAGACGGCGGCACCGCCGATATCCAATGGATCAAACTGGGCAGCGCCACTTACGATGAAGTCAAGAAGTTGATCGACTCGGGTATCAAGATTGGCGACATCTTCGAAACCTCACTCACCGAGCAAGCTGGCTTCAAGCCTACCCGTGCCGGTTCCAGTGAAACCATCTGGCTGAAGCTCAAGCCCGGTATGGAAAAGGCCGCTGCCTTCCTGGAAACCCGCCGTTATGCCGCTTACTTGGGTGCCACCACCGAGTTCACCAAGGGTGAAGGCGTGGCGATCAACGACAAAGACAAGAAGATGTACTACGCCATGAGCCGCATCGAAACCTCGATGAAAGCGGCGGACGGCGGCCCGGTGGATCATATCCGTCTGAAGGAAAACAAGGCCGGTGCAACCTACACACTGGACATGGCAGCCAATGCCAAGGATAGCGCCGGTAACACCATCAACTCCGCCTATGTTCCGGTCAAGGCATACGTCGAGCCTGCTCTGCTTGGCAAGCCGATCACCACTGATGCCAATGGCAACACTGCGGATGTGAACACCGTCGCCAACACCGACAACCTGTTCTACTCCGAAGGCATGCGCACCTTGTTCATTGGTGAAGACTCCGGCATGCACGTCAACAACTATGTGTGGGCGTACAACATCGACACCAAGAAACTCAGCCGCATCCTCAACCTGGCTGCAGGTGCAGAAGCAACCGGTCTTCAGGTATTGGAAAACATGAACGGCTATGCCTACATCATGAGCAACAACCAGCACCAGGGCGACTGGATCAGCACGCAGCCCAAGGATCTGACCACCCGCCTGGAAGCGGAAGCCAAGACCCTTTGGGGCGTGAACCATCGCGGCACATTGAACTACCGTCTTGAGGCCATGGTGGGCTATATCGGTGGTATGCCGGCAATCAAATAAGCTCAACTAGAGCTTGATCCAAGATCAGGGCTGTGAATGTATTCACAGCCCTGTGTTATTGAAGTCGCCTTGTAAATGAGCTATGCAGGGCGCCTCCAATAACGCAGTACTCAAGAGTGGATAACGATGAAGCACTCAAATCTCATCCTCGCGCTCAGCGCCGTAGCCGTATCGACTGTGCTCGCTGTCGGCTTTGTTGCCTGCGGCGGCTCCTCCAGCGACACAACGTCGAGCAGCTTGCCCGTAGCCCCCCAGCCCAGCACGCCAACCCCAAGCGAAAAATCCCCTTTGCGCGGCGAATACATCAGTCGCGCCACTTTTGCCAACCCCCACGCACACATTCCGGCGCAGTGCTACATCGAAACCAGCCACGGCGCGCAAAATGCCTGCATGTTTTGCCATACCGACGGGGTGTTCAAGCTGCAACTGGGTAACAACAACCCCATGGCCGGTCTCAACCCGAATGTGGGCAACCTGCAAGAAGAGTATGCCTTTGGGGTGATTGATTACCCCTACGTGGTCAACTCCAGCATCAACCCCTGGATCAACACACTCAAACCTGAGGTGCTGCGTCAGGCGGTGGATGCCTTAGGTTATCGACCGCAAGACTGGGACATGCAAGCGTACATTCGCCAGGACAACTGGAAAGCCGCCTTTGTCCAGCGCCCCGGCTCGGTAAAAGACTGGGATAGCGGCATCAACTCTCCGTTCCGCCTGTTCCCGGGGCTTTCACCGGATGATCTGCCTGCGCACAACGATGGCTTTGTGCGTTCCGGCGTGCAAGAGCGCGGATATTTCAATGATGGCAAGGGCTGGATCACCGGCTGGCGTGCGGTCAATTTCATGCCCTATGGCATTTTCTCACCCATGACCGGCAGCGTTTCGGGCATTTACATTCGCCTACCGCAGAAATTCATGCAAAACGCTCAGGGCGCGTTTGATCTTGCCACCTATCAGGCCAACCTGGATCTTGTTGAGCGCAATGTGCAAGATCATCTGCACGGTGAGACCCGCTACGTGGGCAAAGCAAGCTTTGAGCCCATCATCCGAGGCCAATACCCCCTAGGCACCGAGTTTGCCCACCCGCTGCATTATGTGGACGTGCAGGCCGATGGCAGCGATGCCAGCGTCAGCCCCTACCCCGGCACGCGTTCGGCGCGTGTCAAGGAAATTCGCTGGATGTACAAAGCACACCCCTGGCATCCGGAAGAATTTGGACTCGGCCTGAAAAAAGAGAGCGCGCCGGTATATGCCAACCGTGAACAGGGCTGGATCGAGAACGGTGTCGGCTGGATTCTTGCCGGGTGGATCGAGGACAAACAAGGTGCGTTGCGCCCGCAAACACCCTCCGAGTTGACGCAGTGCGTGGGCTGCCATTCGGGCAACGTGCGCCAACAGGACATTGGTCAGAATGAGGTGTACACCTCCGGCACCGGCAATACCATCGACTCCACCTGGGCATTGCCACGCAAATTTGCCGGCGAAGCCGGTTGGCAGGAAATGAACTATCTTGGCTACCGCGCCAAGTCACAAGCGGTGCTTGATGAGACACCCGGCGCACTCACCGTGGCCGAACCGATCAACCGCGGCCTCGACAAAGGTGAATTCCGCGTCTTCCTTGACTACGTGGTGGGCGCGTCACTGTACGGTGACATGCCCGCGGGCATGGAGCGCGAGCTGGCCGCCAATATCGGTAAAAAACATGGCGATGCGGCTGACTGGCCGGATTTGGCCAGCGCCTTGGCGGCCAAGGACGCGGAAAAAATCAAACAGGTGCAAGCGCAGCGCCTGCAACTCATGCGCGCCTTCACCGCGCGTGGTGGCTACAAAGACAATGAAGGGCGTATTCTTCCGACCCTCTTCCTGCCCACACGCCAAGACGCCTTGGCCGCAGCCGCGCGCTACCGGCAAGTGGTGGTAACTCAGCGGTATGATTTCGGCAAGGACGTCTTCCCCGAAACCATCTACACCTTCCGCTACTTCCGCACGCCTGACACCGCCTACGCACACCAGGACGGGCGCCCCTATCAACTGGGCGAAGTCATCACTGATCGTCCAATCAACACCAACCCGGCTGAGCTGACCTACGGCATGGGCATCACACCGACTTTGATCGACCCGGACAAGCCCTACACACAAGGCGGCACGTTCTACGCAGATTACGTGCCGCTACTCAAGCCGTGATGCATCGCACCCAACATTTCTACAAAAATTCGATAGGTTTGGCGTCAAAACCGGCTTAATTGATCGAAAAATTCGATAGATTGAGCCTGTTTTTGGCCTTAACCGCCAAAGCAGGGCGTTTTGACAGATCAGATGCAACGTCATCAAACCTTGGCATAACCTATACCCTGCCCAATCCAACGCTCGATCAGTGGCTCAACCACCTCCGCGTGATCACGCAATAATGCATCGGCTGCTTCACGCACCTGCGGTATCCACCCACCATGCTGCGCCAGATCGGCAAAGCGCAGGCGTGGTAAGCCGGTTTGCTGCGTGCCCAGAAACTCGCCGGGACCACGCAGTTGCAAGTCTTTTTCGGCAATCAGAAACCCATCGTTGCTCTGGCGCATGATGGCTAAACGCTCTTTGCCTATCGCCGAGAGCGGTGCGCTGTATAGCAGCACGCAGCTTGATTCCACCGCGCCGCGCCCAACGCGACCGCGCAACTGGTGCAGTTGCGCAAGCCCCAGGCGTTCGGCGTTTTCGATAATCATCAGCGATGCATTGGGTACGTCCACCCCGACTTCGATCACTGTGGTGGCAACGAGAATGTCCAACTCACCACGCTTGAAGGCGTGCATCACCGCATCTTTGTCACGCGGTTTCATCCGCCCATGCACCAAACCGATACGCACATCGGGTAACGCCGCACACAGGGTCTGCTGTGCTTCCTCGGCTGCTTTGGCTTCGAGTTTGTCGCTTTCTTCCACCAAGGTGCATACCCAATACGCTTGTCGCCCCGCGCGGCAGTTGGCTCCTAGACGCCGCATCACTTCTTCGCGTCGTGTGTCAGGCACGACTGCGGTACGCACTGGCGTGCGACCCGGTGGCAATTCATCCAGCACCGAGACTTCTAGATCCGCGTAGGCCGTCATCGCCAGGGTGCGCGGAATCGGCGTCGCGGTCATCACCAGCTGATGTGGCTCGACATCGCCTTGCCGCCCCTTTTCACTCAAAGCCAGACGTTGCTGCACACCAAAGCGGTGTTGCTCGTCAATCACGATCAGACCAAGATGCTTGAAAGCCACACCCTGCTGAAACAAAGCATGTGTGCCGGTCACCACCTGCGCCTGCCCGGATTGAACGTCCTGCAATGCTTTTCGCCGAGCCGTGGCCTTGAGGCTACCAGTCAACACCACCACCTGCACACCTAGCGGTTCGAACCACGCAGCGAGATTGCGCTGATGCTGTTCAGCAAGCAATTCCGTAGGCGCCATCAATGCCACCTGCTGCCCGGCATGAATCGCCGCACAGGCCGCAAGCGCCGCAACCACGGTTTTACCGGCGCCCACATCCCCTTGAACCAAGCGACGCATCGGGCGTATTTGCGCCATATCCGCTCCAATTTCTTGCAACACGCGCTGCTGGGCGCGGGTAAGCGCATAAGGCAAGGCAGCACGCAAACGCTGACTAAGCGGGTTGTCGATCTGTAACGGTATGGCTCGATGTACCTGCGCAATGTTTTTCCAACGGCGCATGACCAATTGCTGGGCGAGCAATTCTTCGAAAATCAAACGTTGTTTGGCCTGCTCGATGCGTGCAAACGCATGCGGTGGAGGCTGATGCAGGGTTACAACGGCCTCACGCAGCGATGGCAAGCCATACGTTTCACGCACCGTCTGTGGCAAAAGCTCGAAAAGCAGCGTCTCATCTGCCATCCACAGGTGTAACGCTTGGCTGACAATGCGCCGCAATACGCTCTGTGACAGACCCGCCACCGTGGGATACACCGCTGTCAAACAGGTGGGGAGCGGCGCTGGCAAGCGGATCAATTCTGGATGCGCCATATCCAGCCCCATCAAGCCAGCCTTGACCGAGCCAAACACGCGCACCGTTTGACCGGCTTGCAGCAGGGCGCTGATGCCTGTCGGGGGGTTAAAAAACCACAAAGTGATGCTGCCGCTCCCGTCTTCCAGCAGTACACGCCAGATGGTTTGTCCACCACGGCCTTTACTGTTTTTTTCGAGGTGAACAATCTCTCCTTCCAGCAGAGCTTCATCGCCATGGTGCAATGCAGCGATACGGGCAAGACGCGTACGATCTTCATAGCGCAACGGCGCATGGAGCAACACATCGCTCAGGCGCCGGATGCCAAGGTCATGCAGGCGCGCCAAGGTTGCCTCGCCCACCCCGTGCAGGCGTTCGAGTGAATGTTCTTGAGTAAGAGGCTGTGTGCGCATTCGCGCAGTATCTGCGAAAGATGGGCATGAAAAAACCCGGAGCTTGCGCCCCGGGCTGGTCACTACATCATCTGACGTGATGATTTGCAGTGCGTATTACTGTTGCAGCACGCCGTTCTTATCGAAGATGGCTTGCGTCGAATATTCGCTCACCGGCAAGCGTTTGAGCACTTTCACCTTTTTGGTGTAATCGACAAACGATTGAGCATAGTCAAGATAGGTATCCAGCGCACGACCGCTGTCTGCCACCTTCTTGAAGGTGGCATAACCATCACTGCCCTGCGCCAGGAAATTGTTGGTCACAACCTTATAGGTTTTGGCCATATCCAGCGCAGTCCAGGCAGTATCCGTCTTGCCCTTGAACTCAAGCTTGCTGAAACGTGATCCCGCCGGCTTGGACAGATCCACCGTCCAACGTAATCCGGCTGCATACGGATAGGCGCCAGTCGAACCGCCGCTCTTGGTCGCGTACTCCACCGCCTCTTCCAGCACTGCCTTGATTTCTGCGCCCGTCATGTTTAGCTCAGTAAGCGTGTTGGCGAACGGCAGCAAAGTATAGGCCGTACCGATGGTGACATCACCGGCGGGCACGTCGATACGCACACCGCCAGCGTTTTGAATCGCAATTTGCGACGTAATACTCATGTCACGGAAGGCATAGGCCACCAAGTTGGAAATATCACCACCGTGCGCGTTGCTGGCTTCCTTGCAACCCGGTGTCTTGGAATAACCCATGCCCGGAATACGCTCCAGGCAGAGCAACTCGGCGGCAGTGCCAATGACTTCTTTTTTCAGCGTATCCACCTGATCGGCGTAACCCTTCAACACCGCAGCAGCCGCAGCATCGGCCTTGAGTGACCAAAGCTGGGAATCTTTGGCGATGATCGCCTTGACCTCATCCAGCTCAGCGCCTGCCAAGGTGTAGTCTTTGCCATCACTGCCCTTGCGGGTGAACGTCTCGCCAAGCAGTAAATGTTGCTTGCCTGAACAGCTATCCACACTTTGGAAGCCGTTAAAGTTGACGGTCAGCTCACCCAGCGCTTTGGTGTATTCCCATGCCTGCACGATGCATACGTTGTCACCGTCTTTGTTCTTGGCCATGGTGGGGTAGCTGCCTGAGGACGATGTGATGCCATACGCAGCAAAATCACCTAGCAGAGTGTGCGAATCGCCACCGACAATCACATCCACATCCGTCAACTTGGGTGCAATCGCCTTGTCATTGCTGTAACCAATATGCGAAAGCAACACAATGCGTCGCACATCTTGCGCCTTGAGCGCATCAATCGCCTTCTGCGCCGCAATCACTTCATCCTCAAACTGCGTGGTCGAAAGCGGGCTGGATGAGCCTTGGGTTTTATCCTTGATGGTCAGGCCGACGATACCGACCTTCTGACCGTTGAAGTCCTTGATGGTGTAGGGCTTGATAAAGTCATCGCTCTTGGTCGGTGCCAGCGGTGTTCCCACTTTCGGTGTGATATTGCTGGAGAGCACCGGCGTTTTGCATGACCCCGCTTGCAAAGCCGTGATGAAGTCCTTGAGGCGTGCATCCCCCTCATCAAACTCATGGTTACCGATCGCCATGGCGTCAAAGCACACGGTGTTCATCAGCGCCGCATCAGCCTTGCCCTTGAACAGGGTGTAATACAGCGTGCCGGACAACGCATCACCGGCATGCAGCTTAAGCAAATTCGGCTTGCCAGTCAGTTGATCCATACCTGTTTTGACACGCGGGAAACCACCAATTTTTGTGCTCGTGTCCTTGCCGTTGAACTTCAGGGTTTGCGACAACTCATCGAGATTGGAGTGATGGTCGTTGATATGCGCGATGGTCAGGGTCATGGGCTGCTGGGTGGGCAGCACCTGGGCGTCATCGCCTCCACAGCCTGTGAGTACTGCAAGCGGCAATGCCGCAAGAGCAAAAAACTTAGCGAATTTCATGTCAAACAACCTTGCAAGTTAAACGCACACCAGCCTAAAAGCGGCGCGTGACAATTCTGCGACAGGTTGTCTAGGCGCTCTCGACACGGTTGCGCCCGTTTTGTTTGGCCGCATATAGCGCCTCATCGGCGCGGCGCAACACATCGTTTTCATCATCTTCAGCCTTGATCGACGTCACGCCGATGCTGATGGTCACGTGAAATGCATGCTCATCGGCTGAAAAAGTCTCAGTAGCAAAGCGCTCGCGCACACGCTGTGCCCAGAGCAACGCTGCTGCAAGGTCGGCGTTATCCAGCACCACGGCGAACTCCTCGCCACCAAGCCGCCCAACGCTATCCGTGGCGCGTGAGTGCTCGCGCAATATCTCCGCCAAGCGACGCAACACTTGGTCGCCAGCCTCATGACCATAACGATCATTGACGAGCTTGAAATGGTCGCAGTCGAGCATCAAACCTGCTGCAGGCGTATTAAAACGTTGAGCACGCGCAATCTGTTCTTGCAAGCGTTCAATAAAAACTCGTCTGTTGAGCAATCCGGTCAATGGGTCGGTGCTCGCCATTTCTTTCAATTGCGCTTCAATCCGCAGGCGTTCGCTGATGTCATCAAAAATAACCACCGCACCCGAGATGTTCGAACCACGCCAAATCGGCGCAGCAAGCATATCCGCATCAAAACCGCTGCCATTGGGTCTTATAAACCACACCTGCTCACGTCGCAATTTTCCATCGTGCAGGGTTTTCCACGTCGGACAATGCTCAGGGGGATAAACCTGCCCATCAGAATAATGGTGGTGGAACAACACGTGCGGTGACTTGCCGAGCACATCACCTTCTTTCACCCCCAACAAAACCAACGCAGCAGGGTTGATAAAACGGCAAATGCCTTGTGCATCGACCTGATACACTCCCTGCCCCATCGCCATGAGCATGTCATGCACAAAGCGATGCGCTTGCGCCTCATGTCGCCACGCGCGCAGCAGAAGGGAGATCAAAGCCAAGACCAAGATCAGGGCAATGAGTACACCTACTGCCTCGTAGCGCCAGCGCGACAACACATCAATAACGGTGAACTGCGGCACGACATCATAGGGTGGCAGACGCAATGCACGACTGAGTTCCTCAACGCGAGAGTAATCACGCGGCACAGAAAATCCATAAATTCCGGATTCGACGGCCGCCCAATCGGATTCTTCCAAGGCATATAGCGCCGCCGCCACATGCGCTACTGCACGTGAATCGACATGATCCAGCGCAAGCACGGGCCAGCCCGGGTAGGTCGGCGTGGTGTGTTCGTACAAACAGCGCGGGTGATTTTTTCCTTCCAGTACTCGAAATTTCGAGCGATCAAGCTGACCGTTAGCTTGCATATTTTCCAAAGCACCGGCGCGCACGAAACCCACATCCGCTTTGCCTGAAAGCACCGCCTCGACCACAGCGAGCGGGGTGCCCACCTGCAACACACGTCGTGTGTCCAAGGACACACCGCGCTGCTGAAGCTCGTAGTGCTGTACGCGGAAAGCACCAAAATTGGCCACTCTTGGTGTGGCTACCACCTTGTTGGCGACTTCTTCAACGCGCTGAATATCGCTGCGATCCTGACGCACGAAAACCACGCCCGCGATGCAGGGAGCCGCACGCCCCTCGTGACTTTCGATCATCGAAGCAAGCACACCCATCAAGCGGTTGCTGCTACGCAGGGATAAGTATTGTGTCGGGTTGGTGATCACAAAATCCACCGTTCCCGCCTCTACCCGCTCAGCCAGCTCCTTCTCGTACATCACCTCAAGTTCGATACGTTCGCGCTCAAGGTGCTGGTTGAGGTATTCAACGACGGGAGCGAACTGAGCCTGGGTCGCGCCGCCGCCGAGGTAGTCATAAACCCCAAGACGCAAAGTCTGCTTTACCTCGACCTGCGCTGCAAAGACAGAAACAGGCAACAGCAGTAACAGCAACTGCGCCACATACCGCACCCACCTGCTCATACGACCACCTCCCTATTTCGGGTCGCCGAATTGATGCTTCCTTATTTGTGATTATGCGCCTTATGGAGTACGCGGGGAAACCCAAAAGTAATAGCCCGCATCTTCCGCATTATCACCTTACGCTTTGAAGAAACCCTCAGATGGTTTTTCGAACCACACAGGCATGAACGACGCACGCTGCAAATGCAACAGTCAAGTACCCTCCCCCACGTTGCTTTGTTATCGTAATGCGCAGTTATTCCACACGGCCTGCTCATGCCTTCATCGTTTCAAACCATCGGCCTGCTTGCCAAACTGGCGGACGACCGTCTGCTGGAAACCCTGCAACGCCTGCTGAACTGTTTGCGCACGCTGGGGCGTGAGGTGCTGCTCGACCAGGCCACCCTGCCCGATCATCCCGCCTTGCGCGGCTATCCGCGCCATACGCGCGACGAACTGGGGCAGCGCAGCGATCTAGTGATCGCCATTGGCGGCGATGGCACGCTGATTCACGCCGTACACAGCCTGGCCGCGTTCGACACCCCCATCCTCGGCGTCAATCTGGGACGCCTCGGCTTTCTGGTGGACATCTCCCCGGACGAAATGACCAGCCGCATGGATCGCATCTTCCGCGGCGAATACATCCGTGACCGTCGCAGCCTGCTGCGTGGCGAAATCGTGCGTCACAATGAAGTCATCCACAGCAGCGACGTATTCAACGACCTGGTCTACAAAGTGCGCGACACCGTGCGCATGATCGAATTTGAAACCCACATCGACGGCCGCTACCTGCTCACCCAACGATCCGACGGCATGGTCATCAGCACGCCCAGCGGCTCCACCGCCTATGCCCTCTCCGCCGGTGGGCCGATCCTCACCCCCGAGCTGGACGCCATCCTGCTCGCACCCATCTGCCCGCACACCTTGAGCAACCGCCCCATCGTCGTGCCTGCGCACAGCGTCATCGAAATCCGCGCCACGCGCCACAGCCGAGCCAACAGCTTGGTGAGCTTCGACGGCCAATGCCAGATCGACTTCGAGCCACACGACACTCTGCGCATCGCCCGCTCCCCGCGCAGCGCCCACCTCATCCATCCCGCTGATTACGACTACTTCCACATCCTGCGCGCCAAACTGCACTGGGGCGGACATCCGTAGAACTTCACTGCCATGCTACGCCACATCCACATTCGCAATTTCGCCATCATCGACCACATTGCCATCGACTTTGCCGACCGCCTCAGCGTCATGACCGGCGAAACCGGCGCGGGCAAATCCATCCTCATCGACGCGCTCGGCCTGCTCTTGGGCGAACGCGCCGGAAGCGAAGTCATCCGCAACGATGCCGAACGCGCCGAACTCGAAGCCCTGTTCAGCGCCACCCCCAGCGTGCAGGCCAAACTGCACGAGCTGGGTCTTGAAGACGAATCCGGCGAATGCCTGCTGCGCCGCGTCATCGCGCGCGAAGGCGCCAGCCGTGCCTGGGTCAACGGCCGCAGTGTCAACCTCAGCACCCTGCGCGAACTCGGCAGCCTGCTGGTGGACATCCACGGCCAGCACGAACACCAACAACTGCTGCGCCCCGCCGCGCAGCGCGAGCTGCTCGATGCCTACGCCAACCACCCCGCCCTGCTCGCTCAAGTAAAAAACGCCTACGACGCATGGCGCAGCACGCAACAACGCCTGAGCGAGCTGCACGACCACCAAGCGCAACGCAGCCAACGTCTGGAACTGCTCGAACACCAACTGCACGAGCTGCACGCCCTCAAACTTGCCGCCGACGAATGGCCCAAGCTCGAAGCCGAACACCGCCGTCTGGCGCAGGCTGGCAAACTGCTGCAACTCACCCATGGCGCGCTCGCGCTCCTCGACGAAGGCAGTGACAGCCAGAAAAGCCTGCACCGCCAAGTCGCCCAGCTTGCCCACCAATTCGAAGCGGCTCAGGCCGACGACGCCGCACTCAGCAACATCAGCGAACTGCTGCAACAGGCAGAAATCAACCTCGCCGAAGCCATCGCCAGCCTGCAAGGCTACGTCAGCGATCTGGAACTCGACCCCGCTCGCCTGCAAAGCCTCGAAGCCCGCCTCTCCAGCCTGCACGACCTCGCGCGCAAACACCGCATCCGCCCCGAACAACTCTACGCCCACCAACAAGCACTGGCCGAGGAATACGCCACGCTCGCCCAAGGCGCCGCCTCGCTCGACGAACTCACCGCCCAGCTGGCCAAACACGAACACGCCTACCGTCAGGCCGCCGACGCACTGCACGCCTCACGTCAGCGCGCCGCGCAAACCCTGAGCGACGCCGTCACCACCGCCATTCGCGGCCTGGGCATGCCGCACGCGCACTTTGCCATCCAGCTTGCAAGCGAAGAAACCTTCAGCCCCCACGGCCTGGATCGCATCGACATGCTGGTCACCACCAACCCGGGTCAACCGCTGCAACCCTTAGGCAAAGTTGCCTCCGGCGGCGAACTCTCGCGCATCAGCCTCGCCCTGCGCGTGCAGACCGCCGCGCAAGGTGACATCGAAACCCTCATTTTTGACGAAGTGGACACCGGCATCGGCGGCAGCGTGGCGGAAATCGTCGGCCGCCTGCTCGCCCAGCTTGGCCAAAGCCGCCAAGTACTCTGCGTCACCCACCTGCCGCAAGTCGCCGCGCAAGGCCAACACCACTTCAACGTACAAAAGCAACAAGACGCCCACAGCACCCGCACCCTCATCCGCCCGCTGAATGCCGCCGAGCGCATCGACGAACTGGCACGCATGATCGGCGGCGTCAACATCAGCGCGCAAACGCGCACCTTGGCGGAAGAAATGTTGCAACAGGCCGCGCATTGACACCTATCGCGCAAACCACTATGGAACCGTCTGCCATTGCGCTCTGTTAGGCCTCTTCCTTAAGCGGTTTCTAGCTACTGGATTAGTCTGATCTGCTCGACCTTGCTTTTCCCTATCAAGCCTGCAACGACGACCAAGACAACACAAACGCCTTTGAGCGCCACTTGGACATAGCCGATGCGGGCGGAAAAATGCAGCGCAGCTGTTTTTTGAACTCAATGCCGAACATAGTCCGATAGCAGCAGCTGGTACATCGCCGTGCTGCGCGTGCATAACCAGGCCATGCTCATCGTGCTCGACGTCATGCAAGACCTCGGCCTTGCGCAACGCACCGCCCACGGCTGGCGCGGTTGATTGCGCTCTTAAAACGACCTTTGCAAGCCCGTCAAAGCATCGTTCAAGACGCCCTGCTCGGCTTCAAGGTGCCCGAATCTATCGAATTTTTAGTGTCTAAATGCCCATTTTGGGCATGAATTGATCGAATTTTTCGATAGATTGTTTTGCGCGCCTAAAATCGGCTTCACGCTGATGCGTGACACCCACAACCATGCTCCAACCCGCAAGGCGGGCGAAATCACCGCCTGTTGCCATGTTTGTTCATCACCCATCGAGCGGTTACGCTTGGCGACCAAATCACGCAAACCAAGCTGAATTTCCATGCACCACGACTACTGGCACGAGCGCTGGGCGCTGCAACAAATCGGTTTTCATCTTGCCGAGGTGAATCCGCTGCTCACTCGCTTCTGGCCGACGCTCAACGCCGCGCCGGGCGGTGAAGTTTTGGTGCCGCTGTGCGGCAAGAGTGTGGACATGCTCTGGCTGCGCGCGCAGGGGCATGCGGTGTTGGGCGTAGAACTCAGCCCACAGGCGTTGGACGCCTTTGTGCGGGAAAACGCCCTGTCCTGCCAGCCTTTGCAGCATGAGCGTTTTGCCGGCCATGCCCTGCCCGGCATGCGTCTGTTTTGCGGTGATTTTTTTAAGCTGACGTCCGAGGATGTGCAGCATGTGAAGGCGGTGTACGACCGCGCCGCGCTGGTGGCGCTGCCGCCGCAGATGCGCGCGGACTACGCCGCCCACCTCAGCGCCATCTTGCCGCAAAGCACGCCGATGCTATTGATCACGCTGGAATACGCCACCGACAGCGGCCCGCCCTTCTCTGTGCCGCAGGCGGAGGTGGAGCGTCTGTATGCCCAGGCCAGCGCGCTGGAGCTGCTGCATGTGGAGCACAGCGCGTTCAAAGGGCTGCCGCTTGAGGAAAAGGTGTTTCGTGTGGTGCTGTAAAAGCCTTGTGTCCTTGCTACGCTCTTGCCACGCTCGTGAGGAGTTCGATCCATGATGAATCAACGCTGCTACACCCTGTGGGATTTGCCGGTGCGACTGTTTCACTGGTTGCTTTTGGCCACCATTATCACTGCATGGGCGAGCGTAGAGTTGGATGCGATGACACTGCATGTCTTTGCAGGGCAAACTGCGCTGGGTTTGGTGGTGTTTCGTCTGGTGTGGGGTTTTATCGGCACGCGCACGGCGCGCTTTGCCAGCTTTGTGCGTGCGCCGTCGGTGGTGCTGGCCTATGCGCGTGATCTGCCGCGGCAGATGAAGGTGCTGCATCTTGGGCATAACCCGATGGGTGCGCTGTCAGTGCTCGGTTTGCTGGCCTTCATCCTGATTCAGGCGGTCACTGGCTTGTTCGCCGATGATGATGTGCTGACGCAAGGGCCGCTGGCACATCTGGTGTCATCCAGCACACGCGAGTTGCTCACCAGCATCCATAAGTTGAATTTTGATCTGCTGCTGATTCTGATCGGCCTGCATGTGGCGGTGATTGTGCTGTACAAGCTCAAGGCCGGGCAAAACCTGGTGCGCGCGATGATTGTGGGCAAGGCGTGCGCCGCGCCGGGTCAGACGGTGGAAGGCGAAGAGAATACGCCCACGCCGTGGCTGCGTTTTGTGCTCGCAGCCGGCGTGGGCGTGGCGGTGGTGGGGTTGGTGAACGTGGTTTAAGCCTTAGTCGTTGCGATAGGCTTTATGGCACGCCTTGCAGGTGTCGGCGGTTTTGGCGAACACGGGCTTGATGGCGTTGAGATCGCCACCCTTGGCCACCTTGGCCAGTTCGGCGCTGGCTTTTTCAAAGTCGGCCATTTTCGCTTTGAAATCGTCCGGCTTTTTCCAGATATCGTCCTTGGCGCGGGTTTCACCGGCTAAGGCATCGCTGCCCGGAATGAAGCCTTCTTGCGCCAATTTGCTCATGTAAGCAACGTTATCGGCCATGCGCTGAAACTCGGCGGCGTTGAAGGGTTTTTCGCCTTTGATCATGGCGCCCATGGGTTTGAAGTTCCAGTTGACCACTTTGAACACCGCCTGACGGTATTTGATGGCTTGTTCTTGCGCTTCGTCGGCATGCGCTGGCAGCAGAAGGATGCTACCGAGCAGGGCAGCGCCGAGGATGAGAGCTGTTTTCATGTCGTGTCTCCTATGGTGTGTGCCAGCAAATGTGCTGGTCATAGAGAATTTAGCCCGCTTTGACGAAGTGCGCATGACATGGCTGGGCACCTCGAAAAACCGTCACGAGCGGGTGGAGTGCAAGAAGCCCCGCAGCAATCCGCTCGCGCAGTAGGTGTTTCGAGGTACCCGGCTGTGATAGCCGGCGCATATCAAGCTAATTGGAACAATTCATTGTTCAAACCCACTGGCAGCCTCCTAGTATCAGGTGGCGGGATGAATCCGCCCTACCATTGAGGAGAGAGCCATGAGCAACGCACCCACTCCAGCCGGCAAGTGCCCGGTTGCACACGATTCTTCAGTATCCAGCGGCAAGTGCCCGGTGATGCACGGCAGTCTGACCGAGGCCGGCCAGTCGAACATGGCCTGGTGGCCGAAGGCGCTGAAT
>CAYOCG010000030.1:0-24185 GCA_964402435.1 uncultured Halothiobacillus sp. | reverse complement strand
TCTTGATTCATGCGTTGCCCGTAGAATGAGAGGCTTGGTGAAGGCGGTCGGCAATAATGGACGAATTATTAAGGGTATTAGACTACTTCGGTGTGGTGGTTTTTGCCATCAGCGGCGGTTTGACCGCGGCGCGCAAGGGCATGGATCTGGTCGGCTTTGCGCTGATTGGTACGGTGACGGGCATTGGCGGCGGCACCTTGCGTGATCTTTTGCTCAACAAGCCGGTGTATTGGCTGACCGACTGGGAGTATGTGCTCATGACCGTGCTCGCTTCCTGGGCGGTGTTTTTCTTTGCCCGCGCGTTTACTTCACGCACGGCCTCCGCTGCATTGAACTGGGCGGATGCGGTGGGGCTTGCTGCCTTCAGCCTGATTGGCGCGCAGGCAGCGTTGGCGGTGGGGACTTCGCCATTGATTGCGGTGGTGATGGGCATGATGACCGCGAGTTTTGGCGGTTTGATTCGCGATTTGCTGTGCGATGAGCCGCCGATGATTCTGCACCGCGAGATTTACGCCACCGCCGCTGTGGCTGGTGCGACCGTGTTTGTGGTGCTGCATGAACTGGCGGCACCGGCGTTGTTGACCCTGCTGGCCGGGTTTTTCAGCGCGCTGCTGCTGCGTGGCCTGGGGATTGTGTATGGTTGGCATTTGCCGGCGTTTCCGAAAAGCGAGGCTTGAATGAACGCTGTGGAATTACGCGGTTTGAGCAAAACCTATCGTGGCGGCGTGCAGGCGCTGCGTGGCATTGATCTGTCGATTGCCGAGGGCGATTTCTTCGCCCTGCTTGGGCAAAACGGTGCGGGCAAGACCACCACCATTGGCATTCTTGCCTCCTTGGTCACGCCCACGGCGGGCGAGGTGAGGGTGTTCGGTCATGATCTGTCGCGTGAGCGCAGCATGGTGAAAAGCCTGATTGGCCTGGTGCCGCAGGAATTCAACTTCAACGGTTTCGAACCGGTGGAAGAGATCGTGCGTCATCAGGCCGGGTTTTATGGCGTGAGCCGAGCCGATGCGATGAAGCGCACTGCGTGGCTGCTTGAGCAGTTGGGCTTGGCGGATAAGGCCAAGGCCAAAGCGCGCGAGCTTTCCGGAGGCATGAAGCGGCGCTTGATGATTGCCCGCGCACTGGCGCATCGCCCGCGCTTGCTGATTCTGGATGAGCCCACCGCCGGGGTGGATGTGGAGCTGCGGCGCGGCATGTGGGACTTTCTCACCGCGCTCAATGCCAAGGAGGGTGTGACGATTCTGCTCACCACGCATTATCTAGAGGAGGCCGAGGCGCTTTGCCGGCATGTGGCGATCATTCACGCAGGGCGCATCATCAGTCACGCGCCCCTGCGCGATTTGCTGGAACAGTTGCAGGAGGAGAGTTTCGTGCTCGACCTGGTGGAGCCTTTGAGCCATGCACCATTGATTCCAGGTGTGCGTCTGCATTTGGTCAATCCCGGTGTGCTGGAGATGGAGGTGCAACGCGGTCAGCCGCTGGATCAGGTGTTTGCCGCGTTGCATCAGGCCGGGGTGCGAGTGATGAGCATGCGCAACAAGAGTAATCGTCTGGAGGCGTTGTTCGTCAAACTGACGCAGCGGGGTGGCGCATGAACGGGGTACAACAATTACGTGCGCTAGCAACCCTCCTGGAGCGCGAGGTGCTGCGCTTTGTACGCATCTGGCCGCAGACCATCATCCCGCCCATGGTCACCACCTTACTGTATTTCATCATTTTTGGCGGTTTGATCGGCGCGCGCATCGGTGAGTTGGATGGGGTGAGTTACATGCACTTCATCGCCCCGGGGCTGGTATTGATGGCGGTGATCAGTAACAGCTATGCCAACGTGGTGTCGTCGTTTTTCAGTGCCAAACTCAATCGACACATTGAGGAGATGATGGTCTCGCCGATGAGTCATGTCAGCCTGATCCTGGGCTTTATGGCTGGCGGCATGGCGCGTGGTCTTGCGGTCGGGCTTGCCGTAGCGCTGGTGGCCACGTTTTTTGTGGGTTTGCAGGTTGAAAAGCCTTTTATAGCGCTTGTGGTGGTGCTGTTGACCTCGGCGGTGTTTTCGTTGGCTGGGCTCATTAATGCAGTGTTTGCCAAGACCTTTGACGACATCTCAATTATTCCCACCTTTGTGCTCACGCCATTGACCTACCTTGGTGGCGTGTTTTTTAGCCTTAGTCTGCTGCCCGCGTTTTGGCGCGATGTGGCGTTGTTCAATCCGCTTTGGTACATGATCTCCGCATTTCGCGGCGCAATGATTGGCGTGTCAGACGTGCCGCTCGGACTGGCGCTAGCCTTGCTCTTGGGCTTGTTTATGGCACTTTTTGCTGCCTGCATCCTGATATTGCACAAGGGCTGGGGCTTGCGCGGTTGAGGGTGCTATCCTAATGCGCATGGAAAATGCACACGGAGATTCGCGCATGCAACATGCCCTTTACGACGAGCATGCCGGCAAGCAGGCGGTCAATCTTTCTATAAATCGTGATCTGCTGCGTCAGGCCAAGGCACTCAAAATCAACGTGTCGCGCGTGGCTGAGGAGCGTTTGGCGGAGATTCTGCGTGCCGAGCGGGAGCGGGCGTTGCGTGAGGAGTTGCAGGAATCCATGCGCATTTATAACGAGCATATCGAGAAATTTGGCTTGTTCAGTGATGGATTGAGGTTGTTTTGATGCCCGTGCAATGGGCAGTTTATCGCCACCCCGAGTCCGCACGGTCGGCGCATCCCTACCTCGTCTGCCTGCAGTCGGAACTTGCGCGTGTGGTCGAGTCAGCGGTCGTGGCGCCACTGACACCATCGAACACCATGCAGGGTGCATCCACCCGGCTTTTTCCTGAGATTTACTTTAACCACGCGCCCTACCGCGTTCTCATCCCCCAACTTGCCGCGATCTCGCCGCGTATTCTGCATGAACCGGTGGGTGAGCTGGGGCAACACCGCGAGGCGTTGCTTGTCGCAATTGATCTTCTTTTTACTGGAATTTAAGTCACCATGTCTGAACTCGAAAACCACGCCATTGATGAAAACCACCTGATCGCCGAGCGCCGCGCCAAGCTGGCGCGTTTACGGGAAAAAGGCGTGGCTTTTCCCAATGATTTCCGCCGCAATGTGGTCGCTGGCGAGCTGCACGCAGAGTATGGCGAGAAGGAAAAAACTTGGTTTGAGTCCAACCCAGTGGTGCGCGCCACCGTGGCCGGGCGCATCATGGCCAAGCGCATCATGGGCAAGGCCAGCTTCATCTCACTGCTGGACATGTCTGGGCGGATTCAGTGTTACCTCACCCAAGAAGATTTGGGCGAGGATTACGAAGAATTCAAAACCTGGGACATTGGCGACATCGTGGGCATCGAGGGTCGGTTGTTCAAAACCAACAAGGGCGAGCTGTCGATTCATGCCGATGCGGCGCGTATGCTGACCAAAAGCTTGCGCCCGTTGCCGGACAAGTTCCACGGTCTGACCGACACCGAGCAGCGTTACCGCCAGCGTTACGTCGATTTGATCATGAACGAGCCGGTGCGCGATACCTTCCGCACGCGCACCAAAATCCTCAAGTTTATTCGTGACTTTTTGGACGCGCGCGGCTTCCTTGAGGTTGAGACGCCGATGATGCACGTCATCCCCGGCGGGGCATCGGCCAAGCCCTTCACCACCTTCCATAACACGCTCGACATGGAGCTGTTCCTACGTATCGCGCCGGAGCTTTACCTCAAGCGTCTGGTGGTCGGTGGTTTCGAACGCGTGTACGAAATTAACCGCAATTTCCGTAATGAGGGGCTGTCCACCCGGCACAACCCCGAGTTCACCATGATCGAGTTTTATCAGGCGTATGCCGACTACAACGACTTGATGGATTTGACCGAGGCGCTGTTGCGCGGGCTTGCGCTGCATGTATTGGGACAAACCGAAGTGCCCTACCAGGGCGAGGTGTATGATTTTGGCGGCAAGTTCGCACGCATGACGGTCAAGGAGGCGATCCTGCATTTCAATCAGGACGTGACCATGGCTGATCTGGATGATGAGAGCCGTTGTCGTGCCTTGGCAAGCAAGCTGGGTATTCCGCTCAAAGACAGCTACGGCCTGGGCAAGGTGCAGATCGAGATCTTCGAGAAGACTGCCGAGCATCAATTGAAGAATCCGACCTTCATCACCGAATACCCCGCTGAGGTCTCGCCGCTGGCTCGTCGCAACGATGCCAACCCGTTTGTCACCGATCGTTTCGAGTTTTTTGTTGGTGGTCGTGAGATTGCCAATGGCTTCTCCGAGCTCAATGATGCTGAAGATCAGGCCGAGCGTTTCATGCAGCAAGTGGCGGAAAAGGATGCCGGTGACGATGAGGCGATGCACTTCGATGCCGATTACATACGTGCTTTGGAGCACGGCCTGCCGCCAACGGCGGGTGAGGGCATTGGTATCGACCGGCTGGTCATGCTCCTGACCGACTCCCCGTCGATCCGCGACGTGCTGTTGTTCCCGCACATGCGGCCGGAGTAAGAACCAGCGCTAGCGCTTCCAACGTAGGTTGCAATACCCCTCAATCACCGTTGAAGGTATGGTGTCGCCCACATCTAGGGTTTGAGCTTCGCAACAGCGCGTGTTGCGGTGGGCGAGCCTCTTTCTTTGCTTGCCCAAAGAGAGAGGCGAAAGAAAGGGCGACTCCAAGGGGGATTCCCTGACTGCCCCCACATGTGGTGAGGGGGATTAAGGAACTTTGTTTCAAGCATCGCAAACCATCATGCACATCGAAGAAAACGCCTCGCTGCTCAAGTACAACACCTTTCGCGTGGCGGCCAAGGCGCGCTATTTCGTCACCCTGCAATCTGCGGATGATGTGCAGAGGTTGCTTGCTGAGCCGCGCTTTAATGCGCTGCCACGGCTGATCCTCGGCGGCGGCAGCAATATCCTGTTGCGCGATGATTTTCCCGGCGTGGTGGCGCATGTTGCGCTGCGCGGCATTGAGTTGATCGGTGAGGATGAGCACCACCGCTACCTTGCCGTGGCCGCAGGCGAGAACTGGCATGAGCTTGTGCGCTGGACAGTGGCGCAGGGCTGGCCTGGACTGGAAAACCTCTCGCTCATTCCCGGCACGGTGGGTGCGGCACCGGTGCAGAATATTGGCGCCTACGGCGTGGAGTTTGCCGAGGTTTGTCACGCGGTGGAAGCCGTGGATGTGCGCTCGGGCGATGCTGGGGTGATGAGCGCGGAGGATTGTCGCTTCGCGTACCGCGATAGTCGTTTCAAGCATGAGCCCGGGCGTTGGATGATCACCACCGTGTTGCTCAAGCTACCCAAAATATTCGTCCCCAAGCTGGATTATCCGGGGCTGCGTGAGGCTTTGGGGCAGGTTCCGCCAACACCGCAAGCCGTGTCGGATGCCATTGCTCAGGTGCGGCGCAGTAAATTGCCGGGCTTGGAAGCCAATCAGCCGGGCAGTGTGGGAAGTTTTTTCCACAATCCGCAGGTCAACGCACACCATGCCGCGCAGTTGCGTGCGACGTGGCCAGCGATGCCCGCGTGGCCGCAGCCTGATGGGCAGGTCAAACTTTCTGCTGCGTGGTTGATCGAGCAATGTGGCTGGAAAGGTTATCGCGAGGGCGATGCCGGGGTGTATGCCAAGCACGCCCTGGTGCTTGTGAATCATGGCTCGGCCAGTGGCGCGGCGCTGTGGGCACTGGCCGAGCGCATCATGCACAGCGTCGAGCAGCGCTTTGCGGTACGCTTGCAGCCTGAGCCTCTGATTGTCCCTGAGCCCATGTCATGAGCATGAATTCGCCGTTATTGAGCGTTCGCAACCTGCATCTTAGGTTTCAGGTGCCGGCCATCGAGGGCATGATGGAGCGCGATGTGCTGCGCGGGGTGAGTTTCGATGTGCCTCCCGGGGGGCGGGTGGCCTTGGTGGGGGAGTCAGGTTCGGGCAAGTCCGTGACCGCTCTGGCCATTTTGCGCCTGCTGGATGCGCAGATGACGCGCATTCACCGCGGCGAGGTGTTGTTCGACGGCTTGTCACTGCTCGATCTGCCCGAGGCGAAGATGCGTGCCTTGCGTGGGCGTGAGATCGGCATGATCTTTCAGGAGCCGATGAGCGCGCTCAACCCGCTGCATCCCGTCGGTCGGCAGATTGCCGAGACTCTGATCCTGCATGAAGGCATGAGCAAAGGCGTGGCACGCCAACGTGCCATCGAGCTGATGCAGCTCACCGGCATCCGTGAGCCTCAGCGGCGTGTGGATGCTTTTCCTCATCAGCTTTCCGGCGGGCAGCGTCAGCGGGTGATGATTGCCATGGCGCTGGCGTGTCGTCCGCGCCTGTTGATTGCCGACGAGCCGACCACCGCGCTGGATGTGACCGTGCAGGCTCAGATCCTTGAACTGCTCGCGCAACTGCAGCGCGAGATGGGGTTGGCGGTACTGATGATTACCCACGACTTGCCCCTGGTGCGGCGTTTTGCCGAGCAGGTGGTGGTCATGCGTCAGGGCGAGGTGGTGGAGCGCGGTGGAGTCGAGGCGGTTTTCGCCCGCCCCGAGCATGCCTACACCCGCCTCTTGCTCGACAGTGCGCCGGTGCGTGCGCTGGCTGCGCTGCCGCAGGGGGCGTCCACGGTGCTTGAGGCGCGTCAGGTCGGCTGTGTGCGCACCGCTGAACGGCGCGGCTGGTTCAGTTCCGCTCCGGGCGTGGTGACGTTGCAAGGCGTGGATATCGCGTTACGCGCTGGGGAAACCCTGGGCGTGGTAGGTGAGTCTGGTTCGGGCAAAACCACACTGGCGCATGTTTTGCTGCGCCTGACCGAGGGCGAGGGCGAGGTGCGCATCGCCGGCGAAAACTGGCAGGCGCTCTCCCGGTCGGCACTACGTGGGGCGCGGCGCATGGCACAGATCGTGTTGCAAGATCCTTTCGCCGCGCTTTCGCCACGCATGACGGTGATGGACATCGTCGGTGAAGGCTTGCAGGTGCATGAGCCGGCACTCAGTGCCGATGAGCGTAAGCTACGCGTAATTGCCGCGCTGCAGGAGGTAGGGTTGCAGGCCGACATGCTGTGGCGCTATCCGCATGAGTTTTCTGGTGGTCAGCGGCAACGGATTGCGATTGCGCGTGCGTTGGTGCTGCGCCCCAGTCTGATCGTGCTGGATGAGCCGACCAGCGCGCTGGATGTCTCGGTGCAAAAGCAGGTGCTCACCCTGTTGCAGGATTTGCAGCGCAAACATGGGCTGAGTTATGTGCTGATTTCGCATGATTTGCGCGTGATTCGCGCCATGGCGCATCGCGTGTTGGTGCTGCGTGAGGGGCAGGTGGTGGAGCAGGGCGAGACGCTCGCGCTGCTGAGTTCTCCGCGTGAAGATTACACCCGGGCATTGATTGCAGCGGCGGGTGTGTTGGAGGAGGCGCATGGCTGAGTTTGGCGAGGTGCGCGTCATCAGCTTCGATCTGGACGACACCCTCTGGCCGATTGCTCCGGTGATCGAACGCGCCAATGCCGCTCTGTTTAATTGGCTGTCAGCGCGCTATCCGCGCATTACCGACGGGCATACGCCGGAGTCCTTGCACGCGGTGTGTCTTGACTTCATGCACGTCCGTCCCGCACTCAAGCATGATCTTTCCGCGATGCGCATCGCCTTTTTACGTCACCTCGGCGCACAGGTAGGTTATGACGACGATTTTGCCGAAGCAGCGTTTGCCGTGTTCTTTGCTGAGCGCAATCGTGTCACGTTGTACCCTGAAGTGGAGGCGGTGTTGCAGCGACTTGCCACCCGTTTTCGCCTCGTGGCGTTGTCCAACGGTAACGCCTGCATTGAACGAATCGGCTTAACGCGGTACTTTAGCGCCTCAGTGAACGCGGCGCGGGTGGGAAAACCCAAACCCGACCCGGCCATGTTTCACGTTGCGCTGGCAGACATGGACGTGCAGTCGGCTGCTTGGCTGCATGTGGGTGATCATCCCGAACATGACGTTTTGGGGGCGCAGCGCGCCGGGGTGCGCGCCGTCTGGATCAATCGACATGCGGAAACGTGGCCGTTGCATCTTGCACCACCCGCTGCTCAGCTGAATGATTTGCACGGTCTGATCGACCTGCTGGAGCTTGATGAGACTTAAGCCTCATATCGGTTCCCCGCCCTAGGGCCAAACTTCACGATCATGGTCACGCACAGGTCTGATGCACCGCGCACAGCTGATGCGGGCGATGGTTTCATGCCGCAGAGCCTCTGCGGCGCGTCCACCTTTAACACATTCGAACCATGGTTTTTACAACCCACAATCCATCTGATGAAGCCAGCGAGTTGGCAGCCAACATATCTACCCAGCCGCTAGACGAAGCGACTCAATCCAATCCAAGCTCCGAAATACAAGCCTCCTGCGCGGAGTTTGTAGCCGTCGGCGATGTGCCGGTCTCGTCTCTGGTCATTGAGCCGGCGTTGATCGAACCTGTTGCCGAAGCCGAAGCCGAAGCTGAAGCTGAAGTTTCCGCCGTGGAGCGTGCACGTTGGGTTCCGCCCGAGGGCTATGTGCCTTCCCCTTTCGCCATCCCGCGTGATGGGCATTCCTTGTCCCGCAAGCACATCAGTAAAAACGCGCTGAGTGTGCTCTACAAGCTGCATGATGCCGGTTATCGTGCCTTGCTGGTCGGGGGCGGGGTGCGTGACGTGCTGCTTGGCCGTTCGCCCAAAGATTTTGACGTGGCGACCGATGCCACGCCCGAACAGGTGCGCAAGCTGTTTCGCAACTGCCGCCTGATTGGTCGCCGTTTCCGCCTGGCGCATGTGTTGTTCGGCCGCGATGTGGTCGAAGTCGCCACGTTCCGCGCAGCGGGGGACGATGTGCCGGGTCGTCAGGCCGATGACAGCGGTCGTCTGCTGCGCGATAACGTCTACGGCACGATCGAAGACGATGTGCAGCGCCGCGATTTCACGGTGAATGCGTTGTACTACGACATCGCTGATTTTTCCGTGCTCGACCATGTGGGCGGCATGCAGGACTTGCGTGATGGTGTGCTGCGCCTCTTGGGCGATCCGGAAACGCGCTACCGTGAAGACCCGGTGCGTATGCTGCGTGCGGCGCGTTTTGCCGCCAAACTGGGCTTCAAGCTGCATGAAAGCACCGAGCAGCCGATTGCTGCGCTCTCTTCTCTGCTCGCAGGCATTCCGCCGGCGCGTCTATTTGATGAATGCCTCAAGCTGTTCCACACCGGGCATGGCGCGGCATCGCTCAATGAGCTGGTGCGCCTTGATCTGTTGCGCTGGCTCTTGCCGCCGCTGCATCAGGCTTTGGCCGCCGTCGAAGATGATGGCGCAGCATGGGCCTTTCTCTATGCGGCGCTAAGCAATACCGACAAGCGCGTGGCTGAAGGGCTGCCGCTTTCCAGCGCCTTCCTGTTTGCTGCCCTGCTCTGGCCGGTGGTGGTGATGCACGCTCAGGCGCATGCCCACGCCGGGCAGCCGGAAGCCATGCTGTTGCAGCAGGCCGGCGATGAGGTGCTGCACCTGATGCAACCGCACGTAGCCATCCCGCGTCATTTGCAACTGCTGGTGCGTGAAGTATGGGAGATGCAGGCGCGTTTTGTCGTGCATCAGGGGCGAGGTGTGGCCAGCCTGCATGGCCATCCGCGCTTCCGCGCGGCGTATGATTTCCTGTTGTTGCGTGCCCAGGTGGGTGAGCCGCAGGCGGTGGAGGATGCTGCCTGGTGGACAGCGTTTGTCGAATCCGGTGCGGATGATGCCCCGGGCGTGGGCGGTGGTGACAAGGGGCGTGGCAATCGCCGCCGTTCGTCGCGGCGTCGTAAGGGCGCGGTTGAAGCATTGGGCGGGGGGGTGGAACACGCTGGCGGTGAGGTGATGACCGAGGACGCGGCAGTAGACGATTCCCTCGCATACGATGAGGATGTGGCCGAGACGAGCGAGCCTGAGGTTGCTGCGCGGGACGAAGCGCTTGAGGCGTACCCTGCTGCGCCAGTCAGTGACCTTCCGTCTGCGCCATCGGAGGATGAAAATCCCCACGAAGGACATGTGCCCGTAGACGTTGCGACCGATATGGTTGCTGTTTCATCGGCGGAAACGGATCACGTGGCCGAGTCGCCCATGCCCACGGATACCGCGCAGGCGGCGATTCATACGCAGAGCATCGAGGGCGAATCTTCGCCCGTGGTCTGACCGTGGCGTTGACCTACATCGGTCTGGGCAGCAATCTCAATGATCCTGTGGTGCAGGTGCGGCGCGCCATGCGCATGATTGCCGAACTGCCGCATAGCGAATTGTTGGCGCAGTCGCGTCTCTACTCCAGCCCGCCGCTTGGGCCGGTTGATCAGCCGGACTACATCAATGCGGTGGTGGCGTTGCGCACTAAGCTTGCGCCACATGAACTGCTGGCGGCATTGCAGGGCATCGAGCAAAAGATGGGGCGAGTGCGCACCCGCGCTTGGGGCGAGCGCATCATTGATCTGGACATCTTGCTGTACGAAGATTGCCAGCACCGCGTGGATGGGTTGGACTTGCCGCATCCGGGGATTGCAGAGCGCGCATTCGTGCTGCGCCCGCTGGCTGAGCTTGTCCTTGAAGGGTTTGTCATTCCGGGGCAGGGCACGCTGCGTGACCTGCTTGCCGCGCGGGCGGCTGATGTTTGTTTTCCACTTGATGAGGGCGTGTCATGAGCTCTGCGCAACGATCAGTGACCGTGCCTCGCCTCAACGCAATGAAGCAGCAGGGCGAACGCATCACCTCTCTTACCGCTTACGATGCCTCGCTGGCGCGGGTCATGGCCGATGCCGGGGTGGATGTGGTGCTGGTCGGCGACTCGCTGGGCATGGTCGTGCAGGGGCACGACACCACCCTGCCGGTGACGTTGGAGGAGATGATCTACCACACCGGTTGTGTGGCACGCGGTTTGGCGCAAAGTGAGGCACGTCGCCCGCTGTTGCTCAGCGATCTGCCCTTCATGAGTTACGCCAGCATCGATCAAGCGCTGCACAGTGCGGCGCGGTTGATGAAAGAAGGCGGCGCTGAGATGGTCAAGCTGGAAGGCGGCGCGGCGCAGGTCAGTGTGGTGCAGGCCTTGAGCCGTCAGGGCATTCCGGTCTGCGCCCACCTCGGATTGACGCCGCAGTCGGTGCACAAGCTGGGCGGTTACCGCGTGCAGGGACGCGAGGCAGAGGCCGCCGAGCGCATGCTGGCCGACGCGCAAGCATTATCTGCTGCTGGCGCGGATCTGTTGATTCTGGAGTGTGTGCCGCAGGACTTGGCGGCGCGGATCACGCGTGAGCTACCGATTCCGGTGATTGGGATTGGCGCGGGATTGCTTTGTGATGGTCAGGTCTTGGTCAGCACCGATGTGCTTGGGTTGAGCGCACAGCCGCCGCGCTTTGCACAAGATTTCAGTCAAACCCACGGCGCGCCCCAAGCGGCGATTCGTGCCTTCATCGACGCAGTACGCTCAGGCGCGTTTCCGACAGAGGAACACAGCTTTCGCTGACGCGGCCTGATCGGTCACTCTTTGCTCAGTCGCCAGCCCTGTTCCATTTTCACCAAGTGCAGGGTTTGCTGGCGTGGCAGACGGTCGCCGGCCTTGAAATCACCGTAGAGCAAGCCAAGGGTGACGAGGTTCATGCCCGCGCCGAGCTTGTCCAGCGCACCACCCGGTGTTTGCTGTGCCTGAGTTGCGAGATCCTGCAGGCTGGTCGTGAACACCAGTTCATAGCTCACTTCAGCGGTGTAGTGTTGTGCGTCTTGCAGCATGCCGTCGGTTTTCTTGAAGTTTTCGATGCGGAACACCGCTTGCGGTGTATTCGCCTTGAGCTCATGCGCCACGAGTTTTTCCATCTCGCTGCTGCTGGGGGCGCCGGAGCAGGCGATGAGGCTTAAACCGAGCAGTGCGAACACGAGGGTGCGTAACATGGGGTGCATGGAGCTTACTCCTTGGGCGGGCGTTTGAATGGAATGATCTTGCCGGGGGTAGTCGAGGAGTATGTTTCGCTCGCGTCACGCGGGCGCACCACGGGCATCTCGGGCGGTGTGGCGTTGACCAGGTTGAACTCCACCCCCAGGAGGCGGCCATTGAGGGTGGTCATTTCCGCCGGCCAGCGATCCGCGCCTTGGCGGCTGAATTCGAACTGAAACACCCGGCGCAGCGCCCACACTTTCAAACCGCTGAGTGGATCAGCCTCACGCACCGGTCGCCAGCTCTTCAGACTCACCGTGTCGTCGAGAAATTGTAACCCCATGCGCTTACAGGTTTCGCGTGCCATGCGTTCGGCCTGCTCGCGCGCGCGCCAGTTATTCCAGGCAAACACGGCTGCGCCGGCGAGGGCGAGTAGCAAGAGAAGATTGAATGTGCTCAGCATGGGCGGATTCTAGCAGGATGTGGCACATCAGCATCGCCACCGATCGGGCATCAGCAGCCCAATCGACGATGATGCAACACGGGAAAACGCTGGCGCAGAGCGTTTTGCGCGTCAAGATCTATCTCGGCGACGATCACGCCGCTGCCCATCGGCTGCTCAGCGAGCGTCCGCCCCCACGCATCGAGGATCAGGCTGTGGCCGTAGGTCTCTCGCCCGGGAAAGTGCTGGCCTTGCTGCGCCGCGGCGAGGATATGGCATTGATTTTCGATGGCGCGCGCGGCAAGCAGCAAATGCCAATGCGCAGCGCCGGTGGTCTGAGTGAAGGCTGCCGGTAGGACGAACACCTCCGCGCCCTGGCTGACCATCTGCCGAAAGAGTTCAGGAAAGCGAAGGTCGTAGCAAATGGCCAGCCCGAGACGGCCGATCGGGCTGTTGATGACCACGACCCGCTCGCCCGGCGCAAACAGCGTGGATTCGGCGTGCTGTTCGCCATCGGGCAGTTTGACATCGAACAGGTGGATTTTGTCGTAGCGCGCCACAAGCTGCCCTTGGGCATCGAACACCAGGGTGCTGTTACTCAGCCGACCGTCGGTGGCAAGCAGTGGCAAGGTGCCGGCCACCAGCCACAGGCCGTGGCGTTGTGCCATGGCGGCAAGGGTTTGCTGGAGGGTGCCTTGAGCAAGGTCATGGGCGAGGGCGCGCAGTGGGCCGATGTCGGCACTCATGCAGGCGAAGTTTTCCGGCAAGACGGCCAGCACCGCGCCTTGTGCTGCGGCGCTGTGCAGGTGGCGTTCAACTTCGGCTAGGTTGGCGGCAACATCCTTGCCGGAGTTGAGTTGAATGACGGCAGCTTTCATGGTGTTGCCTCCTGAGGTGGCGTGGCCTTGCCGCGTTCAATGATGGGGTTGTCCCACGTGCCGCGGATGCGGTAATCCAGCGTCATGAAGCGGCCGCCTGCCAATTCGAACAGTTTTTGCGCCACGAAGGTGGCACCGCCGATGATCGGGCCGCCGGCCACCGTGCCGACAATCGGTAAGACATTGCCCAACGAGGGGGTCGCGGTCATTTGATAATGCAGGCTGTCATTGATGAGATCACCGTAGCCCTGGATGCTGAGCTTGAGTGCTGGGCTTTTCATCTCGAAGCGATCGGCAAAAAGCCGGCCGTCATTGAGCGTCATTTCACTGTCGATGCGTTCAAACGCCAGTCCACTGCCGAACACATCGCCAAAATCGAGCATCAGACGGCGTGGCAGTTCGGTGAGGCTAATCAGGCCGAGGACGCGCCCGGCGCCCAGTTCGACCTTGTCGATTTCGCCGTCGAGCAGGTGAATCTCGCCCCGCCCATGCGCGCCACGCCAAGCGAATTGGTGCAAACCGCCGGGCCAACTGGCAGATAGGCGCGAGTTTTCCAATCTGCCGCGACGCAGTGCGTGTTTTGCACCGAGTCCGCTCAACGCCTTACCGACATCGTCGCTGGCAAGTTCGAGCGCCAGCTCGCTGCTGGCACGGCCTTGCGGGCTGCGCCGCCAGGCAGCGCGTCCCTTGAGTTCGAGATGCTCGCCGCGTGCGCGCAGGGGTTCGACCACCCAAGCGCTGCCGTTTGCGTCATGGGCGGGCGTGGCGCGCAGCTCGATGGCGCGTAGGCGCAGATCGCTATAGCTCAGCTCATCGATGTTCAGCTTGAGTGGCGGCAGTGTGGCGGGATCCAACGGGCTGGGCTCAAAGGGTGTCGTGTTTGCCACGCGATCAGGCTTGGCAACGACGGGAAAAAGCAGCCGACTCAGACGCGCTGTGACCGGGGTGTCGTTTGTGGGTTTGTCCGGGTAGAGCAGTTGCCCGCTGAGATTGGCCGCGTCGAGCTCAATGTTCCAGCCACGTGCGTCATGGCGACCCTCCACAGCGACATTTGCCCAATCGCTGCCCAGGGCGTGAAGTTGGTCCAGTTTCAGGCTCAAGCGCAGAGTGGGGGGGAGGCTGGTGCTTGCTGAGCTGTCGGCTGGGTCTGCGCTACTCAGATCGAGCCAGTCATGCACATTCAATCTGTCCAGGCTGCCGGAGAGAAGTAGCTCACCCGCAACCAGTTCGCTGCGTTGACCGTAGTGTTGTGTACCAAAATGTACCGTGCCGCTCTGTATGCCATTGGGCGTGAGGCGCAGGTCGGCACTCAGCCGCTCGCCCTGTTGGATGCGTACTTGATCCAGTGTGCCTTGGGTGAAGTGTAATTCGGCCTGCGTCGGTCGCGCTGTGCTTGCGTCTTTGTCCAGTGGCGCGGGATAGTTCACCGCCAGGCCGCTCAAATCGCTGTGGAGTGTCAGGGTCATGTCCGGCTGCCTGAGTGGATCGGCACTCAGGCGTATCTCAGCATCGATGGGGAATATGCCGGGCAGGCGTGCCAACCAGGGCGATGCGGGCAGCCAGTCGGCCAGTTGTGCATGGGTTTGTGCTTTGATGTGGTAGCCGCGTTCAGCCGCGGGCGTTTTCATGTCTAGGCGGCTGGCTACGTGCAGGGTCATCGGCTGCCCTTTCAGCTCGGCGCTCAGGTTTTGGCTGGAAAAGTTCAGGTCCACAAAATGCAGCTCGCCATGCAGCTTGTCGATGGGGATGCCGAAGGCGTCCAGTTGCACATGCTGCGGCAAAAACCAGCCTTCGATGAGATCGGGGCGTGCATCGCGCGTGTCCAGGCGCAGATCGAGATCAAGATGCAAGCGTGCCGCACCACGCAGCTGCAGGCCATCCAGATCTTTGGGGCTGGCAAACAGCGGGCTGTGGCGCAGTGTGTCGAACATGCGTTCACTTTGCCCCGCCAGCTTGAGCGCCAAAGCGAGACGCGGGTGATCGAAATCAAGCATGGCCAACGCGCCATGTTCAATTTGAGTGCCGCGTATGCTTCCACCGTGGGTGACGCCGCCAAAACTGTTGTTGATGAAGTGCAGTTGTCCGCGCAGGTTTTCCGCCTGTGGCCAGCCCGGCGCGGGCAGCGGGGCATAGTCAAGGTTGAGGCGTTCGAAATCGACATCGACGCGAAATAGGCCGCTGTTGTGGTGAAAGTCGGGGAAGTCGGCGAGAGGGCCAGCCAAGGAAAATTCAGCCTTGGGGACATATCCGCCGCTGCGGCTCAGCGCGGTGTCCAGCCAGTCGATGGCTTCCGGCAGCAAAAGGCGCACCGGCAAATACGCCGGGATACGCTGTGTGGGGACATTCGACAAGCGTCCCTGCGCCTGAATCAATGGGCTTTCATCTTCAGGGATGTCAATGCGTGCATCCAGTTCCAAGGTCAGGTCAGGGTTGTGCGCACGCCATGCTTGCAGGTGGATTTTGCTGCGAGTGTTGCCAATTTTGGCATCGACCATTGTCTCATCAATTTTGGATGCATCAGGCAGAAAAACTGCCACATCGCCTTGCAGTTGTTGCAGGCGAATGCGCTCACGCAGCTGACCCACGGTGTCAATGCTTACATCCTGACTGTCGAGGCGCAGCATCATGCTACGTCCGTCCAGCCACGCCGCTGCATCCAGTCCCGACACGCCGGGTAAGGAACCAAAACCTTGCCAGCCGAGATCGCTGGCCTGCGCCTGCCCTTGGGTATGGCCGCTGGCCAAATCGAGCATCAACGCCATGCTGTGCACCTCGCCCTGTGGGCGGTGGCGTTGCAGCAGGCGTCGTGTTTGCAGCGGCAGAATCGGTGTAGCGATCATCCAGGGGCGCACCCACTCCAGATCGATGTGATCCGCGGCGAGCGATAGCTGCTCGCCATCACGCCGCATCGATAAACGCTGTACGGTCGGGGGTGTTTTTGCCTCGCGCGCGCCGAGCTGCAGACGTTGCAGTTGCTCGACCAGCATCTCGCCGGTGGAGGATGGCGCGAGCGGGCGGGTGTCAAGATCGAAGTGCCACACGGGGCCGCGGTGCTCAAGGTGGATGTTGACCTGGCGGCTCAGCGCCGGCAGCGCGGTTTGCGCGGACGATTCGCCCTCGGGCAGGAGTTGTGGGCGCGCCGGGTTGATGTCATGAAAATCCAGTCCGGCTTGAACGTCGCTCACCATGCCCTGTTGCAGTTGTAGCCAAACCTTGGCCTCAAGCTCGCCGCTTTTCAGTTGTGGCAAGTCGCTCAACGCCACGGGTAAGGCGAGATCGCCCTGCGGCAAGCGGACAAACAGCGCACGCCAGCCCGGCAGGTTGAGCTTGGCTGCGTGCAACCAGAATTCGCCACTGGGTTGGCCGAGTTGGGTGAGCGTCCCTTGCAGATGCGCGCGCACCTCCAGTTTGCCGCCCAGCTCAGGGGGGAGCTGCAGGGCGAGGGCAAGGCGCTGCGCTTGCTCGCCCTGTTGAAACAGGATGTCCACATCCGCAAAACTCAGATGCAGACTGCTGATGGCATCGCTCACCGCAAGCTGGCTATGGCTGAGCACGACCTGCCTTGCGATGCCAAGCCAGCTTGGCCAGGTGGGCGGTGCGTCGGTTTGATTTGCGGAAGGCGTCGCGCCCCCTTGCCAGTGGTTGAGCGACCAGCGGCCCGCGCTGTCGCGTTGTAGATTGAGCGACAGACCGCCAATCTCCAGGCTGGCAAGTTGCAGCTGCATCTGCCGCAAGCTGTGCAACAGATCGAGCTCAAGGCGCAGGCTTTGTAGCTCAACCGGCGGACGGCCTTCGCCACTATCTATGTGCGCCTTTTCGATGACCAACACCGGCCCCAGCTCGCCATAGCTCAAACTCAAACCGCCCACATGCAGTTGCAATCCGTAAGCTTGCGCGGTGTGTTCGATCAGGCTGCGTACCTTGTCATCGAACAGCGGTAGGCTGAGTTTGGCGAGATTGAAAATCAGGGCAAAGAGGATGATGGCAATGCCCGCCAGGGGCAGCATGGTCTTGCGCGCGAAACTCAACACACCCAAGAGAACGCGTGTGATGGCCATGGCTCAGACCAGAACGATGTCGTACTGCTCGGGGGTGTACAGCGCCTCCACCTGCAAGCGCACCGGCACACCGGTAAATGCCTGCAACTCGGCCAGCGCGGTGGAGTCTTCGTCCAGCAGGCGGTCGATCACGCTTTGTGCCGCCAGCACCAACATGTGCTTGGCGGTGTATTGCCGCGCCAGGCGCAGAATCTCGCGGAAAATTTCATAGCACACGGTTTCCGCCGTCTTGATCGTGCCGCGACCGCCACAGGTTGGACAGGCCTCGCAGAGGATGTGCTCCAGACTCTCGCGCGTGCGCTTGCGCGTCATCTGCACCAGGCCAAGGCTGGAGACTTCACTGACCTTGGTTTTGGCGTAATCGCGCTCCAGCGCCTTTTGCAGTGCCGCGGCGACCTGATCGCGGTGCTCGGCTTCATGCATGTCGATGAAATCGATGATGATGATGCCGCCCAGGTTGCGCAGGCGCAGCTGGCGCGCAATGGCTTGTGCGGCTTCGAGGTTGGTCTTGAAGATGGTTTCTTCCAGCGTGCGGTGTCCCACATAGCCACCGGTGTTCACGTCCACCGTGGTCATAGCTTCGGTCTGGTCGATGATCAGATAGCCGCCGGATTTGAGCGGCACCTTGCGCTCCAGGGCGCGTTGGATTTCTTCCTCGACGTTGTACAGCTCGAAAATCGGCCGTTCGCCGCTGTAATGCTCCAACAGCGGCAGCAACTCCGGCTCCATGCGCTCGGCAAAATGCGCTGCACGGTGGTAAGCCTCACGCGAGTCGATGCGGATTTTTTCCACCTCCTCGCCCACCAGATCGCGCAGGGTGCGCAGCACGATCGGCAGATCTTCGTGCACCAGGCGACCGGCCGGAGCACGCTGCGCGCGTTCCTCGATGTCTTTCCACAGTTTGTGTAAAAACTGCATGTCACGGATCAGGCTGACCTCATCCGCGCCCTCGGCCGCGGTACGCACGATGAAGCCGCCGGGGATGGCGAGGGTTTCCTGCGCCTGAGCCAGCACGGTTTTCAGCCGGGTGCGCTCCTCGCTGCATTCGATGCGGCTGGATACGCCGACATTGCGTCCGCTGGGCAGATACACCAGATAGCGGCTGGGAATGGTGATTTCCGTGGTCAGGCGCGCGCCCTTGGTGCCGAGCGGGTCTTTGATCACCTGCACCAGAAGTTCCTGCCCCGAGCGGAGCAATTCCTGAATCTGCGGGGGCGTGGTCTCCACGCCGGTTTGTTTTTCCTCCGGGCTGAGATCGAGGTCGGAGGCATGCAGAAACGCCGCGCGCTCCAGCCCGATGTCGATGAAGGCCGCTTCCATGCCGGGCAGTACGCGGCTGACCCGGCCTTTGTAGATGTTGCTCACCATGCCGCGATTGCGCTGGCGTTCGATGGCGATTTCTTGCAGCACGCCGTTTTCCACAAAGGCGATGCGCGTTTCCTGCGGCGTGACGTTGATGAGGATCTCTTCACTCATGCTGCAGCGCTCCACAGGGCAATGCCGGCCTCGCGCAGCAACTCGGCGGTTTCGAACAAGGGCAGTCCCATGATGGCGGAGTAGCTGCCCTCGATGCGCGTGATGAAGGCGGCGGCACGCCCCTGAATGGCGTAGCCACCGGCCTTGTCCTGGGGTTCGCCGCTTTGCCAGTAGGCGCGCATTTCCGCGTCCGTCAGGGGGCGGAAACTGACATGGCTGATGCAGAGAAAGGCGCGCACTGCGTGACGTTGCGCCAGTGCCACGGCGGTGCACACCTCATGCTGCCGCCCGGAAAGCAGGCGCATGGTGCGCATGAAATCCATCTCATCACGCGGTTTGCCGAGAATCTGGCCATCCAGTCCAACCAAGGTATCCGCAGCGATCACGCACACATCGCCGTGTGCATGCTGCAAGGCTGTCTCCGCCTTGGCGCGTGCCAGGCGCATGGCAGCCTCGGCAGCCGTTTCGCCATCAAGCGGCGACTCATCGATCTCCACCGCGCGCTGCACGAAATGCACGCCAATCTGGCGCAACAAATCGGCGCGGCGCGGGGAGGTGGAGGCGAGAATCAAGGTCATGCGGGCAGGCTCGGTCAGGCACGATGGTAGGGGTGGTGGTTGAGCAGGCTCAAGGCGCGGTAGATCTGCTCGGCGAGGATGACACGCACCAGCGGATGCGGAAACGTCAGCGGCGAGAGTGACCAGCGCGCATGCGCTTCGCCAAGCAGGCTATCGTCCAATCCATCCGGGCCGCCGATGAGCAGCGCCACATCGCTATGCTCCTGCATCCAGACACCCATGCGGCGGGCAAGTTCCGCGGTGTCCCACGCCTTGCCCTGCACATCCAAGGCGACCACGTAAGCCCCTTTGGGCAGGACGGCGCGCAGGGCATCGGCTTCCTCGCGTTTCCAGCGTGCAGCATCCCCGGGGTTGCCCGCGGCCTTGCCTCGGGTTGCCAAGGGTAGCTCACGCAGCAGCAGGCTGCATTCACGCGGCAGGCGGCGGGCGTACTCCGCAAAGCCTGCCTCGACCCAGGCGGGCATTTTCTCGCCGATGGCGCAGAGATGAATGCGCATGGGTTGAGCTTCAGGCCGCAGCGGCCCATAGCTTTTCCAGTTGGTAATACTCGCGGGTTTCCGGCAGCATGACATGCACCACCGCTTCGCCCAGATCGATCAGCACCCAGTTGGCTTGTGCCTGATCATCACCCTCGATGCCCAGCGGCTTCACGCCGGCTTCGCGCACCTTGTCCTCGACATTGCCGGCAAGGGATTTGACGTGACGATCCGAGGTGCCGGACACAAACACCATCAGGTCGGTAAACGAGCAGCGCCCACGCACATCCAGCACGCGGATGTCCTGGCCTTTCAGGTCTTCGAGAGCGTTGACGATGGTGTCGCGCAGTTGTTCAAGTTCCATGGGGGTCTCATTCAGTCAGAAAAAAGTTGCGGTAAAGCGCGTGCTGCTGCACATAGTCTTGCACGTTGCGTGGCAGAAGGTAGCGTGTGCTGCGCCCGTGCGCGCACAGTTCGCGGATGTGGGTGGCGGAAATGTCCAGCGCGGTGATGCGCACTTCGACGATGCCACCGCCCGGGGTGTGTTGCAGCGCATGGATCGGGGTTCGTCGCTTGGCGAGCAGTTCGGCCGATTCATCCTCGGCGCGCGCACCCGGGCGGGTGGCCACCGCCAGATGCACGCGCTGGAGAATGCCCTGCCAGTCACGCCAGCGGGTGAAGCCATTGAACGCATCCATGCCCATGATCAGCACCAGCGGCGTGTCGCCATGCTCTTCACGCAGTGCGCTGCAGGTGTCGATCATCCATGACGCGCCGCCACGCTGGTACTCACGTTCATCGACGGCAAACGATGGATTGTCGTCCAGCGCCAGACGCACCATCGCCAGCCGTTGCTCGGCCGTGGCCAGCGGTGCGCGGCGATGCGGCGGCTGAAAGGCCGGCACGAACAACACGCGCTGCAAGCCGAGCGTCTCGCCCACCTCCTCGGCCATGCGCAAATGGCCAAGGTGGATGGGGTCGAAGGTGCCGCCAAAGATGCCGATCAAGGTTGCGCCTTAACCGCGCACATGCCCATCGCCGAGCACGATCCACTTCTGCGTGGTCAGCCCTTCCAGCCCCACCGGGCCGCGTGCGTGCAGTTTGTCGGTGGAAATGCCGATCTCCGCGCCCAGACCGTACTCGAAGCCATCGGCAAAACGGGTGGAGGCGTTGACCATCACGCTCGAGGAGTCCACCTCGCGCAGGAAGCGGCGCGCACGGCTGTAGTCTTCGGTGATGATGGCGTCGGTGTGGTGTGAACCGTAGGTTTCGATGTGCTCGATGGCCATGTCCAGATCATCCACCACGCGGATGGAGAGAATTGGCGCGAGATACTCGGTGGCCCAGTCTTCTTCCGTGGCGGGTTGGATGTCCATGCCTGTAAGCAGGGCGCGGGTGCGGGCGCAGCCGCGCAGTTCCACACCTTTGTGCAGGTATTTGTCGGCCAGTGCAGGCAGCACATCCGCCGCAATCGCCTCGGCGACCAGCAGGGTTTCCATGGCATTGCACACGCCGTAGCGGTGGGTTTTGGCGTTCAGCGCCACCTTGATCGCCTTGTGCAGGTCGGCGGTGTCGTCGATGTACACATGGCAGATGCCGTCGAGGTGTTTGATCACCGGAATCAGGCTCTCGTTGGCCACGCGCTCGGTCAGACTTTTACCGCCGCGCGGGATGATCACGTCGATCAGGCCGCGCGCACGCAGCATGGCGCCTACCGCTTCACGGTCGGTGGTGGGGATGATCTGCACTGCGGCCTCGGGCAAGCCGGCTTGGCGCAGGCCGCGCTGAATGCACTCGGCCAGCGCGCGGTTGGAATGCGCCGCTTCGGAGCCGCCGCGCAGAATCACTGCATTGCCCGACTTGAGGCACAACGCTGCGGCATCTACGGTCACGTTCGGCCGCGATTCGTAGATGATGCCGATGACGCCGATCGGCACGCGCATTTTGCCAAGCTGAATGCCGGAGGGGCGGTAGGTCATGTCGTCGATTGCGCCGATGGGGTCGGGCAGGGCGATGATCTGGCGCACGCCTTCGGCCATGCCGGCAATGCGCGCGGCGTCCAGAGTGAGGCGGTCGAGCAAGGCGGCATCCAGGCCGTTGTTGCGCCCGGCGTCAAGATCCAGCGCGTTGGCGGCGATCAGCGCATCGCTGCCATCGAGCAGCGCTTGCGCCATCGCCTCCAGTGCCTTGTTTTTGCTCGCGGTGTCGGCGCGGCCAAGAGTGCGTGCCGCGCGTCTGGCCTGTTGTCCCAGGGTTTGAATGAGTTGTTGCATGCGTCAAATCGTGAATGGATTTTGGATGGGTGGATTGTCGCAGAAATGCACGCCGGATGCTTCAGGCACGTTCTGCAGCAGAAAAAACGGCGCGGAAAGGATTGATCGAAAAATTCGATAGGTTTGAGCCTAAAACGGGCATTTAGACACTAAAAATTCGATAGATTGAGGCAGCGCACGAACGAGCAGGGGGCTTGCAAAGCCTGCTGCACACGGATGGGCAACGATTTTGGGGAGCAACAAGGTCGGGCGTTTGCCCGCGTGAACGGCTCAGGCTTGGCTGGCCTGCAGGCTGAGCGTGGTGAGTGCCGCCCAGACGGAGGGTGCATCTAGGCTTGCAACACCCTTGATGATGCGATCCAAGCGTGCGGCTTCGAGCAGCAACGCTTGCCATGCTGCACTGCCGCGCCGCGCTTTGTGCAGGTAGAGGCGCATCTGCGTCTCGCGCAGCCCGAGCGCTTTTTGCGCATGCGCTGGGGTTTCGCCTTGTTCAAGGCGCTTGGCCAGATTAGCGCAGATGCGGATTTCGCGGCCTAGCGCCCAGGCAATCAGGGTGGGCGCTTCGCCTTCTTGTTGCAGGCCATGCAACACGCGCAGCATGCGGGCGGTGTCGTTGGCCAGGAGCGCCTCGCCCAGCTCGAACACGTTGTGCCGGCTGGCGTTGGCCGTGCTGGCCAGCAGCATTTCGCTGTTGAGCTTGCTGCCTTGAGCAAACAGCAGCGCCAGCTTGTCGATTTCCTGGGCGGCGGCAAGCAGGTTGCCCTCGATCTGTTCGGCGAACAGCACAAGCGCTTCGCGTTCGATGCTCAGGCCATGCGCACGCAGGCGGCGCTCGACCCAGGCGAGCAGTTCGCCACCCTTGAGCGGCCAGACTTCCAGCCACAGACCATGCTGCTCGATGGCCTGCACCCAGGCGGATTTTTTCTGCGCCACGTCGAGCTTGGGCGTGCTGATGAGCAGCAGGTTGTCGCTCGGTGTGCTTGCCGCTTCGGCGAGCCACTGGGTCAGGGTTTTGTCGAGTTTGAAGTGCTGCAGACGCAGGTCAAAGATGCGTCGCGGGGCGAACAGCGAGGGTGCCTGCCATTCATGGATGAGTTGCGCACTGTCAAAGCCGCTTTCCAGCTCGAAGCGCAGGCGCTCGCTGAAGCCTTGCTCACGCGCAAGACGCAAGGCGAGATCCAGTGCCTCCTGTTTTTGCAGCGGCTCGTCGCCGCTCATCAGCATCACACTGGGCAAGCGGCGTGCGAGTTGAGCGGCACACTGTTCGGCGCGGATTTTCATGAACTAAGTTTGCTGCGCAGGCGCGCGAGGATGCTTTGCGCCAGTTGCGCATCCAATTCATTGCGTAGGCGCTGCTCTTCCTCGCCCTGGGCGAGCAGGGAAAGCGGGTTGTAGCTGGTGCTGCGTACCGCTTCAAAGGTCTCACTGTCGATCACCACGCTGCCATCCTGACGGCGCACATCCAGTTGCACGCGCTGAATCAGTTCGATCTGGCGCAGGTTGGCTTGCCGGTCGAACATGGCTTCACGCCGTTGCACATGGATCTTGCTCAGGCGAATGTGCACCGTGTCTGCTGGCATGGGGGCGGTGCGCACCAGCGTCGCGCCACCTTGCTGCAAGAGCTGGCCGAGGGTTTGCGTCAGGCTGCTTTGCTGCGCCTCGTTGAGGCTGACGTGTCGCAGGCTGGGCGGCAGGGTCTGCTCGCCGCGCGGCTGAAAGCCGCAGGCGCTGAGCGTCAAACCCGCCAGCAAGCCCAGAGCAAGGCGACGTTGCATGCTTATCCGGCCACCAGGTTGATCAGTCGCCCAGGTACGACGATGACTTTCTTCACCGCCTTGCCTTCAAGGAAGGACTGCACATGCGCATCGGCCAGTGCGGCCTGTTCGATGGCCTCCCGAGCGGCATCCGCCGGCACTTCGATCTGCCCGCGCAGCTTGCCGTTGACCTGCACCGCCAGGGTGAGGCTGTCGCGCACCAGGGCGCTTGCGTCCACCTTCGGCCATGTGGCCGTGGCCGCCAGGTCGCTGTGGCCGAGGCTCTGCCACAGTGCCTCGGCGATATGCGGTGCAATCGGTGCGAGCATGAGTACGACGGCATCAAAGGCTTCCTGCTTGACGGCATGACTTGCGGCGGAGGCATCCAATTTGGCCAGCTCGTT
>CAYOCG010000029.1:0-24210 GCA_964402435.1 uncultured Halothiobacillus sp. | reverse complement strand
GCTTCGAGCGGTGGGGCGTCGTCAAGAGGTTGGGCATACGCCACGCCGCACCACGGCAGCCATGCAGCAAGCACGACGCTGCTTATGGCGCGAGCGTGCCTTGCCCGTGAAAATCCATCGATAGTTTGCATCACAAGGGTTCACACATGTTCGTATTCGACCTGAGCAGGCACGACCAACCGATGGGGTTGCATCGGTACGGCCAGCTCAGGAGATTTCAGGCAAAAAACATGCCTGGATGATTCAACGCTGATAAAGATCAGCCATGCCGCGGAGGCGGCTCGAACACGTGTAAATCAGCAGAAGGGGGCATAGGGTGCAGCGCAGCATGGCGCGCATCCTTGGGCAGCGACGAAGCAGCAAACAGCGGCTCATGCACAGGCTCGCTTTCCGGAATATCCGCCAACTGCATGTTGGCGTGGCCGGTCGAGGTTTGCAGCGTTTCCACATCCTCCACGGCGTTCGCCCACTGCACCGTGCTACCGAAAACGGTCACAGTGACAACAAGCAGCAATGCTAGCAGGCGACGGGAGAGTGACATGTTGCGCAATCAGTCCAAGGGTGCTGCGAATCTAGCAAGCGATGCGGTAAGGAATCAACCCGTTAATCCTTTGAGGTTATCCATCAATCCGCGTCATAGCCCAAGATCGGCGCCAGCCAACGCTCGGTTTCGGCCACGCTCCAGCCTTTGCGTTTGGCGTAGTCGTCCACCTGGTCGCGGCCGATCTTGCCGGTGCCGAAGTATTGCGCCTGCGGGTGGGCGAAAAACCAGCCGGACACGGCGGCGGTGGGATACATGGCATAGCTTTCGGTGATGTTCAGGCCGATGGTCTGATCCGGACGCAGCAGTTGCCACATGGTGCCCTTTTCGGTGTGATCCGGGCAGGCGGGATAGCCGGGCGCGGGGCGGATGCCGCGGTAGGCTTCTTTGATCAGCTCATCGTTGGCGTAATTTTCGTTTGGCGCATAGCCCCAGAACTCTTTGCGCACACGCTCGTGCATGCGTTCGGCAAAGGCTTCAGCCAGACGGTCGGCGAGCGCCTTGAGCATGATGGCCTGATAGTCGTCGTGTTCGGCCTCGAACTCGGCCAGTTTGGCGTCAATGCCAATACCGGCGGTGACCGCGAAACCACCAAGGTAGTCGGGTACGCCGCTCTCCTTGGGGGCGATGAAATCAGCAAGACACAAGTTGGGCTTACCCGCCGGGCGTTCGAGTTGTTGGCGAATGTGGTGCAGCCGAGCAAGAGGTGTGCTGCGCGTGTCGTCCGTGTACAGCTCGATGTCGTCCAGATTCACACTGTTGGCGGGCCAGAAGCCAATGACGGCGGCGGCGTGCAGCCATTTTTCCGCCACGATGCGCTCAAGCATGGCGGTGGCATCGGCGTAGAGCTTGCGTGCTTCCACACCGACGATGTCATCCTCCAAGATGGCCGGGAAGCGGCCGGCCAGTTCCCACGCCTGAAAGAAGGGCGTCCAGTCGATGCGCTCCACCAGGTCTTCGAGCGGATAGCTCTCGAACACGCGGGTGCCGAGGAAGCTCGGCTTGGGCGGCAGGTACCCCGGCGTGAGTGGAGTACAACAGCCGGCCTCACAGGTGGCACCCACCAGGTTGTGATCCGCTTTTTGCGCAGCAAAGCCAAAGTGCAGCTTGAGACGGTTGTGCCGCGCCTGTTCCAGCGACACCCGCCGTCCCTCACGCCGGTTGGCGGCACGCTGCTCGGCCAGCTCGACGTACTCCTTGCGAATATCGGCGGCATATTGCTCGCGGTTGGCGCCCAAGAGGTTGGAGGCCACGCCCACCGCACGCGAGGCATCCACCACGTACACCACCGGGTGATCGCATACCGGGGAGATTTTCACCGCGGTGTGGATCTTGGAGGTGGTGGCACCGCCAATCATCAAGGGAATCTTGATCCCCAGGCGCTGCATCTCCTTGGCCACATGCACCATTTCATCCAGCGAGGGAGTGATGAGGCCGGAGAGGCCGATGAGGTCGCAGTTTTCCCGCACCGCGGTGTCGAGGATGGTCTGCGCCGGCACCATCACGCCCAGATCGATCACCTCGAAGCCATTGCACTGCAACACCACGCCGACGATGTTTTTACCAATGTCATGCACATCGCCCTTGACCGTGGCCATCAGTACCTTACCAGCGGAGGTCGTGGCGCACGCGCCTTTCTCCGCCTCCATGTAGGGCATGAGATAGGCCACGGCTTTTTTCATCACCCGCGCCGATTTGACCACCTGCGGCAGGAACATCTTGCCGGCACCGAACAGGTCGCCGACCACGTTCATGCCGTCCATCAGCGGGCCTTCGATCACATGCAGCGGACGGTCGAAGGCTTGGCGTGCTTCCTCGGTATCCTGCTCGACATAGGCGTCGATGCCCTTGACCAGCGCATGCTCCAAGCGCTTGGCCACCGGCCAGCTGCGCCATGCCAAGTCTTCTTTCACCTCGACTCCGGCACCGTGGCCACGGTATTTCTCGGCAATTTCCAACATGCGCTCGGTCGCATCCGGGCGGCGGTCGAGCACGATGTCCTCCACCCGTTCGCGTAGCTCTGCGGGTAGATCATCGACAATGGCAAGCTGCCCGGCGTTGACAATGCCCATGGTCATGCCGGCCTTGATGGCGTGTTGCAGGAACACGGCGTGAATCGCCTCACGCACCGGCTCATTGCCGCGGAAACTGAACGACACATTCGACACGCCGCCGGAAATCATGGCATGCGGCAGGTGTTGCTTGATCCACGCCGTGGCCTCGATGAAGTCCACCGCGTAATGGTTGTGCTCCTCGATGCCAGTGGCAATGGCGAAGATGTTCGGGTCGAAGATGATGTCTTCGGCCGGAAAGCCGACGCGATCGACCAGCACACGGTACGAGCGCTCACAGATCTCGATCTTGCGCGCATAGGTATCCGCCTGACCGGTCTCGTCGAAGGCCATGACCACCACCGCCGCGCCGTAGCGATGCAACAGACGCGCCTGCTCGATGAATTTTGCTTCGCCTTCCTTGAGCGAGATGGAGTTGACGATGCCCTTGCCCTGAATGCACTTCAGCCCGGCCTCGATGATCTCCCACTTGGACGAGTCGATCATGATCGGCACGCGGGCAATGTCCGGCTCGGCGGCGATCAGGTTCAAGAAGCGCACCATCGCCTCCTGCCCGTCGATCATGCCCTCGTCCATATTGATGTCGATGATCGGCGCGCCGGCCTCGACCTGCTGGCGGGCGACTTCCAGCGCGGTGTTGTAATCGCCTTCCTTGATCAGGCGACGGAAACGCGCCGAACCGGTGACGTTGGTGCGCTCGCCCACGTTCACAAACAGGCTATGGGCGGTGATATTGAACGGCTCCAGCCCCGACAGACGGCAGGCCGGCTCCGGTTTGGGCGGCACACGCGGCGGCTTGCCGGCCACGGCCTCGGCCATGGCGCGAATGTGTTCCGGTGTGGTGCCACAGCAGCCGCCGACAATGTTCAAAAAGCCGGCATCCGCCCATTCGGCGATCTGCTCGGCCATCGGCGCGGCGTCCAGATCGTACTCGCCCATTTCGTTCGGCAGGCCGGCATTGGGATGCACCGAGACATAAAACTCGGACACGCGCGCCATCTCTTCGACATACGGCCGCAGCAGATCGGGCCCCAACGCGCAGTTCAGCCCCATGGACAGCGGGCGCACATGGCGCAGGCTGTTGTAAAACGCCTCGGTAGTTTGCCCGGAAAGCGTGCGACCCGAGGCATCGGTGATCGTGCCAGAGATCATCACCGGCAGGCGCAGGCCATCTTCGTCAAACACCTTTTCCACGGCAAAGGCCGCAGCCTTGGCGTTGAGCGTGTCGAAGATGGTTTCGATGAGGATGATGTCCGCGCCGCCTTCGATCAGGCCGCGCGTGGATTCGATATAAGCATCGACCAGTTGATCGAACCTGGTGTTGCGAAAGCCCGGGTCATTCACGTCCGGCGAAATGCTGGCGGTGCGGTTGGTCGGGCCGAGCACGCCAGCGACAAAGCGCGGCTTGTCCAGCGTTTGCGCCGTCATGGCATCCGCCGCCTCACGCGCCAGCCTTGCCGCCGCGACGTTGATCTCGTACGAAAGCTCCTCCATCGCGTAATCCGCCATGGCAATGCGCGTGGCATTGAAGCTGTTAGTTTCGACAATATCCGCGCCAGCTTCCAGGTAAGCCGAGTGGATGCCGCGAATGATCTGCGGCTGGGTGAGCACCAGAAGATCGTTATTGCCCTTGAGATCATGCCCCCAATCGGCAAAACGCGCCCCGCGATATGCCGCCTCGTCCAGCTTATGACGCTGAATCATCGTGCCCATCGCGCCATCGAGAATGACGATGCGCTGAGCCAAGGCTTGGTGCAGCGCTTGGATGCGCTGCTCGCGGGTCAAAACGGACATCTTGAGCAACCTTTGCAAACACCGGGCGGTAACACAGCAACCACCGGCAAAAAATCAGGGCATGCATTCTAACAGGTATCGCCAAACGACTTCGCGGCATGCTTTTGAATGCCTTGAAGGCGCCCTGCTTTGCGCAAAACGGCTCGATTGATCGAATTTTTAGTGTCTAAACCGCAAAAAACACCCCGAATCTATCGAAATTTTCGATCAATCCGCTGAAAAGGACAAAAGCAGGCGTTGGCTAGCCCAACCCATACCTTCATAAAAACAATTTCCGCCTGACACGCCGTGCGGCCACTAGACTCGGCCCATCGCCAACCAAACCGCGGAGCCGCCATGCGTCACCTTGCCCTACTCAGTGCCAACGCACTGCTTGCTCTGACGCTGGCCGCATGCGGTGGCGGCAGCTCCACCACCCTCAACGGCAACCTGACACTGCACGACGGCAGTGAGCTGCGCATCGTCACCGGGGTGGCGCATGCCTTCGACCTGCGCTTGAACGGCAGCCAGGATGTTTCGGCGTTACCGGTGAGTGTGACCGTGTCCGACCCGCGCATGGCGAGTGTGTTTCCGCAAACCTGCTACCTCTCCAGCAATCCCGAGCATCAATCCTGCATGCTGCTGTTGCGCGGCAAACAGTCCGGCAGTGTGACCATCACCGCTTCCGCAGCAGGCTACCCGAGCGTGCAGCAGCGCCTGACGATCAACGAAGATGCTGCGCGCGTCAAAACTCAAACTTTGCACGCACGTCCGCGCAACACCTCCTCCACACCCAACTACGGCAAGTTGCAGATTGGCGCTTTTCCCAGCGCCAGCGCGCCGTCCAGCAGCAACTTCAATATGACAGCCATGGCCGGACAGACCATCACCCTGGCTGCGAGCATCACCGACTTTGATACGCCGCTCAATGGCGTGCCCATTCTGCTTACGGTGGATGGCACCAGTGGGGCAAGCATCGCCAGCAACCCGCAATGCAACGTGGACAGCAATTACGATGCCAAGCACTTCTGCCTATACACCATCAAACTCCCGCCAAACATCCCCACCAGCGGCTCCCCGCCGCAGCCCGTGCCTGTGATCGTCACCGCCCAAGCCGTGGGTGGCAATGCCACGGATTTCAGCAACCAGCCCACGGCAACGATCACGCTACAAACCGCCCCCGTGCCTGGCAAGGTGGTGATTCAGGGCACAGGTTCAGGCGTGGTGCAGGGTATGTCCAACCCATTCTGGGTCGTGTTGCAAGACAGCTCGGGCGTCACTACGCCAATCACCGTCACCCCCTCCGTGAGCAAGAATTTGCAACTCAACCCAGCGTTCCCCAGCGGTAACACTTTCACCTGCCAACTGAGCAGCGCCAATCCGGTGTGCGGTTTTGGTGTCATGGGCACGAGCATTTCAGCCACAGAAACGATCAGTGCCAGTGCCACAGGCTACAAGGTCAACGACCTGCCAGTCAGTGTGGTCGCCCCAGCCAGCACGAGCCGCAGCATCAGCTTCCAAAACAACGACAAAGACACCGTGTGGCTTGGCATCACCGGCGGCACGGCGACCAGCATGATCACCGCGCAGATGGTGGCCTCGCACCGGTGGGCTGACGTTGATCCGAAGGTCAGCAGCGACAACACAGTCTGTGGACCAAACAACCCGGCAGTGGCTTGCCCCACGGGCGCCACCTGTCGCCAGGGCGGCGCCAATCCCGACAGCAGCACGACGTATTACTGCTACTGGGATCAGCCGGTACCCTCGCAGGGCTACGCGCTCGCCGCCCATACGCAAGCGCAAGCCAGCACGAGCATTAGCATTTCCAGCTCATCCTACGATCCGCTGAGTGACATCACCTGGTCCGGCAATTTCTACCCACGGCAGGGATGTGCGCTAAACGCCAGCGGCATCCTGCAATGCGCCATTGCAGACTGCGGCAGCAGCGAAAACAGCCAAGGCTGCGCGCCGGGCACCGGCGGAGCACCCGGCATTGCCACCTTGGCTGAAATCACCCTGCAAGCCAGCAGCAACGACTATTACGACATCTCCATCATCGGCGGCGCGAATGTCATAACCTCCTTCGGCCCTGATCCAGCCAGCACACCCCCTGGCGCCGATGGCTATATGTGTGGCATCGCAGGGTCCAGCACCGTACAAGGCACGCTACTTGCCGCCGACTGGGCCATGGCCAAGCATGTGCTGAGCAATCCCACTACCACGGCCAGCAGCCCGTACAGCACCTCAATCCAGACCGGCAGCACGCCTTCGACGGCGTATTATCACTACATCCAAAGCCCATCCAGCGGGCGTGTGGGCGCACAGTGCGTGACGCAACCGAACCCCAACGCCTATTGCGCGACCCAGATAGGCAACGACGCAGCGGTATGCGGCTACGACGTCAAGGCCGTCAACAATGGCAATACGTCCGACTACGTCACCAGTTGCGGCAGCCACCTCGCCTGGTTGTCGGCCAACGCCATCTTTGCCCTGAACGCCTCGGCGAAGAACGCCGCCCCCTTCCCGTTTGCAACCACCTACACCACCACCGCCGCTGGCACAGTGCAGCTTTCCTCGCTTTATTTGTGCAATAACACCACGGGTAAGAGTGGTTACAGCGCGGAAGACGCATCCACCGCTTGCGGGTGCACCAACTGGAGCGACAGTAGCCTGAGTGCGATCGGCGGCGATGCCGCCTTCAACAAAACCATCGCCACGCCGAGCACAGCCTGTACGACCAACAATCAGGCCCATGGCACGTATTACTGGGCAAGCTATGTGCTGCCAACCATCACCTGGCTGAAACAAGCCTGCCCCACCTGCTACACCTATCCGTTTGATGACATGAGCTCGACCTTCCAATGTGGCAATGCCACACAGGGCAGCAGCAACAGCGTGACTTACCTGGTTCAGTTCAATGGCACGATTGCCGGCCGTTGACGCACATTCCCGTGCTTATCCACGGCCGCGCAAATAGGCCACGGCCCCCTGCCCGGCCACGTAACCACTGGCCAGACAGGCACTTAGCAGGTAGCCACCGGTCGGCGCGTCCCAGTCGAGCATCTCGCCGGCGCAAAACACACCGGGTCGCTGCCGGAGCATCAGCGTCTCATCCAGCGCATCCAGACGCACGCCACCGGCGGTGCTGATCGCCTCGTCCAGCGGGCGCATGGCACGCAAGGTCAGTGGCAAAGCTTTGAGCAGGGTGGCGGTGCGTTGCGCAGACTGCAACTCCTCCGGCGCTGCGCACTCACGCAACAGCGCCGCTTTGGCACCGTGCAGATTCAGTGTCCGCCGCCAGTGCTCGCTCAGACTGCGCCCACCCCGCCCCTGCGCCAAGCGGCGGGCGATGTCATCGATCGTCAGCCCTGGCAGCAGATCAAACAACACCACCGCCTCACCTTGCTGCATGATCGCGGCACGCAATTCGGCGGAGAGCGCATACACCGCGCCACCCTCGATGCCGTAGTCGGTGAGCATCACCTCACCCTGCACTTCGCGCACGCCCCCAGCGGGCAAGTTTGCGCGCAGCACCACCGGCTTGAGCGGCTGGCCGGCAAAGCGGCTTTTCAGCACCTCACTCCACGCGCATTCAAAACCACAATTACTTGGCAACAAGTCGGCCACCGGCACGCCCTGTGCGCGCAAAAGCGGCACCCACGCCCCATCCGAACCCAAACGCGCCCAACTGCCGCCGCCCAAGGCCAGCACCGTGGCAGAAAAGACTTGGGTGAACTCAGCTTCAGCATGCTGTAAACGCAACGCGCCGTGCGCGTCCCACCCCTGCCAGCGATGACGCATGTGCATGCGCACACCCAAGTTGCGCAGATGCTGCACCCAGGCACGCAGCAGGGGCGCGGCTTTCATCTCATTAGGAAACACCCGCCCGGAGCTGCCGACGAAGCTCTGCACACCGAGTGCTGCCATCCAGTCGCGTATCGCCTGCGGCGGAAAACTGCGTAACCAGTCAGCCACCCGCGCCTGCCCTGCACTGTAACGGGTGACAAAAGCCTCCAACGGCTCGGCGTGGGTGATGTTCAAGCCGCCTTTGCCCGCCATGAGAAACTTGCGCCCGGCCGAGGGCATGGCATCGAACACATCCACCGCCACGCCGGCCTGAGCCAGCACCTCGGCGGCCATCAATCCGGCGGGTCCCGCGCCGATCACCGCAACGCGCGGTGTCTCATGCGTCATGCGTCAGCATCAACCCGGAGGCCACGTCATCTGCCGCCCGCCCAGCAGGTGCAGATGCAGGTGATACACCTCCTGCCCACCGGCCGGGTTGCAGTTGAACACCGTACGATACCCCTCCTCCGCCACCCCAAGCTCGGCGGCAAGCTGCTTGGCCACCAGAAACAGGCGACCGATCAGCGGCGCATCTTCAGGAGCAAGCGCATTGAGCGTGGCAATCGGCTTTTTCGGAATGATCAAAACATGAACCGGCGCCTGTGGGCGAATGTCGTGGAAGGCGAGGATCTCGTCGTCCTCATACGCCACCTTGGCCGGGATTTCCTTACGGATGATTTTGCTGAAAATGGTTTCGCTCATGTTTTTGCTCCTAACACAAGGGCATTGCCATCCATTCAATCAGGCCGGACGGCGATCGTGCAAGGCACGCGCCAGCGTACCGCCATCGACAAACTCCAGCTCACCGCCCATTGGCACACCCTGCGCCAACCGCGTCACGGCAATGCCACGCGCGCGACACAGCCCGCTGATCACATGCGCCGTGGTTTCGCCCTCCACCGTGCTGCTGGTGGCCAGAATCACCTCGCGCACCTCGCCTTCATTCAGCCGTGCTTCCAGCCGATCAAGGCCAATGTCCTTGGCACCGATGCCATCCAGCGGACTGAGCCGCCCCATGAGCAGGAAATACAGACCGCGATACGCCCCCGAGTTCTCCAGCGACCACTGATCCTGCGGCCATTCCACCACACAAAGCTGGCCGCGATCACGCTGCGTGCTGCGGCACAGGGCACAAACTGGTTCCTCGGTGAGGGTGCGGCATTGGGCGCAGTGCCCGACATGCTCGACGGCATTGTGCAGCGCACTGGCGAGGCGACGCGCCGCCTCACGGTCACGTTGCAGCAGGTGCAAAGCCAGACGCTGCGCCGACTTGGGGCCCACCCCCGGCAAACGGCGCAGGGCGTCGAGCAGTTGATTGAGCAGGGGGGATTGCAACATCAGCTGTCGTCTTTAAAAAGGAAGTTTGAAGCCGGGCGGCATGGGCATACCGGCGGTCACACCCGACATGCGCGTCTGCGTTTCCTGCTCGATCTTGCGCACCGCATCGTTGACTGCCGCCGCGAGCAGGTCTTCCAGCATTTCTTTGTCATCGCCCATCAGGCTGGGGTCGATACTCACCCGGCGCACCTCGTGACGTCCGGTCATGATCACACTGACCATGCCGCCGCCGGATTGCCCAGTCACTTCCATCGTCGCCAAGGCTGCCTGCGCTTTTTGCAGATCTTCCTGCATTTTCTGCGCCTGCTTCATCAACTGCCCCATACCACCTTTCAGCATTACTCTTCCTCACGCTTGGTTTTCGTCGAGCGGACGCACGCTCTCTTCCAGCAAGCGTCCACCATAATGTTCCTGCAATCTGCGCACTGCGGGGTCGCTACGCATGCTCTCCACCGCCTGTTGCTGACGCGCATCGCGCGCCTGCTGCTTGACCTGCGCCGGCGTGGCCTGCGCCGCCACGCCTTCCGTGAACACGACACGCGCCGCACCGCCAAGACCAAGTCGCTTGCCCAACGCCTCGGCGAGCGCTTTTTCACTGCTGGGCGAACGCATGCTGGCATGGCTGGGCGGGCAGCGGAAGGTGATTTTATCGCCCTCCTGCGCCACCCACTCAAGATTTTCCGCCAGTTGCAGCACCATGCCGCGCAAGCCCAAGGTGGGCAGCAAAGCGTGCCAGTCACCGGGCGCCGCTGACGCCTCGCTCACCTCGGGTGTGGGATGGTGCACGACGTCCGTGACGTTGGTCTCTCGCGCAGGCGGTGCCTCAACAGGGCGCGGCTTTGCCGCGCGCGGTGTCACACCCGCCGCGTGCAGTGCCTCCTGCATCTCGGCCGACGGCTGGGCGCGCGGCGCCGTGCTCCGGCTTGGCGCGGCGACGGGCACACGCGGTGCTTCTTGGCTCATGGCAGCACCCAACTCCAGCGGCACAAAAGCCAACATACGCATCAATGCCATCTCCAGACCAAGACGCGGACTGGGTGCCAGCGGCAGATCACGGCGGCCATGCAGGGCAATCTGGTAGAGCAGTTGCACATCTTCGGCGGAGAAACGCTCCGCAAACTCACCCACCAGATTGCCCGACGCCTCGAACAACTCCGCATCCGCCTGCGGGTATAGCTGACGCACGGCCAGCGCGTGGAACAGTTGCATCAACTCAGCCAACACTTCAGCGTAATCCGGCGCGCCCTGATTCAGCGCACCCAACGCAGCAAACAACGCCGCCACATCGCGCGTGACCAGCGCATCGACCAAGGCGCGCACATGCGCCTCGGAGGTCAAACCGAGCATGGCGCCCACCTCGGCCTCACGCACCTGACCCTGACCATAAGCAATCGCCTGATCGAGCAGGCTCAAGGCGTCGCGCACACTGCCTTCGGCGGCACGCGCAAGAAGCTGCAAGGCGGGCTCGTCATACGCCACACCCTCGGCATCCAAAACCTGCGCCAGACGCAGCGCGATCGAACGCCGCGGCAAGGCTTTGAGATGAAATTGCAGGCAGCGTGAAAGCACCGTCACCGGCAGCTTGTGCGGATCGGTGGTCGCCAGCAGGAATTTGATGTGCGGCGGCGGCTCTTCCAAGGTTTTGAGCAGCGCATTGAAACTGCTCTTGGAAAACATGTGCACCTCGTCGATGAGGTACACCTTGTAGCGCCCCGCAGTGGGCATGTACTGCACATTGTCCAGCAGCTCGCGCGTGTCATCCACGCCGGTACGCGAGGCAGCATCCACCTCGATCAGATCAACGAAGCGCCCCTCATCAATCCCCACACACGACGAACACACCCCACAGGGCTGGCTGCTCACGCCCTGCTCACAATTCAGCGCCTTGGCAAAAATGCGCGCCACCGTGGTTTTACCCACCCCGCGCGTGCCGGTGAACAAATAGGCATGGTGCAAACGCTGCTCATCCAACGCCGTGGTGAGGGCACGCAACACATGCTCCTGCCCCACCATGTCCTGAAAACGACGCGGGCGCCATTTGCGCGCCAATACTTGGTACTCCGCTGCCAATTCGCTCACCACTTAAGGGCACCTCGAAAAACCTACTGCGCGGGCAGATTGCTTCGTCGCTTCTTCGCTCACCCCTCGCCTATCGACTTGATATGTCTCGGGGATTCGCTATGGGTCTCCTTGCTCTCCGCTCGCTCGTGACGGTTTTTCGAGGTACCCTCAAGCAACAAGCCGAATCTGGCTTGCACGAAAATCCGCCCCATCCCACGGATAGCGATTCGCAGTCTGACACAGCCATCGGCTGCGCATAAATGAAGTGAACAGAGCAATACGCCCTGGTTCGAAAAACTTGGGTGGCAGGCACACCCACCACATCCCGGCACCCGAACGCACCGCTACCGTTGCTCCCTTCCGGACCTGGCGGATTTCACGGCTGCCCGTCGCGGGAGGACGAATGCACCTACCATCGACATCGAGGACTCGCATCCCCTCTTGCAACAAGGGATTCAACACCCTTGCTCCAAGGCCGATAATCCTAGCAGCTCGCCCCCGCCAAGTCACTGCACGCTTATTTTTCCGCACAGGCATTGACGCCCCAGGCGCGCATCGGCATAATGCCGCGCCTATTCGATCTGGTTTAGCCCCTGTGTGAGCTAATCTGCATCATTGGCTATATAGCTCAGTCGGTTAGAGCACAGCACTCATAATGCTGGGGTCGGTGGTTCGAGTCCACCTATAGCCACCATTTTCATCAAGCCCGCATGCATTGCGGGCTTTTTTGTTGGCCGCGACTTTTTCACACCCCGCACACAACCATGCAAAGGATGAGTTGACATGCCGACCAGCATAAACATAATTGCGAATCGTTATCATTCGTTATGGTGTAATCAAAGTATGAAATTAAAACATCACTTACTTGTCGTGAGCGTTTCGTGGTTCGTGTTGTCGGCTACCCAAGTCTTGGCCGATGAAAACCTGCTCGGCTACACCACGGGTGCGGAGACGCTGCCGCAGGGGGCTTCCGAGGCGTATTTGTGGATCACGCATCATGGTGATAAGCGGCGCGGCAGCTATCAGGCGCAGTACGTCCGCGCCGAGTACGAATATGGCTTTACTGATCGCCTTTCCGGTGCGTTTTACCTCAACGGCTATCGGCACAAGGCGCAGTGCGGTGAAACCGGTTGCGCCGGCCCGGAAGATGCGGGCGAATTCGTTGACTTGAACATCAACAAATTCCAGCTCTCCGGCTTCTCGCTGGAGGCGAAGAAAATGCTGCTCTCACCGTACAAAGATGACCTGGGCGTGGCGCTGTATGGCGAATTCACTTACGACAGCGTGGACAGCATCACCGGCGAGAAGGGCACGGGCTTTGAGCTTGAGGGCAAAGTGATATTCCAGAAGCCCTACCTGGATGGTCAGCTGCAGTGGATCAACAATTTGGAGCTGGAAGCGGAATCATGGCGCCCCAACGGAGGTGGCGGCACGGAATACGCCGTTGCACCGCGCTGGCGCAGTGGGCTGGCCTATCGTTTTGCACCGAACTGGTTCGCGGGCGTTGAAGGCTGGATTGACACCGAGATGCTCAAGCCTGCGGGTAGCTCATGGGAATTCGACCACTGGGACGTGTTTGCCGGACCCAGCCTGCATTACGGCGGCAAGGATTGGTGGTGGACGCTGACCTATGCCCCACAACTTGCCGGCTCCAACGAGGCGGATGACAACCGTACCGGACGGCACCTAGCGGATCACGAGAAGTATGAAGTGCGTTTGAAGGTGGGCTACAACTTCTAAAAAGACGCCCTGCTCTGTGCCAAGGGGATCGAATCGATCGAATTTTTCGATCAATTCGGCCGTTTTTTGGCATGAATCTATCGAATTTTTGTAGTCAAGCCTGGAGTAACCCCATGCAACTGCATCCAACCCTTTTGATCGCCCCGCTGGCGATACTGACCATGGCACCGGCACACGCGGTGGAATACCTGAGCGTTGAACAGGCGCAGCAAGCACTTTTCCCCGATGCAGATCGCTTTATCGCGGCACCATTGCTGTTAAGCGATGCGCAACGCGAGGCCATCAGCGAACAAGCCGGCGTCAAGCAGCGCTGGGAAAAGCAGGACATCTGGCGCGCAGAAAAGAACGGCCACTTGCTCGGCTGGTTCATCGTGGACAAGGTCATCGGCAAGCACGAATTCATCACCTACGCCGTGGGTCTGTTGCCCGAGGGCAAGGTGCGCGGGGTGGAGGTGATGATTTTCAACGAAACCCACGGCGACCAGATCCGCGAGGCCAGTTGGCGCAAAACCCTGCAAAACAAAACCCTGGCCGACCCTTTCGTGCTGGACAAGGACGTGCCCAACATCAGCGGCGCCACCCTCTCTTGCCGCAACGTGATGAACGGCGTCAAGCGCCTGCTGGTGCTGCAACAACTGGCGCTGCCCAAGGCATGAGGCACACGATGCACGCCCTGCGCCGCATGCGCCCGCTGCTGGGTACCTTTGTCGATATCAGCGTCCACGCGCCGGCACAGCTGGCACATACTGCCGTGGCAGCGGCTTTTGCCGTGATCGAAGACGTGCAGCAGCAGATGAGCTTTCATGACGCGGACAGCGACCTGAGCCGCATCAACCTACTTGCCCATCGCCGTCCGGTGAGCGTCAATCCGTCCACCTACCGCGTACTCAGTCTGGCGCGGCACATGGCGCGGCAAAGCCGCGGGCTGTTTGACTTCAGCGTGGGCGGCGAGCTGGTGCGCGCGGGTCGGCTGCCGGATCACGGCTTCACCTCGTTGCACCATGCCGGATGGGAAAGCCTGCACCTGCTGCCGCGTTTGCGCGTGCGCCTCAAGCGCCCCATCATCATTACCCTCGACGGCATTGCCAAAGGCTATGCCGTGGATCGTGCGGTGCAAACCTTGATCACCCATGGCGTGACCCGCGGCGTGGTCAACGCCGGCGGCGATCTGCGCCTGTTTGGCGCGCTGGCCGCACCGGTGGCGGTGCGTGAAGCCAGCGGCAATGTCCGCCCACTGGGGGTGATGAGTAATACCGCCCTCGCCACGTCGGCCGTCGGCCTGAGCGCCGAAACGCAGATGCGTTTTCCCTCCTGCATCATCCAACCCACCCACTGCGACGGGCCGAGTTGCCCGCATTTCGACCGCTGCCCCACGGCCTGGACGGTGCAGGCACGCGAAGCCTGGCGTGCCGATGCGCTCACCAAAGTCGCCGCGCTGCTGCGTGACGACGAACGCCAGCGCTGGATTGCCCGCTTGGGTGGACGCCTGCTGAGTGCCACGCATTGAAACAGTATCCACGTGCTTTTCACCCGCTGCTGCTTGCCGTGCTCGGGCTATTGTTTTGCAGCGGATTTTTGCTGCTGCCCCATGCCCTGAGCATGCGTCTGGAATGGGATGTGCCGTGGCAACTGCCCTCGGCCTGGCGCGTGGCCATCGCTGCCAGTCACGCACTGGCCTTCATGCTCACTCTGCTTTTTCTCGGCGCGTTATGGACGCTGCACATGCGCAGCGGCTGGCTGCGCGGAGAGAATCGGCGCAGCGGGCTCATACTCATCAGCCTGTTTGCGCTGCTGATGTTCAGCGGGCTTGGACTGTATTACCTTGGCGAAGACATGCCCGGACGCATCGCGTTCATCAGCCATGCGCTGGGTGGTCTGGCCGTACCGCTGATCCTGCTTTGGCATGTGATCGGCGCCCAAGGCGTACAGGCGCGCGCCCAACGACGCGCTCGTACTAGCGATCCAGTGCAAACTGCAACGGCAGACTGAAGCTCCAGCTCGTGCGTTTCACGCCCTCCGGAAACGGCGGAAACGGTGCGGCCTGTCGCACCGCCTCCAGTGCGGCCTCATCCAGTCGTTCGCTGCCCGAACCTTTCGCCACGCTGAGCTGACTGATCTCGCCGTCGGCATTCAAGCGAAAACTCACCACCACCGTGCCCTCCTCGCCCATGCGACGCGACAGCGACGGGTAGCGTTTATGCGCATCGATACGACTGCGCAAGAGAGCTTTGTAGGCATCTTCCGCCGCCACGTCCGTCACGGGAGCGGGCGCAGGTGCAGCGATCACAGCCGGCATGGATGGTGTTTCATGCGCCGCTGCCACGGGAGTGACTTCGTTCGCAGGCGCTTCAGCCACGGGTTGTGCCGCTTTGGGCGTAGCCTTCTCGCGTGATTTGGGGGCAGGCTTCACCTCCGGCTTGGGCAGCGGCTTGGCCGCGGGAATGGGAGCGGGGACGGGTGCAGGCTCGGGCACCGCCTCGACCATTGCAGCCGGCTCGGGGGGCGGTGGCGTTTCAGCCACCGGCGGCATCGGCTCAGGCGGTGGCGGACTCGGCGTGACCGCAAGCATGGCCAAACTCAGCGGCACGGGCGTTTCTTTGGGCGCAGGCGGCGGCAAGACACGCTCCAACCCCCACAGCACCACGCCGATCACCATAAGATGCAGCGCAAGCGACACCGCCCAGGCGCGGCGCGAACGCGCACGCTGGGTCACGGTTGGCGCACCGTGACGATGCTCAGATTGCGCAAACGGTATTTATTCAGCACATCCAGCACGCCGACAACATCGTTGAACGGCACGCTGGCATCCACACGCAGCACAATCGGCTTGTCCAGCGGCAACTGCGCCAAACGCTGATCAAGCTCCAGCAGATGCACCTTGGCCGCGTCCAGATACAGCGAACGCGCCGCGTCGATGCTGATCTCCAGCGGCTGATCGTTCTGCGAACTGGCCGCATGCTGCGCCTTGGGCAAGTCCAGCGGAATGCGCCCCTGAGCGATGAAGGTGGCGGTGGTGAGCACAATCGCCAGCAACACCAGCATGATGTCGATGAAGGGGATGACGTTGATTTGGTCAAACTTCTTCATGGCCTCAAAGCCCCTTCAATGCCCGCCACTGCCCCATCAACACCTCGACTTTGCGCGTCAGGCCGTTGTAAATCACAATCGCCGGAATCGCCACCACCAACCCCGCCGCGGTGGCTTTCAGCGCCAGCGCAAGACCAAGCATGATGGCATGCACATCCACCTGCCCGCCTTGCCCCATCTCGTAAAAGGTGATGAGAATGCCAAGCACCGTGCCGAGCAGGCCAACATATGGCGCATTCGCCCCCACGGTGTAAATCCAGGTCAGATGGCGCGTCAGGGCCATGTTCAGCGTATCGGCGTGGTCAAAATCCTTGAGCTGCACCTGGCGATAAAACATCCAGCGCTCGATGGCCATGGCAAACATCATCACGCTCATCAGCCCAAGCAGGCCGATGATGGCGAAATCCAGCGTGGTTTTGAGTGATTCCAGCAAAGTGCCCAACCTCTTTCTAAGTCTGGTGATAAGTAGGCAAAAAATCAGTTTTCTTGCAGACCGTCCTGATGCACTTCAACAACGCACAACATCGACTAAGTTGTACTGCGCGTGCGCAGATGCAAGCGCAGATCATCACCGATCATTCTCACATCATTCCATGTCCAGCGTGCAGCTTGATCAAGTCGGGTCAACTCGGGCAGTTCGGCCAAGGGGCGCGCGCTGTGCCCAAGCAGCATGGGCGCAAGGTAGAGGATGAGTTCATCCACCAACTCTTGTGCAAGCAGCGCGCCGCCAAGACGCGCGCCGGCTTCGACCCATACTTCATTCACTTCACGGCGGGCGAGGTCGTGGAGTATCCAGGTCAGGTCAAGACTGTTCTCACCCGAGCACGGTGCGTCGATGACCTGCAAACGCCCTCTTTCAAATAATGCGCGTTTGGTCGTGTCTTGATTGGCGGTGTAAATCCACACCTCACCCGCACCATCAAAAATGGGCAGATCAGGGGTCAGGCGCAATGCGCGATCGAGAATCACCCGCACCGGCTGGCGCACCGCGCCTTCAACACCTAATTCATTCGCCGTTAAACGCACATTGAGGCGAGCGTTGTCGCGCAGCACGGTTTCAGCCGTGGAGAGGATGGCGGAGGACTGCGCGCGCCAAAATTGCACGTCGCGGCGCGCCGCTTCGCCGGTGATCCATTGGCTCTGGCCGTTGGCCAGCGCGGTGCGGCCATCCAGTGACGCGCCCCATTTGAGGCGCACATACGGTCGGCCTTGGGTCATGCGCTGGATGAAGCCTGCGTTCAATGTGCGTGCTTCCGCTTCCAGCACGCCGCTATAAACGTCAATGCCTGCTGCACGCAACATGACTTCGCCGCCGCCGGCCACTTTGGGGTTGGGGTCACGCATGGCCATGACCACACGCGCCACCCCCGCCTCGATCAGCGCGTTGGAGCACGGCCCGGTGCGGCCGTGATGACAGCAGGGTTCCAAGGTGACATACGCCGTGGCACCACGCGCTTTGTCGCCGGCCACGCGCAGGGCGTGGATTTCGGCGTGCGGTTCACCGGCGCGCGCATGGAAGCCTTCGCCCACCACTTCACCATCACGCACGATGACGCAGCCCACACGCGGGTTGGGGTGGGTGGTGTACAGGCCGCGTCGCGCCAGCTCCAGCGCACGCTGCATGTAGTGGTGGTCGGTTTCAGCGTTCACGACCTTCCTGTTGCAAACGCTCGATCAGTTCGCGGAATGCGGCAACATCTTCAAAGCTCTTGTACACCGAGGCGAAGCGGATGTAGGCCACTTGATCAAGTTGGCGCAGCGCCTGCATGACCATTTCGCCCAAGACACGCGCTTCGACTTCGCGTTCGCCGCGCTTCATCAGTTCGCGTTCGATGCGCAATACGGCTTCCTCCACCCGCTCGGTGGGCACCGGACGTTTTTCCAGCGCGCGTAACATGCCCCGGCGCAGTTTGTCGGCAGAAAACAGCTCACGCGTGCCATCGCGCTTGATAATGCGCGGCAGCTGCAGTTCAGCGGTTTCAAACGTGGTGAAGCGCTCACCGCAGGCGGGGCACTCGCGCCGACGACGCACCTGTGAGCCGTCCTGCGTCAGGCGCGAATCGGCCACGCGGGTGTCGTCAGCACCACAGAACGGGCATTTCATGCATCACAGCCCGGCTGTTTACGCATACACCGGCAAGCGTTTGCACACCTCCAGCACCTTGGCTTTGACCACTTCCACCGTAGCAGCATCGCCACGCGCGTCGATCACATCACACATCCAGCCGGCCAGTGCAACGCTTTCCGCCTCGCCAAAGCCGCGGGTGGTGATGGCCGGGGTGCCGATACGAATGCCGGAGGTGACGAACGGTGATTGTGGGTCGTTGGGCACAGCGTTTTTGTTGACGGTGATATTCGCCGCGCCCAGCCAGGCATCCACGTCCTTACCGGTCAGCCCTTGCTGGATGAAGCTCACCAAGAAAAGGTGATTTTCAGTGCCTTTGGAAACCACATCAAATCCACGCTGCATGAAGACTTGCGCCATGGCTTGAGCGTTTTTCACCACCTGCTGCTGGTAGGTTTTGAATGACGGCTCCAACGCTTCCTTGAAAGCCACCGCCTTGGCAGCGATCACATGCTCCAGCGGGCCGCCCTGAATGCCGGGGAAGATGGCGGAGTTGATCTTTTTCTCGATCTCCGGGTTAGCCTTGCCGAGAATGATGCCGCCGCGCGGGCCACGCAGAGTTTTGTGCGTGGTGGAGGTGACCACATCGGCAAACGGCACCGGGCTGGGGTAAACGCCTGCCGCGACCAGACCGGCGACGTGCGCCATGTCTACCAGCAGGAACGCACCCACCTCGTCGGCAATCGCGCGGAAGCGCGCCCAATCGATGACACGCGAGTAGGCGGAGAAGCCGGCAATGATCAGCTTGGGTTTGTGCTCACGCGCCAGTTGCTCAACTTGGGCGTAATCGATCTCGCCGGTTTCCGGATTCAGGCCGTACTGCACGGCGTGGTAGCTCTTGCCAGAGAAGTTGACCTTGGCGCCGTGGGTGAGGTGGCCGCCGTGTGCCAATGACATACCCAGCACGGTGTCACCCGGCTGTATCAGGGCGAGGAAAACCGCGCCGTTGGCCTGGCTGCCGGAGTGCGGCTGCACGTTTGCCCAATCTGCGCCAAACAATTCCTTGACGCGATCAATCGCCAATTGCTCGATGACATCCACATACTCGCAGCCGCCGTAGTAGCGCTTGCCGGGGTAGCCTTCGGCGTATTTATTGGTCAGCACCGAGCCCTGCGCCTGCATGACGCGCGGGCTGGTGTAGTTTTCCGAGGCGATCAGTTCGATGTGCTCTTCCTGACGCTGGACTTCCTCCTGCATCGCCTGCCACAGTGCATCGTCATAGCCTGCAATCGTCATGGAACGGTTAAACATGGGGAGGTACCTCGTGCAAGAGTGTAAAAAGGAACACCCGGATGACCGGGCGAAAATCGAAATTGTTCAATGGATGCGCGCATTTTAACGCAAATAAAAACCCCCGGTATGGCCGGGGGTGCATGATGTTATGCAACGAATTGATTGAACGCGCTACTTCCAGCCCAAAAACGCCGCCGTCTGCTCTACCACTTCGTCGGTGTAGAGATCCATGAAGAAGTGATCAGCACCCTCCACGGTGTGCGCCTTGATACGCTTGCCATCCGCCACTTTGGCCATCTTCTCGGGCAACCCTTTCACCGTGGTGTCGGCTGAGCCGATGATGACCAATATCGGCTTTTGGGTTTTGGCCAAGAGGCTGGGCGTATCCATACGGGCATCGTCCTTGTAGTAGCTCACCACGCTCTTGGCCGCAGCGCGGGTTTTTGCGCAGTAGATGAAATCCATGTCGATCAGGGTGTCACCCTTGCCTTCTTTGACCAACTTCTCGGCCTTGTCCAGCAGCGGCTTGAGCTCGGCGTTGTAACGCTGTTTGTAGTCCTTGGCCAGATACCCCGGCTCCCAGGTTTGCGGCGCGAGCAAAATGGCGGATGTAATTGCCGGGTCATCTTTTTCCGCCAGCGCCCACGCGGTTTGATTACCGCCGCGCGAGTGCCCCATCAAGGCAATGCGCGTCGCACCCTGCCCCTTGAGCCATTGCGTCCAGGCGGAGATTTCATCCACCGCATCGGTATGCTTGTGGGTGTGCGGTGTGGGGCAGTCGTACATGCTTGACGGACGTTTGTCCAAGCCAAGACCAAGATTGATCGCCAGCGTGTTGTAGCCCTTGGCCTTCAACCCGGATTGCAGCGCCTTGATCAGCTCCATGTTGTTGTGCGCCAGCGTGCCGTGCGTGATCAACACCACGCCGTCTTTGTAACTTTTGCCACTGGCCATTTCCAGATTGCCACGCAACGTATGTTCACCGTGCTTGAGCGTGACCTCCTCGGCAAACAACGAAGCACTGACCCCCAAGCTCAACACCGCCACAGCCTGTGCCGCACGCTGTATGAAACCACGTCGATTCAACATGCAAACATCTCCCACATCAAATTTGGTCTCATGTGAAGATAAATGAGCCGAGGCGCCAAGACTCATCAGCATTTTCGATGGACACCTCAGCCCAAGCAAAGACCATGGGACTTTTGATGACAAGATGCTGACAGTGTGGCTACTTGCGCGTAGAATGTGCCTCTTTTCGTGCGTTTTGTGCCGGGATTTTTAGGGAGTCGCCGTTCGTGGAATTGTTGTCCGGTGGAGAAATTTTCGTCCGTTGCTTGCAGGAGGAAGGCGTCGATGTCGTCTTCGGTTACCCCGGCGGCGCGGTCTTGCACATTTACGATGCGATTTTTCAGCAAGACAAAGTGAAGCATGTGCTGGTGCGCCACGAGCAAGGTGCCACCCACATGGCGGACGGTTATGCCCGCGCCACCGGCAAAGTCGGTGTGGTGCTGGTAACCTCAGGGCCCGGAGCGACCAACGCCGTCACCGGCATTGCCACCGCCAATATGGACTCCATTCCCATGGTCGTGTTCACCGGTCAGGTGCCCACGCATCTGATTGGTAATGACGCCTTCCAGGAAGTGGATAACGTCGGCATCACCCGCCCCTGCGTCAAACACAACTTCTTGGTCAAGGATGTACGCGAGCTGGCCTCGACCATCAAGAAAGCGTTTTACATCGCCGCCTCCGGTCGCCCAGGCCCTGTGCTGGTGGACATTCCCAAGGATGTGACGGATCCCAAGATCAAGATTCCGTTCGAATACCCCAAATCGGTCAGCCTGCGCTCCTACAACCCCACGGTGAAGGGGCATGGCGGGCAAATCAAAAAGGCGGTGGATCTGATTCTTTCCGCCAAGCGGCCGATGATTTACACCGGCGGCGGCGTGGTGCTCGGCCGTGCCGCAGAGCAGCTCACCCAGTTTACGCGCAAGCTGAATTACCCCATCACCAACACGCTGATGGGCTTGGGCGCTTACCCCGCCTCGGATCGCCAGTTCGTCGGCATGCTCGGCATGCACGGCACCTACGAAGCGAACATGGGCATGCACCATTGCGACGTGCTGATTGCCATCGGTGCGCGTTTCGATGACCGCGTGACCGGCAACCTCGCCAAATTCTGCCCGACCGCCAAGATCGTGCATGTGGATGTCGATCCGGCCTCCATCTCCAAAAACGTCAAGGTTGACGTGCCCATCGTCGGTCAAGTAGGTGATGTGCTGAACGAGATGATGCGCCTGATGGAGCATGAAGGCCGCACACCGGATGGCGAGGCGCTTGCCGCCTGGTGGAGCCAGATCGAGGAATGGCGCGGCCTGGAGTGCATGAAGTACAAGTGGAGCGATGAGGTCATCAAACCGCAGTACGTGGTACAAAAGCTGTGGGAAGTCACCGGCGGCGATGCCTACATCACCTCCGATGTCGGTCAGCACCAGATGTGGGCGGCGCAGTATTACCCCTTCGACAAACCCAACCGCTGGATCAACTCTGGCGGCCTTGGCACCATGGGTTTCGGCCTGCCGGCCGCGCTGGGCGTGAAAATGGCCTACCCGGATGCCGAAGTGGCCTGCGTCACCGGCGAAGGCAGCATCCAGATGAACATTCAGGAGCTGTCCACCGCCCTGCAATACCGCCTGCCGGTCAAAGTAGTCAGCCTGAACAACCGCTACTTGGGCATGGTGCGCCAGTGGCAGGAGTTCTTCTACTCCGGCCGTTATGCCATGAGTTACATGGAAGCATTGCCGGATTTCGTCAAGCTGGCCGAGTCGTATGGCCATGTCGGCATGCTCATCGACAAGCCCGCGGATGTGGAGGGCGCATTGATCGAAGCCTTCAAACTCAAAGATCGTCTGGTGTTCATGGACTTCCGCACCGACCCGACGGAAAACGTGTACCCCATGGTGCCGGCCGGCGCGGGTCTCAACGAAATGATTCTGGTGTAAGCCGATGCGACATATCATCTCCCTGCTCATGGAAAACGAGGCTGGCGCACTCTCGCGTGTGGCTGGGCTGTTTTCCGCTCGTGGATACAACATCGAATCCCTCACCGTGGCGCCCACCCACGATGCCACCCTGTCGCGCATGACCATCGTCACCCGCGGCGATGATCAAATCATCGAGCAGATCATCAAGCAGTTGAACAAGCTGATTGATGTGGTCAAGGTGCAAGACATCGAAGAGACCCCGCACATCGAGCGCGAGCTGATGCTGATCAAACTGCAAGCGGTGGGTGCGCAGCGCGATGAAGTGTTCCGCCTGGCGGAAATCTTCCGTGGCCAGATCGTCGATGTCACCGAGACAAGCTACGTGGTGCAACTCGCTGGCCCCGGCGCACGTCTGGATGCCTTCATCGAAGCAGTGGGCGACATTCCGGTGATCGAAATGGCGCGCACCGGCGCCCTGGGGCTGGCGCGCGGCGCGCGCGGCATGCAGGTCTGATTTTTTTAATTCGGGCACCTCAAAAAAACCGTCACGAGCGAGCGGAGAGCAAGGAGACCCACAGCGAATCCCCGAGACATATCAAAACGATAGGCGAGGGGTGAGCGAGGAAGCGACGTAGCAATCTGCTCGCGCAATAGGTTTTTCGAGGTGTCCATTCATTGATTCAAGTAGCGGAGTATGTCCATGCAGGTTTATTACGACAAAGACTGTGATCTTTCCATCATCCAGGGCAAGAAAGTCGCCATCATCGGCTACGGCTCGCAAGGCCACGCCCACGCGCTGAACCTGCGCGATTCCGGCGTAAACGTCACCATCGGCTTGCGCCCGGGCTCGGCCTCTGCGGTTAAGGCGCAAAACGAAGGTTTGACCGTCAAGAGCGTGCCCGAGGCGGTCGCAGCCGCTGATCTGGTGATGATCCTGGCACCGGACGAGCACCAGGCAGCGATTTACGCCCATGATGTCGAGCCCAACCTCAAGCAAGGCGCCACCCTGGCCTTTGCCCACGGCTTCAACATCCTCTACAACCAGATCGTGCCGCGTAAGGATCTGGACGTGATCATGATTGCGCCGAAAGCCCCCGGCCACACCGTGCGTTCCGAGTTCGTCAAAGGCGGCGGCATTCCGGATCTGATCGCCATTCATCAAGATGCTTCAGGCAAGGCCAAAGCCACTGCATTGTCCTACGCCTGCGGCGTGGGCGGTGGCCGCACCGGCATCATCGAAACCACCTTCAAGGACGAAACCGAAACCGATCTGTTTGGTGAGCAGGCCGTACTGTGCGGCGGCGCGGTCGAGCTGGTGAAAATGGGCTTCGAGACCCTGACCGAAGCGGGTTACCCGGCGGAAATGGCCTATTTCGAGTGCCTGCACGAGCTGAAGCTGATCGTTGATTTGAT
>CAYOCG010000028.1:0-24735 GCA_964402435.1 uncultured Halothiobacillus sp. | reverse complement strand
TTGCGTCAGTGCCGAAGTGAGCTTTGCATCTTATCATGCTTTGATGCGGTGTCAATATTTTATTTAAACCACCACTTCAAAACGATTTGAGCATTTTATTGATTAATTAACTTATGTCAACCATCAATATTTTAATCTGGTGGGTCGTGTGGGATTCGAACCTACGACCAATTGGTTAAAAGCCAACTGCTCTACCACTGAGCTAACGACCCATTTCATCGAACCAAGCTGTCGTGCTGAATTCGAGGTTGCGCATTTTAAGGCCGTTTCACCTCTTGTCAACCCCCTTTCGTCGAACATAACGCATGAGAGCAGAAACCCCGCACCGTGGCATGCAGCAGTTAGATGTAGCGAGTTGGATCCTGCACGCCTGCCTCGTTAAACCCCTGTGCGCGCAAGCGGCAGGCATCGCAACGACCGCATGCACGCCCCTGAGCATCAGCCTGGTAGCAACTCACTGTTTGCGCATAGTCAACACTCAGCCGCATGCCTTGCTGGATGATCTCTGCCTTACTCATGCGCAATAGGGGCGCACGAATCTCAAATGCAAGCCCGTTCACGCCTGCTTTCGTCGCCAGATTCGCCAGTGTTTCAAATGCTGCAATGAACTCCGGGCGGCAGTCGGGATAGCCTGAATAATCCACGGCATTGACCCCGAGAAAAATTGTGCGCGCACCGAGAACCTCGGCCCATCCAAGCGCAACCGCCAGCATGATGGTATTGCGCGCAGGGACATAGGTCACGGGAATGCCTTCTTCCCGTTGCTCGGGCACGGCGATCTTGGCATCCGTTAGTGCAGACCCGCCGATGGCGCCAAGATCGACATGAACCTGCCGATGCTCTTTTGCACCCAAGGCTTTGCTCACGCGTTTGGATGCCTCCAGTTCAGCCTTGTGTCGCTGACCGTAATCCACGCTGAGGGCGTAGCATTCATAGCCTTGGTGTCGCGCGATCGCCAGCACCGTTGCCGAATCGAGCCCGCCCGACACCAACACGACGGCACGACGGACATTCAAATCAGGCTGACTCATCGTCCCTGCGCCTCACCCCAAAGCAGTTTGTGCATCTGCAATTGAAAACGCACGTTCAGACGGTCGGCAAGAATCCACTCCGCAAGCTCGCGCGGCTCAAGCTGGTCGAACACTGTGGAAAACAACACTGGACAACGCTGGGCAAGCCCATAACGCTGCATACAATCCACCGCCCACTGATAATCTTCGCGATTGCTGATGACGAATTTGACCTCATCCTGCGAGCGCAGCAACTCGACATTGTCATAGCGATTGCGCTGCATTTCGCCGGAGGCCGGCGTTTTCAAATCCATGATGCGACTGACGCGCGGATCGACCTGAGAAATATCCAGGGCGCCGCTGGTTTCCAGACTTACATCAAACCCTGCATCACATAAAGCAGTGAGCAGATTCAGGCAGTTTTTTTGCGCCAGCGGCTCGCCGCCGGTGACACACACCGTGCGCGTGTTGTAACTCGCCACGCGTTCGAGAATGGCTTCGATGCTCCAGCGTTCTCCGCCAGTAAACGCGTAGGCGCTATCGCAATACACACAGCGCAGAGGACAACCTGTCAGGCGCACGAACACGGTGGGCAAACCAACCCGAGTGGACTCGCCTTGCAAGGAAAGGAAAATCTCGGTGATGCGTAGGGCATCCTCACCCGGCTTCAAAGCAATCTCCAACCCTTACACCCCTTCGCTCTGCATACGCTTCAGGCGCTGCTCAGCCAGGGTAGCCGCTTGTGTCCCAGGATATTGCGCTTTGACCTTGTTCAATACTTGGCGCGCGAGGGCGTAATTTTTCTGGTCGTAGTAGATGTACCCCATCTTCAGTTGCGCATCTGCGGCCTTTTGGTGCGCAGGACTTTCTTTGACCACACGATCAAACGCATCCAGAGCGGCCTTCAAATCCCCCTGCACGACATAAGCCTCACCCATCCAGTAGAGCGCATTGGGCCGATTGGGACTGGGCGGATTGCTCTTGGCAATGGCATCGAAGGTTTTGATGGCCGCGTCGTACTGTCCAGCCTTGAGCTGTTTGAGACCTTGATCATAACGCGCTTGATCATCGGCACTGGCAGGCACCGTGGGCGCGGTGACAACTGGTGCAGGTTGCACCGGTGCAACAGTCGAGCCAGTCGAAGCGGGAGGGACGGAGGAGGAAGACGCAACAGCCGCAGCAGATGGCACCCCCGCCTCCAGCTTGCCTAGACGACGATCGGTGTCCAGATAGGCTTCTTTATTGGAACGCTTGAGCATCTCCAACTCATGTCCTTGACGCTCGACCAGATCGCGCAACTCGGCAAGCTCGGCTTGCATCTGCTGCATACGGTTGAGCGCCTCATTGAGCATCAGTGCATTGGGCGGCTGCGCAGCTTGCGCAGGCGGCTCGGCGTGTGCCGACATAGCCAAAACTAAGAAGGATAAGACCAGCTGTGTCTTCATTGACGGAACGGCCCCCATGCCGGATCGCGCACTTTGCCTTTCTGCAGGCTGAGTGTGGTATTTGCCTGCCCCAACACCGATGCGACGCGCAACACACCTCCGCCCGATGCGTAGAGCAACATGGCGCTATTGGGTGCAAAACTGGGCGCTTCATCTTGCGAACCTTTGGACACGGTGCGCGAGGCGCCAGTTTTCAGATCCAGCACCGCGATGCAGAAGCCCCCTCCGCAGGATTGCACTGTGGCGAGGAACTTGCCATCCGGTGAAAGTGTGGGGCGCGCGTTGTAACCGCCATCAAAGGTCAAACGCTTGGGCGCACCGCCATCCAGCCCGACTTGATAGGTTTGCGGACGGCCGCCGCGATCGGAGGTAAATACCACACCACTGCCATCGGGCAACCAGTTGGCTTCGGTATCGATCGCTGCGTTATTGGTCAGACGACGGGTTTGTCGCGTAGCAAGATCCAGCACATAGATTTCCGGATTGCCGTCTTTGGACAGGGTGAGCGCCAGCTTGCTGCCATCCGGCGACCAACTCGGCGAGCCGTTGATCGATGGAAAATCCGCCACCAATTCTCGCCGACCGCTGAACACGTCTTGCACATAAATTGCCGAGCGGCGCGCCTCGAAGGACACATAAGCCAGCTTGCGCCCATCTTTGGACCAGGAGGGTGACATGATCGGCTCTTTCGATTCGAGCACGCTCAATGAATTGTAACCATCGCTATCCGCCACTTCCAGGCTGTAGCGGCGCAGTGGCGGCTGTCCGGTTTCGGTGATGTAGGCAATGCGTGTGGCAAAGGCACCGCGGATACCGGTGATGGCTTCGTACACAATGTCAGCGACACGATGCGCGCCCATGCGCAGGTCACTGCGCGAGGCCGTTACGCTCATCGCGGTGAGCTGCTTGCCGTTGAGCACATCGACCAGATAAAACTCCAAGGCAAAACTCCCACCTTCCGGACGCACCCGACCGACCACCACGTAGTCACGCTTGGCATTACGCCACAGATCAAGATTGAGCTGCTGCGGATCGATCGGCTGCTCGGGCATGGCATTGGGCGCGAGCGTGTTGAACTGCCCACTGCGAGCCAGATCATTGCTCACGATCTGTGCAATGTCTTCGGGTGCACCACCACCGAACGGCACCACGGCGACCGGAATGGTGCCATCCGTCCCTTGGGTAATGTCGATCTGCAATACCGCACGCGCAGGAAGCGCGACACACATCATCAACAAGGCAATCAGCACACGCTGCATACGCAACACCTCAAATCATCAAAACTGTGGCTTAAAGGTAAACACCAAATCTTTTTCGAACAATGCCGGATCCGGTGGCAAGGGCAGTGGGCTGGCCTTTTCCACCGCCGCAATGACCGAACGCTTGAACAGCTCATCGCCGGTACATTTTTCCACGTGCACGTCCATCACCTGCCCACCGGGCATTTGTTTAACATGCACCTCGCAACTCACCCCAGGTTGCGCCGTGGCGGGCTGTAGCCAATTGCGCTCCACTTTGCTGCGAATCGCGTTTTTGTATTGATCACGCAGGCCGGCGAGGCGGCGATCTTCCATGGCTTTGGCCGCGGCATTCTCTTCGGCGGCCAATGAGGCAGCAAGTTCCGCCTTGCGCCGTGCTTCGGCCTCAGCTTTCTGCTTCGCAGCCGCTTCTTGCGCCTGCTTGGCCTTCAGCGCGGCCTCAGCGTCCGCCTTGGCTTTTGCTTCGGCTTCAGCCTTGGCTTTCGCCTCAGCAGCCTTTTTCGCATCAAGCTCCGCTTTTTGCTTGGCCTCCAACTCGGCTTTCGCCTTGGCTTCGGCCTGCTTTTTGGCGTCCTGTTCCGCCTTGAGCTTCGCTTCGAGCTCTGCTTTCTGTTTCGCCTCTTGTTCGGCTTTGACTTTGGCATCGGCCAACTTCTTGGCCTCCTGGTCTGCCTTTATCTTTGCCTCAAGCTCAGCCTTTTGTTTGGCTTCCTGGGCTTTCTTAGCCTCGGCCTCGGCTTTTTGCTTGGCCTCAAGCTCGGCTTTCGCCTTGGCCGCTTCAGCCGCCTGCTGCTTTTTCAATTCTTCAACCTTGCGTGCAGCCTCTTCCTCAGCTTTTTTCTGCTCCTGTTGTTTTTTCAGGGCAATTTCAGCTTGCTCTTGCGCACGTTGCTCCGCGAGCTTGGCGGCGCGTGCTTTTTCTTCCGCGGCACGCTGGGCTTCTTGCGCTGCGCGTTCGGCAGCTTCGGCCTTGGCTTGAGCCTGTTGTTCGGCCTGCTCGACGCGGCGTTGTGCCTCGGCCTGACGCTGCTCGGCTTCCTGCGCCTTGCGTTCTGCCTCTTGTGCCCTGCGCTCTTGCGCAGCCTGTTTTTCACGCTCGGCTTTGGCGCGACTCTCCTCCGCCTGACGAATCTTATTCATCTCGGCTTCAAGGGTGGCGGCGTCCACCATCACCGCCTGGATCGGCTCCGGCTCGCCCGATGGCGGCGCCGGCTCACTCTCCGCACTATGCTGCAAACGGATGGTCAGCAACACCAACAGCAAAATCAGCCCATGCAACAGCAAGGATGCGACGAACGATGCGGGCATACGCCTGAGCGTGGCAAACATGGTCAGCGCGCACCAGCTTGCTTGCTAGGAGTTGGCGTTTCGGTGACCAGGCCGACTTTTTCCACCCCGGCTTTTTGCACCAATGACATGGCGACGATGACATCACGGTAGGGCAGCTTTTCACTGGCCTCAACCAAGACGGGCACGTCGGGCTTTTGCTTGTGATACGCCGCAATGCGCGCCTGAATCACCTCCGCAGTCAGTGGTGATTTCGGCGTGTCCGACACATTCAGATAAAGCTGCCCGCGCTCATCCACACTGAGCACCACCGGCTCGATCTTGGCGGGAAGCGTCTTGGAGGCCGTTTTCGGCACTTCCACCTCGATGCCCTGTTGCAGCATGGGCGCAGTGACCATGAAGATGATCAGCAGCACCAGCATCACGTCGATGTAAGGCACGACGTTGATTTCAGCCATGGAACGCCGACGGCTGGATCGCCCACGACGGGATACGCTCGCCCCCATATCAGCTCGCCTGACGGGTCACGCCCTGACGGTGGAGGAGATTGAGAAACTCCTCCTGAAAACCATCCAGGCGGTTGAACAAACGATCGACATCATTGATGTAGCGGTTATACGCCACTACCGCAGGAATGGCGGCGAACAAGCCCATGGCCGTGGCCACCAGAGCCTCGGCAATGCCCGGGGCAACTGCCTGCAAGGTAGTATTGCCGGCGTTGGCAAGACCTATGAACGAGGCCATGATGCCCCATACCGTGCCAAACAGCCCGACGTACGGGCTGATGGAACCGATGGTGGCGAGCACGGGTAGCTGATCTTCCAAGCGATCCATTTCGCGCGTCAACGCCACACGCATGCCACGCTGCGCCCCCTCAAGCAGCAGCGCGGGATCATGCTGCGCATCCTGCCGACGCAGGCGGGCAAACTCGCGAAAACCTGCCTCAAACAGTGAAGCCATGCCGGTGCGTGCTTTGGGCTGATGCGACAGTTCGGCGTAAAACTCGGAAAGATTGACCCCGGACCAGAAACGCGCCTCAAACGCATCGATTTCGGCACGCGCTCGCTTCATTTGCGCGGCCTTGTGGAAAATGATCATCCAGGACACGATGGAGGCCATCAAAAGCAGCAGCATCACCCCTTGCACCAGCAAGCTGGCATCGGCAATCAGGCCGAGGATGGACATGTTCGGCGTCGGCGTGGGTAAAACGTCTTGCGGATTCACGGGGCAATCATCTCCAAAATCGATCGAGGCAAGGGCTGAGGGCGAAAATCGCTGGCATTGACACACACGATTTCGACCTGCGCCTGACAGAGCACGGCACCATCCGCGCGACGCAACGCCTGCTGGCTAAAGCCGATGCGTGCGCGACCTTCGCGCTTGGCGTGAGCCGTGATATCAAGCAGGTCATCCAATCGTGCGGACTGACGATATTCTACATGCACGCGGCGTACCACGAACACAACGCCTGATGTTTCAAGCAGTTCCTGCTGATTGATGCCGTGATGACGCAACATTTCCGTGCGCGCACGTTCGAAAAATTTCAGGTAATTGGCGTAAAACACCACGCCACCGGCATCGGTGTCTTCGTAGTAGACGCGCACCGGCCAGGAAAATTCACTCATGCGCATCAAAATCGAGCAGGTCCACCTGCACGGACTGTGGCGGCTTGAGACCGAAATGCCGATAGGCCAGCGCCGTGGCCATGCGTCCGCGCGGTGTGCGCATCAAAAATCCTTGCTGCATCAGATAAGGCTCCAGCACATCTTCGATGGTATCGCGTGCCTCACCGATGGCTGCGGCCAGGTTGTCCAAGCCCGTGGGGCCACCGTCGAATTTATCGATCAGCGTTTTCAGTAAGCGGTGATCTTGATGATCCAAACCCAGCGCATCCACTTTGAGCATATTCAACGCTGCATCCGCCACGCGATCGCTGATCGCACCATCGGCCTTGATTTCGGCATAGTCCCGCACCCGACGCAGCAGGCGGTTGGCAATGCGTGGTGTGCCGCGCGAGCGGCGGGCGATTTCCAGCGCACCCCCCTCATCCATGGCGACGCCGAGCAAGCGCGCCGAGCGGCGCACGATGGTGGCCAGATCTTCGATGCCATAAAACTCAAGACGCTGCGTAATGCCAAAGCGATCACGCAGCGGGTTGGTCAACATCCCTGCGCGCGTGGTTGCCCCCACCAAGGTGAACGGTGGCAGATCGAGCTTGATGGAGCGTGCCGCCGGACCTTCGCCGATCATGATGTCGATCTGGTAATCCTCCATCGCGGGATAAAGGATTTCCTCCACCACCGGTGAGAGGCGGTGAATCTCGTCGATGAACAGCACATCGCCCTGTTCGAGATTGGTGAGCAAGGCCGCCAGATCCCCCGGGCGCTCCAGCACCGGCCCCGACGTCTGACGCAGGGTCACGCCCATTTCGTGGGCGATGATGTGCGCCAGCGTGGTTTTACCCAAGCCGGGCGGCCCGAAGATCAACAGATGATCCAGCGCCTCGCCGCGCGCGCGCGCCGCCGGGATGAAAATCTCCAACTGCTCACGCACCGCGGGCTGACCAATGTAGTCCGCCAACTTGCGCGGGCGGATGGCGCGGTCGATAGCGTCTTCGCTGGGTTGAGCGCTGGCGTTGATCAGGCGCTCATCGTGCATGCTTTCGCCCTTCATGCTCTAGAAGTGCCCGCGAGAAGTGTAAAAACTCATCGAGATGGTGTTGGATGATGCTTTGCGTGATTGGCAGGAGCAAACGCTGGTATTCATGCACCGCAATATTGCGAAAGCCCACCATCTTTTTCAGTGCCTCCGCCAAGCTTGCATCAATCCGCCCAGCCTGAGCGAGCAGGGTAAAAACATCACGCGAGCTTTGCGGCACACCCAACTGATCGCGCCGAATCAGATAGTGCCCCACATCCAGTGCGGCTTCACAGGCACGTTGAATGTTGAGCACGGCGGCATCCTGGCGTGTGTAGTCCAAGGCAAAATCCTTACCCGCCGCAGCATACTCCTCACGCGCACGTGCAACGCAGCGCTCGATGCTGGCGACTTTGTTCAGCACCACGTCATCCACCATACACCCGACCTCGCTGGAGAATGTCCTGCAGTCGTCCTGCGCGCGCCTCTTCCAAGGCGGTTTTTTCGCTCAGTACATAACTCTCGAACAAATCTGCTGCCGAATCCTTCGCCCATAGTCTTTGACCACGGGTGATCACCTGATACTGCATGACCGTGCTGGCGGCACGTAAATCCAACACATCCACTGGACAGTTCAGCAACCCGGCAAGGCCGGCACTCAGATCCCACAACTGGAGCGGATCCGCGTAACCCTCCACCAAGACGGCAACATCAAGATCGCTCTCCGCATCAAATGTTCCCGCCACACGACTGCCGAAAACATAAACCGCCAGCGCCGTGGGAAAAGAAGCACGCACAAACGGAAGGATGCGCGGATCGAACATCACTTCACCGCCTGTTTCAACGCCGCACGAATGATCTCGCCCGCCTCCATATCCACTGCCTGCGGTACGGCACGCGCCATGCGTGCGGCTTCGACGGGTTTGTAGCCGAGGGATTCCAGAGCGCTGATGGCTTCGTCCAGCGCGCCACGCCTAGTACTGGTTGTGCTGCCGGGCAGAGCGCCACCTTCGGTATCACCCAGTCGATCACGCATCTCGATGATCAAGCGCTCGGCGGTTTTGCGCCCGATACCCGGCAGGCGGATCAGGGTGGACACGTCATTGCGCTGCACCGCGTCGGCAAATTCTTGCGCGCTCATGCCCGAGAGAATGGCCAGCGCCAGCTTGGCGCCCACGCCGCTGATTTTCAGCAGATTGCGAAACAGGCTGCGCTCCGTCTCGCGCAGAAAACCGTAGAGCAGGAAGGCATCTTCGCGCACCACGGTGTGAATCAGCAGGGTGACCGGCTGACCGGTGGCCGGCAGATCAAAGATGCTGGACATCGGCGCTTCGACCTCGTAACCCACGCCATGCACATCGAGCAGCAGCATGGGGGGCTGTTTGCTGATGAGTACGCCGTGCAAGCGTCCGATCATGCTTTGTCTCCTCCCTTGAAGGCTCGTGCGCGACGCATGGCCAGCTCGGTCCAGGCATCCTGTCCGCTGCGTGCGCGGTGGCGTGATTGGGCCAGGTGACGCAGCAGTTCGGCCTTGGCAGGCGGCACACCTTCGCTTTGCGCCACGACCAGCGAGCCGCGTCGATAGGCGTGGCACAAGGCCACGGCTGCGGCATCTGCACCGTCTGCCGGTGGGTCTTCAACAAGTTGCAACAGACGTTTGACCATGTGCTGCACCTGCAACTTATCCGCCCGACCGGTGCCGACCACGGCTTTTTTCACTTCCGCCGGCATGTATTCCGCCACCGGCAAGCCAGCGATTACTGCGGCGGCAATCGCCGCGCCGCGTGCTTGCGCCAGCTTGAGTGAGGATTCAGGGCTGCGGAACATGAAAATCTGCTCGATCGCCAGCTCCTGCGGCTGAAAGCTTTGAATCAGCGCGCTCACCCGCCGGGAAACATCAGCCAAACGCTGATGAAACCCCTGGTTTTGCGCAAGTTTTAGACTTTCCAGGTGCAAACAGACGTGTTCGCGCCCCTGCTGCTCGATGATGGCCACACCCGTCGTCACCGAGCCGGGGTCGATGCCAAGAATGCGCAACCCCGCCGACCGACTCACGAGCTCTCCAACGCCTCATCCGGCAATTCGGCGTTGTGGTACACCGCCTGCACATCGTCCAGGTCTTCGAGCATATCGATCATTTTCACCAGTTTCTCCGCCACTTCGCCCTCGACCGGGGCGGACGTGCTGGCACGCATGGTGATCTCGGCCTCTTCAGGCACAAAGCCCTTGGCCTTCATGCCATCGACCACGGCCTGGAATGCCTCGGGCGAGGTCAGCACCTCGATCGAGCCATCCGCATCCACCACCACATCGTCCGCCCCCAGTTCCAGCGCGGCCTCCATCAAGGCATCCTCATTCACGCCGGGCGCGTAAAGCAGGGTGCCGAGTTTGTTGAAAAGGTAGGCCACCGAACCATCCGTGCCCATATTGCCGCCGTGTTTGCTGAAAGCATGACGCACTTCGGCCACGGTGCGCACGCGGTTGTCGGTCATACACTCAACAAACACCGCCACGCCGCCAGGACCATAGCCCTCGTAGGTCAGCTCCTCGTAATTCTCGCCCTCGCCGGCACCCACGCCGCGCTTGGCGGCGCGCTCCATGGTGTCTTTGGGCATGTTCGCCCCCAGCGCCTTATCCCACGCCAGACGCAAGCGCGGGTTTTCCGCCGGGTTGGCGTTTTGCCCCACACGCGCGGCCACGGTGATTTCGCGGATGATCTTCGTCCAGATCTTGGAGCGTTTTTTGTCTTGGCGATCCTTACGGTGTTTGATGTTCGCCCATTTGCTGTGTCCAGCCATGACAACCTCGATAAAGCGTAATGTTCAATCCTTGGGTTTGCTGGCCACGATACCCAGTTCGCGCGAAAGCGCCAGCATGCGATCAATCGGCAAACGCGCCCGCTCAATGATCGCCGCATCCACCTCGATGCTGTGCCCAACGGGGTGTTGCAGCGCGTGCAGCAGGTTTTGCAGGCCATTCATCGCCATCCACGGGCAGTGTGCGCAGACATTGCAAGTGCCGCGATTGAGCGTCGGCGCGGCCAGCAGCATCTTGCCCGGTGCAGCCTGCTGCATTTTGTAGAAAATGCCGCGATCGGTGGCGACGATCAAGGTCGGCGCGCGGGACTGCGCAGCAGCCTTGATCAACTGCGAGGTGGAGCCGACATGCTGCGCCAGTTCGACCACCCCTTTGGGTGATTCGGGATGCACCAGCACTTCGGCCTCCGGGTGTTGCTGCATCAACTCGCGCAAGCCCTCGGCGGAAAACTCGTCATGCACCACGCATTCGCCCTGCCAAAGCAGCATGTCCGCGCCGGTTTGCTCCTGAATGTAGCGCCCCAGATGCCGATCCGGCGCCCAAAGGATTTTTTCGCCGCGTGCCTTGAGGTGGTTGACGATGGCCAGCGCATTGCTCGAGGTCACCACCCAGTCGGCCCGCGCCTTCACCGCCGCCGAGGTGTTGGCATACACCACCACCGTGCGCTCGGGATGCTGGTCGCAAAACGCGGCAAATTTATCCGCCGGGCAGCCCAGATCCAGCGAGCACTCGGCCTGCAAGGTCGGCATGAGCACGGTTTTTTCCGGACTCAAAATCTTGGCCGTTTCGCCCATAAAGCGCACGCCAACCACCACCAGCGTTTTGGCCGCATGACGACTGCCGAAATCGGCCATATCCAGCGAATCCGATACCCGCCCGCCGGTTTCCTCGGCCAGTCGTTGCAGCTCGGCATCCACATAAAAATGCACCACCAGCACCGCATCGCGCGCGGCAAGCTCGGCTTTGATCGCTGCTTTCAACGCATCGCGCTGCTCAGCGGTGAGTGGCGCGGGCTGAGGCGCCTGCGCCACCAGACGTTGAATCACCGCATCACGCAAGCGGGGAATTTCGCTGGATAAATCAGCCATGCCTAAGCCTCAACATGTAGGTGCGAATTTATTCGCACATCCTAGCCTTGTGCGAATAAATTCGCACCTACAGCCATACCGCATCCCACAAGGGATAATCGCCAATCTGCTCCACCAATCCAGCGCGAAGCGGATTTCCTACAATGTAGCGCGCAACACCCCGCACGTCTTCATCTTGTCGCAGTGCACGATCATAGAACGACCTCTGCCACACCGCGCCTGAGCGCTGCAAATGTCGATTCACTTGCAGCGCACTCCTTGCCTTGAATCCTTTGATGACCGCCGAGAGTGATTCAACCTCTCCCAACAGGAAAAGCCAATGCACATGGTCGGGCATGACGACCCAGGCGAGGGAATGCACAGCCCCGCACTCGTCCAGCTTACGCATTTCGCTAACCACGAGACGGGCAAGCGCAAAGTCTGCAAACCAACGTCGGGAACGATCTGCCAACACGGTGGTTACAAAATAGACCCTACCGCCCTGACTGTAACGACCCTTGGCAAGATCCGTATACGGCATGCTCTTCCCACAATCTAAAGACCGTGACGTAGGTGCGAATTCATTCGCACAAATACGCATGCACCGCGCATGGTGCGAATGAATTCGCACCTACAATGCTGGGGTGATCAGCTCTCAGCAACCGGCTTGCGCACGCGAATCGACAACTCGCGCAGTTGCTTTTCATCCACCTCACCCGGAGCCTGGGTCAGTGGGCAGGCAGCGGTCTGGGTTTTGGGGAAGGCGATGACTTCGCGGATCGAGCTGGCACCGCTCATCAGCATCACCAGACGATCCAGACCGAAGGCTAGGCCACCGTGCGGCGGCGCGCCGTATTTGAGCGCATTGAGCAGGAAGCCGAATTTTTCCTGCGCTTCCTCCTCGGTGATGCCCAACAACTGGAACACCTTGCTTTGCACGCTTTCCTGATGGATGCGGATGGAGCCGCCGCCGATCTCCACGCCGTTGAGCACGAAGTCGTAGGCGCGCGACAGACACGCGCCGGGATCGCTCTCCAGCAGCGCGAGTTGATCGAGCTTGGGCGAGGTGAAGGGATGGTGCAGCGCCACCCAGCGGTTGCTCTTGTCATCCCACTCGAACATGGGGAAGTCCACCACCCAGAGCGGCTTCCAGCCGTGTTCGACCAGCCCCAGATCATGCCCCAGCTTGACGCGCAGATTGCCCAGCGCGTCGTTGACGATCTTGGCCTTGTCGGCACCAAAGAAGATCAGATCACCATTCTGCGCACCGGTGCGCTGCAGAATGCCCTGCACGGTGTCATCTGGCAGGAACTTGAGAATGGGCGATTGCAAGCCCTCACGGCCTGCGGCGAGCTCATTCACCTTGATATAAGCCAAGCCTTTGGCGCCGAAGATGGCAACGTATTTGGTGTAATCGTCGATCTGCGAGCGCGGCATGCTGCCACCGCCCGGCACGCGCAAGGCGGCGATGCGGCTGTGTGGGTCTTTGGCCGGTTCGGCAAACACTTTGAATTCCACGCCGCCCATCAAGTCGGCCACGTCCACCAGTTCCAGCGGAATGCGCAAATCCGGCTTGTCGGAGGCATAACGGCGCATGGCTTCGTGCCAGGTCATGCGCGGCAGCGGATCCGGGAAGGCGACTTCGAGCACGTCACGGAACAGGTCGCGCATCATGCCTTCGATCAAGGTCATGAAGTCGTCTTCGTGCATGAAGCTGGCTTCGATGTCCACTTGGGTGAACTCCGGCTGACGGTCGGCGCGCAGGTCTTCGTCACGGAAGCATTTGGTGATCTGGTAGTAGCGATCAAAACCGGACACCATGAGCAATTGCTTGAACAACTGCGGCGACTGCGGCAGGGCAAAGAACTCGCCCGGATGGGTGCGGCTGGGCACCAGGTAATCACGCGCGCCCTCGGGGGTGGCGCGGGTGAGCATCGGCGTTTCCAGATCGAGGAAGCCCAAGCCTTCGAGGTGCTGGCGCAAGTGGTGCGAGACTTTGGCACGCAAACGCAGCTTGGCCTGCATCTCCGGGCGGCGCAGATCGATGAAGCGGTAGCGCAGGCGGGTGTCTTCGCCGGCGGTGTCGTCATCCAGCTGGAAGGGCAGCGGCTCGGAGCGGTTGAGAATCTCCAGCTCAAGGCCAAGCAGCTCGATTTTGCCGCTCACCAAGTTAAGGTTTTCCGTGCCCGCCGGACGCGGGCGCACGCGCGCCGTGACGCGCAGCACGAATTCATTGCGCACCTGCTCGGCCAGAGCAAACACATCCGCACGATCCGGGTCGAACACCACTTGCACCACGCCTTCACGGTCGCGCAGGTCGATGAAGATCACCCCGCCATGATCACGACGACGATTGACCCAGCCGGTCAGGGTCACGGTTTGTCCAATCAGGTGTTCGTCCACCTTTCCACAGTAGTGCGTGCGCATGAAAAACTCGGTTAAAAGCGTAAAAAATGGTGCGCCATGTTACGTTTTGGGCGCGGTGGCGGCAAGCAATGGCGCGTCCTTCTTGGCCGCGGGCGGCACCACCATGCCGAGCGAGACGATCATGCGCATGGCATCTTCCACACTCATATCCAGCTCGATGGCCTCATCGCGTGCCAGGAAGATGACATAGCCCGACGTGGGGTTGGGCGCGGTGGGCACATACACCGTGAGCACGTCGGCATGGGTTTTGTCCTGCACCTCACCCACCGGGTCGCCGGCAAGAAAGGCCAGCGTCCACAAACCTTTGCTCGGATATTGCACCAGCAACACCTTGCGAAATGAGCGCGAATCGCTGGACAAAAAGGTCTGCAATAGCTGCTTGATGGCGGAGTACACCGAACGTACCAGCGGGATACGATCAAGCAGCGCCTCGCCCCAATGCACGACCTGCCGGCCAAGGAAATTGGCCACCAACAGCCCGGTGAGCAGCAGCACACTCAGCGCCAGCAAGATGCCAAACCCGGGAATGTGAAAAGGCAGCCAGTGCTCAGGGCGATAATGGGGCGGCAAGAGCAACAAACTCATGTCCATCAGGCTCACCAGGGTGTACACAATCCACCCCGTGGCGGCCAGCGGCGCCCAAACCAGCAAACCAGCAATCAGGTAACGGCGGATATGCCACCAAAAGCCGTGCTGTGGCGGCGGTGTAGCGGAATCATCGGCAGCGGACATCACATCACCCCCAAACAATCGATGTTACGAATGATACATTCAGCACCTCTCAAAAAGTGGTAGGCGACCATGCGCCCGAGTATTTTGATTACCGGCTGCTCCTCCGGCATTGGCCTTTGCGCCGCCAGAACACTGCGCGAGCGCGGCTGGCGCGTGTTTGCTAGCGCACGCAAGCTGCTGGATGTGGAACGTCTGCACGCCGAAGGTTTTGATGCCCTGCAACTTGATCTGGATGATTCCGCCTCCATTCATGCCGCGGTGGATCTTCTGCTCACCCGTACCGGCGGGCGGTTGGATGCGCTGTTCAACAACGGTGCCTGGGGGCTACCCGGCGCGGTGGAAGACTTGAGCCGCGATGCGCTGCGCGCGCAGTTTGAAACCAATCTGTTCGGCTGGGTGGAGCTGACCAACCGCCTGATTCCGGTGATGCGCCAGCAAGGGCATGGGCGCATTGTGCAGTGCAGCTCGGTGCTCGGCTTTGCCGCATTTCCCTACCGCGGGGCGTACAACGCCAGCAAATTCGCCCTGGAAGGCTTGACCGACACCCTACGCATGGAGCTGCGCGACACCGGCATTCACCTCAGTCTGATCGAACCCGGGCCGATTGCCACCGCGTTTCGGCGCAATGCGCATCAGGCGTTTGTGCGCTGGATCGACGTGGAGCACAGCGCACACCGCAGCCAGTACCAGAATCAGCTTGCCCGCCTGCAAAAACCGGGCCCCGCTGCGCCCTTCACCCTGCCGCCCGAGGCGGTGGTGGCCAAGCTGCTTCACGCACTGGAAAGCCGTCGCCCGCACCTGCGTTATCGCGTCACCGTGCCCACCGTGGCGTTCGCCTGGCTCAAACGTCTGTTGCCCGAACGCTGGATGGATGCGTTATTGATTCGCGCCTCGGGCGACGGCAAACGTTAATGGCTGCAAAACAATTGATCGAAAAATTCGATAGATTGAAGGCAAAAAACGGGCGAATTGATCGAATTTTTCGATAGATTGACCACCGCGCAGCATGAGCAGGGCGCCTTCAAGACGCAAAAAAGGAGCGATTCACACAATCAGCACAGTCTTTGGTTAGACTCCAGACTCATGAATCCATCGACCGACCACACATGAACCGCCTGCTTGCCCCTTTGCTTGGAATCCTGCTGCTTGCTGGCGTGGGCTACGCCATTTATCAGTCCATGAGCGGACAACTCGCCCTCAAGCAGCAAGTCACCGTCACCGGCTTGATCGGCTCGGAGAAAGAAGCGTTCTTCGCCGACCCGCGCGTGCAGGCAGCCCTGCTCAAGCACGGGCTGGTCGTCAAGGCCGAAAAAGCCGGCTCACGGCAAATTACCACCGGGTTTGATCTGAAAAAATACGACTTCGCCTTTCCCGCAGGCCAGCCGGCGGCAGACAAAATCCTGCAAAGCGTGGGCAAGAAACCATCGTTCGTGCCGTTTTACACGCCGATGGTGATTGCCTCATGGAAGCCGATTGCGCAGATCCTCATCCACAACGATGTGGTGCGTGAAAAAGATGGCGTGTATTACTGGTTCGACCTCAATCGCTACTTCGACTGGACGCAGCGCGAGGTGCGCTGGAAAGACCTCAAAGAGAGCAGCGCCTATCCGGTAAACAAATCCGTGCTCATCCGCAGCACCGACGTGCGCAAATCCAACTCGGCGGCCATGTATCTTGCGCTGATGAGCTTTATCGCCAATGGCGAGCGCGTGGTCGCCTCGCAAGCCGAAATCGACAATGTGCTGCCCAAAGTGCTGCCGCTGTTTCTGCGTCAGGGCTACACCGAGTATTCCTCGGAGGGGCCGTTTGAAAACTACCTCAGCATGGGCATGGGCAGCTCGCCCTTGGTGATGATCTACGAATCGCAGTTCATCCACGAGGCACTGAAAACCCCCAGCGGCGTGCGCGCCGACATGGTGCTGCTCTATCCGGAGCCGGGGCTGTTCACCCGTCATGTGCTCGTGGGTCTGACCGAGAATGGCGTCAAGCTCGGCGAGGCGCTGGAAAACGACCCCGAACTGCGCCAACTGGCAATCGAACACGGCTACCGCAACAGCGACGTTGCCGCCTTCCGCGCCCAAGCAGAAAGCCGCAAGCTCGCCGTACCCAGTGAACTGGTACAGATCATCGACCCACCCAGTTATGAAATGCTCGAAGGCATGATTCAGACCATCGAGCAACAACTCAAATGAGCCACCCCTGAGGACACGCCATGAACAAACTGACCACACCCGCCACCCTCACCCCGCCCGAGCATCTCACACCCCCCGCCCCCGTCGCGCCGGTGAGCACCACGCAAACCCGCGAGTTGGTGCCGTTGTCTGAAGCGCAGCGTCAGGAATTGGATGCGCGCGCCGAAAAATTCGTCCACGCCCTGCTGCAATTGGACACGCAAAGCGAAGAGTTTCGCGGCAAATCTGACGCGCTGCGCAGCATGGGTGACAGCGAGGTACGCGCCAGCGCCGGCATGTCCAACCGCATGCTGGAGCGCCCCATGGCCAGCTTGGAAGGCGGCATGTTCAACGACACCCATCCGGTCACCCGTTCATTGGTGGACTTGCGCAAAACCATCGAAGACCTCGACCCGTCCAGCCAAGGTGATCTGTTGGCACCGAAAAAACTGTTTGGCATCTTCCCCTTCGGCGACAAGCTGCGCGACTACTTCTTGCGCTATCAGTCCGCACAAGGGCATTTGAACAAGATTCTGGAAACCCTGTACAAAGGTCAGGACGAACTGCGCAAAGACAACGCCGCCATCGAGCAGGAAAAAACCAATCTGTGGAACACCATGCTCAAGCTGCGCGAGTATGCCGAAATCGGCATGGCCATCGACCAGAAACTCAGCGCGCGCGTTACTGAACTGCAAAGCACGGATCCGGAAAAGGCGCGCGTGGTGCAGGAAGATCTGCTGTTCAATGCGCGGCAGAAAGTGCAAGACCTGCTCACCCAGCTCGCCGTGTCGATTCAAGGCTATCTGGCGCTGGACATGATCCGCAAAAACAACTTCGAGCTGATCAAGGGCGTGGATCGCGCCAGCACCACGACCCTCTCCGCATTGCGCACCGCGGTGATGGTGGCGCAGGCGCTGGGCAACCAGAAGCTGGTGCTCGACCAGATCGATGCGCTCAATACCACCACCAGCGGCATGATCGAATCTACCGCCAAGATGCTGCGTCAACAATCCGCCGACATTCACAAACAAGCCTCCAGCGCAGCGGTGAACATCGACGCGCTCAAGCGTGCTTTTGCCGACATTTACGCCACCATGGACGACATGGCCAGCTACAAGGTCAAGGCGCTGGAAAACATGAAGCAGACCGTGGACGCGCTCAACACCGAGGTGCACAAAGCGCAAACCTATCTCGACCGCGTGCGCGGCGAGAAGGCACAAGCCGAAGCGGCACGTCTGAGCGTGAGCAACGAATTGGCGCTGTAAATCTCTCTATCCATCGATCGAGGAACAGGACATGGCCAAAACCGCATCGCAAAGCTCACCACTGCGCTGGCTGCTCATTGCCTTGGGCGCCTGGATCGCCTACACCCTGTTCCTCAAGACCGATGATCCCCAGACCAACGCACCGAGCGACCATGGCGCGCTGCGCGTGCTCGCCGGTTCCGAGCTCAAGGACATCGAGCCCTTGCTGCCGCAGCTGGCCAAAGACACCGGCGTACACCTCAAACTGGAGTACACCGGCACGCTGGACGGTGCGGAGCAGATCGCCCAGGGCGCGGCCTACCCCATGGCTTGGTTCTCCCATGCCAAATACCTCGAGCTGTTGGAGGGGGCGCGTGGTCGCGTGCTGGCACGCGAGAAAATCGCCCTCTCGCCGGTCATCTTCGGCGTGCGTCAATCCTTGGCGCAAAAACATGGATGGGATAAGAGCGCACCGTCGTGGGGGGATCTCGCCGCCCTCGCTGCCCGCGGCGAACTGCGCTTTGCCATGACCAACCCCACCAGTTCGAACAGTGGCTTTTCTGCCTTGATCGCGCTGATTGCCGCGCTTTCCCAAGACCCGGAAAGCTTCACCCTCACCCCCGCGCAGCAACAAACCGTGCGCGACTTTTTCAAGGGGCAACGCCTGACGGCGGGTTCCTCCGGCTGGCTGGCCGAAGCCTATGTGCGCGAGCAGGATCGGCTGGACGGGCTGATCAACTATGAATCCGTGCTGCTGCAACTCAATCAGGGTGGTCAGTTGCGCGAACCGCTGACCCTGATCTACCCGCGTGAGGGCGTGGTCACCGCCGACTATCCCTTGCTGTTGCTCGATGCCAACCAGCGCGAAGCCTACGACAAAGTGGTCGCCTGGCTGAAAACCCCAGCGGTGCAGGAGCGTTTGATGCGCGACACGGATCGCCGCCCCATCCTGCCCAGCGTAGCGCTGGAAGCACGCTTTGGGCAGCACACTCTGATCGAGCTACCCTTCCCCGGGCAGCGCTCCGTGGTCGATCGCATCCTCACCGCCTACCTGGACGAGCAACGCCCGCCGGCGCATGCCTACTTTGTCATCGACCTCTCCGGCTCCATGCAGGGTGAGCGCTTGGCGCAACTGAAAACCGCGCTGCTCAATCTGATGGGCGATGACACCTCGCTCAGCGGCCAGTTTGCCCGCTTCCGCAACCGTGAACAGCTCAGCTTCCTGCCGTTTCGCAATTTCGTCGAAGCCCCGCTGGACATCACGGTACTCAATGCCGATACCCAATCGCTGCAACAGGCACGCGCCTTTGTCCAAAACGCACGCGCCGACGGCGGCACGGCGATCTTCTCTGCCCTGCTCGAAGCCTACCGCAACCTTGCCCACGAGCAGGCCATGCACCCGGAGCGCTATTTTTCCGTGGTGCTGATGACCGACGGCGCCAACACCAGCGGCATCAGCTTTGAGCAATTCCGCGAGCAATTCGCCCAGTTGCCGCCCGCGGCGCAGCAGATCAAAACCTTCCCCATCCTGTTTGGCGACGCCGATGCCCATGCCATGCAGCTTGTCGCGGAGCTGACCGGTGGTAGAGTGTTCGACGGCAATAAAAATCTTGCCGCAGCATTCAAAACCATTCGGGGTTATCAATAACGCATGGGGCGCTTCATCGTTCAGCTTCTTCTCGGCGCCGTGGCAGCGATCGCGGTGGTTTTCACCGCACTCAAGCTTTTTTCCGGTGCGCAGCAAAAGCAAAAAGCCGAGCTGGAAAAAATGACGCGGGAAAAAGCCGAACTGGAGCGCCAACTCGACGAAGCGCGCCGCGCGCCGCCGCCCCCGCCTTCTGCACAACACGCTTTCTGGGTGTGGCTGTACAGCAGTGGCAACCTGCTCGGTAGCGCACTCGCCTTGGGGGGCTTGGGGCTGTATTTCAGCGGGCTGATCGGCAACGATTGGTGGTTCATCGTGCCTGCGCTCTATCTTGCCGGCTTTCTCATCGCGCCGCGGACGCGGCGCAAAGCCAGCCCGCTCTCACCTGAACAGGCCAACCTGCATGCCGCCCTGGATGAGCTGCTGCGCCGCGGCCGGCAAGGTTTGAGCGGCGAGCGTCTGGAAACCTTTGAAAAACTCATCGCAAGCCTGCGCGATGCCCTGCCCATGCTGGAAAAATCCGCCGTGGGCGATCGCACCGCCTTCACCCTGCGTCAGACTATCCTCGACTACCTGCCGGCAACGCTGGACAACTACCTGCGCCTACCGCGCGCCTACCGGCAAATGCACAAACTCAAAGACGGCCGCACCCCGCGCCAGGTGTTCGTGGCTCAGCTCAATACCCTGCACGATGAGGTGCAAAGCAGCCTCGCCGCGCTGGCTGACAACGACACGCAGCAGCTTTTGGCCAACGAACGCTTCCTTGCCGACCGCTTCTCCCGCCCGGATTCATTCTGAATGGCGCATGACTGGCCACCGGCGTTCCAGATCCGCCGTTCGCAACGCGCCAAGCGCGTACTGCTTGGCTTTCATCCCCAGCGCGGACTGGAAATCGTCACCCCCAAGTCCTTGAGCACGGCGCAGGCGCTTGCCCTGCTGGAACAGCATCGCGACTGGATCGAAAAACACCAGCAGCGTCTGCCGCCCCTGCCCGCGAGGGATGGGCACGACGCAAGCAATCTTCCCAGCACCATTGCCTTGCCCGCCATCGACCAGCAGTGGACGCTGGTGCATGTGGCCTCAAGGCATATGCGGGCGACACTGCGCAGTCATGCGCAGGAACGGCGTCTTGAGTTTTACGGCAGCACAGATGAACTCTGGCCGCTGCTACGCCGCTGGCTGATCGCGCTGGGTAAACAGCACCTACTGCCCCAGCTGCACCAGCTCGCCCAGATGCAGAGCGACCCGCTCAAGGGAAGCAATGCGCGCTGGAACCACAGCCGCTGGGGAAGCTGCTCACGCGATGGACGCATCAACCTCAGCGCCCGCCTGCTGTTTCTTGCACCGCACGAGGTGCACTACGTGCTACAGCACGAGCTGAACCATCTGCATCACTTCGATCACAGCCCGGCATTCTGGCAGGCACTGGAACTCCGCCTGCCCGGCGCACGCGCCATCGACCGCGCACTGCGTCGGATTCATGCACACGGCAACCTGCCGCAATGGCTCAGTTTGCTTTGAGCTCCTCGCGCCGTAGCTCCTTGGGCATGGGAAAAACCACCGACTCGCGCGCGGCATCATCCCCTTGCACCACTTCCGCGCCACAGCAGGCACGCAAGTAAGCCACCACATCCTGCACCAGCACTTCCGGCGCCGAAGCGCCAGCGGTGAGGGCAATGCGCCGCTTGCCGTGCAACCATGCGGCCTGAATATCTGCAGCGCCATCGATCAGAAAACTCGGCACCCCCATGCGCTCACCGATTTCGCGCAGGCGGTTGGAGTTGGAACTGGTCTTGCTGCCCACCACCAACAAAAGATCACAATCCTGCACCAGACGCTTGACCGCATCCTGGCGGTTTTGCGTGGCGTAGCAGATATCGTCTTTCTTCGGGCTGGCAATGGAGGGGAAGCGCGTGCGCAACGCCTCGACAATCGCCGCAGTTTCATCCAGCGACAGCGTGGTCTGCGTCGAGTACGCCAGATTGGACGGATCACGCACCGCAAGACGCGCCACATCGTCCACCGACTCGACCAGGTGGATGCGCCCACCACCGGACGCATCGTAATGCCCCATAGTGCCCTCGACCTCCGGGTGACCGGCATGTCCAATCAGCACCACCTCGCGCCCTTGGCGCGCATGGCGTGCCACTTCCAGATGCACCTTGGTGACCAGCGGGCACGTGGCATCAAAAATGCGCAAACCCCGCGCCACAGCCTCATCCTCGATCGCCTTGGATACGCCATGAGCGCTAAAAATCAGCGTCGCGCCATCCGGCACTTCAACCAATTCTTCAATGAAAACAGCACCCTTGGCTTTCAGCCCCTCGACGATAAAGCGGTTATGCACGATCTCATGGCGCACATAAATTGGCGCGCCAAACAACTCCAGGGCACGCTCGACAATATCGACGGCACGATCAACCCCGGCGCAAAAACCGCGCGGATTGGCCAGATGAATCAACGGTTGCTCGTTCATAAAAGACACGCTAGCACTGCACGTCGAGGATATGCACATCAAAAATCAGGGGAAATCCTGCCAGCGGATGATTGAAGTCCAGCTCCACCTCGTTGTTCTCCACAGCCAACACCCGCGCCAGCGTGCTCTCACCGCTGGGCAGGTCAAATTCGATGAACTCGCCGGTTTGCGGTGCTTGGTCGAGAGACAACTCGTCAAACGACAGACGGTACACTTTGGAGGCATCCGGCATGGGGAAGGCGATGCCGGGTGGAACCTCCAGACGCGCCTGCTCACCCGCCGCCATGCCCTGCATGGCAAACTCCAGGCCGGGACTGATGCTGCCATCGCCGACAAGCAGCTCCAGCGGTGCACCCACATCGGCGGCATCCACTTCGGTGCCATCCGGCAGGCTAAGGCGGAAGGCCAGTTTTACGCGGCAACCGGGCATGACTTTTGGGCACTTTGAAAAAACTACTGCGCGGACGGATTGCTGCGTCGCGTCCTCGCTCACCCCTCGCCTATCCTCTTGATATGTCTCGGGGATTCGCTGCGGGGCTTCTTGCACTCCATCTGCTCGTGACGTTTTTTCGAGATGCCCTTTGTTCAAGATGGATGATCCCCTTTGTCGCTTCGCCACATGAGAAAAAACAGCAACACCGCGCCTACAGTAATCGCCGAGTCGGCGATATTGAACGCGGGCCAGTGGTAGTTGCAGCAGTACAGGTCGATGAAATCGACGACATGCCCAAGATAGACGCGATCGATCGCATTGCCCAATGCGCCCCCCACCAACAAGGCCAGCGCCAAGCCAAGCATACGCTCATGCGCCTTGAGTTTACTCATCCAGACAATCAGCCAAATACTCACGCCGAGAGCAAGCGCAAGGAAAAACCAGCGCTGCCAGCCGCCTGCATCCCCCAAAAAACTAAACGCCGCACCCGGGTTATGCAGCAGGGTGAGGTTGAAGCCAGGAAACACGGACACCGGCTGGGCGTAGCTTAAAACGCTGCTTGCCCAGAATTTGGTCGCTTGGTCGAGGAGAATGACGACCAAGGCCAGGCCGAGCCCGCTTTTCAGAATCGGCGTCATGCAAAGCGGCGGCGCTCGCCCGCGCCCTCCACATTGTCCACGCAGCGCCCACAAAGCTCGGGATGGGCGGGATGCTGACCCACGTCCGCGCGGTGGTGCCAGCAACGCACGCACTTGCCGTGCAAACTGGCCTTGGCGGCGATGGCGATCTGACCGCCCTCGATGTCCACCACATTGCTCTCGACCGGGCGGGCGGCGAGCGGGTGGACGCGGGCTTCCGATGTGATCAGCACAAAGCGCAGCTCATCCTCCAGCTTCCTGAGCACGGCGAGGGTGGTATCGTCGGCGTAGATGTCCACCTCGGCATCGAGGTTGGCGCCGATGGTGCCATCCTTGCGCAGCCCTTCGAGCACAGCCAGCACCGCGTCGCGCACGGCGAGGATGCGTGTCCAGTCCTCTGCACCAAGCACTGCATCATCAGGCAGTCGCTGCAAGCCGGCGTGGTAGGTGGTGAGGAATACGGAATCCTCGCGCGCACCCGGCAGATAGCCCCACAGTTCCTCGGCGGTGAAGCTCAAAATGGGCGCAATCCAGCACGTGAGCGCCTCAAGCATGTGCCACTGCGCCGTCTGACTGGAGCGGCGGGCACGTGAGTTGGCTTGGCAGGTGTACTGCCGATCTTTGGTGACATCCAGATAGAAACCGCCCAACGTCACCGAGCAGAAGTTGTGCACCGCGTGCACCACCTGGTGAAAGTTGTAGGCGTCATACGCGGCCAACACTTCATCCTGAAGACGCGCAGCCTGATCGACCGCCCACTGGTCCAGCGGCAGCATGTCGGCAAACGGCACGGCATCCTCAGGCTGGAAGTCCTTGAGGTTAGCCAGAAGATAGCGCGCGGTATTGCGGATGCGACGGTAAGCATCGCCGGCGCGCTTGAGGATTTCATCGGAGACAGTGATCTCGCCGCGGTAGTCCGCAGAGGCCACCCACAGGCGCAGCACGTCCGCGCCCATGGTGCTGATCACTTTCTGCGGCGCGATGACATTGCCCAAGGACTTGGACATCTTGCGCCCCTGCGCATCCACGGTGAAGCCGTGGGTTAAGACCTGCTTGTACGGGGCGCGGCCGTGCATGCCGATGGCGGTCATCAGGCTGGACTGGAACCAGCCACGGTGCTGATCCGAGCCTTCGAGGTACAAGTCAGCCGGATCCGTCAGCTCCGCGCGCTGCGCCAGCACGCCGAAATGACTGACACCGGAGTCGAACCACACATCCAATGTATCGGTGACCTTGCGATAGTGCACCGCCTCCTCGCCCAACAACTCGGCCGGATCAAGCTCGAACCAGGCGTCCACGCCCTCGCGCTCCATGCGCTGCGCGACTTGCTCGATCAGCTCCAGAGTGCGCGGGTGCAGCTGGCCGCTGTCCTTGTGCACGAACAGGGCGATCGGCACGCCCCAGGTGCGCTGGCGCGAGATGCACCAGTCCGGGCGGCCCTCGACCA
>CAYOCG010000027.1:0-25082 GCA_964402435.1 uncultured Halothiobacillus sp. | reverse complement strand
GAATCGCCTCACCATGCAGCAATTTTTGTAAATCCAGAATCTTCCATGAGCGCCACGGCTCAACCACCTCTTCCGTGACCAGTTCGCTCATCTCCGCCGATGGCTCGACAAACGGGCGACGCGCGTCTTCCTGAAAGTGTCGCAGACCGAGTGATTCACTCACCAGCAACGCCAGCGACCATGCGCCGAGGCGCACGACCAAGAGGCGCGCACGGCTGTCATTCAACGAGACGCTGCCGCGCCCGAGCAGTCCAAGAAAGTCATACACTGGCGTCAACTCACCGCGTCGGCTGATCACACCCAAAACCCAGGGCTGAGCCAAGGGCAAGCGCGTGATCTCCGGCACGGGCAGCACCTCATGGACTTGCTCCAACGGGCTGACGAAGGTTTCATCGCCCAAGCGATACGCCAACGCGGTCCAGAATCGCGCCGCTTCCTCACGCTGTGGCAGCCCCACGGCGCGTTGTAGCGCGAAGCTTTCCAGCGATTTGAGTTGCGCAAAAGGCGTGGATGCGCTGTTCACAGCGTAATGAACTCACGGATGACGCGCAGCAGCTCTGCTTCCTGCACGGGCTTAGTGACATAACCCTTGGCACCCTGGCGCATACCCCAGATCTTGTCAGTTTCCTGATCCTTGGTGCTGACAATGATGACCGGCACATCTTCCAGTCCTGGCGTTTTTGACAACAGACGCGTGGCCTGGAAGCCATTGAGCCCCGGCATGACCACATCCATGAGAATCAGATCCGGCTTGGCCGCCTTGGCGGTTTCAACACCCTCTTCGCCATTGGTAGCAAACGCCAGATTGACGTTGTATTTGGAAAGGATGGTCTTCAAAACATGGCGTTCGGTGGGCGAGTCATCAACGATCAAGATGTTAGTCATGGCGGAAAACCCCGAAAGTAGGAAACAGCAAAATCAAATCAAGAAACACTAGACGGCAGTCTCACGCTTGCGGGCGTATTGCTGCAACGCAGCCATCAACTCTTCACTGGTAAAGGGCTTGGTCAAGTAATCACTGGCACCAACGATGCGCCCGCGTGCCTTATCAAAGATACTGTCCTTGCTGGAGAGCATAATGATCGGGATGGCGCGAAAACGCGGGTTGTTTTTGATCAGCGCACACGTCTGATAGCCGTCAAGCCGTGGCATGAGCACGTCAATGAAGATGAGATCAGGATCGAAAGCCGAGACACGGCCAAGCGCGTCAAACCCATCCACCGCCGAATCCACCACGCAGCCCGCCTTGGCCAGCAGGGTCTCCGCCGTGCGGCGAATGGTCTTGCTGTCATCCACCACCATGACCTTCAGGTTATTGAATTCGGACTGAGGCGCCTTCACATCATCCAGCATTGCATCCACGCACACTTCCTCAACTGCATTGGGGGCGCAGCCTCGCTGCCCACCGGTTCGACGAATCTAACGGAAGTTATATGACAAAAACAATCACGCCGCCACAAGCAAATCAATCTGCCGCCGCTGCGGTTCGATCATGCTGCTAGACTAGCGTGAAGGTTTACGACGATTTCACCCCATGTCCCTCGATACTGTTCCATTTCTCACCACTGCGCACCAGCATCCGCTGGAGGAGATCGAGTCGCATCTTCTTGCGCATCAAACCAACATCGAAACCTGGTTGCGCCGCGCGTTTCTTGCCACGCCTGCGCCGTTTTACTGTTCGGTGGATCTGCGCAATGCCGGCTTCAAACTCGCCCCAGTGGACACCAACCTGTTCCCTGCCGGCTTCAATAATCTGAACCCGTCCTTCGCACCGCTGTGCATTCATGCGCTGCAATCAGCGATGGAGCATCTGTGCCCGCAAGCGCGTGGCCTATTGCTCATTCCTGAGCGCCACACCCGCAACCTGTTTTATCTGGAAAGCGTCGCCACACTGCGCGACCTGGCCGAGCAAGCGGGGTATGAGGTCAAAGTCGGTTCACTCATCGAAGAGCAGACCGACGCGGTGCGCATCGACTTACCGTCCGCGCGCACGCTTGAACTATTACCACTGCAACGTGACGGTCGCCGCGTGCAAGCCGGAGGGTTCTCGCCCTGCGCGGTGGTGTTGAACAACGACCTCTCTGCGGGTGTGCCGCCGATATTGCATGACCTTGAACAGAGCATCATTCCCCCACTGCAACTGGGTTGGTGGCAGCGCAAAAAGTCCTGCCACTTCCGCCACTACGATGATGTGGTGCGTGAATTTGCCGCGCTGGTGGACATCGACCCCTGGCTGATCAACCCGCTGTTCGACAATTGCAGCGATATCGATTTCATGCAGCGCGAAGGCGAAGACTGCCTGGCAGAGCGTGTGGAGAATCTGCTGCACAAAATTCAGGCCAAATACGACGAGTATGGCATCGACCGTGAACCCTTCGTGGTGGTCAAAGCCGACTCCGGCACCTATGGCATGGGCGTGATGACGGCGCGCTCTGCGGATGATGTGCGCAATCTCAACCGCAAAGAACGCACGCGCATGGCGGCAAGCAAGGAGGGCTTGGGCATCTCGCGGGTGATTGTGCAGGAAGGAGTGTACACCTTTGAGAGCATCAACGATGCGGTGGCGGAACCGGTGGTGTATATGATCGACCGCTTCATCGTCGGCGGTTTTTACCGGGTGCACACGCAGAAGGGCATTGACGAAAACCTCAACGCCCCCGGATCGCATTTCGTGCCGCTGGCCTTTGCCGATGCCTGCGCCACGCCCAACTGCCACCTTGCGCCGGATGCGCCACCCAATCGTTTTTACGCCTACGGCGTGATCGCCCGCCTTGCCCTGCTCGCCGCGGCGCGTGAACAAGCAGAATGGCGCACGACGGAGCCCAAGGCATGAAACTTGGCGTGGTGATGGATCCCATCGACTCCATCAAACCCTACAAAGATTCAACCTTTGCCATGCTACTTGCTGCGCAGCGGCGCGGTTGGGCGTGTTGGTATTTCGAGCTAGGCGATCTTTCCATCCGTGAGAGCCACGCCTTTGGTCTGGCGCGTCGCGTCGAGGTGCATGATCGCGCCAGCGACTGGTTCAGCCTGGGCGACCCCATCGCCATGCCGCTTGGTGAGCTGGACATCCTGCTCATGCGCAAAGACCCGCCGTTTGATGCACACTACCTGCACGCCACGCAGATCCTTGCCCTGGCCGAACGCGACGGCGTGCTGGTCGCCAACCGTCCAAGCGCCCTGCAAGCGGTGAACGAAAAACTATTTGCCACTCACTTTCCGCAGTGCATTCCACCCACCTTGGTCAGTGCCAAACTCGGCGAGATCCGCGACTTTCTCGGTGCGCATGGCGAGATCGTGCTCAAACCGCTGGATGTGATGGGCGGGCAGGGCGTGTTTCGCATCCGCCAGGGGGATATGAACCTGAGCACCGCCGTCGAACTGCTCACCGGGAATGGGCAACATTGGCTGATGGCGCAAAAATTTCTGCCGCAAGTCAGCGGAGGCGATAAACGCATTCTGCTGATCGACGGCGAGCCGGTGCCCTATGCGCTGGCACGCATGCCGCCTGAAGGCGAGTTTCGCGCCAATCTGGCCGCGGGCGGGCGCGGCGTGGGCGTACCCTTGAGCGAACGCGACCGTTGGTTGTGCGCAGAAATCAGCCCGAGCCTGCGTGCCATGGGCTTGTATTTTGTGGGTCTCGACGTGATCGGCGACTATGTGACTGAAATCAACGTCACCAGCCCCACCTGCATCCGCGAGTTGGACGCCTGCTTTGGCTTGGACATTGCCGGCGACCTGCTGGATCATCTGGCACAACGTCGTCACTGAGACACCCCATGCAGCGTCGCACCGCCCTTCGCCTGCTGGCAAGTACGCCCTTGGCCGCGGGACTCTTGGCCTGCACCCCACAGCCCACGATCCAGACGCAAGGATTTTTGCTCTATGGCATGCTGATTCAACTCAGCCTGTTAGCGGGCAGCAGGCCGTCGCTGGACGCTGCGCTGAACGAGGTGGAGCGCATCTTCAAGCAGGAATATGCCGTCATCCACCCATGGCAGGATTCACCGCTGTTGCGTTTGAACAGCGCGCTGCCCACGGGCGAGTGGCTGGCGCTGGATCCGTCGTTGCGCCCGTGGATCGAACAAGGCATGCGTCTTGAGCAACACACCCTCGGCTTTTTCTCACCCGCGATTGGCGCGCTGGTGCGGCTTTGGGGCTTTCACGGCAGCCCTGCGGGTGCGGAGCGCTCACCCCCGTCGGCCGATGCACTGCAAGCACTCATGTCACCGCCGCCACGCATGAGCGATCTGGAAATCGACGGCGAGCGCATCCGCAGCCACAACCCCCATGTACAATTGGACTTCAACGCCATCGCCGAAGGCATGGTCGGACAGCGCGTGATGCAGCGCCTGAGCGCGCAAGGCATCACCGATGCCCTGCTGGATACGGGCGGCGATGTGCTGCTGCGCGGTCAAGCAGGCAAACGCGCCTGGCGGCTTGCCATCCAGAACCCGTTTGCCGAAGGCGCCTTGGCTGGCCTGGAGGTGAGCGGCACACAAGCGCTGTTCACCTCAGGCAGTTATCGCAAGCAGTTCAGCTACCAAGGGAAACGCTACAGCCACGTCATCAACCCACACACCGGCTGGCCGGCGCACGGATTGGTGAGTAGCAGCGTACTCACCGCCGACGCTGTGCTGGCCGACGCCGCAGCCACCGCACTGCTCGCTGCGGGTAAAGAACACGCGCCTCTGCTTGCCGAGGCCATGCAGCTGCATGACGTGCTGCTGATCGATGAACAGGGGCAATGGCAGGTCAGCGCATCGCTGGAAAAACGCCTGCAACCGCTTGTGCCGCCAAGCAACATCCAGCATCTAGCCCACGGAGCGCTCACATGAACGCTGCCCTGGCCTGGAGCCGCATCGACCCGCCGCACAAATCCCTGCTGATTGCGCTGGCGCTGGCGGTGTTGGCACACCTGCTGGTCATAAGCATTCACTTTCAGCGTGCGACGCGCACCCCGCCCATGCCTAGCCTGCCGGTGATCCAGATCGATCTGCAAGCTCAACCGCCCAGTCCTCCGCCGAAACACGCCGATGCCGTGGCCGAGCGCGACCAGCGCGCCCCGGAGCCAAGCCGCGGTGCCGCACCCCAGATCAAGCAAGACAGCCGCGCCGTCAGCGCGCCGCCTGCCGAACTCAGCCCGCCCACACTCGCGCAGCCCGCCCAACCCAGCCCACCCACCCCACCTGTGGCGCGCGCTGCGCAAAAACCCGTCGAAGCGCAAGGCGCACGCAAGGACGCGCCCGCGCCCAAACCACCGACACCCAAACCCACGCCAGCCACGCCGAGTGCCGCGCCGGACACACCGCCTTCAGCGCCCTCATTGGCCGAGCGCGGCTTGCAAATGGCCCGCCTCAAGGCCGACGTGTTGCAACAAAGCCTGCGCGATGACGTCGCGGCACGCAGCGCCACGCTCACATCCAACACACGTTATGGTGCGGAGGCTGCCTACCTCAATGCCTGGGTGGAGAAGGTGGAAACCATCGGCAATCAGAACTACCCCATCGAAGCGCGGCAGAAAAACATCGAAGGACGGCTGATGCTTAAAGTCACCCTGGACGCGTGGGGCAAGGTGCTCGACGTGCGCGTGCAGCAAACGTCCGGACAACCCCTGCTCGATCAGGCAGCGATCAACATCGTGCATTTGGGCGCGCCCTACGCCAAATTCCCGCTGGACATGCGCGAGAAATACGACCAGATCACCATCCTGCGCACCTGGGTGTTTGGCAGCAAAGGGCTGGATACGCGCTAACCCCCTACCTTGGCAATAAAACTCACGTCGTAAGCCTGTTGCAACAACCTGAAGCAACACCTGCTTCGCCCTGCTCAGTGTTTGTCACCGCGTTTGACCTCGTCCATTCGATAGATCAAGGTCATTTTTTGCCAGAATTGATCGAATTTTTCGATAGATTGCTTGGTCTGAGGCTTGAGCAGGGCGCAAGCACACCCTTATCGCACCCTCATCGCAACACTTGCACCCACCCAGGCCGCGCCGGATACTAGCCGCATGAACGCAGACACCTCACTCAAGAATCACCTGCTGATCGCCATGCCCAATATGGACGATCCGAATTTTGCGCAGACGGTGACCTATATTTGCCAGCACGATGAAAACGGTGCGATGGGCATCGTCATCAACCGCCTGCTGCAAGTGACGCTCGGCGATGTGCTCGAACACCTGAACATCACCCCGGAAACCCCAGAAATCCGCAATCAGTCGATTCATTTCGGTGGACCGGTGGCACTGGAACGTGGCTTTGTTTTGCACAGCCCGCAAGGCCCGTGGGACAGCACCATGAACCTGCCCGACGAACTGGGACTGACCACCTCGCGCGACATCCTGCAAGCCATCGGCCACGGCGCGGGCCCGAGTAAGCGCCTCATCGCCCTTGGTTTTGCCGGTTGGGGCGCAGGTCAGCTCGAACAGGAAATGTTGGATAACGCCTGGCTGAGCACGCCCGCGACCCACGCCATCCTGTTCGATCTGCCCGAAGATCAGCGCTGGCATGCCGCAGCGCGGCAGATCGGCATCGACCTCAATCTGCTCAGCACGCACGCTGGGCACGCATGAGGGCAACCGCCACGCCTGGGTTATGGCTGGGCTTTGATTTTGGTGAGCGACGCATCGGCATTGCCGTGGGGCAGCAGCTTACCGCCCAGGCGCGTCCGCTGGTCGTGCTGCCCACCCGCCAGCGCGGCCAACCCGATTGGCCTGCCATCGAAAAGGTCATGCATACTTGGCAGCCGGAAGGCGTGGTGGTCGGCATTCCCCGCCGCGACGATGACAGCGCCTACCCCATCACGCCGCTGGCCGAGCGCTTCGCCCGCCAACTGCACGGACGCTTTAATCTGCGCGTCGAAACCTGCGACGAGCGCCTGTCCAGCTTTGAAGCAAGCCAGCGCATGGGCGCGAGTAAACAACAGGCCGCGCTTGATGCTGAAGCTGCAGCGGTTATCCTTGAAACGTGGTTTTCGCTTGCCCCACCTGCCCAGCCCCCTGCTCAGTCCTAGGAAACACGCATGTCCCACAGTGATACCCCGGTCAGCCACGACCCGCCGCACGATGTCGAAGCCTGGCTGCACACCATGAGCCGCGATTTGCGCCTGCGCATCGACAGCGGCGAGTTGCGCGATCCTTTGATGATCGGCATCCACACCGGCGGCGTGTGGGTGGCACAGCGCCTGCACAGCGCGCTCAGTCTGCCCGAGCCGCTGGGCAAGCTGTCGATCGCCTTTTACCGCGATGACTTCACCCACATCGGCCTGCATCCGCAGGTTTCGCCCTCCTCGCTGCCGTTTGACATCGAAGGGCGCGACATCATTCTGGTGGACGATGTGCTCTACACCGGGCGCACGGTGCGCGCGGCCATGAATGAGCTGTTCGATTTTGGCCGCCCCTCGCGCGTGCTGCTGGTGGTGTTGTGCGATCGTCCAGGACGCGAATTGCCGATTCAGGCGGACGTGGTCGGCGCCAGTTTCATGCTCGATCATCATGAAGAAATCGTGCTCAAAGGCCCCGAGCCCTTGCAGGTCTTGATCCAACAACGCAGCACGGAGCGCTGAACATGGCCGTGGTCTTTGTTCGCCCGAAAATCCCCAAGCTGGCGCGTGACCCTTGGGCGATTCAGTTTGATGCCGACGGGCATCTCAAACACCTGCTGACCATTGAAGGCTTGGGCGCTGAATGGGTCACACGCATCCTCGACACCGCCGAGTCGTTTCTCTCGGTCACCGGGCGCGAGGTGAAAAAAGTTCCCCTGCTGCGCGGACGTACCGTGGTCAACCTGTTCTTCGAATCCTCCACGCGCACCCGCACCACCTTTGAGTTGGCGGCCAAACGGCTTTCTGCGGATGTGCTCAATCTGAATGTCAGCACCTCGGCCACCAGCAAAGGCGAGTCGCTGCTCGACACCATGCGTAACATTCAGGCCATGCAGGCGGATATGTTCGTCATTCGCCACGACCAGTCGGGCGCGGCGCATTTTCTCGCCCGCCACGTCGAGCCACATGTCTCGGTGCTCAATGCCGGCGATGGTTGGCATGCCCACCCCACCCAGGCGCTGCTCGATGTCTTCACCATTCGCAAAATCAAGGGGGATTTCACCCCACTGCGCGTGGCGATTGTCGGCGACATCCTGCATTCGCGCGTGGCGCGTTCGCAGATTCACGCACTCAACACCCTGAGCACCGGCGAGGTGCGCCTGATCGCCCCGCGTACCTTGCTGCCGGCGCAGGTGGAAAAACTCGGCGTGCGCGTGTTCCATGACATGCGCGAGGGTCTGCGCGATGTGGACGTGATCATCATGCTGCGCCTGCAACGCGAACGCATGGAGGGCGCCCTGCTGCCTTCGGAAGACGAATTTTTCCGCCTCTATGGCCTCACGCCGGAAAAGCTGGCGTGGGCCAAGCCGGATGCCATCGTCATGCACCCGGGCCCCGCCAACCGCGGGGTGGAAATCGACTCCGAGGTGGCCGATGGTGAGCAGTCGGTGATTTTGCAACAGGTTTCCAATGGCATTGCGGTGCGCATGGCGGTGATGAGCCTGTGCATGGGAGGACGCGAGGAATGAGCACAGCAGCCTATTTCGCCGCCGGGCAGGACATCGACCACCTGCGCCCGCCGGAGGGCTGTCGCCCCGGTGTGGACTGTGAGCGCTGGGTGATTCGCGGCGCGCGGGTCATCGACCCCGCAAGCGCGCTGGATGTAGTTACCGATGTCTTCATCGACCGCGCTGGCATCGTCGGTGTCGGCCAGGCACCCGCAGGTTTCGCGGAAGCCAAGATCATGCACGCCGACGGCAAGTGGCTGCTGCCGGGTCTGATCGACACCTGGGCACGCCTGCGTGAGCCTGGGCAGGAACACAAAGCCACCATCGCCTCCGAAGCACGCGCCGCGGCCGCCGCCGGCATCACCACCCTGTGCGTGCCGCCGGATACCGATCCTGTGATCGACACCCCAGCCGTGGTGCGCCTGATCAAACGCCGCGCCCAGCTTGCCGGCGGCTCGCGCGTGCTGTCCATCGGTGCGCTGACCCAAGATCTCGGCGGCAAACATCTGGCGGAAATGATGGATCTGAAAGACGCCGGCTGCGTGGCGGTGAGCAACGTGCTCAAGCCGCTGGATAACCTCAGCGTCATGCGTCGTGCGCTGGAATACGCCAAAACCTTCGACATTCTGGTCATGCACCAGCCACAGGACCATGCACTCGCCCACGGCGGTTGCGCGCATGAAGGCGCGATTGCCACCCGTCTCGGCCTGCCCGGCATCCCTGCAGCGGCAGAAACTGCTGCCGTGGCGCAGATGCTCGCCTTGGTGGAAGACACCGGCGCGCGCGTGCACTTTGTCAACCTTTCCACCGCCGGTGCGGTGAAGCTGCTGGAGCGCGCGCGCCAAGATGGCCTGCCGGTGAGCGGTGGCGTGAGCGCCCATCAACTATTCCTCTCCGAAATGGACGCCGATGCCTTCGACGCCCATTGCCATGTCATCCCGCCTTTGCGCAGCCTGGCGGATAAAGATGCCCTGCTTGGCGCCGTGGCGCGGGGCGTGATCGAGGTCATCCACTCCGACCATCAGCCGCATGAGCGCGACGCGAAGAGCGAGCCTTTCCCGGATGCCGCGCCCGGCATGTCCACACTGGAAACCCTGCTGCCGCTTTGTCTGCGCCTGGTAGAAAACGGCACGTTGAACCTGCACGACGCCCTGCACCGCGTCACTGCGGGAGCTGCTGCGCTCCTCGGCGTGAAAGCCGGTGGTATTGCACCCGGACTGCGCGCGGATCTATGCCTGTTCGACCCGGACGCCGCCTGGACGCTGGATAAACACAGCATGCGCAGCCGCGGCAAGAACTCACCCTTCGTCGGCTGGGATTTCCAGGGCCAAATCACCCACACCTGGGTGGCGGGGCGCTTGGTGTTTGCGCGCCACGGTCTGGTGGGCGCCTAGAAAAACCGTCACGAGCGGGCGGAGTGCAAGGAGTCCCGCAGCGAATCCCCGAGACATATCAAGTAGATAGGCGAGGGGTGAGTGGGCTTGCGCCAGCTTCGCGTTAGGAAGCGACGCAGCAATCCGCTCGCACAGTAGGTTTTTCGAGGTGCCTTGGCATGAAACCGTCATAATGCATGACTAGCCTTCGCTCATCCCCCACCCGACGAGGACGTATGCGATGAGCGAAACTGAACAACCCTTGGCCGCCCCGAAAATCGTGCAGATGATGCCCGCCGACGGCTGGTATGCGTTTTTCAAGGATGAAGAAGGCGCACTGGACTACGAGCCGCTGGTCTGCTTTGCCCTGACCAGCAATGCTGAAGGCGAAACCGAGATTCGCCCAATGAGCTGGCAGGACGGTTTTGTTGATTTCTGCGACGAATACGACAACTTTGAAGGCATCGAAAAAGTCGATATGTCCGAAGACGATTTCGAGCTGGATCTGGACGAGATGATCGTCAGCAGCAGCGACGACGAAGCGATTGAAGGTGAAAAAGACAAAGCCTGACGATTGCTCAATCGCGCATGATGAGGCAGCCCTGCGCTGCCTTTTTCATGCCTGCGAGGTTTTTCCCTGCTGCAAAAACTGCCGTAAGGCAAAGCCCGCAAGCATCATGCCGAACAAATTGGGCATGTAACTGATGGTGCCATTCACCGCACGTGAACGCCCCGGGACATCGCCATCCACCGGCTGATGAGGCAGCGCTTTGATCGGTGTCTCCCATGAATACACCACCGGCGTGTTCAGCGAAGCACCGCGTTCACGCAACACTCGGCGCAATTCACGCGCCAGGGCGCAGGTATGCGTTTGGTTGAGGCTACTCACCCCCACCTTGCTCACGTCCAGTCGCCCACCTGCACCCAGACTGGAAAACACCGGCACCTGATGCTGCTGGCAGGCGTGAATCAATGCAGCCTTGCAGGCAATGCTATCGATGCAATCCAACACAAAATCAAAGCCGCCCGCGCGTATCAAGTCGTCAGCCCCCTCGGGTCGCAGAAACTCCGTGCGTACCGCCACCGCTAGACTCGGCGCGATGTCGCGCATGCGCGCGGCCATGGCTTCCGCCTTGCGCATCCCGAGCGTGGAATGCAAGGCCACCAACTGGCGGTTGAGGTTGCTCGGTGCCACACGGTCATGATCCAGCAGAGTCACGCGCCCCACCCCGGCGCGGGTCACCGCCTCCGCAGCCGCGCCACCGACACCTCCCAAGCCTGCAATCAACACATGCGCTTGCGCCAGGCGCTGCATGCCTGCATCGCCGAGCAAAATGTGTGTGCGCTCATGCATGGCCTCAGACATTCACCGCCTCCGCTCGAAATAAAGAGGCGGCATTCTGCCATGTTTGCCGGGCGACATCTTCCATTGGGCAATGGTGCAGCGTCGCCAACACATGCAGTGTATCGAGCACATAGGCCGGCTCGTTCGGTGCACTGCGCCCAAAGGGCGCTTGATCCGGCGCATCGCTCTCCAGCAGCAGACGGTTCAGCGGCAAGGCGGCCACCACCTTACGCAGGCGTTCGGCGCGCGGATGCGTGATGGCACCGCCAATGCCAAGATGCAGACCAAGCTGCAAAAAGCGCTCCGCTTGTTGCTGGCTGCCATGAAAACCATGCACCACGCCACGCAGCCCGGGAAAACCTGCCACATGCTTGGCCAGCACATCCTCGCTCTTATGCGCATGCAGCACCACCGGCAAATCCAGTTCACGTGCCAGCCTGAGCTGCGGCAGAAGCAGCGCTTCCTGCGCGGCGCGAGGTGCGCGTTGCGCGGCAAAATCAAGACCACACTCGCCGACAGCACAGGCTTGTGTGGCGCGCAACCAGACGGGTAAACGTGATAACGCCTCAGGCGCGTGTGCAAACCAAGGGTGCAAACCCAGCGCAATACCCATCCCGGGGGTGCGTCGCACGAGCCGCAACAAAATGAGCCAATCGCGCGCACAAGCGGACACAGCAAGCATCGCTTCCACACCCACGGCACGCGCGCTCAGCAGCACCGCCGTCCGCCGCTGCGCAAAACGAACATCGGCCAGATGCACATGGCTGTCGTACACTTGCACGCAATCGACTCCCGTTTAAAGACTGCCGATGACCACCTTTGAGCTGCACCCGCAATTGGCGGCGGATACTTTCGAAATTACTCGCCTGCCCTTGTGTCAGGTGCGTCTGATGAACGACGCCAACTATCTCTGGCTCATCCTCGTGCCACAACGTGCCGGTCTGCGCGAGCTTTACGAGTTGAGCGAAGCGGATCAAGCACAATTCATGCGCGAATCGTCGCAGGTCGCACGTTTATTGCAAAACCATTTTCATGCGCACAAAATCAACATCGCCGCGCTGGGCAACCTCGTTCCGCAATTGCACATCCACCATATTGCGCGTTACACGCATGACCCAGCCTGGCCTGCGCCAGTGTGGGGGCATGTACCAGCCATACGTTACAGCGAGGCACAAGCCTCGGCCATCCTGCGTGATGTGGCAGAGATGCTCGAAGCATGACGCAGCCACACAAAGCCATGGTCTGCCAGTGGTTTGATCAGGTCGATGTGTTGCCTTTATGCTACAAAGACATGACGCCGTTTGGGGCTTCAGCTCATTCTCCGTTTAAGCATCTGCTATGCTCGGTGCACATTTTTGCGCTTTGGTTCGGACGGGAGGCTGCCCGACAGCAGCTCACTGAACGCCGTGCCGCACTTGTCGAGGTTGTTTTGCATGTCTGATCGATTGGGGCGCTTCACCTGGACGCAACTCCTGCTCCCGCAGCTCGGGCTAGGCATTGTGTTTGCTGCGGGTGTGTGGCTCGCCAAAGTCATGCTTCCGAGTGAAACGCAAACCGCATGGCTCCATACCAATAATTTACTGCTGGTGTTCCTCCTGCTGGAGGCCGCGTTGCTCAGTGGGCAAGTCCTGCTTTGGGCCTCGCGCTTCAAGCGGCTGGGGAGCACGCTCAACACCCTGACCATCAAGCCTGACGAAGAAGTCGCCCTGCCGTGGCAAGAGCATCGCGGAGAGCTCGGCCAGCTTGCCGCAACGCTGAAAAAGGTGCGTACAGCTGTACGCAGCAAGGATGGCATGACACAACAATGCAATGAAACGCGGCGCCAGCTTGAGCTGGAAAGTGAAGCACGACGCATTGCCGAAGAGGCCCAGCAACGCACGGGGGCGTTGTTCAACGAAATCCACGCGGGTGTGTATTTTTGCAGCCCGCAGGGCATGATTAGCCAAGTCAACGCGGGCTTTACCCGCCTGCTGGGCCACACCGAGGCGCTCAGCGTCAATCGCAGTTGGCAGGAGTTGCTCTTACCCGAAAATCCAGAGCTTTATCAGCGCATCATGGGCGCCTTGGTCTGCGATGGCCACTGGCGTGGCAACGCCAACTTGATGCGCGCCGACAGCAGCCAGATCACCACCTTGTTCTCGGCGCACACCATCCTTGATGAGCAGAAGCACATTCGCCAGATTCTCTGCATCGTGCAAGATATCAGCGAACAGAAGAAGGCGGAAAACACACTCAATCAACTGACCCAGTACGACCCGCTCACCGGGTTACTCAACCGCAACAGCTTCCTGCAACGCCTCAACGTTGCCCAAAGCAATCTCGGCGCCGAACGCTCACTGCTCTTGCTGCACTTTGGCGTTGATCGCCTGAAAACGATCAATGACACCCTCGGCCACAGCATGGGCGATCAAGTGCTGCGCACACTCACCCAGCGCGTGCGCGCCATCCTGCGCGAAAACGATGTGTTGGCGCGGCTCTCCGGTGACGAATTCGCGATTTTGCTGCCGATACATTACGGTGTGGAACGCGCGGGCAGCATGGCATCGAGCTTAGGCGAAAAAGTATTGAATGTGCTGCGCCAGCCCGTACCCCTCGACGGCGGCGACATGCACATGAAGGTCACCGCCAGCCTCGGTCTTGCCCTGGCACCGCGTGATGGCGACACTAGCGATGCATTGATGCAGGCGGCCGACATGGCGCTGCACGCGGCGAAGCGCGCCGGACGAGATCGCGCCTTGATCTATACCCCGGCTTTGGGGCAAGAGGCCAGCCTGCGCTTCGACATCGAGCAAGGACTGCGCAAGGCGCTGGAAAGACAGGAATTCGAAGTTTTCATGCAGCCGCTGGTCGAAGCCGGCTCGGCCGAGTTGAAAGGTTTCGAGTGCCTGTTGCGCTGGAAGCGCGATGGCTCACGTCCGGTTTCGCCGGCGATTTTCATCCCGATTGCCGAAGAAATCGGCATGATCGAGCGCATCACCGAGTGGATTTTCAACGAGGCCATGCCCCATCTGGCACTATGGCGCCGCGCCACGCAACGTGACCTCTTCCTCTCCATCAACCTCAGCCCGCGTCACCTGCTGCGCGATGACCTGGTGACCAAGCTGCGCGATGCCGCGCGCAGCCAGAACGTTCCGCCCAGTTCGATCATTCTGGAAATCACCGAAGGTGGCCTGGTTGGCGGCCTGGATTTCGTGCGCGAGCGCATCCAACAACTGGTGATGCATGGCTTCCTGATTGCGATTGACGACTTCGGCACCGGGCAGTCCACGCTTGGCATGCTCACCGAGCTGCCGATTGACAAACTGAAAATCGACCAGAGCTTCATCCGCAACCGCATCCCTGAGGATCCCGATGCCGTCAAGGTGTTGGAAGCCATGCTCGCGCTTACTCATGGACTGCAACTGCACGTCGTGGTGGAGGGTGTGGAAACCCTTGAGCAGGCACGCTTCATCCGCGCGCGCAATCCGCAGGCGCTGTTGCAAGGCTATTACTTCGACAAACCGCAAGCCGCCATGGACTGGGATGCGCGCCTGATCCACGGTCAGGTACCGCGCTACGAAATCTAACCTGGTTTTTGAACTGCCAGGCTTTCCCCCGGGCAAAAAAAAGCGCCACGAAGGCGCTGAAAGAATCATTCACGGGCATCGCGTTCCTGCGATTTGGCGTCCCCCCCAACACAGGGTTAATGCATTGGTCTGGGCGTGGCGATGAAAGTTCAATCATCCTACCCCACAAAAAGCGCACGGTATTTCCCTCACCCAAAGGCGCACAGTGAGCACACCGAACTCAATGCGCCGCATCCCAGTGCGCACCCACCCCGACCTCCACCAGTAAAGGCACGGCCAAATCAGCCGCCCGCGCCATACGTTGACGCACCTCCTCGCCCAACGCGCTTGCTGCGTCCTCACGCACTTCAAACAGCAGTTCATCATGCACCTGCATGGTCATGCGCGCAGGGAACGCGCTGTGCAGCAGCCAGCGGTCAATGTCGATCATCGCGCGTTTGATGATGTCGGCGGCCGTGCCCTGCATCGGCGCATTGATCGCCACGCGCTCGGCCTGCTGGCGCCTGCGCGCATCGCGTGCACGGATGTCGGGCAAGTAGAGGCGGCGACCGAACAGGGTTTCGGCATAGCCGAGCTCGCCCGCTTTTTCCCGCGCCTCGTCCATGTAACGACGCACCCCCGGGTAGCGCGCAAAGTACAGATCGACATAAGCCTGCGCCTCGGCACGCGGAATGGATAACTGACGCGCCAGACCGAACGCCGACATGCCGTAAATCAGACCAAAATTGATCGCCTTGGCGGCGCGACGTTGCAGCTCGATCACCGCCTCCAGCGGCACACCGAACACCTCGGCGGCGGTCGCACGGTGGATATCCTTGCCTTCGGCAAAGGCTTTGAGCAGCCCAGCATCCTGCGACAAATGCGCCATGATGCGCAGCTCGATCTGCGAATAATCTGCCGAAAGCAGCACATGACCCGGCGGGGCAATGAAGGCTTGACGAATACGCCGCCCCTCTGCGCTGCGGATGGGGATGTTTTGCAGATTGGGTTCGGTGGAGGACAAGCGGCCGGTCGAAGCGACCGCTTGTTGATAAAGGGTATGCACCCGTCCGGTGCGTGGGTTGATGGACTTGGGCAGTTTGTCGGCGTAAGTACTTTTCAGCTTGGCGAGCATGCGGTGTTCGAGGATCACCCGCGGCAATTCATGCTGTTCTGCCAGTTGTTCCAGCACGTCTTCATTGGTCGAAGCCTGACCAGTGGGCGTTTTGCTCACCACCGGAAGATTCAGACGTTGGAAAAAAATCTCCTGCAACTGCTTGGGCGAGGCCAGATTGAAGGCACCACCCGCCAGCGCATGCGCCTGCTGCTCCAGAGCATCCATGCGCACGGCAAGTTCCTGGCTGACCTGCTTGAGCAAAGCCACATCCACCAGCACGCCTTGACGCTCCATGCGCGCCAACACGGGCAGCAACGGCATTTCAATCTCGCTGTAGACGCGCTGCACAGAAGGCAAGTTGCTTAATTTTGGCCACAGCAAGTGGTGCAGACGCAAAGCGATGTCCGCATCTTCGGCGGCATAGCGTGTGGCGGTATCCACATCCACGGCTGCAAACGGGACCTGCTTGGCGCTTTTTCCCGCCACATCTTCATAACGGATATTGCTGTGCCCGAGGTGGCGCATGGCCAGGGTGTCCAGATCATGCCGATTTTGCCCGGCGTCCAGCACATACGACTCCAGCAAAGTGTCGTGCACGATACCCCCCAGTTGAATGCCATGATTGGCCAGAACGTGCAGATCGTATTTCAGATTCTGCCCCAATTTGGCAGGCTGCGTCGCTTCCAGCAAGGGTTTGAGACGCTGCAAGGTGGTGTCGCGATCAAGCTGCGCCGGTGCATCGGGATACGCATGCGCCAGAGGGATGTACACACCTTCGCCCTCCTCCACCGCGAAGGACAGGCCAACGAGCTCAGCCTGCATCGGATCGAGCGCGGTGGTTTCAGTGTCCAGAGCCATCAGTTCCGCGCGCTCAAGCCTTGCAATCCATGCCTCTAGCTCGGCCGGGTGCAGGATGGTGCGGTAGTGGGTTTCCGTGGCGAACAAAGACGATTGCAGCAGCGGTTGCGCAGATACCGCGGGCATGGACGTGGGCGCATGAGTGTCCGGCGCGAGCGAGGCAGGATGAAGTTGCTCACGCCATGTCTTCAGGTGGCGCTGCAAGCCGTAGCGCTCTGCCAAAGCAATGAGTGCAGGTAAATCCGCCTCGCTGGGCCGCAGCTCTGCCAATTGCAAGGGCAAATCGACGTCACGCTTCACCGTAACGAGCATGCGCGACAGCGGCAGATGGGGCAGAACCGCACGCAAGTTTTCTCCCGCCTTGCCTTTCATGGTGCTGGCCGCCGCCACCACCCCATCCAGCGAGCCGTACTCGCGCAACCACTTCACCGCCGTCTTGGGGCCACAGCCCTGCACGCCGGGCACGTTATCGCTGCTATCCCCCACCAGGGCAAGGTAATCGACGATCAAAGCAGGCGGCACGCCGAATTTTTCCTCCACTCCCGCTGGGTCGAGGCGCGTGTTTTTCATGGTATCGATCAACGTCACGCCCGCGGCGGAAAGCTGCGCCAAATCCTTGTCACCGGTGGAGATCAGCACGGGCAGGTCAAGTGCGCGCGCCTGATGCGTCAAGGTGGCAATCACATCATCTGCCTCCACACCCTCGACCAGCAAAAGCGGCAAGCCGAGGGCACGAATCGCCTGATGCAGTGGTTCGATCTGAACGCGCAGCTCGTCCGGCATGGGCGGGCGGTGCGCTTTGTAGTCCGCGTACAGCGTATCGCGGAAGGTTTTGCCTGGCGCATCGAACACCACTGCGACGTGACTTGGGCGCTCCTCCACAACCAGCTTCTGAATCATGGCCAATACACCATGCAGCGCGCCGGTTGGCGTGCCGTCTGGCGCAGTCAAGGGTGGCAGGGCATGAAAGGCGCGAAACAGGTAGGACGAGCCATCGACGAGAACGAGCTTGGGTAGCGCCGGTTGAGGTATTTGTGCAGACATGTGCATGTTCATCTTGGGGCAAGGATGCTGCGCATGTTACCTTTTTGCGCATGTGATTATTCAGCCACACCATGACCGCCGACACTCCGCAACGCATACCCCGCCCGCCGAAAGACTCCAGCCACCTGGCACGCGAGTCGTGGAAGGTGTTTCAGATCATGGCCGAATTCGTCAACGGCTTTGAAACCCTCTCCAGCATCGAACCCTCGGTCAGTATTTTCGGCTCGGCACGCTTTACGGAAGACAATCCCTACTATCAGCTCACCGTGGATATTGCGCGTCGCCTATCGGACGCTGGCTTTGCCGTGGTTTCCGGCGGCGGCCCGGGCATCATGGAGGCGGCGAACAAAGGTGCCAAAGCGGGCATGGCGCCGAGCATCGGGTTGAACATCAAGCTGCCGCACGAGCAGCACGACAACCGCTACCAAGACATCTCACTGCATTTCCAGCACTTTTTTTCGCGCAAGGTGATGTTCGTCAAATATGCCTCCGCCTACGTCGTCATGCCCGGCGGCTTTGGCACTTTGGACGAATTGGCGGAAATCCTCACTCTGATTCAAACGCAAAAATCCCGCCGCATCCCCATCATCCTGGTGGGCAGTCACTTTTGGGGCGGCCTGGTGGACTGGTTCCGCCAGACGATGCTCAGCCACGCCACCATCAACGCCGACGATCTTGATCTGTTCCAGATCATCGATGACCCGCAAGGCGTGCTGGACGCCATTTTCGCCTTTTACCAAAACCGCAGCGTCGCCCCTTCCCCCGAAGAGCAACGCATGTTGCTGGAGCTTTGATCATCATGCGCCCACTTCTACTGCCGCTATGGCTTGCCCTTGCCACATTCACGGCGCAGGCCGCCGACGATACCCCGCCGCCACCCGCTGCGCGCGCTGCCGCAGGCGCCAATGCGCAACCGCCGCTGGCACCTGCACAAACCGATATTCCCGAGCCGGAAGTGAATATCCGCGAAGAACCGACGCAAACCATCGAGGAGTTCCGTAGTCGTGGCCGTCCCTACATGATCCGCGTGACACCCCGTGGCGGCTTGCCTCCGTATTACATGGTGGACAACGACGGCGATGGCACCCTGGAAACCCGCGTCAACAGCCCGTCCAATCCTCCGCCCACACCGCAGTGGGTCTTGTTCCGCTTCTGATCCTCCGCCCCCCCCTGGTTCTCCCCCATGTCGGTTTACACCCGCGTCGAGCGCGACCAGCTCGAAGCCTTCTTGCGACAGTTTTCGGTTGGCGATTTGATCGAGTACAGCGGCATCAGCGCCGGCATCGAAAACACCAACTACTTCGTCACCACCACGCAGGGGCGCTTCGTGCTCACCTTGTTCGAGCAGCTTGGCGCAGACGAACTGCCCTTCTTCCTCAATCTGATGGCGCATCTTGCCGAGCATGACGTACCCACGGCGCATCCCTTGCCTCGTAACCAAGACGGTTATCTGGGTGAATTGTGTGCCAAACCTGCAGCGCTGGTGCAACGCTTGCAGGGCAGCACCTTGGAGCAACCGCAACCCGCCCATTGCCAGGCGATCGGCGCGGCATTGGCCAAGTTGCATCTGGCCGGTCAGCACTACCCCGCGCAGCGCGCCAATCCGCGCGGACCGGCATGGTGGCAGCACGCAGCACAACGTCTGGCGGGTAAGCTGGAGGCCGACGAGGTGCAACGCCTGCAGGCAGAGCTCGATTTTCAGCGTGCTCATCGCCATGATGCGCTGCCACGAGGCATCATCCATGCCGATCTGTTCCGCGATAACGCACTGTTCGCCGGCGAACATCTATGCGGCATCATCGACCTGTACTACGCCTGCAGCGATGCGCTGCTCTACGATGTGGCCGTGACTGTCAACGACTGGTGCGTGACCGAGGCGCGCACGCTGGATGCCGAACGTGCCACAGCCTTGCTCACCGCCTACGCCCAAGTGCGCCCTTTCACCCGTGATGAACGTGCCGCTTGGCCGGTGATGCTACGCGCCGCTGCGTTGCGTTTCTGGCTATCGCGTTTGATTGATCTGCATTTCCCACGTGAGGGTGAGCTGACCCACACCAAAGACCCGAACGCCTTTGCCCGCTTGCTAGCTGCACATCAACAGGGTGTAGCGGAGTTGCCACAATGAAATCGGGGTGGCTGGATGCGCTGACCGAGTGGGTCGGTCGCAGCGTGGCCTGGTTGACCTACGGCATGGTGCTTGGCATGGTGCTGATCGTCATTTTGCGCTATGGCTTCAGCATCAGCGTCACTGCGCTCAATGAAAGCGTGAGCTATCAATTCGCCCTGCTGTTCATGCTTGGTGCAGCGTACACACTCAAGCACGACGATCATGTGCGCGTGGATATTTTCTATCGCCGTTTTGCCCCGCGCACGCAGGCGTGGATCAACCTGTTGGGCAGCGTGCTGTTCCTGTTGCCGGTGATGATGCTGATCATCTGGATGAGCAGCGATTACGTGCAGGCGGCCTGGGCGATCAGGGAGGGCTCGCGTGAAGGGGGCGGCCTGCCGCTGGTTTATGCACTCAAGACACTGCTCTGGGTCATGCCTGTGCTGATGATATTGCAGGGGTTGGCGGAAATGGCGCGTGCCGTAGGTATCCTGCGCGGTGATTCGATCACGCCCCCATCCCGCCTGCGCACGGAGGTTTGATCGTGGACGCCCTCTGGCCTTTGGCGCTGTTCGTTTTTGTCTTCCTAGCGCTACTGATTGGCTACCCCGTGGCACTCACCCTCGCGGGTGTTTCCCTCATTCTCGCCCTGCTCGGCAGCCTGTTGGGCGCTTTTGATCTCAGCCTGCTGCAAGCCCTGCCCAACCGCATCTTTGGCGCCATGAGCAGTGACACTCTGCTCGCCGTGCCGCTGTTCATCCTCATGGGGGTGATTTTAGAAAAAGCGCGCATCGCCGAAGACCTGCTGGGCAGTCTTGCCGGACTCGCCGGGCAGCGCCCCGGGGGACTTGCCTTTGCCGTACTCCTGGTCGGCACCCTGCTTGCGGCGAGCACCGGCATCGTCGGTGCCACGGTGGTGACCCTCGGGCTGCTCGCCCTGCCCGCCATGCTGCAACGTGGCTATGATCCTCGATTGGCCTGCGGCACCATCTGCGCCACCGGCACTCTAGGGCAGATCATCCCGCCGTCGATCATCCTTGTGCTTTTGGGCGACCAGCTCTCCAGCGCCTACAGTCAGGCGCAGCTGGCTCAGGGTATTTATGCACCGAAAACCGTGGGGGTAGGTGATTTATTCGCCGGCGCCCTCGTGCCCGGCCTGCTGCTGGTGCTGCTTTACGCGCTTTATCTAGGCTGGATTGCCTGGCGCAGCCCACAACGTATGCCCGCTGCGGAAAGGCATGTCGAGAAGGTTGCCACCTCACGCTTGCTCAAGGCGTTGCTGCTTCCTTTGCTCTTGATTGTGGCCGTGCTCGGCTCCATCCTCGGTGGCATTGCTACGCCCACGGAGGCGGCTGCAGTGGGTGCTGCAGGTGCGCTGCTGTTGGCGCTTTGGCGCGGACAAATCACCTTTGCCATGTTAAGCGAGGCAGCACAAACCACCACGCGCATGACCAGCATGGTATTCCTCATCCTCATCGGCGCTTCGGTGTTCTCGCTGGTGTTCCGTGGCTTTGGCGGCGATGAGCTGGTGCATCAATGGCTCTCCAGCCTGCCCGGCGGGGTCATTACCGCCATGCTGCTGGTCATGCTGGTCATGTTCCTGCTCGGCTTCATCCTGGATTTCATCGAAATCATCTTCGTCGTTGTCCCCATCGTTGCCCCGGTACTGCTGATGATGGGCGTGGATCCCATCTGGCTCGGCATCATGATTGCCATCAACCTACAAACCTCCTTCCTCACCCCACCGTTTGGTTTTGCCCTGTTTTACCTGCGCGGCGCGGCACCGGCCAGCATTGCCACCAGCGACATCTACCGCGGCGTACTGCCATTCATTCTGTTGCAACTGGCCTTGCTGCTCATCCTTGCCTTCTGGCCACCCTTGGCCACCTGGCTGCCACACGTGATTTACGGCGCGTAATCCATGCAGATTGGCTCCTACACACTGGATGCACCCCTAGCTCTCGCACCCATGGCCGGAGTGACCGATCGCGCCTTCCGCCACCTGTGCAAACAGTTTGGTGCAGGGCTGGTGGTGGGGGAAATGTCTTCCAGCAACCCGCAGCTGCGCCACACGCGCACCAGCCAACGCCGCCTGCCACATGAGGATGAACCTTGGCCGCGCACCATCCAGATCGTGGGCAACGATCCGCAGCACATGGCGGATGCGGCACGCCACGGTGTGGCGCATGGCGCACAGATCGTTGATATCAACATGGGCTGTCCGGCAAAAAAAATCTGCCAAAAAGCCGCCGGCTCGGCACTGCTTGGCGATATGCAACGGGTCGGACAGATTCTCGATGCCGTCGTGGCGGCGGTGGATGTGCCGGTCACCCTCAAAATCCGCACCGGGCTTGACCCCTCGCAACGCAACGCGGTCGAAATTGCGCGCATGGCGCAGTCCGCAGGCATTGCTGCACTGGCGATTCATGGCCGCACGCGCAGCGACTTGTTTCGCGGCGAGGCCGAGTACGACACCATCCGTGCGGTGCGCGAGGCGGTGGACATTCCGCTCTGGGCGAATGGAGATATCGACACCCCAGAGAAAGCGATGCACGTGATGCGCCATACTGGCGCGCAGGGCATCATGATCGGCCGCGCCGTACTCGGTCGCCCCTGGCTGTTTAGCGCCATACGTGCGGCGCTCGAAGGGAAGTCTGCACCGGCGGAACCCGATCTTGCCAATAAACATCGCCTCATGCGCGATCACCTCGCGGCACTGCACGCGCTTTATGGAAAAGCGCTCGGGGTGCGTGTCGCGCGCAAACACATCGGTTGGTACTGTGCCCACCTGCCTCAAGGTGATCGCTTACGCGGCGATTTCATGCGCGCCGAGGATGGCAAAACCCAGTTTCGCTTGCTTGATGATTACTTTGACGAGCTGTTGACCCAGGGGAAAGAGCACCATGAAACAACCGCTGCATGAGATCGTGCGTCATGCACTGGAAGAGTACATGCAAACCTTGGACGGCGACGATCCACGAGACTTGTACCACCTGGTCATGCACGAGGTGGAGCGCCCCCTGCTTGAATGTGCCTTACAACACTGCAATGGCAATCAAAGTCGTGTCGCGCTCTGTTTGGGGCTCAGCCGCGGCACCCTGCGCAAAAAGCTGCGTGAACATGCGCTTATCAACGAAGACGAAGCCACTTAGAAAATGCTGATTTATTCCCTCCATGGAATAAATCAACTTGCTCATCGCGGTACACGCCCGCGATGGCTCGCACGAATCAAAGACATAACGTCTTTGTTCGTGTTGGGGCATCCTGCCCCAAGCGGGATGCACCGAATAAATTAGTGCCTCCCTTAAGGTTAAGTTATTGACCTGAGCAGCAAGCTGCGGCATAACACGCGCCTCAAATCAGACCACGTTGAGGAGCCTTGCTATGAGTGAAGCCAAATCCATCGACGACATCGACGACATTCTGCCACCTGCTGCGGACAGTACTGACCTGCCCGACGATGCGCCCAAGACTGCGGTGATCGACAAAGACACCCGCCGCCGCCTGGAAGACGCCCTGGAAGAGCGTCGCCTGAAAAAGGCGATTGAAGACGACTACTTGCTGTGAATCCCCTCGCACAGGCGCGCCTCTTCATCACCCTGGCCGCTCTACTCGCTGCGAGTGCTGTCGCGCTGGGCGCGTTGGGTGCGCATGGACTGAAACATGCGCTTGAGCCGCGCCTGCTGGAGGTATTCCACACCGCCGTGCAGTACCAGATGATCCACGCCCTCGCCCTGCTTGTGGTGGGTGTGTGGCTGCGCTTTGACGCGGGCGCACCGCGTATGGCCGCTTGGCTTTGGTTGGTTGGCATCGTGCTGTTTTCGGGTAGTCTGTACGCTTACGTACTGACTTACACCCTGTACGGCATGCGTTTGATGGCCTTCATCACCCCCATCGGCGGGGTGTTTTTCATCCTAGGCTGGCTGGCGCTCGCGCTCAGCGCCTGGCGCAGACAAAATCAGACACCATAGCGTGCGCGGTACGCTTCCACTGCCGACAGATGTGCCGCGTACTTCGCATCGCTCTGCAACAAAGCGATCAGGTCATTCAATCCTGCCAGCGGCAGTGCTTGCACGTGTTGCTCACGCTCCAACTCCTGCACCGCGGAGAGCTCGCCTTGGCCACGCTCCTGACGATCCAGCAGCAAGGCCACGCCCACAGGGGTCGCGCCCGCCGCACGTAGAATGGTGATCGACTCGCGCATCGCCGTGCCGGCGGTCATCACGTCATCCACCATCAACACCCGCCCGTGCAACGGCGCACCGACAATCTGCCCGCCCTCGCCGTGTGCCTTGGCCTCCTTGCGGTTGAACGCCCAAGGCACGTCCACGCCATGCTGATCAAACAAGGCCATTGCAGTCGCCGCGACCAGCGGAATCCCCTTGTAGGCCGGGCCGAACAACATATCGAACTTCAATCCCGACTGCATGATGCGCTCAGCATAAAACCTGCCCAGGCGGCTTAACGCCTCACCGGTGTTGAATAGCCCGGCATTAAAAAAGTAGGGGCTGACACGGCCGGACTTGAGCGTGAACTCGCCAAAGCGCAGAACGTCGCGCTCCAGTGCGTAATGCAAAAACTCGTGGGATAAGGCGTTCATCAATGGCACACACAAAACAAAGAAGGCTGCATTCTAGCAGCCTTGATGCCATCCCCTCTGCAGTCGGGCTTACTTCTTCAAGCTGTCACGAATCTCGCGCAGCAACAGCACTTCCTCTGAGGGGGCGGGCTCCGCTGCCGCCTCGGCCTTAGCCTCATCCTGACGGCGCAGCTTGTTCATCAATTTGATGACCATGAAAATGGCAAAGGCGATGATGGTGAAGTCGACCATGGACTGAATGAATACGCCGTAATTCAACGTCGCCACCCCCGCCTCCTTGGCCGCAGCAATCGTGGCGTAATCCTTGCCATCCAGCGCAATGAACAGGTTGTTGAAATTGATACCGCCCAAGAGCAAGCCAATCGGCGGCATGATCAAATCACGCACCAATGAATCGACGATTTTGCCGAAAGCGGCGCCGATGATCACGCCCACTGCCAGATCAAAAGCATTGCCTTTGATGGCGAACTCGCGAAATTCTTTTAACAGGCTCATGTTCGATCTCCGTGTTGTAGTGTCAGCGATCCCATGATGACCGCTG
>CAYOCG010000026.1:0-26788 GCA_964402435.1 uncultured Halothiobacillus sp. | reverse complement strand
AGCAGCAATCCTTGTGGCACGCGGCCTTGCAGCTTTTGGCCGAGCAGCAGCTCAGTGGTCGTGCCGCCGCGGCGGTGCGCAGTTTTGTCTTGCTGATCGATGCTATGGGCATGGCCATCGACGGGCTGGCCTTGGATGCACAGGTGCAGCATGTGGCCGAAGCCAGCGGCTTGCTCGAATTTCATCAAAAAGATGCGGACCGTGGCGAAATGCGCGCGGAAAACATCGAAGAACTGGTCAACGCTGCGCGTGGTTTCACGCTCGGCGAAGACGACATGAGCATGGGGGTGGCGCCGCTGGATGCCTTCCTCGGCCATGCGGCGCTGGAAGCTGGCGAGCGGCAGAGCGGCGAACACAGCGATTGCGTGCAGATGATGACGTTGCATGCCGCCAAAGGGCTGGAGTTCCCGTTGGTGTTCATGGTTGGCATGGAAGATGGCTTGTTTCCCCACCTCATGTCACGCGAGGACGAGGGCAAGCTGGAAGAGGAGCGTCGGTTGGCCTATGTGGGCATCACCCGCGCGCGCGAACACTTGGTGCTGTGCCATGCCGAACGCCGCCGCCTGCACGGCAAAGATCATTACCCGCTGCCCTCGCGCTTTTTGGGCGAAATCCCCAAGGAACTGTTGCACGACGTGCGCCCACGCCCGCAGATCAGCCGCCCGATGAGCGTGACGCAGCATGCGGCGCAAGATAGCGGGCTGCGCCTTGGGCAAAGCGTGCGGCACGCCATGTTCGGCGAGGGCGTGGTGATAGGCTTTGAGGGCGGCGGCGCGCAGATGCGCGTGCATGTCAATTTTGGTCGCCAGGGCAGCAAATGGCTGGTGATGTCTTACGCTAATCTGCAACCCATTTAATTCTTTGGAGTAAAGCGCATGGCCGCCGCCAATCTACTCGCCCTGCTGGATGACATCACCACCGTCCTTGACGACGTGGCCACCATGACCAAGGTCGCTGCGCGCAAAACCAGTGGCGTGCTGGGGGATGATCTGGCGCTCAACGCCCAGCAGGTTTCCGGCGTGAGCGCCAGTCGCGAATTACCCGTCGTCTGGGCGGTGGCCAAGGGCTCGCTGGTCAATAAGCTGATTCTGGTGCCCGCAGCCCTGATCATCAGCGCGATTGCGCCGTGGCTGATCATTCCGCTGCTCATGCTTGGCGGTGCGTTTCTCTGCTACGAGGGCGTGGAAAAGCTGGCGCATAAGTTTATGCACAGTCATGAAGAAGCCTCCGCAGACAAGGCGAAACTGGTGCACGCACTGCATCAATCGGCCGAGGAGTTACGCCAGTTTGAGCAAGCCAAAATCAAAGGCGCGATCCGCACCGACTTTATCCTCTCGGCGGAAATCATCGTCATCGCCCTCGGCACGGTGGCAGGAGCGAGCCTAGGCATGCAGGCGGCGGTTGTCTCGGCAATTGCCTTGCTCATGACCGTGGGGGTGTATGGACTGGTGGCAGGCATCGTCAAACTGGATGACCTGGGGCTTTATCTGCACCGCTTCGATGGCCTGCGCCGCGCGCTTGGTCGCGGCATCCTCGCCTTCGCGCCGTGGTTGATGAAAACCTTGTCCGTGGTTGGCACCGCAGCCATGTTCCTTGTCGGCGGCAGTATCCTGCTGCACGGCATCCCCGGCTCACATGACATGCTGCACCACGTCGAGACCGCAGCACATGCACTCATCGGCGCACTGGCAGGGGTGCTACCCATGCTGATCGAGGGCGTGTTCGGTGTCATCGCCGGTGCGGTGGTGCTCGGGGTCGTTCGTCTGGTTTCGGCCATATGGGTTAAGAAATCGCCCTAAAGCATTGCCTTCAACCGTTAGGCCAAAGCGCCCTGCTTTGGCATTTTTTTGCGCCCGCACCCAATTAGACCTCGTCCATTCGATAGATTGTGGCGTTTTTTGGCCTGAATTTATCGAATTTTTCGATCAATCGAGGGCATGGCGGCAAGAGCAGGCGAAAAAAAGCCCCGCTGCCGGGGCTTGTTGCTCACTTCGCTAGGTTAGCGGCAACGACCGATGGAGTTGTCAGCGCATTTACGGCCATCAAACCATGTGGCCTTGGAAAAATCCGCACTGGCATGATCCGTGTTGACCATCTTCACCTTGCGCAAATTGGCCTCCCGGAAAATGGCTTCCGCCAGATCGGCGTTGGTGAACGATGCGCCCTCGAGATTGGCGCCCTGGAAATTGGCTTTACGTGCTGAAACATTGACAAACTCCGCAGCGCTGAGATTGCGACCGGCGAAATTGTGCCCATCCAGATCAGCGTTGACGAAGGATTTGTCATCCCCCGCCATGCCAGCAGCACCGGCCATGGCCGAGGTGCTGCTCATGCCACCGGCATTGACGGATACACCACCAGCATTGACCTTACCGCTGGCGTCCACCGACACGCCGCCCGCCTGAACCCCAGCCGGGTTGACGACCACGTTCTGCGCATACAGCGACACACTGCCTACGCAGGCCGTCACACCCACCACAACCAACCAAGCAAAACGCACGATTCAACACCTCTTCAATTGAATGAACCGTGTGTTGAAGCTAGATGCGAAAGATGAAATCGGTGTTAAACCCTTCAATCCATGTGCTTGATGATTTCCTTGCCGAAGGCTGAGCAGCTCACCTCGGTGGCACCGTCCATCAGGCGGGCAAAATCGTAGGTGACGCGCTTGCCTTGAATGGCGCCGGACATGCCTTTGACGATCAGATCCGCGGCCTCGACCCAACCCATGTGGCGCAGCATCATCTCGGCGGAGAGGATGATGGAGCCAGGGTTGACCTGATCTTTGCCGGCGTATTTCGGCGCGGTGCCATGCGTGGCTTCGAACATGGCCACGCTGTCGGAGAGGTTGGCACCCGGCGCAATGCCAATGCCGCCGACTTGTGCGGCCAGCGCGTCGGAGATGTAGTCGCCGTTGAGATTGAGCGTGGCGATGACGTCGTACTCCGCCGGACGCAGCAGGATTTGTTGCAGGAAGGCATCGGCGATCACATCTTTGACGATGATTTCACGCCCGGTTTTGGGGTTGGTGAACTTGCACCACGGCCCGCCGTCGATCTCCACCGCGCTGAATTCGTCCTTGGCCAGTTGATAGCCCCATTCCTTGAACGCGCCTTCGGTGAACTTCATGATGTTGCCCTTGTGCACCAAGGTCACGGATGTGCGGTCGTTGTCGATGGCGTACTGAATCGCCTTGCGCACCAGACGCTGCGTGCCTTCGGAGGATACCGGCTTGATGCCGATGCCGGAGGTGGCGGGGAAGCGGATTTTCTTCACACCCATTTCGTTTTGCAGAAAGTCGATCAGCTTCTTCACTTCCGGCGTGCCGGCTTTGTATTCAATGCCGGCGTAAATGTCTTCCGAGTTTTCACGGAAGATGACCATGTCGGTCTTTTCCGGTTCTTTGACCGGGCTGGGCGTGCCGCTGTAGTAGCGCACCGGACGCAGGCAGACGTAGAGATCGAGATCCTGACGCAGTGCCACATTCAAGGAACGGATACCGCCCCCCACCGGCGTGGTCAGCGGGCCTTTGATCGAGACCACGTAGTCTTTGACCGCTTGCAGGGTTTCTTGCGGCAGCCAGGTGTTTTCGCCATACACCGCGTTGGCTTTTTCGCCGGCATACACTTCCATCCAGGCGATTTTGCGCTCGCCGTTGTAGGCTTTGTGCACCGCAGCGTCCACCACGTCGATCATCACCGGGGTGATGTCCACGCCAATACCATCGCCTTCGATGTAAGGGATGATCGGCTGGTTGGGTACATTCAGCGAGTGATCCGCACGGGTGGTGATTTTTTCGCCCTGTGCGGGCACGGTGATTTTGCTGGTACTCATGCGGCATGTCCTCGCTGGATGGTGAAGTCTTGAAGGCATGATTATAAGGACTCTGTGCTAGATTTGGCGCATGATCTGGAAACCCCATGCCACCGTTGCCGCCGTGATTGAAGATCAGGGGCGTTATTTGTTTGTTGAAGAGCTGATCGACGGCCGTGTGCAGCTCAATCAACCAGCCGGACATCTCGAACCCGGTGAGAGCCTGCTCGATGCCTGCATTCGCGAAACCATCGAGGAAACCGGCTTGCGCGTGCAGCCGATCTTTCTGCTTGGCGTGTACCAGTGGCGGGCAGACAGTGGCGAGAGTTATCTGCGTTTCGCGTTTGGCGCCAAGGTGGAACATGCCATTGCGGATGCTGTGCTCGATCAGGGCATTCTGCGCCCGCTTTGGCTGACTGCCGAGGAAGCTGCGGCGCGTGAGCATGAACATCGCAGCCCGCTGGTGATGGCCTGTCTGCATGATCACCGCGCAGGTAAGCGTTGCCCCCTGGATTTGATCCGGCATTTTGCATGAACTTTCCTCACCCTTTTGAGCCCGGGATGAAAGTCATCGTCGGCATGTCCGGCGGCGTGGATTCGTCCGTGACGGCCCTACTGCTCAAGCAACAGGGCTATCAGGTCGAAGGGCTGTTCATGAAAAACTGGGAGGATGACGACGACGAAGCGTATTGCAGCGCACGTGCCGACATGATCGACGCCATGGCGGTATGTGATCGTCTCGATATTCCCTTTCATTTCATCAACTTCGCCCGCGAATACTGGGAGCGTGTGTTCGCCTACTTTCTTGAGGAATACCGCGCCGGACGCACGCCCAACCCGGACATTCTCTGCAACCGCGAGATCAAGTTCCGCGCCTTTCTCGACCATGCCTTGCAACATCTTGGCGCGCAGGCGATCGCCACCGGCCACTATGCCCGCTTGCGGCGCGATGAAGCGGGCGTGCATCTGCTCAAAGGCCGCGACGACAACAAGGATCAGAGCTACTTTCTCCATGCCTTGCAGCAAAGCCAGATTGAGCGCGTGCTGTTCCCCGTGGGCGACCTGCCCAAGCCGCAGGTACGCCAACTGGCGGAACAGGCGGGTCTTGCCACGGCGAAGAAAAAGGACAGCACCGGCATTTGCTTTATCGGTGAGCGGCGTTTTCGTGAATTTCTGCAACGCTACCTGCCGGCGCAACCGGGCGAAATCGTCACCCTGGCGGGTCAAACCATCGGTACACACCACGGCCTGATGTATTACACCCTCGGCCAACGGCAGGGCTTAGGCATCGGCGGACTGCGTGATTTTGGTGAAGAACCGTGGTTTGTGGTGGCCAAAGATCTTGAGCGTAACCGCCTGGTCGTCACCCAAGGCACCGACCACCCCGCGCTGTATCACGATGGGCTGATCGCCAGTCAGCTGACCTGGATAGGTGCACAAGACCACACCCCCGCCCCACCCTTGCGCTGCATGGCGAAAACACGTTATCGCCAACCGGATCAGGCGTGTGTGATTGAGCCTCTTGAAGATGGACGCATCCGCGTCATCTTTGAACACAAGCAACGCGCCATGACCCCCGGGCAATCCGTGGTGTTTTACCAAGGTGAGGAGTGCCTCGGCGGCGCAGTCATCGAATCGACATTCAATCATGAGGAAGCAAACTGATGGCACGCACCATCGAAGATCAAACCCTGGCACTGGCCGGCATCGTGCAAGCCTGCCTGATCGTGCGTGAACTGGCATGGCAGGGACAGGCACCCGAAGCCGCGTTTGAGGCCAGTGTGGCCAGCCTGTTTCGCCTCGACGCAGCAAGTGTGCCGGCGGTCTATGATGGTGCGCTGCTTCTGGGCGATGGGCTGCGCCACCTGAGCAAACAGCTCAAAGGTCAAGCAGGACAGCAAGATGCCGAGATTGTGCGTCATGTCATGCTGCTCATCGAACTCGCCAAGCAGTTGCTGGCCAACGATGCGATGCAGCAGAAAATTGCGGATGAAATCCAGCGCCTTGCTGTACGCGATGCCGAACAAGGATGGCTGGACACGCACCGCATCGAAGCACTGGCCAGCTTGTATCAGCAGACCATCAGCACGCTTACGCCCAAGGTGATGGTCAAAGGCAATCCACAACAACTTAACACCCCTTGGACGGCACAACGTATTCGCGCTGCGCTGCTCGCAGGGATTCGTTCAGCGGTGCTATGGCACCAATGCGGCGGCAGCAAGTGGGATTTGCTCTTCAAGCGCAAGCGTTTTATCGAAGCCTGTGACGGCTGGCTGCGCAATGGATTGCGTGCGGTGTAAAACCAGCTTCAGCGCTTGGGATGTGCTTTGCGCGATTCAACGAAATAAATAAAGCCCGGCAGGGCAAACACGATAAACAACACAAAGGTCACGGAGTAAAATTCCCAACCTTTGGGATGAATTTCACCCGCGCACGAGGCCAAGCCAACAAACGCCTGCACACTGGCGCAGCCCAACTCCAGGCGCCAGGCAAGCAGGGCAGCCAAGCCATAGGCAACGAGCCATTCCATCAAACGCAACCAAACCGGCTTAGAGGCGCTGGGCAGGGGTAAAACGGTGAAAACACGCTGATTAAGCCAAGGCAGATTGGCCAAGACGAAACTCACGACAATCAGCAAACCCACGGCGAACGAAGTGGACATGAAAACCCTACCTCAGAAACTGGGTGGTGCCGCGGGTGAACACGGTCAGAAAACCTGCACGCAAAGCGCGACCAAGCCCGCGGGATAAAGCCCGAGCACCAGCACCGCCATACCGGTGGCATTCATCGTCCAACGCATATCACGGGTTTGCACCGGCATGCCACTCACCAACGGCTTGTCGAAGTAAGCCATTTTCAGCACGCGCAGGTAGTAGAACGCACCAATCACCGACATGACCACCGCATACACGGCAAGCCACACCAGATCCACCTGCACCACCGCCTGCAACACGGCCAGTTTTGCCCAGAAACCAAGCGTGAAGGGAATGCCTGCCATGGAGAACATCAAAATCAGCAGGATGAACGCCATCCACGGACTGCGATCATTCAGCCCCTTGAGATCCTCCAGTTGATCAGCCTCCACCCCGCGCGAAGCAAGGAAAGTGATGATACCGAAACCACCCAAGCTCATCAGACCATAAGCCAAGGTGTAGAACAGTGCAGAGGAAAAGCCCTCCGCCGTTCCGGAAAGAACGCCCAGCAGAATGAAACCAACGTGGGAGATGGTGGAGTACGCCAACATGCGCTTGAAGCTGGTTTGCGCAATCGCCACCACATTACCGACAAACAGCGAAGCCACCGCAAACACGATCATCAGCGTCTGCCACTCAGGCAGAATTCCAATCAAACCATCACCAAACAGACGCAGCAGCAAGGCCAGACCAGCAATTTTCGGCGCGGCACTCAGGTATAAAGTCACTCCCGTAGGTGCGCCGTCATACACATCGGGCAACCACATATGGAATGGCGCAGCACCCAGTTTGAATACCAGCCCGGCAAGCATGAACAGCATGGCCATGAGCAATGCCGCCTTGGGCACCTCACCACCCAGCACGGCCTGGCGGATGACAGAAATATCCAGAGAACCGGTAATGCCATAGAGCAAGGACATGCCATAAAGTAGCAAGCCGGAAGCCAGCGCACCCAGGACGAAATACTTCATCGCCGCTTCGGAGGCACGAATATCATCACGATGAATTGCCACCATGGCATACATGGCCAGCGACATCAGTTCCAAACCAAGATAAATCAAAAGCAGACTGTAGGCACTGACCATGATCATCATGCCCAGCAAGCCAAACAAGCCAAGGATGTAGTACTCGCCTTTGTGGATATCACGATCCTTCAGGTAGCTGCGCGACAGGGTAAATGCCATGCCAGTCATGAGGATCATCGCCAGCTTCATCAGATCCGACATGCCGTCATTGATCACACTGCCGTCAAAGCTCAGGCGTTGCTCATTGCCCATGCCCAAGAGAACCATGACAAACGTCACCGCCAAGCTGGCCTGAGTCAGCCAGTAGGTCAGATCACGTGAGCCAGATACCTTGAACGCATCGATGAGCAAAATGGCACACGCCAATGCCAAAAGAACGATCTCGGGCAGGATGGGCAGCAGGTTGAGTGCTTCTAAGGTCATGTCGATTCCCTGGCTCAGAGCTTGGACTGAGCGATATGCGTAACGAGGTTTTCAATCGTGGCGTGCATCACATGCGCCAGCGGGTCAGGCCACACGCCCAAGCCAATCACCAGCAGGGCAAGACTGCTCATGATGAGCAATTCACGCGCATTGAGATCCGGCATGGACTGCACCTCGGCATGGCGCACCTCGCCGAAAATCACCCGCTTGACCATCCACAGGGTGTAAGCCGCGCCAACGATCAACGTCAGTGCCGCAATCAGGGCAATCCAGAAATTGGCCTTGTAGCTGGCAAGGATGACCATGAACTCACCGACGAAGCCTGAGGTACCCGGCAGCCCCACATTGGCCATGGCAAACAGCACCACAAAACCGGCGAAAATGGGCATGCTGTTGACCACACCGCCATAGGCGGAAATTTCACGCGAATGCAGACGGTCGTACATCACGCCAATCGCTAGGAACATGGCAGCGGAGATGAAGCCATGCGAGATCATCTGGATCATGGCACCTTCCAGCGCCAGCGCGGAGCCGCCCTGCCCCACCGGATTGGCCATGATCATGAAAACGATGAACATGCCCAAGGTGACAAAGCCCATGTGGGAGATCGAGGAGTAGGCCACCAGTTTTTTCATGTCGCTCTGCACCAGAGCAACGAAGCCGATGTACACGATCGCCACCAGGGAGAGGAAAATCATCAGCCCATCCAGCACATGGCTGGCATCGGGAGTGATCGGCAAGGAAAAGCGGATCAAACCATAGCCACCCATTTTGAGCATGATGGCCGCCAGAATCACCGAGCCACCGGTGGGCGCTTCGACGTGGGCATCCGGCAACCAGGTGTGCACGGGCCACATCGGGATCTTCACCGCAAAAGCAATGAGGAAAGCGAGGAAGATCAGAATCTGTTCGGTCATGCCCAACGGCAGCTTGTGGAAATCGAGAATACTGAAGCTGCCGGCCTGGAAGTACATGTAGATCAGCGCGATCAACATGAACACCGAGCCAAAGAAGGTATAGAGGAAGAACTTCAGCGTGGCATACACGCGGCGCGGACCGCCCCAAATGCCGATGACCAGATACATCGGGATCAGCATGCCTTCAAAGAAGAAATAGAACATCACCGCGTCCAGCGCAGCGAAGGTACCTACCATCATGCCTTCCATGATGAGGAAGGCCGCCATGTATTGAGCAGTTTTCTCCTCAATGACATCCCAGCCCGCCAAAACCACCAACACGGTGGTGAAGGTGGTGAGCAGAATCAACGGCATGGAGATGCCATCCACCCCGAGGAAATACTCGACCTTGAAGCTAGGCACCCACGGATGACGCTCCACAAACTGCATCGCCGCCTGACTGGCATCAAAACCAAACGCCAAAGGCAGGCTAAGCAGGAAGATGCCCAAACTGATGACAAGACTCAGAACGCGCGCAGTCTGCCGGTTACGGCTTGCAAACAGCAACACCAGTACGCCACCCAGCATGGGTAACCATACGAGCAGGCTAAGCAGGGGCAAGGGGTCAAACATCCGCGCGTCCTAATTGATCAAAAGGTGAATCGGTGAATTAGAAAAACAATACCCAAGTCATGATCGCCAGCACGCTGAGAATCATCACAAAGGCGTAGTGATACATGAAGCCGGTCTGTACCAGGCGCGAAACCTGCGCCAGACGCCCCACGCTTTGTGCGGAGCCATTGACCACAAAACCATCGATCAATTTGAGATCCGACCATTTCCACAGGCCGCGCCCCAAGGCAAGACTGCCGCGCTCAAACACGATTTTGTTGAAATCATCGAAGCCAAAGCCGTTTTTCAACATGCGATTGAGGAAGGCGAAGCGATGTTCCGCTTGTGCCGCGACGACGGGGAATTTCAGCGTCGTGACCCAGGCAAGCAAGACGCCCGCCGCAGCCAGCCAAACCGCAGGCGACTGCAAGCCGTGCAGCACAAACGCACCCGCACCGTGGAAATGCGCCCCCATCTGCGCCAGCACATCGTGCGCTGACTTGACATAGATAATGCCTTTGAACAGATCGCCAAACAGCATAGGTTGGATGGCCACCCAGCCGATCATCACCGCAGGAACAGCAAGCACGATCAACGGCAGCGTGACCACCCAAGGCGATTCATGCAGATGTTCGCGTGTGTGCTTGTCCATACGCGCCTCGCCAAAGAAGACAAGGAAAATCATGCGGAAGGTATAAAACGCGGTGACGAATACGCCGAGCAACACCAGCCAGTAGGCCAAACCCGCACCCGGCAGGTTGGAGAGGTGCACCGCCTCGATGATCGCATCCTTGGAGAAGAAGCCGGAGAAGCCGGGGAAACCAATCAACGCAAGCGCACCGATCATCGATGTCCAGAAGGTGATCGGCATATATTTGCGCAGGCCACCCATTTTGCGGATGTCCTGCTCATGGTGCATGGCAATGATCACTGAACCGGCAGCAAGGAAGAGCAGCGCCTTGAAGAACGCATGCGTCATCAAATGAAAGATCGCCGCGGAATAGGCCGAGACCCCCAAGGCCACGGTCATGTAGCCCAACTGCGAGAGGGTGGAGAAGGCCACCACACGCTTGATGTCGTTGGCCACGATACCCAGCAGCCCCATGGAGAAAGCAGTGATGGCACCAATCAGCATGATGAATGCCAAAGCAGCTTCCGACAGCTCATACATCGGCGACATACGCGCCACCATGAAAATACCCGCAGTGACCATGGTTGCGGCGTGAATCAGCGCAGAAATCGGTGTCGGACCTTCCATCGAGTCCGGCAGCCAGACATGCAACGGGATCTGCGCGGATTTACCCATGGCACCGATGAACAGCAGAATGCAAATCACGGTGATCAACGACCACTCCACCCCAGGCCAGATTTCGACCTGAATCGGCGCGAGTTGATCCAGTTTGGCAAACACTTCGGCGTAATCCAGCGTGCCGGCATAGACCAAAATCGCGGCAATACCGAGCAGGAAGCCAAAATCACCCACACGGTTGACGATGAACGCCTTGAGATTGGCATAGATCGCAGATTCACGATTCATATAGAAACCAATCAAAAGGTAGGACACCAAGCCCACGGCTTCCCAGCCGAAGAACAACTGCATGAAGTTGTTACTCATCACCAGCATCAGCATAGAGAAGGTGAACAGCGAGATATAGCTGAAAAAGCGTTGATAACCGCCGTTGCGTGCTCGACTGGTTTCCGGCCACAGCTCTTCGTCATGTGCCATGTAGCCGATCGTATAGATGTGCACCATGAGCGACACACCCGTAACCACCACCATCATCAATGCGGTGAGATTGTCGATGAGAAAACCCACCTGGAACTTGAACACATCGCTGGCCAACCAGGTGTACACCGCGCCATTGAAAGCCGGTGCGCCATCCAACACATGCACCTTGAAGACATACAGTGCCAGAGCAAAGGATACGGCCACGCCGGTGATGGTGACACTGTGGGCACCCACACGACCGATCTTGCGGCCAAACAAGCCGGCAATGATCGAGCCAATCAGTGGCGCGAGTGCAATCCAAAGGTAGATGCTTTCCATGTGCTTAACCTTTCACACTATCGAGATCATCGACATTGATGCTGCGACGATTACGGAACAGTACGACCAGAATCGCCAAACCAATCGCTGCTTCCGCCGCGGCAACGGTCAGAATGAAGAACACAAACGCCTGACCCGCGGTGTCGCCGAGAAAATGCGAGAAACCAATAAAGTTGATGTTCACCGCCAGCAACATCAACTCGATGCTCATCAACAGCACCAACACATTCTTGCGGTTAAGAAAGATGCCCGCCAAGGAAAGGCCGAACAAAACAGCACCGAAAATCAGCACATCGGACAAAGCAATGGCCATCATGCGCGCTCTCCTTCGTCACTGTTTGCAGTCGGCACCACTGCAGGCATTTTGACAATGCGTACGCGATCCGCACGACGCACCTTTGCTTGCAGTGCAGGATCTTGGTATTTCACATCTGCACGACGACGCAAAGTGAGCATAATTGCCGCTACCATGGCCACCAGCAGAATCACCGCGGCGATTTCAAATGGATAAACATAGACCGTGTAAAGCACCCCGCCGATGGCTTCGGTATTGCTGTAATCCGCGGGCTTGGGCACAGGCGCTGGATAAACATCGAGGCCGAACAGTTTTGGGCCAAGAATCAATGACATTTCCAGAATCATGATGATCGCCACCCCCACGCCCACGGGCAGAAAGCGGACAAAACCTTCGCGTGTTGCCGCGGTATTGATATCGAGCATCATCACCACGAAAAGGAATAGCACCATCACCGCACCGACATACACCAAGATCAGCACGATACTGAGAAACTCGGCTTCAAGCAGCATCCAGGTCAATGCAGTGCTGAAGAAGGTCAGCACAAGGTAGAGGGCGGCATAGACCGTATTGCGGGTGGTAATCATCAAGAACGCAGAAAGCACTGCGCTTGAAGCAAACACCAGAAACAGCAGCTTGACAAAGCTCATGGGTAATCCGTCAGTAATGAAGTAACTATCGATGCTCAGCGATAACGCGCATCGGCAAGCCGATCCGCCGCAATTTGTGCCTCGTACTTATCGCCCATGGCCAAAAGTTTCTCTTTGGTCATGATGTGTTCGCCACGCGACTCGAAGTGGTATTCAAACACGCGGGTTTCAACAATCGCATCCACCGGGCATGCCTCTTCACAGAAACCACAGTAAATGCACTTGAAAAGGTCGATGTCATAGCGCGTGGTACGGCGGGTGCCGTCTTCGCGTTGCTCGGACTCAATGGTGATGGCCAGGGCGGGGCAAACGGCCTCGCACAGCTTGCAGGCGATACAACGTTCCTCACCACTGGCGTAGCGACGTTGTGCATGCAAACCACGAAAGCGCGGCGACATGGGGGTTTTTTCTTCGGGGTATTGCACGGTGAATTTGCGCGCAAACAAATACCGCCCGGTGAGCTGCATGCCAATCAGCAACTCCCAGAGGAACCATGTTTTGAAAAACTGCTTGATCTGCTTCATGAGCCGGCTCCGTTACGCAAACCAGGGGCCAAGTTTGAAATACACCGCCACGCCTTCAACCACGATCCACACCAAGGTGACCGGAATCAAAACCTTCCACCCCAAGCGCATGATCTGATCGTAGCGATAACGGGGGAACGTGGCGCGGAACCAAATAAACAGGAATAACAGAATGGCAACCTTAATGAACATCCAGAAGATGCCGGGCACCCAGGCAAACATGGGCTCAAGGAAGGTTCCCTGGAACGGTGACAGCCAGCCGCCAAGGAACATCACCGCAGTCAGTGCGGAAATGAGGATCATGCTGGCGTATTCCGCCAACATGAACAGTACAAAACCCATGCCGGAATATTCAACGTGAAAACCGGCGACGATCTCCGACTCCCCTTCGGCAATATCGAACGGCGCGCGGTTGGTTTCTGCCACCCCGGAAATGAAATACACCACGAACAGCGGCAACAAAGGCAGCCAGTACCAATGCAAAATGCTGCCACTCTGCGCGCGTACAATCTCTTGCAAATTCAGGGTCTGGCTGGCCATAAGCACACCCACCAGAGCAAAACCCATGGCCAATTCATAGGCAATTTTGTGCGCCGCAGAACGCAAACCACCGAGTAATGCATATTTCGAGTTCGACGCCCAACCGGCCAAGATCACGCCATACACCCCGGCTGCGCCGACCGCGAGCACATACAGCAGCCCCGCGTTGACATCCGCCACCACCCAGCCATCATCAAACGGCACCACCGCCCAGGCCACCAGCGCGGCAAACAGGATCACCACCGGCGCTGCAAAGAAAATGAACTTATTCGCTGCGGTTGGGATGATGATCTCTTTGAACATCAGCTTGAACACATCGGCGAATGGTTGCAGCAGGCCAATGGGTCCGACGCGGTTCGGGCCGATGCGCACCTGCATGTAGCCGATGACCTTGCGCTCGGCATAGGTGGTGTAAGCTACGGCGATCACCAAGGGCATGATGATCAGCATGATCTGAATCAAAATCAGCAGAACGCCGCGGATCGCTTCGGGGAAAAGATTCAACAATGGGGCGAGAAACTCTGCCATGACTTACATCCCCTTGACCTGAACATGCAGCGCGCCGGCAAGTGCCGCTGCCAGCGGTGTACCTTCGGCGATCCAGGCACAGCCGACAGGAATACCATCATCCGGTTGTACCACCATCTGCACCTTGGCCTCTGCGGATGAAACTTCGGCCATGACTCCGGCGCTAAGTTGCAAGCGCGCCATGTCCTGCGGATTGAGGCGCAGGTTTTGCGAAGATTGTGCCTCTGCGGTTTGTTGCAGTGCATCGGCGCGACGCACCAAACCATCGGTGGCATACAGGGCTACACCACCAATGCGCTGCAAACCTGCATCTGCTTTTGCAGGAGTATCTGAGGACATGATGGGCTGTGGTCTGATTGTCCCACTCAGTTCTATTTCCGCACACAAGCCACGCAGCTCATCGCGTACTTCTTCCGAGCTCATGAACTCGAAGCCATCGAGATTGAGCAAGTTACCCAGCACGCGCAAGATCTTCCAACCCGGGCGAGCCTCACCCAAAGGGTGGGCGGCGGCACGCATACCCTGCCACAAGCCTTCCGTGTTGACATACGTCCCGGAAGTTTCGGCAAAGCTGACCATCGGCAAAACCACATGCGCGTATTCGCGCATGGCAGGCGTGAAGAACGGGTTGATGACAATGTTGCAGTCGCCTGCACGCAAGCTTTGCAGAACACGCCCCCCATGGATTGAATCCAGTTCCGGCTCCAGCCCCATCAACAGGGTGACCTTGGCCGTTTGCTGCAGCATCGATGCAGCGGTCTTACCTGCAGACGACACAGGCTTACCCGCAGCCAGGCGGTGCGGCACTGCCCCGGCCAGCCAGGCACCCGCGCTGTTCCCCGCACTGGCCATTTCCCCAAAACTCGCCGATGCGGCTTGGGCAATGGCTTGAGCCAATTGACGAATGATTGCTAAATCAGGATGCGCCAGCGCCAATGCGCCCAAATACACGCCCGCTCGGCTTTCACCATAGCGATTCGCCTTGAGCAATGACTGTGCAATCGCCTGATGCTCTGCACTCGGACTCACCCGTGCCACACGCTCGGCCAGACTTGCCTCAAGATTCTGCGGTGCGAGCGCGGCCAACACAGCAACCAGTGTCGGCACAATGCCATCGTTACCCACGCCCAAGTTGGCCACGGTGGCGAAGGTTTGCGGAAACACGGCCGGATTGATGAGCGACACCTGCCCGCCTGCGAGCGCGGCCTTGCGCACGCGCTGTGCCAAAAGCGGCTGCTCGTGGCGAATATGGCTGCCGATCAGCAACATCGCCTGACGGTGATCCATCTGCGCCACATCGTGCCCAAGCCAAGGCATGACGGGCAAAGCATCCTGGTCGCGGAAATCACGCTGCCGCACCCGGTGATCAATATGATTCGAGCCAAGTCCGCGCGTCATCTTTTGCGCCAAATACAACTCTTCGAGGGTGAGTTGCGTTGAGACCATGGTGTGCAGATCCGCACCTGCATCTTTTAGCTTTTCGGCAGCGAATTGCAGCGCCTCGTTCCAGCTTGCTTCGCGCCAGCCAGCGTCCACACGGATCATCGGTGTGGTCAGACGCTCCGCGTGACGTATGCCCAGATAACTGAAACGATCACGATCCGACAACCAGACCTCGTTCACCGCCTCATTTTCACGCGGCACCACGCGCATCACCTCGCCATTGCGCGTGTGCAGGTACACGTTTGAACCCAAACCATCATGCGGCATGACAGCTGCCTGCTGTACCAGCTCCCAGGGACGGAAGGTGTAGCGTGAGGGTTTGGCCGTCAAAGCACCTACTGGGCACAAATCAACGATGTTGCCAGAGATTTCTGAACTGACCGCCTTGGCGACATAGGTGCCGATTTCCATGTGCTCACTGCGACCCGTGGTGCCCAATTCGCGCACACCGGCAATCTCATCACCAAAGCGCACGCAACGTGTGCAATGAATGCAGCGCGTCATATCGGTGGCCACCAGCGGACCGATGTCTTTGTCTTTGACCACACGCTTGGTTTCAGAATACTGGCCGATACCGTCGCCGTAACCCATGGCGACGTCCTGCAGCTCGCACTCGCCACCTTGGTCGCAAATCGGGCAATCCAACGGGTGGTTGATGAGCAAAAACTCCATGGTGCCGCGCTGGGCAGCAATCGCCTTGGGAGACTTGGTGAACACCCGCATCCCCTCAGAAATCGGCGTCGCGCACGCAGGCAGCGTCTTCGGCGCGCGCTCGACCTCTACCAGGCACATGCGACAGTTCGCTGCCACCGAAAGCTTACGGTGATAACAGAAACGCGGGATGTGAATCCCCGCTGCATCCGTCACCTCGATCAGCATGTCGCCCTGGCGTCCCTGCAGCTTCTTGCCGTCAACCTCAATGGAGATCAGATCATCACTCATTGCTCAATCCTGCGCCCTTAGCGTGACGTGGCATCGACCATGCTGTGGCCGTGCTCAATGTAGTATTCAAACTCGTGACGGAAATGCTTGAGGAAGCTACGCACAGGCATGGCAGCAGCATCACCCAAGGCACAGATGGTGCGTCCTTCGATCTTGCTGGCCACATCATCCAAGCGCGCCAGATCCTCCAAGGCACCTTTACCCTCGACGATGCGACTAAGCATGCGATACAACCAGCCGGTACCCTCACGACACGGGGTGCATTGGCCGCAGCTCTCGGAGTAATAAAAACGCGAAATGCGACGCAACGCCTTGACCATGCAGGTGCTGCTATCCATGACGATCAAGCCGCCCGAGCCAAGATAGCTGCCAGACTTGGCGATGGAGTCATAGTCCATATTGACCTTCATCATCACCTCGCCGGGCACGACGGGGACGGATGAACCGCCTGGAATCACGGCCTTCAGGTTGTAGCCTGTGCGCACACCACCGGCCATGTCCAGGAGATCAGCAAAGGGCGCCCCCATGGGGATCTCAAACACACCCGGTTTGTTGACGTGACCGGACACAGAAAACATCTTGGTGCCGCCGCTATTGGGCACACCCAGATCCGCAAACCACTGACCACCGTTGCGCATGATCGCTGGCACGGACGACAAGGTTTCCGTGTTATTGATCGTCGTTGGACGACCGTATAAACCAAAGTTGGCAGGGAACGGCGGTTTGAAGCGCGGTTGTCCTTTTTTGCCTTCCAACGATTCAAGCAAGGCAGTCTCTTCGCCACAGATATACGCACCCGCACCCAGCGAGCCGTAGATCTGCATATCAATCCCCGAGCCTTGAATGTTTTGACCAAGCACACCCAACTCGTATGCCTCTTGCAATGCTTGCTCAAAACGCTGGAACGGCAAATCACCAAATTCACCTCGCATGTAGTTGTAGGCCACCGTTGCGCCAATGGTGTAGGCAGCAATCGCCATACCCTCCACCAAGGCATGTGGGTTGTTGAGTAAGATCTGCCGATCTTTGGCCGTCCCCGGCTCGGACTCATCGCTATTGCATACCAGATACTTTTGACCGGGTGTGTTGCGCGGCATGAAGCTCCACTTCAACCCCGTGGGAAATCCAGCACCGCCCCGGCCGCGCAAATTAGAAAGCTTGAGCTCTTCAATGATCACCGCCGGATCGGTCTTCTCGGCAAGAATCTTGCGCCACGCCTGGTAGCCACCGGTTTTGAGATAGTTTTCCAGCGTCCACGGTTGATCGAACTGACGGGTGGCGAAACAAACTTGTGTGCTCATGCTCAGTGCCCATCCTTTTGCGCCACGGCATCAAGAATTGCGTCAACTTTCTCCGGTGTCAGGCGCTCGTAATACACATGATCCACCTGCATCATCGGCCCACCATCGCAAGCTGCAAGGCATTCTTCCTCGCACTTGAGGAAGAACTTGCCATCGAGTGTGCTTTCACCGGTTTTAATACCCAGGCGCTTTTCCACATGCTCGACAATGCGATCGGAACCCATCAACCAGCAGGAAATATTGGTGCAGATGGAGATGCTATGTCGTCCCACCGGCTTGGTTTCAAACATCGAATAGAACGTAGCCACCTCATACGCTGCAATCTCAGGCACGCCAAGATACAGGGCCACAGCATCCATCAAATCGGTGGTCAAATAGCCATGATTTTGGTGCTGTGCAGCACGCAAGGCAGCCAATAGGGCAGACATGCGCTGATCCGCAGGGTATTTCTTCAACCAGTGCTCGATTTCAGCAACCGTTTCGGCACTCAGCAAGGCAAGCTTGCGTGCGCGTTCCTGCTCGTTCATCAACGATCCACCTCTCCGAATACGATGTCCTGTGTGCCGATGATGGCCACTACGTCAGCAATCATGTGACCGCGCGACATCTCGTCCAGCCCGGACAGATGTGCAAAGCCCGGGGCACGCACTTTCAAGCGGTAAGGCTTATTGGCACCATCTGAAATCAGGTAAATACCAAACTCACCCTTGGGGTGTTCTACCGCCGAATACACCTCGCCTTCAGGCAGGCAAAAGCCTTCGGTGAATAGTTTGAAGTGGTGAATCAAGGCTTCCATATCGGCCTTGGCTTCTTCACGACGTGGCGGAGCGAATTTGTGATCGGTAGTCAACACATCGCCCGGGTTCTTACGTAACCAGTCGATGCACTGCTTAATGATGCAGTTGGACTGACGCATTTCCTCCACACGCACCAAGTAGCGGTCATAACAATCGCCATTGACCCCCACGGGAATATCAAAATCCAGCTTGTCATACACTGCGTAGGGCTGCTTTTTGCGCAGATCCCACTCCACGCCCGAACCGCGTAGCATCGGGCCGGTAAAGCCCATCGCTAAGGCGCGTTCCGGTGAAACCACACCAATACCTACCGTACGCTGCTTCCAGATACGGTTATCGGTGAGCAGGGTTTCGTATTCATCCACCAAGGCGGGGAAACGGGTGACAAAATCCTCAAGGAAATCAAGCATGGAGCCCTGACGCACTTCGTTCATGCGCGCCACATCCCGCGCCGAGTGCCATTTCGATGGCTCATACTGCGGCATGCGATCGGGCAGATCACGCGCCACGCCGCCGGGGCGGTAGTACGTGGCGTGCAGACGCGCGCCTGAAACCGCCTCATAGCAATCCATCAGATCCTCTCGCTCGCGGAAGCAGTAGAGGAACACGGACATGGCGCCAATATCCAGTGCGTGCGCACCTAGCCAAAGCAGATGATTGAGAATGCGCGTGATCTCATCGAACATGGTGCGGATATAAAGCGCACGCTCAGGCACCTGAATGTTGCCGAGTTTCTCCATCGCCATGACGTAAGCGTGCTCATTACACATCATCGACACGTAATCGAGCCGATCCATGTAGCCGATACTCTGGTTGTAGGGCTTGCTCTCCGCCAGCTTTTCCGTGGCACGATGCAACAGGCCGATGTGCGAATCTGCGCGCACAATCGTTTCGCCATCCAACTCCAGCACCAGGCGCAGCACACCATGCGCAGAAGGGTGCTGCGGGCCGAAGTTCAAGGTGTAGTTGACGATTTCGGGCATGGCTCAGCTCTTTTTCTGCGTCGACAGAATGTAACGGTGATCGTGACGGATGACCCGTGGCACCAGAACACGCGGCTCGATGCTCACTGGTTCATAAACGACCCGCCCCTTGTCCGCATCGTAACGCATTTCGACATGACCGATCAGCGGGAAGTCTTTGCGGAACGGATGGCCGACAAAGCCATAGTCGGTCAAAATACGGCGCAGATCCGGGTGGCCGTCAAACAGAATGCCGAAAAGATCAAACGCCTCACGCTCAAACCAGTTTGCCCCCGACCAGATGGAAGACACGGAAGCCACCATCGGCATGTCTGTATCCACACAATAAACACGTAAGCGAAGACGTAGGTTGTAGCGATACGAAAGCAGGTGATAGACCACTGCAAAACGCGGGCGCTCAGCCAAAGCAGCGGGCAGATCATCACCAAATTTCAGCCGCCCAGCCGTAGCTTCCTGCACGCCACGGCTGTAGCCGCCCTTGCACACTTTCTCGTCGGCCGACCATTCACTTTTGCCGTAGTCGCTGTAATCCACGCCGCACAGATCAATCAGTTGCTCGAAGGCAAATTGCTCGTCATGCGACAACACCTGACAAACGCGGAACAGATCCTCAGCGCGCAACTCAAGCGTCAGCTCACCGAACGCCTCCTGCACCGCGGTGATGGAACCTGCAAACCGAAGCTCAAGCTGCTGGCGTAGCTCGCCGATTGTTTTTGTTTGAGCTGCATTCAATGGCTCGGCCTTCATCTGGCTTTGACTCATCACGAAGCCTCCAGCGCAGCAGGCTGCTTGGCAATCGTACACGTGCGATGAATTTTGTTTTGCAACTGCAAAATGCCGTAGAGCAAGGCTTCGGCAGTCGGCGGGCAACCCGGCACATAAATATCGACCGGGACGATGCGATCACAGCCACGCACCACCGAATAAGAATAGTGGTAATAGCCTCCGCCATTCGCGCACGAACCCATGGAAATCACCCAGCGCGGCTCGGGCATCTGGTCATACACCTTGCGCAGCGCCGGAGCCATTTTATTGACCAAGGTACCGGCGACGATCATCACATCCGATTGCCGCGGACTGGGACGAAACACCACGCCAAAGCGATCAAGGTCGTAGCGGGCAGCACCTGCGTGCATCATTTCCACCGCGCAACAGGCAAGACCGAATGTCATTGGCCACAGTGAGCCGGTACGCGCCCAGTTGATCAGCTTATCAGCCGAAGTCGTGACAAAGCCTTTGTCGAGAATACCTTCTATTCCCATTCCAAAGCTCCCTTCTTCCACTCATAGATAAAGCCAATCACCAAGATCAGCAGAAACAAGCCCATGGCGGCCAGCCCAAATCCACCGATTTCGTCAAGCACCACAGCCCACGGAAAAAGGAAGGCAATTTCCAGATCGAAGATGATGAACAAAATGGCAACAAGATAGAAACGCACGTCAAACTTCATGCGTGAGTCTTCAAACGCATTAAAGCCACATTCGTAGGGGGAATCTTTTTCTTTGTCAGGCCGCCGTGGCGCAAGAATGAACCCCGCAAACAGCATGACCAGACTAAAGCCTAACGCCACCACGAAGAACACAAGAACAGGAAAATAGTTCTCAAGCACGCGCCTCACTCCCCTGACACCACCCTCCCGACTCGGCGCACACAAAACCGAGGCAAGGGAAGATCCGTATGCCATTGTTGCAATGGTGGTTACTGTAAACGTCCGGCCTTTACGACTCTTGTTATTTCACATGTCGGAGAGCCATTCACTCTCCAGACCTTCATCAACATGGTGCGGATGGAGGGACTCGAACCCTCACGTCTTGCGACACTACCCCCTCAAGATAGCGTGTCTACCAATTCCACCACATCCGCGAATTCATTTCACCGCCGGCACATCAGCCGGCTTAACATCCTGCTGCGTCGTTTCCACGACTGCCGGAGCAGCCGTTTCAACCACGCTACCGCTCTTTGGTGAGGAGGTAACGATATAGGCAAGTAACAAACTTGTCACGAAAAAAATCGCCACCAGCCACGCCGTGAGACGACTCAGAAATGTCGCAGCGCCGCGCGCACCAAACACAGTTGACGAAGCACCACCACCGAAGGCAGCACCGGCCTCAGCACCCTTACCATTCTGCATCAGCACCAAACCAATCAACGCGATGCCAACCAGAATATGAAATGTTGTCAAAAGTGCAGTCACGCCAAGCCCCTCGCCGCATGGCAAATGGAAACAAAATCTTCCGCCTTCAACGATGCGCCACCGATCAGGCCGCCATCGATATCCGGCATCTTCATCAATTCAGACGCATTATCAGGCTTCATGCTGCCACCGTACATGATGCGGCAACGCGATGCGACCGCAGGATCGTGCGCTGCTAGCCGCGCACGAATGAATGCATGCACATCTTGCGCCTGTTGAGGCGTGGCTGTACGACCCGTACCGATTGCCCACACCGGCTCATACGCCACCAAAATGCGATCAAATGACATCACACCATGCCGCTGCAAAACCGCATCCAGCTGGCGCGCCACCACAGCTTCAGTCACGCCCTGCTCACGCTCTTCCAGCGTTTCCCCCACACAGAGGATGGGCATCAATTGCTCCTGCAGCGCATGTCCAATTTTTTCAGCCACCTGCGCATCAGTTTCGGCATGTAAGGCACGACGCTCAGAATGGCCGACGATCACGTAATCACAGCCCGCGTCGCGCAACATACCCGCAGAAACATCACCGGTGTAGGCCCCGTCCTGCGCTGCGAGCGACAGATCCTGTGCACCCACAGCAATAGATGAGGACACCAGCAAATCTTTAACCAGGGCAATATGCACGAAGCTGGGGCACACAGCCACATCAACACCATGAACATCCGCCATGCGCAGTTCTGCAATGAGTTGGGCAATGGAGGCCTTGCGGCCATTCATCTTCCAATTTCCAACAACGATGGGTTTGCGCATGAGTTAGTTGTTTCGTGGCTCATTAAAACGGGCGGCAAGGTTACTGACAAAAGCCCTGAAAATCAACCCGCTTCGCCACCATCACCTCTGCCTCAGACCTTGAGAATGGCCTGACGCACGGCTTCGGCCAAAGCTTCTGCGGTATGCCGTGTGCGCTGCTCGTCATCGCTTTCCACCATGACGCGCACCAATGGTTCGGTACCTGAAGCACGCAACACGATTCGCCCTGCACCCTCAAAAGCACGCTCAAGTTCCGCCACGTACTGCCAAACACCGTGCATGCCCGCAAGATCAACCTTGCTCTGCAAGGGCACATTCAACATCAACTGTGGAAATTTTCTGACCGCGTGCCCCAGGCGACTCATCGGTTCGTTGCGCCGCTGCATGGCTGCCACGACTTGGAGCGCAGCAATGATGCCATCCCCGGTGCCTGCACGATCCAGACACAAAATATGCCCCGAGGCCTCGCCGCCATACAGCCAATCGTGGTTTTTCAGCGCCTCAAAGACATAGCGATCGCCAACATTCGCGCGCTTGAACTCAAGTCCAAGTCCTTCGATCGCCTGTTGCAAGCCAAGATTGCTCATCAAAGTGCCCACCACGCCTCCGCGGTAAGCGTTTTGTTCCACGCGATCGCGCACGATGGCGAACAGAAGATCATCACCGTCGAGAATCACACCCTGTTCATCCACCATGATGACGCGATCGCCATCACCATCAAAAGCGATCCCCATGTCAGCACCACGCGCCAGAACCTCATCACGCAAGCGCTGTGGATGTGTCGAACCGCAATCAGCATTGATATTGAAACCATCAGGCGCGGCTGCCAGCACCTCAACCTTGGCACCCAGCTCAGCGAACACTTTAGGCGCGACGTGATAGGTGGCGCCGTTCGCACAGTCGAGCACGATGTGCAGCCCGGCAAAACTTGAACCCAAGGGCAAAGTCGCCTTGCATGCCTCGATGTAACGCCCTGCGGCATCATCAATACGCTTGGCCTTGCCCAGTTGGCTTGGTTCCACCACCTGCAGCGGCTGATCCATCAACGCCTCAATCTGCGCTTCGTGCTCATCGCTCAGCTTATTGCCCGCTGCACTGAAGAACTTTACGCCGTTGTCGTCGAATGGGTTGTGGGATGCGGAAATGACAATCCCCGCCGACGCACGCAAGGTGCGGGTGAGGTAAGCAATCGCCGGCGTGGGCATTGGACCGAGCAGACGCACATCCACCCCGGCAGCAATCAAGCCCGCTTCAAGCGCAGATTCGAGCATGTAACCAGAAATGCGCGTGTCCTTGCCGAGCACCACCTTACGTGAACCACTTTGTGCCAGAACCTTACCCGCTGCCCAGCCAAGCTTGAGCGCCACATCGGGGGTCATCGGCCATTGCCCAACTCGTCCACGAATCCCATCCGTTCCAAAGTACTTCATTGCCTACTTCCTAGTACGTCTCGGCTACACAAGCCCCAGCCAAACCTTCACCGCATCCACTGTCGAACGTACATCATGCACGCGCAAGATGTTCGCGCCGCGTTCGAGCGCGAGCAGATGTGCCGCCAGCGAACCCGCATCACGCTCGATCGGGCGATCACGTCCTGTCAATTCACCGATCATGCGCTTGCGTGAGACCCCCACCATCAGCGGAAAACCATGCTTGGCCAGGCGGGGCAACGCCTGAAAAAGCGCACGATTGTGCGCAAATGTTTTGCCAAAGCCAAAACCCGGATCAAGCACGATGGAATGTTCAGCCACACCCGCCGATAAACAGGCCTGCACCCGCGCGAGCAAAAACGCCTCCACGCTGGCCACCACGTCATCGTACTGCGCAACCTGCTGCATCTGCGCAGGCTCCGCGGGCATGTGCATCAAGCACACTGCCACTGGCGCGCTTGCCGCAAGCTCCAAAGCCCCAGGGCGACGTAGCGCACGCACATCATTGAACAAGGTCACCCCAGCGCGCAATGCTTCGCGCATGACCTCTGGCGAGCTGGAGTCGAACGAAAGAGGCACAGGTGCATCGCGTAGCGCCTCAAGCACGGGAAGAATGCGATCCATTTCCTCCTGCACGCTCACCGGCGCGGCACCCGGACGGGTGGACTCCGCACCAAGATCGAGCATATCCACACCGTCGTCGATCATCTGCCAGGCCATGGTCAGAGCATCGTGGGGCGCATAAAAACGACCCCCGTCCGAGAAGGAATCGGGGGTCACATTGATAATGCCCATGACACGTGGACGCTCCAGCGCCCAAGCACGAACATCCGGCAAAAACATCGTCACACGTCAATGCTGACTGGCAGCATCACCAACGACAGATTGAGCGTCAGAGGCATCTGACTTTGCCGGCTCACTGGGCCCGACACCACTGCCGCCCGAGGGCGGATTCTGACCATCTTCATGCCAGCCCTGTGGCTCACCGGGCTCACGCCGTGCCATCAGATTGGCGATCTGAGCCACATCGATGGTTTCGTATTTGAGTAGCGCTTCCGACATGGCGTGAAGAATGTCCATGTTATCCACCAGAATCTGGCGCGCACGCTCATAATTACGATCAATGATGGCACGCACCTCGGCGTCGATCAGATGTGCGGTTTCGTCAGAAACGTTCTTATGCTGGGTGACACTGCGACCAAGGAAGACCTCGCCCTCCTCTTCCATGTAGCTCAAGGTACCCAGCTTTTCCGACATACCCCACTTGGTCACCATATTGCGTGCAATTTCGGTGGCACGTTCGATGTCATTGGACGCACCTGTGGTAACCGCATCGGAACCGAAGATCAACTCCTCCGCCAAACGTCCACCAAATAGCGTGGACAACTGACTTTCCAGCTTGCGCTTGCTGTAGCTGTAGCGATCTTGTTCGGGCAGAAACATGGTCACACCCAGCGCACGTCCACGAGGGATGATACTGACCTTGTACACGGGGTCATGTTCTGGAACCAAACGACCGATGATGGCGTGCCCCGCCTCATGATAGGCGGTAAGTTTCTTTTCGGCATCGCTCATCAAAATCGAGCGACGCTCAGTGCCCATGATGAGCTTGTCCTTAGCCCACTCCATATCGGTCATGGACACTTCCTGCCGCCCCGAGCGAGCCGCACGCAAGGCCGCCTCGTTCACCAAGTTGGCCAAGTCTGCACCTGAGAAACCCGGCGTGCCGCGTGCAATGTTCATCGGATTAACGTCCGTTGCCGCGGGCACCTTACGCAGATGCACTTTAAGGATTTGCTCACGTCCACGCACATCGGGCAGACCGACAACAACCTGACGGTCGAAACGACCGGGGCGCAACAAGGCAGGATCAAGCACGTCAGGACGGTTGGTGGCTGCAATCACAATGATGCCTTCGTGGCCATCGAAGCCATCCATCTCGACCAGCATCTGGTTGAGCGTTTGCTCACGTTCGTCGTTACCACCACCCAAGCCGGCACCGCGCTGACGGCCCACGGCATCAATCTCGTCGATGAAGATGATGCACGGTGCATTTTTTTTCGCCTGCTCGAACATGTCACGCACACGCGCCGCGCCGACACCGACGAACATTTCAACGAAATCCGAGCCAGAAATGCTGAAGAATGGCACCTTGGCTTCGCCGGCAATCGCCTTGGCCAGCAACGTTTTACCCGTACCGGGCGGGCCGACCATCAACACTCCACGCGGGATCTTGCCGCCGAGGCGCTGGAACTTGCCCGGGTCGCGCAGAAAATCCACCAACTCCGCCACATCCTGCTTGGCCTCATCACATCCAGCCACATCGGCAAAGGTGACTTTGATCTGATCCTCGCCCATCAGACGCGCGCGACTCTTACCAAAGCTCAGTGCGCCGCCACGTCCGCCACCCTGCATCTGGCGCATGAAAAACACCCACACACCAATCAACAACAGGAAGGGGAACCACTGAATGAACAGGGTCATGAGTAGAGACGGGCGCTCAGGCTGCTCGGCGATGATCGTCACCCCGGCATTGAGCAGATCACCAATCATCGCCCGATTGTCGCTTTCCGGGCTGTAGGTGACGAACTCACTGCCTGAAGTCATTTTGCCGCGAATCAAATTGCCTTCGATCTGCACCCGCTGTACCGCGCCCGACTTCACATCGCTTATGAATTGCGAGTACGCGACCTTCGGGCTGGACTGCGTCCGACCTTGAAAACTATTGAACACCGTCATCAGAACGATGGCGATGACCACCCACAGCAGAAGATTTTTGACTACATCGTTCAAAATAAAACCTCATTCCGGTAATCGCCACCGGATCAAAACATGAAACTCTAGCGGGCACTTCTATAAATCCACTGAAGCCGCGCTTGCGGCGTCAAAATATAGCT
>CAYOCG010000025.1:192-32865 GCA_964402435.1 uncultured Halothiobacillus sp. | reverse complement strand
GCAGCAAATCCAGCGGCCCCTCGAAGCTTTCCAGCAAAATCGCCAGCGCATCGGGCGGAATGTACAGATCCTTGGGAAAATCGAGCAAAAGCTGCTCGCCCACACGGGCGACGGCGTCCTCGTTCACGGCAGCACCAGCCCAGTCATCCAAGCGTTGAGTCCACGCATGACCGGGCCGAGCACCGTCCACAGCACACCGGTGAACATCAGCGCCAGCAGGATGATGAAACCAAAAGGCTCGATGCGCGCCACGGGCGCAGCCAAGGCAGGCGGCAAGAGGCTGACCAGCACACGCCCGCCATCCAGCGGCGGTATGGGCAGCAGGTTGAACAGCATGAGCAGCAGATTGATGAACACCCCCGCCTGCCCCATGAGCACCAATGGCAGGGCGTAATCCCCCATGCCCGAACCGGCCAGCCATTGCCCCATGGCCATCATCGCCAACCAGAAAAAGGCCATGGCAAAATTCGACGCCGGTCCTGCCAGCGCCACCCAGGCCATATCCACCCGTGGATTACGCAAATTGCGCACGTCCACCGGCACCGGCTTGGCCCAACCAAAGACAAAACCGCTGAGAAAAAAGGTCAACGCCGGCACCACTACGGTGCCCAGCGGGTCGATGTGCTTGAGCGGATTAAGCGAAAGCCGCCCTTGGCTTGCCGCGGTGTCATCGCCAAAAAAGCGCGCTGCATAGCCGTGTGCGGCCTCATGCACGGTAATCGCGAACAGCACCGGCAAAAGCCAGACACTGAATTTCTGAATGAGTGTCAGCTCCATCATGCCTCCTCCATGACCCCGCTCGGCACGTCGCCGCGTCCACGGCGCACCAGGCGCAATGCATCCCCCGCCATATCGATGACGGTGGTGGGTTGATCGGCACAAAAACCGGCGTCGAGAATCAGATCCAGACGCTGCCCCACACGTGCGGCAATCTCCTCGGCATCACACAGCGGCGCATCATCACCCGCGAGAATCAATGTGCTACTGAGTAATGGCTCGCCAAGCTGAGCCAAGAGTGCCTGGGAAATGGTGTGATCGGGAATACGCAGCCCCACAGTCTTGCGCTTGGGGTGGAGAAGCCGGCGTGGCGCTTCGTGCGAGGCGGGCAGAATGAAGGTGTACGCCCCCGGCGTGTATTGGCGCAAAAAGCGATACGCCACATTGTCCACCCGCGCGAAATTGGCCACAGCGGAGAGATCACGCACCATCAGAGTGAACAAATGACGCTCATCCAACCCGCGCACACTGCGGATGCGCTCCATCGCCGACTTATCCCCCAGTGCAGCCGCCAATGCATAGCCGGAATCGGTGGGCAGCGCCACCACCCCGCCCCGGGTGATGACCTCGGCCGCTTGCGCCAATAAACGTGCCTGAGGATTGTCCGGATGAATATGCAGGATGCGCGACATGGCAGGAACCAAATGGGTCAATACAGTGCCATAGTATGCGCCAAAGCCCGCGAGGCTGTACCATGCTCCATCAATGAATTCTTTCCTTACACGACTACACGCATGAAGCTGCTGTTTGATTTTCTACCCATCATCCTGTTTTTTGTCGCCTACAAGTTTTATGGCATCTACACCGCCACTGCGGTGGCCATCGTGGCCACGGTCATCCTGGTGGCCTACACCTGGCTGACCACGCGCAAGGTGGAGAAAATGCAGCTGGTCTCACTGGCACTGATCGTGGTGTTCGGCGGCATGACGCTGTGGTTGCAAAACCCCCTGTTCATCATGTGGAAGCCCAGCATTCTCTATGCCCTGTTCGCGATTGCCTTTCTCGGCAGCCTGTTCATTGGCGACAAACCCTTGGTGGAACGCCTCATGGGCAGCATGATGACCGCACCCACCGCCGTCTGGCGCAAGCTCAACGTGGCTTGGGTGCTGTTTTTTGCCGCGCTCGCTGTGCTTAATTTGATCGTTGCTTACAATTTCAGCGAAGAAATCTGGGTTGATTTCAAACTTTTCGGCCTTATGGGTCTGACGTTTGCTTTCATGCTGCTGCAAGGTCTGTGGCTCGCGCGCCATGCCACCCTGCTGGAAAATGCGGCCGCCAACAAGGAGTCATAAGCATGTGGTATATGATTTACGGCATGGATCATGCCGACAGCATGCAGGCGCGTGCTGAGGCACGTCCCGCCCACCTGGCGCGCTTGCAGGCGCTGCGTGATGCCGGGCGGTTGCTGCTGGCGGGTCCTTTGCCCGATCCGCTGGAAGCCGAGACGCCGCGCATGCTCGGCAGCCTGGTTCTGGCGGAGTTTTCATCATTGGATGAAGCACGTGCCTGGGCAGGGGATGACCCGTATGTCCATGCTGGCGTGTACCGCGAAGTGCTCGTCACGCCTTGGAAAGGCGTGTTCATGCCCGAGTGCAAATGATTTTTTTCACCCCAACCTCACTAGGATCGAACGCTCCATGAACCTGTTGAAAACACCCTTGATGATTGCCATGACTGCCACCCTGATGCTTGCCGGCTGCGGTCAGGACACTGCACCGAAAAAAGAAGCCGCACCCAGCGCAGCCGCACCGGTGGTTGAAAAAGATGTCGTTGCCATCGTCAACGGCGACACCATCACCGTGGATGAGCTGAACGCCATCAAGCTGCAACTGCCACCGCAAGCACAGGCGCAGGGCGATGACGCCATCATCAACCAACTGGTTGAACTCAAGGCGCTGGCACAAAAAGCCGAGGCGGATGGTTTGGCCAAGGAAAAGGCCATCGCCGCTGAAATCGAGCGCGCCAAGGAAAGCATTCTGGCCAACCATCTCGTGCGTCGCATGATGAAGGATGTGAAGTTCACCGAAGATCAATTGAAGAAGGAATACGACGATCTGGTGGCCAAACTGCCGAAGAAGCAGGAAATGAAAGCCGCGCACATCCTGATCGAAAACGAAGACCAAGCCAAAGAAGTGCAGAAGAAAGTCAACGAAGGTGGCAATTTTGCCGAATTGGCCAAAGCCTACTCCACCGATCCGGGCTCCAAGGATCAGGGTGGCGATCTCGGCTGGTTTGAAGCAGGCATGATGGTGCCTGAATTCGCCCAGGCCGCCAGCGCACTCAAGCCGGGCGAAACCACCAAGGAGCCGGTCAAGTCACAATTTGGCTGGCATATCATCAAGCTGGAAGACGTGCGTGACGTTCCACCACCTGCGTTTGAAGCGGTCAAGCCGCAGGTTGAAGCCATGATGCAACAGAAGGCGGTAGAAAAGTTTGTCAACGACACCCGCGCTGCGGCCAAAGTGGAAATCAAGACGCCGGCTGCCGCTGCGCCCGCACCGACTGCAGCCACGTCCACCGCCCCGGCGAATGCGCCCAGCGAGAAGAAGTAAGCAACACAAGGATACCCAGGCCATGCCCTGTCATGGCCGCGTTCGGCAGGGATGCCGCCCCATTCGATTCCAAAACAGCCTAGAAGGTGAGGTCGATGCAACTCCCCATTACCGGTAACGATCTACGCAAAACCCTGCTTGGTGCTGAACTGACCGAGCTGGAGTGCAACACACTGGCGCAGGTCTGCACCGTACGTCACGTGGCCAGTGGCGAGGTACTGTTCCGCGAGGGTGAGTCGCATCATGAGCTCTACGTGATTCTCGACGGCCGCCTGGCGGTCAACAAAGACAGCGGTCGCGGCTTTGCCGACACGCTGCATATCTTGAGCTCCGGCGATCTGGCCGGTGAATCCGGTTTCCTCGATGGCAAGCCGCATAGCGCAACGCTGCGTGCGATTGGCGACACCACCGTACTGGTTCTGCATCGCGAAAATCTGGAACGTCTGATCAAAGACCATCCGTTCATGGTGTACCACGTCATGCGCGCCATCATCCGCAGCATTCGTGGCATCATCCAGCGCATGAACAGTCAGTGTGCGCAGATGACGCAGTACATCCAGAGTGGCAGCCGTTTTTGAGTTGTGAGACTAACCCCATGAACATGAACTTGAGCATGAAAAGAATCCTGACCTTCCTCAGCGTCTTCGTCCTTGGCCTGGGACTTGCCCTGCAGCCGGTGGAGGCCAAGCGCCTTGGCGGTGGTGCCAACAGTGGACAACAAAAACAAGGCTTCGCCCGTGAAGCCGCCCCGCCCAGCGCGACGCCTGCGCGCTCCAATACTCAACAGAGTGCTGCGCAAGCCGCGCCCAGTGGCGCGAGCAAATGGCTCGGTCCGCTGGCGGGCTTGGCCGCAGGTGGTTTGCTTGCTGCCATGTTCTTTGGCGGTGCGTTTGAAGGCTTGCAACCGCTGGACTTTCTGCTGATCGCCCTGCTTGCATTCGGTGCCTTCATACTGCTGCGCGCCATGCGCCGCAAGCAGGCGCCAACGGAGCAGGCACAGGGCTACCAGTATGCCGGCGCCAATCCTAGCGCCCAGCCTGCTTCTGTTACGGAAAATATGCCCACGGGCAGCGGCTATTCCGTCACGCGCAATCCGCTGCATGATGCACCGGCCTGGTTCAACGAAGATCAGTTCGTGCAAGGTGCACGCAGCCATTTCCTCACCCTGCAAATGGCATGGGATGAGAACAACCTCGACACCCTGCGCGAGTATTTCACCGACACCATGTTTGCCACCCAGCGCGCACAGCGCGCCGAGCTGGGCGCTGCGCCCAACCTGACCGATGTGCAAACCCTGCATGCACAACTGCTGGATGTGTCCCGTGAGGGCGATACCGTGACCGCTTCCGTGCTGTTCCAAGGACGCATTCGTGAAAACGACGCAGCGGCAGAAGACTTTGCCGAAATCTGGCATGTGCAGCACGCGGCGGATACAGCTTCAGGCAACTGGCTGATCAGTGGCATTCAGCAGGCCAATGCGCTGAAGTAATTTTTTGTTTCACTCTCTCCAAGGCCGTTGAATTGTTCAACGGCCTTTTGTATGCACAGCATGAAGCCTCGCGCCTTTCTCTTCGATCTTGACGGCACCCTGGTGGATACCGCGCCTGACATGGCCGGCGCACTCAACCGCCTGCGCGCGGAGCACGACCTCCCTGCCCTGCCCTATGCGGATATCCGCCCCTGGGTGTCGCATGGTGCCGGGGCACTGGTACGTCTAGGGTTTGGGCAGGATCTGCACGCTGAACGACTTGCCGAACTCAAACAGCGTTACCTAGCGATTTATGCCGAGCATTTGTGCGTGGAAAGCCGCTTGTTTCCGGGCATGGCCGCTGTGCTTGAAGCCTTGGCGCGCAAAGGTTGGGCGTGGGGCGTGGTGACCAATAAACCCGCTTTTCTTACCGAGCCGCTGATGCGAGGTCTTGCGCTGCATACCCCCTGCATCGTCAGTGGCGATACGCTCAGCGTCAACAAACCCGACCCTGCCCCCGTGTTGCATGCCTGCGCCCTGCTTGACTATCAGCCTGCCGATTGCGTGATGATTGGCGATCATGCGCGTGATATTCAGGCTGCACGTGCCGCAGGGTGCATCGCCGTCGCGGCTGCGTTTGGGTACTTGACGGAAGGTGACGATCCGCACACCTGGGATGCCGACGCGGTGATTCATTCGGCTGAAGAACTGCACGCATGGATGTAAACCTCACACCGCAACAAATTCTACTGCTCAGCATATTGGCCGCCCTGCTTGGCGGCATGCTACTCGCGTGGTTGATTTTGCGTGCCCGCTGGATGCGCGAAGAAGCGCGACTGAATGCAGCGCTGCAAGCGGCCGAAGCCGAAATCGGCGAACAAATCGCCCTGCGTGAACAGAGCGAAACGCAAAGGCAGCAGGTACAGGATCAACTGCAACAGGCGCAGATCGAACGTGCTGCATGGCAGGAACGCAGTGCCATTATCCCGCGTCTGCACGATGAGCTGACGCACCTGCGCCAACAATTCGAACACAGCCAGCAGGATCTGCGCCGCTACGCTGAGCAGCATGCAGCCTTGAACACGGCGCTGGAGGAGTTGCGTCCGCGTCTTGCGCTGCGTGAGCACGAACTGCAAACCATCTCCGCCCAACTTGCCGAGTACCAACAACAACTTGCCGAGACACGCACCCAACTTGCCGCCGAACGTGAACAGGCTGCGGAAAAACTACGCTTGCTGCTTGAGGCTAAAAGCCAGCTTGGCGAACAATTCAAACTGCTGGCCAGCGAGATTCTGGAAGAAAAAACCCATCGCTTTAGCGAACACAACCAACAACAGCTCGGCCAACTGCTCAATCCGCTGCGTGAACGTCTCGGTGAATTTCAGAAAAAGGTTGAGGACAGCTACGGCCAGGAAGCACGCGAACGCCACGCCTTGCGCGAAGAGCTCAAACGGCTGGCCGAGATGAACAGCAAACTGGGACACGAGGCGGAAAATCTTACCCGCGCACTCAAAGGCGAGCGCAAAACGCAGGGCGTGTGGGGCGAGATGATCCTCGACACGGTGCTGGAAAGCTCCGGACTGCGCAAAGGTCATGAGTACGCCACGCAAGTCAGCTTGGCGCATGGCGCAGGCCGCGTGCAGCCCGATGCGCTGATTTACCTCCCGGACAACCGCGTGGTCATCGTCGACGCCAAGGTTTCCCTCTCCGCGTATGAGCGCTACGTCAATGCCGACGACCAGGATGCCAGAGCGCGCAACCTCAAGGAACACATCAGCGCTTTGCGCGCACACATTGCCGGGCTTGCCGATAAGGCTTATGAAAACATCCCACAACTGCGCACGCTGGATTTCGTCATTCTTTTCGTGCCCATCGAGCCCGCGCTGATGCTCGCCATGCAGCATGATGCCAGCCTGTTTCAAGACGCGCTCAAACGCAACATCGTGTTGGTCAGCCCGACCACTCTGCTCGCCGTACTGCGCACCATTGCGCATGTCTGGCGTCAGGAACAGCAAAACCAGAACGCGCAAGAAATCGCGCGCCAGGCAGGCGATTTGTACGACAAATTGGTCGGATTTGTGGAGGACATGCAAACCTTGGGCAATCGGCTGGAGCAGGCGGAAAAAAGCTATCAGACCGCCTTCAGCAAACTCTACCAAGGACGCGGCAACCTGATTGGCCGGGCGCAACGCTTGCACAAACTCGGGGTACAACCGAGCAAATCCGTGTCGGATCACTTGCTGCACACTGCACTGGAGCACGACGAGGATCCTGCATGACAGACCCACGCCACCCTTTACTCAAATCCGCCCTGCCCACACCACGTGGCACACCGCTTGCCACCTGGCAGGATGATTTTTCCACCATCCCCAAGGATGGCCACGCCGATTTTGCTGCCCTGATGCATAGCGCGCGCCATGACGCCGGCCGTTTACTGCGCCGGCAACTGGAGATCCTCTGGCCTGCGGCCAGTGCGCAGGATCTCGCTCTGGCCGAGGGATTGGGTGTGGCGTTGTGGCTGACAGAAATGCTTTTGTTTGTGCGCAAAGATACACGCATCCTGCTGCCTCACGATCTGATGCAGCAGTACATGGTGGACGCGCAACAAATTCAGGCAGGACGGCATGACTTTGCGTTGCGCCGTTTGAGCCAACATCTTGCCTCGCGCACCCAGAAAATCCTGCAAGGCAGCGCCGCCCTTGGCCTGTCGGCGCCGCTCCGCCTACGCTACCGCCTGCGCTGGAGCATGCTCCATGCCGGCTGGATTCTGCACGCCATGCAACACGACCCGCAGGCACCGTTCATCAACCCTCAACTGAGCCTACGTGACCGACTGCACCTTGTACGGCAAACACTCTGGCCAAGCCGCAAATCCATGCGCAGCGGAAGCTGTGGCTCAAGCGGTTGCGCAACCTGAACATGCACGACACCGCCCTCGAATTCTGCCGCCAACAGGCCGCGCCACGTGGCTCGGCGGCCTACTATGCCACCTTGTACCTGACACCTGAGCAGCAGGCCGTGGCATGGCCGATCCTGGCATTACAGCAGGAGTTCAACGAGGTGACCACGCGCATCGCTGAGCCAAGCGTCGCCAAGGCACGTCTGGATTGGTGGCAGGGCGAACTGCGCGCCGCAGTCAAAGGGCACGTGCAACATCCCATTGCCCAAGCGCTCGCCAAACATGTGCTCATCCAGCCTGGGCGCGACGCACTGGTGGATGAATTACTCAACGGTGCCTATGACCGTCTTCACGCTCACCAACCTCACGATGCCAGTGCGTTCCAACTTTTGGCTTATCGTGAGCAAACCGCCGCATGGCTGATCCTGACCGATGCCGACGGCAACAGTGGGCGCATCGAACGCAATTTCGCCCATGCCGTAGGTAGCGCCCTGATGTGGACACGGGTGTTGCACTATCTTGGGCGCGATGTGGCGCAGGGTGATTTACTCCTGCCGCAAGATCTCCTGGCACAACACGGACTTGATCGGCGTGACTTCAACCAACCGCTCACCCGCGACACGGTTCGCCAACTGCTCGCGCAGCTTGGCCAGCAAACTTTCCAGCGCTTTCAACAAGCGCGTAGCCTACTTCCGGCGGGACTGCAACACCGTCAGATCATGGCGCTGGTCTCGCTGGCACATGCCGAAGCCTTGCTGCGCGCCATGCAGCGCGAAAACTGGAATCTTTTGCAATCACGCCCTGAATTGACGCCCCTGCGCTTGTTCTGGCTTGCTTGGCGCACGGCGCGACAGGCCAAGCGCGGGCGCATCTAAACTCCAAAGGACATCGCTTGATGAACACTTCCCAACCCACCTTCATGCTGACCGGCGCCACAGGCGCGTTGGGGCGTGCCTTTAGCCTGCATGCAGCTCTGCAAGGCGCACAGCTCATCCTGCTTGGGCGCAAACCGGAGAGTCTGATGCAACTTGCGGATGAGATCGTCGCCCAAGGCGGCAGCGAACCCTTGTTGCACGCCATCGATCTTGCCGGAGCGCAAGCCGAGGACTACCAGGCGCTTGCTCAATTACTCAGCCAGCACATGGATCGACTTGATGCACTACTGCATCTTGCCGCCGACATTGCCGCACCCGCACCGCTGGCGCATGTCGATCCCTCCATCTGGAACCGTGTGTTGCGTGTCAATTTAACGGCGCCCTATCTGCTGACCCGTGCTTGCTTGCCCTTGCTGCGCAAGGCAGAAGGCAGCCTGATCTTTGTCGGCGACCGCAATCCGGCGAGCTACCTCGGCGCCTATGCCGTCAGCAAGGCCGGGGTAGAACAACAGGCCATGCAATGGGCGGATGAAAACCCAGAGCTGCATGTGCAAACCTTCCTGCCACCGCCCATGCCAACCCCGCTGTATGCGCGCATCTTTCCCGGGCGCTCTGCGCAAGGTTTGACCGCCACGGATCAGGTTGCGCGAAAACTCTTCGACCAGATACGCAAGACGCCGGCAGCATAACGGGCGGCGTTCAGCAGTTTTTATTTTTGCGCAAACTTCAGCGCGGCCGGCGCGGTTTTGCACGCCCGCCGGCAGCGGCCACCGCATCACGGCGAGAGTAGTTTTGCGCGTCTTCCATACGCTGCGCGGGTTTTGACGCATATCCGCCCGCCTTGGCTGCGCGTCTTCTCGGTTCGTCTGTTTTGCGAACCGGAGCGGGCATCTCACTTTCCACTGCGCGACCAGCACTTACCACGTAGGCTTTGCGTGGCGTCACAGCGGCTTGTGCAGCTCCCCCACCAGGGCGGGTCTTGAATGCTCCACGCAAAGGCGATTTACGCAAATCGCGTCGCGCTTCGATGCCCGGCGCCTTGACAGGCAGATCCAGACTTTTGGCCAGTTTCTCGATTTCTTCTACGGTAAGCATGTTCCACTTGCCCGGACGCAGACGCGGCGGCAAGGTCAAATCACCGTACTGAATTCGGATCAAGCGGCTGACTGGCAATCCAATCGCTTCAAACATACGGCGCACCTCGCGATTGCGCCCTTCGCGCAGCGACACATGAAACCAGTGATTCATCCCCGTACCACCGGCATCCTCCACCGACTCAAAGCGTGCCATGCCATCCTCAAGCTGCACGCCTTCCTTGAGTTGCTTGATCATATCGCTCGTCAACTCACCAAACACCCGCACCGCATACACGCGCAGCAATTCACGCGACGGATGCATCATGCGGTTGGCCAATTCGCCATCGTTGGTCACCACCAGCAGTCCCGAGGTATTGAAATCCAGCCTTCCTACGGTAATCCAGCGGCCATCTCGAATCGGCGGCAGACTCTCGAAAACAGTCGGGCGACCTTCTGGATCATGCCGCGTCGTCAACTCTCCCTCCGGCTTGTGATAAATCAGCACACGGCGCGTGAAGCCCTCCATGCGTTGCCGCACCGGCTGACCGCGCACCTCGATGCGGTCGGCTGGCAGTACCCGCGTGCCGAGGGTCGCCACGGCACCATTCACCTTGACCTCCCCCGCAGCAATCCACTGTTCGATGGCTCTGCGTGAGCCCAAACCCCATCCTGCCAACACCTTTTGCAAACGTTCGCCTTGCATCGTTTATCACCTCATGCGTTATGCGCATCATACAACGTGCGTAAGCTTGGCATGGTACAAAGAGGTACAAACCGCTTGAGCCATGGCGTCTGCAAAGATAAGCTTCGCGCTTTAAGGCGCTTAATTTTTTGCTATGACTTCCTCTTCTGCCGGCAAGCCGCGGGTGGGCGTGGTGATGGGTTCCAAATCTGACTGGGACACCATGCAGCACGCTGTCGATCTTTTGACCTCGTTTGATATTGCGCATGAAGTGCGCGTAGTATCCGCGCATCGCACCCCTGATTTATTGATGGACTACGCCGCAACTGCTGCTGAACGTGGCTTGGAGGTCATCATCGCTGGAGCTGGAGGCGCAGCGCATTTACCGGGCATGTTGGCGGCCAAAACCATCGTGCCGGTGCTGGGGGTTCCTGTGCAGTCCAAAGCGCTCAACGGCATGGACTCATTGCTCTCCATCGTGCAGATGCCCGCTGGCATCCCGGTGGCGACGTTGGCCATTGGTCAGGCCGGAGCCAAGAATGCCGCACTGCTGGCCGCTGCCATTTTGGCGAACACCTCGCCTGAACTGCGCGCCCGGCTCACTCAATTCCGTGCAGAACAAACACAAAGCGTTCTTGACCATCCCGACCCGCGCCATACCAATCCACAAGTTTGAATTGCATGAATCCCTCGTTTGCGCATGACTATTCTTCGCCCCCGCAGCGCATTGGCATCATTGGAGGTGGGCAACTGGGGCGTATGCTGGCCTTGGCAGGCATTCCGCTGGGTTTGGATTTTGTTTTTCTCGATCCAGCGCAGGAAGCCTGTGCCGCCACGCTGGGCGAACAAATCATCGCCGACTACGATGACCCTGCAGGTTTGCAACGCTTGATACAAGCCACTGACATCGTTACCCTCGAATTTGAAAACATTCCCCTGCCCGCCCTGCACCTGACCAATGCTCAGACACGGCTTTTCCCGCCACCACAGGCACTGGAAGTGGCACAAGATCGAGTAAACGAAAAAACACTGTTCGCCAAGCTAGATATACCCACACCGCCTTGGCGAGCCATCGAAACGCTTGAGGATTTAACGCAGGCAGTCAATGAAATCGGCCTTCCTGCCGTACTTAAAACAAGGCGCATGGGCTACGACGGCCATGGACAAGCGGTGCTGCGTGAACAGGCTGATATTCCCCGCGCATGGGAAAACCTAGGCGGCACCCCACTGATTCTTGAGGGATTTGTACCTTTCTCACGCGAGGTGTCGATCATTGCAGTGCGCTCATCTTCTGGTGAAGTGGCCTTCTACCCTCTTTCAGAAAACACCCATGAGCAAGGCGTGCTGAAACTCTCCGTCAGCCGCGCCAAGGACCCTCTGCAGTCTGCAGCGGAAGATTACGCCCAACGTGTGATGCAACATCTAAACTATGTCGGCACGCTTGGATTTGAATTTTTTGTGCTCAATGACACGCTGGTGGCCAATGAAATTGCCCCGCGCGTGCATAACACCGGGCATTGGACGATCGAAGGCGCAGTGTGCAGCCAATTTGAAAACCACCTGCGCGCCATTCTCGGCTTGCCGTTGGGCAGTACGCAGCTTCGCGGTGCAAGTGCCATGATCAACTTCATTGGTGAGTTACCGCCGCGTGAGCGTGTGCTGGCCGTGCGCGATGTTTATCTGCACGACTACGCGAAACATGCGCGCAAGGGGCGCAAGGTGGGGCACGCCACCCTGGTGTGCCCCTCGGAAGGAGAGCGCGATCTACGATTGTCCGAGCTGCTGGCCCTGCTCAGTACAGCTTGATGCTCGGACGTATCCAACGGCTCATACCACTAAGCAACATGATCAAGGCCGTGCGCCAATAACCATGCAAAACCAGTTGATGCTGCCGATACAACGAAAGGTAAGCAGTACGCGCCAATGCGCCTTCAATCAGAAAACGTCCATGCATGACATCATCCATCACTGAACCCAGCGTCTGGTATTCCGCCAGTGACACCAGAGAACCATGATCATGGTAGGTAAAGGGCTTGGGGTTGACAGAGGAAGCTGGCCGTCGTAAGCGGGCAATCAAATGACGCGCGAGATATTCGGCCATCTGGTGCGCTGCTTGGGCACGCGGCGGTACCAATCGACCCGTTGAAGCATTATCCCCTGTCGATTCGCGTAAACATGCGCAATCCCCAAGTGCATAAATGTCTTGTTCTCCCTTCACACGCAAATCACCCCCCACCTCCAATTGATGGAGGTGATTGACCGGCAAACCCATTCCTGCGAGAAATGCAGGCGCTTGTATGCCTGCTGCCCAAACGATCAAATCTGCCGTAACCCACTCACCTTGCTTCGTTTGCAAACCTCCCGATTGCACCTGGGCAACCGCCCTATTCAAATGCAGCTCAACACCAAGAGACTCCAACACCTTCTGTGCACGCCGCGATATTTCCTCTGGTAATGCCGGTAATACACGCGAGGTCGCCTCGATCAACAGCACACGAATGCCTCGGCGTCCTGCTCGTTCCACCCCGTAATTTTTCAACATGTCGGACGCGTTGAATAACTCAGCGGCAAGCTCAACCCCCGTGGCACCTGCACCGACAATAGCAACAGTGACGCACTCGCCATCCTTCCCCTCCTCTTGAAGATGGAGAAAACGATTGAGCAAGTCCAGATGAAAACGCTGTGCCTGTGAGGGTGAGTCGAGGAAATGACAATGCTCGCGCACACCGGGAATCGAAAAATCGTTCGAATGCGCCCCGACCGCCCAAACAAGGATGTCATAGGGCAGGCGGCGCGCATGCAGCACTTCCTCACCATGAGCACCAAGCAAGGGTGCAAGCATCAATTCATGCCGCGCACGATCCAGACCCACAGCCTCTCCAAGATGGAAGCGAACTCCCAAGCCTGCACAATGTGCACGATAGGAGAGTGCGTCCACCCCATCATCCAGCACACCGGTTGCCACTTCATGCAACAGCGGTTTCCAAAGATGAGTTCGCTCACGATCCACCAAGGTAACCTCAGTCACTCGGGATCGCCCAAGGCGCGAAGCAAGCTCCAATCCCCCAGCGCCACCACCAACAATCACGATTTTTGGCATGCTTCTTCCCCATCAAAGTTTCTAGGCTCAAGCCATAAACCACCAAGGCTGTACATGTGTAACTTCAGCGTGCTGCAAAACAAACGGCAATAACTTGCCGCTCAAAACAGCTATTGGCTAACAGGGTGTTGAAAAACTACCTCACGCCCTTTTTCAAAATCTAGTTAGAAGAATGAATAATCTTTTAAGCAGTAATTGTGTCGCCATGTTTTCAGACATAAAAAACCCCGGATAAAACCGGGGTCAACAACCAAACAAACTTGCGATTCTATTTCCCAGATTTGCCAGGTTCGGCTAGCTTTGCCGCGAGTTGTGTCGCGACATCAAGCATTTTTTCATTGCTGCCCGCCATACCGCCGGAGGTGCGGTACTGACCCTGCACCACAATCGCCGGTACCCCGTCTACGCCGTACTGATGCGCCAATTGCACGCCACGGCGCACTTCAGCGTCCACCGGGAAGCTGTTGTAGGCCTTGAGGAAGGCATCACGATCAACACCTTTGCTGACGACAAAATCAGCAATCTGCTCTGGGGTGTTCAACGGGCGTCGTTCATCATGCACCGCCTTGAAAATCAAAGGGGTAAGCTCGTCGGCCTTACCCACTTGCTTGAGTGCGTAATAGGCTTTGCTCAGCGGTACCCAGCGCGGATTGAACGCCACCTCAACACGCTCAAAGCGCACGTTCGCTGGCTTGGTCTTAAGCCATGCCTGCACCGCGGGTTCGAAATGATGACAATGTCCACAGTTAAAGGAAAACAGCTCCTGCACCACCACTTCACCCGGCGCTGCCTTGACATCGGCCGGGGTGTTGATGACGACATACTCCACCATTTCTTCAATCGGTTTGGTGGTCGTGGGCTCCGCGTGTGCAAAAGCCACGGGAAGACACAGGATGCTGGCGAAAATCCAGGATTTCATCGAAACGACTCCGTAATCACAGCGTACCGTAAGAGTGCAAACCACTGAGGAACATGTTGACCCCAAGGAAGGCAAAGGTAGTGACAAAAAGACCAATCACCGACCACCAGGCCATGGGGGCACCACGCCAGCCCTTGGTTAAGCGCAAATGCAACCAAGCTGCGTAATTCAACCAAACAATCAATGCCCAGGTCTCTTTTGGGTCCCATGACCAGTAGCCACCCCAAGCCTCGGCAGCCCACATGGCACCAAGGATGGTGGCCACCGTGAAAAAGCCAAAGCCGAGGGCGATGGATTTGTACATCAAATCATCCATCACTTCGAGCTTGGGCAACAGATCACGTTCGCCGTCCCCGCCCATTTTGAGTTTGATGAGATACGCCACGCCAATCATGGCTGCCATGGCAAACGCACCGTAACCGATGAAATTGGCCGGAACATGGATTTTCATCCAGTAACTATCCAGCGCAGGCACCAAGGGTTGGATTACGTTCGCACCACGATCAAAGGTGTACCAAAGCAGGAACGCCACCGCCGCAGAGATCACCAACATGACAAAACCGCCAAGCGCGCGGGTTTTGGTGCGCCCCTCATAGAACAGGTAAATCAGCGCGGTGATCACCGCAAAGAGGATGAACACTTCATACAAGTTGCTGACCGGGATATGGCCGTAGTCCACATTGATGAGATAAGACTCACGCCAGCGCGCCAACATGCCGGTCAAGCCGAATGCGGTGGCTGACCAGACCAGAACCGAAGCAATTTTGCCGATGTAATCCGCACGGGTAAACAACGCCAGGAAGTAGGTGAACGCCGCACCGACATACAACGCGCTCATCCACATGATGGCGCTTTGGCTAGACACTAGGTATTTAAGGAAGAAATCCTTGTTTTGCACGGCACTCAGAGCTTCGCGACCGACGGAAAGCTGATCGCCAAAGTGTACGCCGTAACGCCACAGCGCTACTGCTGTCAGCGAACCCACCGCAAGGCTGAGGCCACGCATGCCGCGCCAGTACCAACCTAAAGCGGCAAGGGACAGCACGCTGCCCGCGTAAATGGAAATTTCGTACACATCCATCTGCGCCGCATAGGCAAAAAGCCCTGCGCCGCCGGCCGCAATCACCAGCAACAACCACGCATAATCGCTCAAACGATGCGCAGGACTGCGCATCGACGGCGATCCCGAAGACGACGTTTGCAGCACACTTGCATTCGAAACCACAATCTTCTCCTGTTGGCTATTTAAGACTCGTGCGTCGGGTTCACCCGCAAAGGCGAAACACCCAGTCGCGCAGTCATGAGATCAATTAACTCACGCGAAACCTTGAGCATGTCCACGGTCTTACGATGGGTCGTGGTGGCAAACAGTACGCGCGCACCGCGCGCATCCACCGATTCACGCACCAACACCCATGCCCGCCTTGGGTGGACATAGAACAGCATGAAAACACCAAGAATCAACAAAAAGCTGCCCAGATAAACCACATTCTTTCCAGGGGAGCGCGTAATCTGCAAACCCGATGCCTGCACCTGCTCGAATCCAGTCATTTGCAGATAAATCGGCGCACCATAAAACACCAAGGCGTTCATGGCTGAGACGGCATCCGCAAGGAATCGTTCATCCTTTTCGCCGCCTACATCCTGTACACCGCGTTCATGCATCATGCTGACGTACATGCGCCCAAGCACGGTTTGCAACACGCGCGCACTGGTTTCAAAGGCGCGTTCGAGTTGATCTTTGGGCACGCGCGTTTCCAAGTCGCTCCCCAAGGCATCGTAACCGCCGCGCACGAAGCGCTCGACCATGTTGCGTATGGCATCTCCAGCGGCGGGTAACTTGGCAGCCTCCGGATTCACCTCGTTGAGCATGCTGAGTACGGCTTCGTTGATTTTTTCAGCATCATGCAGACGGTGGTAAAACTCCATGAAGGTAGCCATGGAACCATCGCGATCGGCCGGAATGTAGAGAAAACGCATAGGTTCGCCGACCTTTTCACGCATGCCGGAAATGAACACCGGGCGACCTTCCATCTCCACCGGCATCATGTAGTTTTCATATTCGCGCGCTTGGCCGGCGGCGTCGCGCAAACGGAAGGTGACGCTTGGTCCAAAATTCTTTTCATGCGTCTTGCCATCCGCACCCTGTACCGGGTTGATATTGAACAAGCGGAAATCATTCAATTCCAGGGTGTATCGCGCATCACCCACCGTAAACGGCAGATCCTGGAAGATTGCGCCCTTGATGGGCTGCGACAAACCTGCGCTGGCACCCAGAAGCTGCCAGGAGCGCATATCCAGCCGGGTACCGCCATCACCGAAACTTGCTTGGTAGATGGCATAGTCTTTGTAAAACAGGGGCTTATTCACTGCAATGGTCTGCGTCACCGCTTGGTCAGGGTGCTGAGGATCGCGCAGCGTCAAATCACTCTGATACGACTTGGGCATGCCATTGTCATAATGCTCGATGCGAAAATCACGCAGTTCGATGGTGAACGGCAAATTCTGCACGACAAAGCCATCGCGCACATTGAGAAAAAGCACCGAGGTCTGACTTCCTTCCGGCACATTGACATTGCCACGGAAACTCGGGTTTTCGATGCCCACACGGCTTTCTGCCGGCACCTGAGACAAAGGCACGCTGCGCGTTTCCACCTTGAGCTTGCCCATCATCTCTTGATAGGAGAGCCAGAGGCGCGAATCCATCAAGCCACCGATGCAGATCACGACGATCGCCACGTGGGTGAAAACGTAACCCAAGCGATTGAGCATGCCTTTGCGCGCAAAGAACATGTAACCTTCTTGCACGCGCTTTTCCTTGAAGCGAAAGCCCTGCTCGACGAGCACGCGACGGCTCTCGATGGCAGCGGCCTCGACGCTCATCGGCAGATGGGGCCACTCGACGTGATCGCGCATCGCACGAATTTCGTTTTCCCCAACTTTACTGCGATAGGAAGTCATTTCCCGCAGCATGTTCGGCGCATTGCGTGTCACACATGCGCTGGTGGACACCACCAACAGGCCGAAGATCAGTAAAAACCAAGGCGCCGAGTACACATCGTAGAGATCCAGCGCACGAAACACTTCGAACCAAAACGGTCCGAACTTCATCAAGTAATCGCCGTACGGCTGGTTCTGTTGCAAAACCGTACCCACGATGGATGCGAGCCCCACGGCCACCAAAAGGATGATGGCCAGGTTCATCGAACCTAGGAAGGTCAGCAGCGCGCGCGCGGGCGAGGTGGAACGGGTCATACCAGTTTATTCTTGTGCAACAGCAGACAAGCCATTCGGCATGTCTGACTGTATCGAGTTCATTAACATCAACGAAAGTTCAGCACTATCGCATATCGGCGATGTACGCCGCCAAGGCGCGAATATCATCGTCGCTCAAGTCATGCCCGGCCTGGCGCATCACGGCATTGAGATCATTATTGCGCGCGCCATCACGGAACGCCTTGAGCATGGCTTCGGTGTACATGGCATGCTGCGCACGCAGGGCGGGATAAGCCGCCGGCGCATTACCGAAGCCCGCGACGCCATGACAGGCGCTGCACGCTGCGATCGCAGGCTGAGCATCGCGTGCCGGGCGGCCCGTCTGGTAAAGAACTTTACCGGCCGCGATCAAGGGCTGCGCCTCGGCAGCTGCCTCGGGCTGAGGCTTGATACTCAACGTGGCGTAATACGCACCGAGATTCTGCATATCCTCCGGCGTGAGCGCAGCGACAATGCCCGCCATCATTGGATTCACGCGTTTGCCTGACTTGTAATCCTGCAACTGTTTGCTGATGTATGCCGCGCCCTGTCCTGCGATGGACGGGAACGCGCCCGTCGGGCTATTACCATCTGCACCGTGGCAAGCCATGCACATGGCCGATTTGGCCTGCCCCGCGGCCACATCGCCCTTGACGATAACAGGAGCCTCTGCGGCGTATGCGCTGCCAAAGCCAACGCCCACCATCAACATTGCAATCAGTTTGCAGCGAATGTTCATGCCCATCCTCATGGTTTGATCGTCTTAACCGCCCGTAGGTTTTTGTCATTTTTCGACAGGGCGCGGAATTGTAACCCCTGCTCACACGAATTAAGCCATAGCCAGAACAAAATCTGGCATAGAATGCGCAGATGCAAATAGAAAATCCTCAGTTGCGCGCGTATTTCGCCCGTGCGACCTTCCTGAAAAGTGCGCCCAATGCGGCACAGTTGCCCCTGGATCGTGGCGTGGAAATCGCTTTTGCCGGTCGCTCGAATGCCGGAAAATCCAGTGCGCTCAATACATTGTGCGCGCAAAAGTCGCTGGCACGCGCCAGTAAACGTCCAGGACGCACCCAGTTGCTCAACGTCTTTACCTTGGACGAAAACAAGCGACTGATCGACCTACCGGGCTATGGCTACGCCGAAGTCCCCCTGGAAATGCGTAAAAACTGGGGGGACATGATGGACGAATACTTCAGTCAACGGCAAAGCCTCAAGCTCACCGTACTGATGATGGACATTCGCCACCCGATGCGCCCGTTTGACAGCATGTTGATCGAAGCCTGCGTTGCGCGCCAACTTCCGGTGCATATATTGCTCACCAAGGCCGACAAACTTTCGCGCGGCGCGGGCGGGTCCGTGATGCAGAAACTGCGCAACACCCTGCCCGAAGGCGTCAGCGTGCAGCTTTTTTCTTCACTGAGCAAACTCGGCCTGGATGAGCTGCGCCAATACCTGCGCGACTGCATGGAGCGTCATGCCGTGACGGGTAACGCCCCCATCCCGGACATGGCAACCGACGTATCCGTATCAACTTCCGGCGACTGAAACACTCTTACGAATCAGCTTCTTACCTACACAGCCTGCACACCCAACAGCAACACACAGGCAAGTCCGCCGGCCACAACGTCATCAAGCATGATACCCAGGCCGCCATGCAGCTTGCGATCGCACCAACCGACAGGACCTGGCTTGAGAATATCCAGTACGCGGAACAGCACCACCGCCGCCAGCACCCAAAGCCATTGTTCCGACCACTGCAACACAGGTTGCTGCATATTCGGCACCGCCGCGAGTGCGATCCAAACCCCCACCCACTCGTCCCAAACAATGCCCCCTGGGTCTTCAAGGTTGCCCATTCTCCGCGCCGCTTCGCCGCACAAGGCAATACCGAGCACGGCAGCCATCACCACCACAGCCCAGTAAAACGGCGGCGAAAGAAGGGTTAATGCCAGCCAGGGCAACACTGCCGCCAGCGTACCGACCGTGCCCGGCGCCTTGGGTGCCAGTCCGCTGCCCAGTCCATGCGCCAAAAGCAAAACGGGGTCGCGCAGAATGTCACGCGTGGAAATGGTCATAGCCGCTCCGTTGCAACACATAGGGCGCACCGTCGGGCTGCACGATGCGCAAGCCAGGTTCGGCTTGAATCTGGCCAATCACACGGACTGGGCAAGGCAAGTGGCGCAGATCACTGCCTGCCGGTACGGTGAACAGCAACTCATAGTCATCGCCGCCAGCAAGTTGTGCGTGCAGCACAAGTTCTTTAGGTAACCCGGTAAAAATCGACGAGTTCGGCAGATGCTCAAGCTTTATCACCGCTCCCACCCCACTGGCTTCGAGGATATGCCCCAAATCCTGCGCCAGTCCATCCGAAACATCGATCGCGCTGGTCGCCAGTCCGCGCAAAGCTAATCCAAGCTCAACACGCGGGGTAGGACGTTGCAGGCGCGCCAGAGCATGTTGTGCGCTATCCGCCGCCAGCGACAAAGTGCCCAGACGATGCGCCAGCCCCAAGGCCGCTTCACCCGGTGTGCCGCTGACCACAATCCAGTCGCCCACGCATGCGCCATCGCGACGCAGCGCTTGGCCAAAAGGCACCTCCCCCAGGGCAGTGAGCGCCACATTCATCGGGCCGCGCACAGTGTCACCGCCCACCAGACAGACCTGATGCTCCGCCGCAAGCGTGTGCAGCCCGCGAGAGAAAGCATCCAACCAATCTACATCCACGGCGGGCAGGCATAGATTCAGCGTCACCCAGCGCGGACGCGCCCCCATCGCCGCCAAATCGCTCAAATTCACTGCAAGCAGTTTATGCCCCAGTGCTGCCGGGGGATCATCCGGCAGAAAATGCACGCCTGACACCATGCTGTCGGTCGTGATCACAAGCTGATGACCGGGTGTCGACACCAGGAGGGCCGCATCATCGCCCACGCCAAGCTGCACGCCTTGATTTTTGCACGCTGCAGATGAACCGCTGGCCGCAAAGTAGGTTCTAATGAGGTCAAATTCACCCGAGACCGACGGCATGTTGCGTGTTTCCTTATTGATGCTTTTGCTGACAATGAGCCCATCGGCGCGGGCGTGGCTGGAAATTGAAATGCTGGATCGCAAAAACCAGCCGACCGTGTTGACCATCGATCAAGGTTGGGCACGCGGGGTGAGTGAACGCAGCGATTACACCTATACCCTGATGGATCTCATGACACCCAGACTTTACCTGATCGATATGGGTGAAAAAAACATCACCGATGTCAGCGATGTGTTTTTCAAAGGTCGGCGCGAAGATTACATACTCAAAAGCATCGGCGTTGGACCCGAGATTGCCGGGCGCGGCAGCATTGAATTTCAGGTTTTCGATCCGGACGATGGGTTTTGTTCGCGCATTTTTGTCTGGCCGTCTCCCACTGAACCCGAACTGCGCCAAATGCAACGCATGATCGCGCGCATTCAAATCCACCCGGAAGCACTGTTGCCTTTGCTCGGGCCGGCCGCCAAGGGGCTGCTGCCCAACTGCGTACGTGCCGAGATGGATGCCTTGCACGAGATTTCCCAACACGGCTTGATCGCCATGCGCATCAACAACAAGGGCGAAACCACATTACGCATCAGCAAGCTGCGCAACGGCGGTACCACCGAAGCCTGCATGATGCGCCTGCCCACGCAGTACGAAACGGAAACGCCCCTCGGCTCGGCGCGCAAAATGTTGGCGCGTAGGTTGTTTGGCGGGCGGGATAAGCCGGCCGAGCCGCTTTACATCAAGTGCCCCTGATGCATCTTCAGCCCGCTGACTGATCGGCCTGCCACTCCGCGGCACGCAAACTGGGCACGAGCTTGTCCAGCACACCGTTGACAAAGCCATGACTGCCCTCGGCACCGAACATCTTACCCAACTCGATGGCCTCGTTCATCACCACGCGATACGGCGTATCCAAGGACTCACGCAGCTCATACGCCCCCACCCAGAGCACGGCATGCTCGATGGGATCCACCTCCTCCAGCGGGCGGCTGACCAAGGGGGAGAGCAACGCGTCCAGTTGCTCGCGCTCAGCCCAGATGCCTTGCAACAACGTGCGGAAATAGGCGAGATCCGCTTTGAGGATGTCCGGCTCCTCCATGAACTGCGCTTCCAGATCCGCCAGCGAGGTCGGGTTCACCTGTACCTGATATAGTGCTTGCACCACTTTGCGCCGTGCACGCCGCCGCCCGGCCATGCCCGGTGGCGCGGGGCGCGGACGGCGAAATTTCGATTCACGCTCGCTCACATCAAGCCTCAAGCTGATCCAACAGGTTGACCATTTCGATCGCCGTCATCGCAGCCTCAAAGCCCTTGTTGCCTGCCTTGGTGCCAGCACGCTCAATCGCTTGCTCGATGGTGTCGGTGGTCAGCACACCAAAAATCACCGGCAGGCCGAAATCCAGCGCCACGCTGGATAGCCCCTTGGCTGCTTCACCAGCCACGTAATCAAAATGCGCCGTGGAGCCACGAATCACCGCCCCCAGCGCAATGATCGCGTCGCAATCCTCACGTGCGGCCACTTTCTGCGCCACCAGTGGCAATTCATACGCCCCCGGCACGCGCACGATGCGAATGTTTTCTTCAGCCACACCATGACGCTTCAGACCATCCAGCGCGCCGGAGAGCAGGGATTCGGTAATGAAACTGTTGAACCGGGTCACCAGGATGACGAAGCGTCCGGCCTCCAAGTTCAAGCCGCCTTCGATGGTACGCATTGCGCTCATGTGCACGTTCTCACTCATTCAGAAACATAATCAACCGCTTCCAGGCCAAAGCCTGCCAGCGCATGGAATCGTTTGGGCGCCGACATGACGTGCATTTTACGCACGCCAAGATCGAGCAGAATCTGCGCACCCACGCCATAGGTGCGCTGATCCTGCGCGCTGCCCTCGCCGAATTTTTCTTCCGCACGCTCGCCCATGGCGAGCAACTGGATACGACGCACCAGCTCCCGCGGCTCCTCGCTGGGGCGCAGCAACACCAACACGCCGCACTCTGCCTCGGCCAGACGGCGCATGGCATCATCCAGTGGCCAACCGCAGCCTGTTTCACCATACAACACATCGCACAGCGTATGCTGCACCTGCACGCGCACTAGCGTCGGCACATCCGCCTGCGGCGTGCCCTTGACCAGCGCCAGATGCACCAGCTTGTCCACCGCGTCCTGGTAGGCGTGCAAACGAAATTCGCCGAATCGGGTGGGGAAAGGCGCCTCGGCCACGCGCTCCACGCTGTGCTCGTGCTTGAGGCGGTAGCGAATCAAGTCCTCGATGGTGCCGATCTTCAGCCCATGCTGCGCAGCGAATTTTTCCAGATCAGGACGGCGCGCCATGCTGCCATCCTCATTCAAGATCTCGACAATCACCGCTGCCGGCTCTGCACCTGCAAGGCGCGCGAGATCACACCCGGCTTCGGTATGCCCTGCGCGGGTGAGCACGCCACCGGGACGCGCCATCAGTGGAAAAATATGCCCCGGCTGCACCACATCCTCAGGCCGCGCATCCTTGGCGACCGCCGCTTGCACCGTGCGTGCGCGATCGGCGGCGGAAATGCCGGTGGTCACACCTTCCGCCGCTTCGATCGACACGGTGAAATTGGTGCCAAACGCTTCACTGGCGCGGCTGACCATCAGCGGCAAACGCAAGCGTTCGCAGCGTTCTTGCGTCAGGGTAAGGCAGATCAGGCCACGGCCATAGCGCGCCATGAAATTGATGTCTTCGGCGCGCACCTTCTCCGCCAACATCAACAGATCGCCTTCATTCTCGCGGTTTTCATCGTCCATGATGATGACCATGCGCCCGGCGCGCAGATCGTCGAGAATTTCTTCGGTGCTGTTGAGCTTCATGGTTGGCTGCAGGCGGAATGCTGGGAAGGGCGGCAACTCTAGCACAGCCGCGCCAGCTTGGTAGATTTGACTTAACCCTCGCCCAGCCCGTGTTTGCGCTGCATATGCTGCAACAATCCTTCCGTCGCAGCTTCAAGCATGTCCAGCACGCGCTCGAACCCCGCCTCGCCGCCGTAGTACGGGTCCGGCACTTCACGGCTGTATTGCGCCTCGGGTGCGAACGCCATCATCAACCCCACATGCGCCGTGGTTTGCGCCGCCTGCTCGCGCAAGCGTTGCAGGATCGCCAGATTGTCCTCATCCATGGCCAGAATGTAATCAAAGCGGCTGAAATCCTGCACCTCCACCTTACGCGCACGCAAGCCGGAAAGATCATAGCCACGCCGCTGTGCGGCACGCTGGGTACGGTCATCCGGCGGGTTGCCGATGTGATAGGCGTGCGTGCCGGCCGAGTCGATGTGCACATGCTCGTGCAGACCGCGCTGACGGATCTTGTGCGCGAAAACCCCCTCGGCCGTCGGGGAGCGGCAGATGTTGCCCATGCACACAAACAAAACGCTGACGGTTTTTTTGCTCATCCTTCACCTCATGCATGCTGCAAGTGCTTGATGCGCTCGATCAGGCCATTGGTGGAGGCGTCGTACTGCGTCGTGGGCGACGCTTCTGAAAGACGCGGCAGGATGTCGCTGGCCATTTCCTTGCCCAGCTCCACGCCCCACTGATCGAACGAGTTGATGCGCCAAATGATGCCCTGCACAAAGATTTTGTGCTCGTAGAGCGCGATCAACATGCCCAAGGTGTACGGCGTGTGATCGCGCATCAGAATCGTGCTGCTCGGCTTGTTGCCGGGGAAGACACGGTGCGGTGCCAGCGTTTGAATGGCCTCCTCACTCATGCCCTTACCGCGCATCTCGGCTTCGACTTCATCGCGCGTGCGTCCCCACATCAAGGCGCGCGTCTGCGCCAGAAGATTGGCCAGCAGCATGGCGTGCTGCTGACCCAGCGGATTGTGTGTATTCGCCGGGGCGATGAAGTCGCAGGGAATCAGGCGCGTGCCCTGGTGGATCAACTGGTAAAAGGCATGTTGCCCATTGGTGCCATTGCCGCCCCAAAGGATGGTGCCCGTGCTGTAATTGACCCGCTCGCCCTCGCGATCGATCGATTTGCCATTGCTTTCCATGTCCGCCTGCTGCAAATACGCCGGCAGTGAGCGCAGACGGGTGCCGTAGGGCAGCACGGCGTGACTTTCCGCAGCAAAGAAATTGGCATACCACACGCCGAGCAAGGCCATGATCACCGGCATGTTTTTCTCCAGTGGCGCCTCGGCAAAGTGGCGATCCATGGCGTGCGCGCCATCGAGCAGTTGCGTGAAATGTTCAAAGCCCACATGCACCGCAATTGACAGGCCGATGGATGACCATAGCGAATAGCGTCCCCCCACCCAATCCCAGAACTCAAACATGTTCTCCGGCGCAATGCCGAAGGCGCGCACCTTGTCGAGATTGGTGGACACGGCGACGAAATGCTTGGCCACGTGCGCTTCATCGCCGGCGTTTTGCACAAACCATGCACGCGCCGCATGGGCGTTGGCCATGGTTTCCTGCGTGGTGAAGGTTTTGGAGGAAATGATGAACAGCGTGGTTTCCGGGTTGAGTTGTTTGAGGGTGCTGACAATGTCCGAGGGTGCGACATTGGAGACAAAATGCGCGCGCAGATCAGCGCGGGCATAGGAGGCCAGCGCCTCGCACACCATTTTCGGCCCAAGGTCGGAGCCGCCTACGCCAATGTTGACCACGTCGGTGATCGCCTGACCGCTGTAGCCGCGCCATGTGCCGCTGCGCACGGCTTCACTGAACGCGCGCATGCGCTCAAGCACGGCGTTCACCTTGGGCATGACATCTTCGCCATCGACCAGCACCGGCGTGTTGCTGCGATTGCGCAAGGCAACGTGCAGCACGGCGCGATCTTCGGTGAAGTTGATCTTCTCACCGTGAAACATCTTCTCGCGCCAGCGCTCCACCTCGGCCTCGCGCGCGAGCTGAAACAAAAGCTGCATGCTGCGTGCGTTCACCCGATGCTTGGAGTAGTCAAGAAAAAGCTCGCCCGCACTCAGGCTGAAGTGTTCAAAGCGTTTGGCATCGTTGGCAAACAGATCGCGCATGTGCACACCGCTCATTTCCTGCTGGTGGGCACGCAACATCTTCCAGGCGGGGAGTTGAATCAGAGGTGTGGGTGCAGACATGGCCTTCTCCTTGGGCTTGGGCGACTTGAATACATTTGACGACGTTCTATCTAAAAATTCGATCAATCAAGGCGAAAAACAGGCTCAACCTATCGAAAAATTCGATCAATTGAGCCGCTCTGACAGTGAGCAGGGCGTCTTTTTACGCATTGTCCAACGCATTGCGCCAGTAATGATCCTCCTTATCAAACAGGCGGCTGGCCTCCTCGGGGCCCCAACTGCCCGCAGGATACGTGTGAATGAAGTCCCGCTCCTGCGCCCACAGCTTGAGCACGGGATCGACCGCGCGCCAGGCCCATTCGACTTCGTCGTAACGCAAAAACAACGATTGATCGCCGTGCATCACGTCCAGCAACAGCGCCTCGTAGGCACCGAGGCGCGTGGCCTCATTTTCGCAGTAGGTGGCATCCAGTTGCGTGGTCGTGGTGCGCAGCTCCAAGCCCTCACGCTTGGTCTGCACTTCCAGACGCAAACTCTCACAAGGCTGAATGCCGAGCAGCAGCCAGTTGGGTTCGAGCTGTTCGATCGGCGTCTCGCGGAACAGCTGTTGTGGCGGGTGGCGGAAGCGGATGCTGACCATGGACATGCCTTCCGGCAGGCGCTTACCCGTGCGGATGTAAAACGGCACGCCGCGCCAGCGCCAGTTGTCGATGTAGAGCTTGAGCGCAGCATAGGTTTCAGTGGTGCTGTGCGCATCCACGCCTTCTTCGTCGAGATACCCCGGCACGCTCTTGCCCGCCACCTTGCCGCGGGTGTACTGCGCGCGGAAGGCGTGTGCATGCACGGCACGCGGCGGAATCGGGCGGATGGAGCGTAGCACCTTAACCTTTTCATCACGCAGCGCCTCAGCATCCAGCATGGGCGGTGGCTCCATCGCCACCAGGGTGAGCATTTGCAATAAATGACTCTGAATCATGTCGCGCAGCGCGCCGGCCTGATCGTAATACCCGGCGCGGCGGCCAATGCCCTGGCTCTCGGCATGCGAGATCTGCACATGATCGATGTAATTGCGATTCCACAACGGTTCGAGCAGCAGGTTGGCAAAGCGGAACACCAAGATGTTCTGCACCGTGGACTTGCCCAGGTAGTGATCGATGCGAAAGATCTGTTTTTCGGCAAAATGGCGGTGCAGGCGTGCATCCAGCAGCTTGGCACTTTCCAGATCGTAGCCAAACGGCTTTTCCACCACCAGGCGCCGCCAGCCGTCGAATTCCTCGGCAAGTTCGGCGGCGGCCAGTTGCTCGGCCACCGTGGCATACATATCAGGCGCAATGGCAAGGTAGAACAACAGGTTCATGCTCATGCCGTTTTCCGACACGCGCGCACCAAGCTCCTGATAATCGTCGGCGTTGTCCAGATCGCCCTTGACAAAGCGCTGGCGGGCGAGGAAGCGGGTGAGCACGTTCTCATCCAAGCCCGCAGCCATGCGTTCACGCAATACACCGGCGACATATTCGCGCCAGTCATCGTCCGTCCACTCACGCCGGCCAAAACCGAACACCAGCACGCCTTCATCCAGACGATCGTGCCGATCGAGGTTGTACAACGCGGGCAGCAGTTTTTGTGCCGCAAGATTGCCCGTGGCACCAAAAATGACGAAGCCGCATTTCACCGGCGCGGCATTGACCGAGGCAAAACTTGCCACCACGGGAGCCATGACCCTACTCCGCCTTGGTAATGGCGTGACCACCAAAACCTTTGCGCATCATGGCCAACACTTTGTTGCCATAATCCGCCTGCCCTTGGCTAGCAAAACGCATGTGCAGCGCCAACGTCATCACCGGTGCTGCGACCCCAAGATCGATCGCTTCTTTGGCGGTCCAGCGCCCCTCGCCAGAATCTGCCACCACGGGTGCCACATCGACCAGCTCTTGATCCTTGGCCAGCGCCTCGGCGGTGAGATCGAGCAGCCAGCTCTGCACCACCGAGCCATGCCGCCACAGTTCACTGATCTGCGCCAAGTCGAGATCATAGGCTTGCTTGGCCTTGAGCACGGCAAAGCCCTCGGCCATGGCTTGCATCATGCCGTACTCGATGCCGTTGTGAATCATCTTGGTGAAGTGTCCCGCACCCAATGGCCCGACATGCGCCCAGCCCGAGGTTGCTGAAGGCGCCAATGCTTTGAGAATCGGCTCCAGACGTGCGGCATCCTCCTTCGAGCCGCCCGCCATGACGCAGTAGCCGTTTTTCAGCCCCCAGATGCCGCCGGACACGCCCACGTCCATGAAGGCCACGCCGCGTTCAGCCGCACGTGCGGCATGCTGCGCCGCCTTCTGATACATATCATTCGCACCATTGACCAACAGATCCCCAGGTGCAAGCAGCGGCAACACGGCACCCAGCGCGGCGTCCGTCGCCTCCCCTGCGGGCAGCATCAGCCACACGATACGCGGCGCCGGCAGTTGCTCGATCATCGACTGCAAGGAGTAGGCCGGCAAAAAATGCGCACCCTCGTTTTTGATCTCATCAATCGCTGCCGGGCTGCGGTTGTGACCCACCACTTCGATTCCTGCGCGCAGCAGACGACGCACCATGTTGCCGCCCATCCGCCCCAAACCAAACATTCCGATACGCATGCCCACTCCTCCTCAACGACATAGAAATCACGCCAGCGCCCAGCTTACCGCTATAATGCCCGCGAATTGTGAAGCTCAATAGATTGCACGAGGCCAGGTGTGTGGTTTTTTCGCCCATGCTTGACTCATCCCGCTCATGTGAATGGAAAACCGCCCCATGACCCGACCTTCCGCCCGAACCTCACGTTTTGCCTTTGATGCCGCACTGCGTGCGCGCGTGCGTCTTTTTGGTCAGCTTTTGGGCGAGATCGTCTGGGAACATGCCGGTGAGGAGGTCTATACCGCCGTCGAAGCGCTGCGCCGTGGGTTCATTCGCCAGCGCCAGCGCCAACAGATCAGCACTCGCCAGCATGCGCGTCTGATGGGTATCATCGAAGAGCTGCCTGCGGACAAACTCTCCGAAGTGGTGCGCGCCTTCAGCATCTACTTCAGCTTGGTCAACATCGCTGAAGAGGAATTGATGCATCAGGATCGGCGAGCCCAAGTGCGTCGCGGGCTGGATTTGTGGAATGGCTCGTTCCACGACACCCTGCGCGGTTTTCACAAGGAAGGCATGAGCGCTGCGCAGTTGCAGGATCTACTCAACCACCTGCAATACATTCCGGTCTTCACCGCCCACCCCACCGAAGCCAAGCGGCGCACGGTGATGGATCAGCAGCGTCGTATCTTCCTGCTCTCCAGCCAGCTCAACCGCCCGGGGCTCGGCGACAACGAGCGCGTGGAAATCGAAGCGGCGATCAAGATGCACATCCTCGCGCTGTGGAAGACCAACGAAGTACGCAGCGTCAAGCCCAAGGTGGAAGATGAGATCCGCCAAGGCTTGTATTACTTCCGCCAGAGCATTTTCGATGCGGTGCCCACGGTGTATCGCTACCTGGAAAAGGCCGTCAAAACCAACTTTGGCCGCGATGATGCGCAGCAGATCAGCGTGCCGAGCTTCCTGCGCTTTGGCTCATGGATCGGCGGCGACCGCGACGGCAACCCCTTCGTCACCCCAGAAACCACGGAAAAAGCCGTTGGCATGGCCGCGGAGATGATGCTGGAGGAATACCAGAAGCGTGTGTTCGCCCTCGGACGCACCCTCACCCACTCTATCAGCCTGTGCCCCAACATCTGCATCCGCCAGTTGGCGCTGGAAAATGACGAGCGTTTCATTGACGCCGTGTTCGGTCACGACGGCGACGAGCACTTTGAGGACGAGCCGTACCGCAGCAAGCTGCGCATCATGCACTATCGCTTGGGGCTAAATCTTGCCTATGTACGTCAGCTGCAAGAAACCCAGCGCGCTGAACTATCTGGCGAAGCCTACCCTGATGCCCATGAATTCATCGCCGACTTGTATCGCATCCGTGATTCTCTGCTGGAAAACGGTGATGAGTTGCTTGCTGAGGCCGATCTGAAGGATTTGATTCGTCTGGCAGAAACGTTTGGCTTCCATTTGGTGCAGCTCGACATCCGCCAAGAATCTACACGTCACACCGAAGCTGTGGCCGAGATCCTCGAGCAGATCGAACCCGGCCTGAACTACCTGCAACATGGCGAAGAGGAACGCATACGCATTCTGGCCGAACGCATCCAACGCCCGCTGCCACGTCCCGAAGCCGGTCTTGCTGCAGGCAAGCCGTCGTGTCTGAACATCAACAGTGCCTGGGGTGAGCGTATCCAGGCTGACGATCTCACCCCCGATACCGTACAGACCCTGCGCGTGTTTGAAGTGATGCAACGCCTGCGCACCAACATCAGCCCGCAGGCATTTGGCGCGTATGTCATCTCCATGACCCATGCCGCCAGCCATGTGATGGAGGTGCTGTATCTCGCGCATCGTAGCGGGCTGGCCGGCTTTGATGCCAAAGGGCAGCCGTACTGCGACATCCATATCTCGCCGCTGTTTGAAACCATCGAGGATTTGGCACACATCGAGCAGGTGCTCACCCTGCTGCTGGATAACCCGGTGTATCGTGAGCTGCTTGCAGCTTCCGGTAATTTGCAGGAGGCCATGCTGGGCTATTCCGACTCGTGCAAGGACGGCGGCGTGCTCGCCTCGGTGTGGGGGCTGTACCAGGCGCAAAACAAGGTGCTTGAGCTGACGCAGCAGCGTGGCGTCGAGCTGCGTCTGTTCCACGGTCGCGGCGGCACCGTGGCGCGTGGCGGTGGGCCGACGCACGAATCCATCCTCTCCCTGCCGGTGGGCACGGTGCAGGGGCAGATCAAATTCACCGAACAGGGCGAAGTCCTCTCCTCGAAATACAGCAACACCGAAACCGCGGTGTATGAACTGGTGATGGGGGCGACCGGCCTGTTGAAAGCCACCCGCCACCGCGTGATGCCCGTGCCCCGCCCCAACCCGGCGTTTGAACGCGCCATGGCGGAAATTGCTGCGATCGGTGAAAAACATTACCGCCACCTGACCGACGAAACCCCGGGCTTCATCAACTATTTCTACGAAGCCACGCCGGTGCGTGAAATCGGCCTGCTCAACATCGGCTCGCGTCCTTCACATCGCAAGCAGGGCGATTTGTCCAAATACTCGGTGCGCGCCATTGCCTGGGTGTTCGGCTGGGCGCAGTCACGCCACACCCTACCCGCCTGGTACGGCATCGGCAGTGCTCTGCGCGAATGGCAGGCACGTCACCCGGATGATCAAACCTGCCTGAGCGCCATGTTCAAGGAATGGCCGTTCTTCCACAGCCTGCTGCGCAACACGCAAATGTCGCTGACCAAGGGCGAAATGCAGATTGCCGGGGAATATGCCGGACTGGTCAAGGATCACGCCATGGCGGAAAACATTTACGGCATGATCTCTGGCGAGTATCAAACCACACTCAACGAGGTGTTGCGTGTCTCCGGCGCCAAGGATCTGGTGGAGATCGACCCGGTGCTGGGCACCTCCATGCAGCGGCGCAACCCTTACCTCGACCCGCTCAACCACATCCAGATCACCTTGCTGGAACGCTATCGCGACGAATCATTGAGCGACGCCGAGCGCGAAATGTGGCTCAAGCCGCTTTTACGCACCATCAACGCGATTGCCGCCGGCATGCGCAATACAGGCTAAGGCATGTCACGCCATCAACCGCTTGACATCCAGCTGCACCGCCTCAGCCGCGTGCTGGAGATTCGTTTTGATGACGGACAACACTTTGCCCTGCCCTGCGAATACCTGCGCGTATTCTCGCCCTCGGCCGAAGTGCGCGGTCATGGTCTGGCCGAGCCTTTATTGGTGACGGGGAAAAAAGACGTGACGATTGACGGCATTGAAGCGGTGGGCAACTACGCCATCAAACTGATTTTCAGTGACGGCCACGACAGCGGCCTGTATGACTGGGACTTTCTCTACCAGCTTGGCCTTGAGCACGAAAAGAACTGGCAGCGTTATCTTGAGCGTCTGCAGCACTGCGGCATGACACGGGAGCCCGTATGAACCACGAGCACGAACAATCCACCACGCACTTTGGTTTTCGTACCGTTGCCATGCAAGAAAAAGCGCGACTGGTGCGCGGTGTATTTGACTCTGTCGCCGACAAATACGACGTGATGAACGACCTGATGTCGTTTGGCATCCACCGCCTGTGGAAGCGCGTCCTGCTCGCGCGCACCGGCCTGCGCCCCGGCATGCGCGCTTTGGATCTTGCCGGTGGCACCGGCGACATCAGCCTCGGGCTTTTGCGCCAGGTGGGTCGCGATGGCATGGTCGTGCTGTCCGATATCAACGGCGCCATGCTCAGCCGTGGACGCGACCGCCTGCTCAATGAAGGTTTTGGCGCCGAGGCTCAGGCCGTGCAGGTCAACGCGGAGATGATCCCCTTTGCCGACAACCAATTCGATGCCGTGACCATCAGCTTCGGCCTACGCAATGTCACCAACAAGGACAAGGCGCTCGGCGAGATGCTGCGCGTGCTCAAGCCTGGCGGGCGGGCATTGATCCTGGAGTTTTCTCACCCCAAGCATGACCTGGTGCAGAAAATCTACGATCTTTACTCCTTCAAGGCGCTGCCACTGATGGGCAAACTGGTGGCCAAGGACGAAGATAGCTACCGCTACCTTGCCGAATCCATCCGCATGCACCCCGATCAGACCACCCTGCGCACGATGATGCAGCACACGGGCTTTGTGCAGTGCGATTATCTGGACTTGTCTGATGGCATCGTCGCCCTGCATTGGGGCTTCAAGGCATGACCCCAGAGCTTGCTGAGCTGCTGCACCTTGGCGTAGAAAACGCGCTCAATGCCGCGCTACGCGCTGATCCACACGCGCAAGCGCGGGTGCGTTCGCTGCAAGGTGCACGATTACGTCTTGAAGTGCACGGCCTGCCCAGACTGGATCTACTGCCCGAGGCACAAGGCATCCGCGTGTGCGATATCGGCGATGAGACACCCGACGCCACTTTGCGT
>CAYOCG010000025.1:0-161 GCA_964402435.1 uncultured Halothiobacillus sp. | reverse complement strand
GCTGCGCGCCAAATGGCGCGGTGATTTAATGCACGGCGACATCGAACTCTTGGGTGACCCGCACCTGAGTCTTGCCACGGCACGCCTGCTGGCCGAGCTTAAGCCGGACATTGAAATCGCCCTCACCCCGCATGTCGGCGAGCTGCTCGCCCATCAAATCG
>CAYOCG010000024.1:0-33472 GCA_964402435.1 uncultured Halothiobacillus sp. | reverse complement strand
TCCCGAATGGTCTGCGGCACAGCGTGATGCTGTCGTGCGGCAAAATTTCGTTGCCACGGGCATGGGTCTGATCGAAAGTGCGATTGCCTGGTGGCGCAGCGACACATGGTTGCGTTCTCGGGTGCGCGTATTTGGTCTGGAACACTTCGAGCGTGCACGACAATATGCACATGGGGTTTTGGTTCTCGGCGCGCACTTTGTTTCCATGGAAATGGGCGGGCGGATTGCTACGCTGTTTTTGCCTGTGAGCACGGTTTACAAACCCGCCAAAAACCAGCTTTTCAATGCATTGATGCTGCGAGCACGCAAGCGTCATTATCAAGACCTGATAGCTAATGACAATCTACGCGGCATGTTGCAGGTTCTGCGCGAGGGTGGCACGTGCTGGTATGGCATTGATCAGGATTTTGGCATCGAACAAAGCGTGTTCGCCCCGTTTTTCGGCGTGCCTACGGCGACATTGACGCTCGCCAGCAAAATTGCTCAGCGCACCGGTGCGAAAGTGTTGTTTTGTTATCCGCGCCGTTTGCCGAATGCGGCGGGATATGAGTTACACATCGAGCCGATGGACGACTTTCCTTCGGGTGACGCCACTGAAGATGCCGCACTGTATAACAGCATGATTGAGCGGGTTGTTCGTCAGGCGCCGCAAGATTATTTTTGGATGCACCGACGTTTCAAAACCCGCCCGCCGGGCGAAACCAACCCGTATCTTTGAGTTTGGAGGATGTCATGCAGTCGCTATTTCCGCGAACGCCTGCGCTAGATGGACATGATGTCGAACACATGCGGCACGTGTTACTCGACTACTTTCACGCTACGTTTTCGCGCTATGAACAGCTGTTTGAAACCCTCGTCAATGACGAGGGTTTTTACATCAAGCCGATTGCTTTGCGTCATCCGCTTATATTTTACTTTGGACATACTGCGACGTTTTTCGTCAACAAACTGACCCTCGCGGGCTTACTAGAACAGCGTATCGAGCCGCGCTTTGAGTCGATTTTTGCCGTGGGCGTGGATGAAATGAGCTGGGATGATCTTCGCGAAGAGAATTATTCCTGGCCGGGCGTTGCCGAGGTGCGTGCATACCGACAAAAAGTGCGTGAGGCTGTGGACCACATCCTGCGTCATGCGCCGCTGACCTTGCCCATTACTTGGGATCATCCTTGGTGGGCGATCTTGATGGGCATCGAGCATGAGCGTATTCATCTGGAAACGTCCTCGGTACTCATCCGACAGCACGCCTTGCATCGGGCTCGTCCTCATCCGGCCTTTAAGCCCTGCCGCGAGACGGGAGCCGCACCCGACAACTCCTTGGTGTTGGTTTCACGTGGAACCACGCGACTGGGCAAACGGCGAGATGATCCGTACTACGGCTGGGACAATGAATACGGCGTACGCGAAGTGGAGGTTGCCCCGTTTCACGCAAGTCGCTATCTGGTATCCAATGGTGAGTTTCTCGCGTTTGTTGATGCCGAGGGCTACGCTGCGGAACGCTTTTGGTCTGAGGAGGGACTGGCCTGGCGGCGCTTTGCGCAGGTTAGTCACCCCACCTTTTGGCTGCGAAAAGGTGACACCTGGCAATTGCGTCTGATGACTGAAGAAATCCCCATGCCCTGGGATTGGCCAGTGGAAGTGAATTATCACGAGGCCAAGGCGTTCTGCGCTTGGAAGGCCGAGCAGTTGGGGCAGCCCGTGCGGCTACCCAGCGAAGATGAGTGGTACCGAATCTACGATGTGTCCGCTGTGGCAGAGGTTCCTGCGCAGCAGACGGCTAAAGCCAATCTGCACTTGGATCATTGGGCATCCTCCTGTCCAGTGAATCGCTTCGCGCATGGGGAGTTTTTCGATGTGGTTGGTAATGTCTGGCAATGGACGGAAACACCGATCTATCCGTTTGAAGGCTTCGAAGTCCATCCGCTCTACGACGACTTCACCACCCCCACGTTTGACGGTCGGCACAATCTCATCAAGGGTGGCTCGTGGATTTCTTGTGGCAACGAGACCTTGCGCTCGGCGCGTTATGCCTTCCGGCGGCATTTCTTCCAGCATGCGGGTTTTCGCTATGTGGTGAGTGATAACCCCCCGGCCGTACCGAATGCGTACTATGAGAGCGATCAGCAGCTCACCGAATATGCCGAGTTTCATTACGGCGCCGAGTATTTTGGCGTCGCCAATTACCCCAAGACCTTGGCTGAGCTGGCCATGGCCAGCATGCAAGGTAAACCGATGCGCAAAGCCATGGATCTTGGCTGTGCGGTGGGGCGCGCGAGCTTTGAGTTGGCCAAAGGTTTTGATGAGGTGGTGGGCGTGGATTTCTCGGCGCGCTTTATCAACCTGGGCGTGCAGCTTGCTGAGCAGGGTCATGTGCGTTATACGGTGACCGACGAAGGCGAACTGGTGAGCTACCGCAGTGTCAGTCTGGCGGACTTGGGTTTGGATGCGGTGCGTCACAAGGTTAATTTTGTGCAGGGCGATGCCTGCAATCTCAAGCCCGTGCTGCAAGGGTTTGATCTCGTTTTGGCGGCCAATCTGATTGATCGTTTGTATGACCCGGCGCAATTCTTGCGCACCATCCATGAGCGGATGCAGCTTGGCGGCGTGCTGCTGATTGCCTCGCCCTACACCTGGTTGGAGGAGCACACCGAGCGTGCGCACTGGCTGGGCGGTTTCAAAAAGGACGGCGAAAACTTTACAACGTTGGATGGATTGAAGGCTCTCCTTACGCCGCATTTCCGCCTGATGCGCGATCCGCAGGATGTGCCGTTTGTCATCCGCGAAACGCGCCGTAAGTTCCAACACAGCGTGGCCGAGGTCACGCTGTGGGAGCGTGTGCGTTGAGCACCATGACAATTGACATAGACTTGGGGAAAGCGTTATGCAAACACGCCGTGATTTTTTGAAACTGGGTGGCGGTATCGCCGCAGGCAGTGTGCTTGCGGCGTGCCAAACACCCGAAGCACCTGAACGCGATGCCAAGGATAAACCTGTGCCAACCGAGCCGAACGCCTTCAATTTCGATCGACCGGTCAACCGCATCGGCACTGATAGCGTGAAATGGGATGGACGCAGCGCCGTCTTTGGCACGCAAGACGTGGTGCCGCTATGGGTGGCGGACATGGATTTTGCCGCACCCGCCGCCGTGCAGCAGGCATTGCAGGCGCGTGCGGCGCACCCGGTGTATGGTTACACCCAAGCGCCAGAGCGCATGTTCACGGCCGTGCAGCAGTGGCAGCAGCAACGGCATGGCTGGGACATTGAGCGCGATGCGCTCCAGGCGGTGGCCGGTGTGGTGCCTGTGCTTTATGCGGCAGTGCGTGCGTTCACCCGTGAGGGCGAGGGTGTGATCATTCAGCCGCCGGTGTACACCCCTTTTTTCAGTGCGGTGACCGACAACGACCGCAAATTGCTCCTCAACCCCTTGCGCGAGGAGAGCGGTCATTTCCGTATGGATTTTGACCATCTGGAGCAGTGCATGCGTGATGGCGGCAAGTTGCTTTTGCTCTGCTCACCGCACAACCCGGTGGGGCGCGTTTGGCAACGTGAAGAGTTGCAAACCCTGCTGGATCTGGCGCGTCGCTACGACGTTGTGGTGGTCGCCGACGAGATTCATGCCGACTTGGTGTATGCACCACACAAGCATATTCCCTTGGCCACGCTGGAGGATTTTCCTGAACGTGTGGTGACGGCGTTGGCACCGAGTAAGACGTTTAACATCCCCGGTATGGGGCTGGCGTTCATGGTCTGTGCCGAGCCGCAACTGCGTGCGCAGGTCATGGCCGAGTTTCGCCGGCTGCATATCGAGGCCAATCACCCCTTCAGCCTTGCGGCAGCGGAAGCAGCTTATACCCAGGGTGCGCCTTGGCTGGATGCGCTACTGGTTTACCTCGCGCAAACCCAGCAGGCCGTGGTGACGTACCTTGGCGAGCACCTGCCGCAGATCAAGGTCAGACCTTCCGCGGGCACCTTTCTGATGTGGCTGGACTTCCGCGAACTAATGCAGGCGCACGGCCTGGACGATCAAAGCCTGCAACGTCGTTTGGTCACCGAGGCCAAGGTTGGCATGAGTCCGGGCACGCTTTATGGTCAAGCAGGATCCGGCTTTATGCGCTTGAACATTGGTGCGCCACGTGAGGTGATACTGGATGCACTCCGGCGTCTGCATCAGGTTTTTGTGCGGAGCTGAAACCGCGCCGTAAACAGTAATGACGTCGGCTCAGGCTGATGACCAATCGCCAAAGCCCATTTGCCGCCAAGCTTCATACACACATACCGCCACCGCGTTTGACAGGTTCAAACTGCGCGAGTGGACTTGCATGGGCAGGCGCAGCCAATGCTCGGGTGGTAAGTCTTGCAGAAATGTCAAAGGCAGGCCGCGCGATTCAGCACCGAACACCATGGCATCCCCCGCGCGAAAACGCACATCGAACACATTGCGCTGCCCTTTGGTGGTCATGGCCAGCACGCGCTTGGGCTGCACAGTGTCAATAAACATCGACCAATCACGGTAGGTCTTGACTTCGGCAAACTCCGCATAGTCCAAACCGGCGTGGCGTAATTGCTGGTGATCCATGTTGAAGCCCAGCGGCTCGATGAGGTGCAGGTGCACGCCGGTGTTGGCGCAGAGGCGTATGATGTTGCCGGTGTTCGGCGGAATCTCGGGTTGGTAGAGAACGATGTGTAGCATAGTGAAACCGAAGCCTGATGAAGCGGCCACGCATGATAGCGGTATGTCTTGCCTACGGTGTGGCTGGGTTGACGTGAGCAAGCCGGATTATGTCGCCTATCACGATACCGAGTGGGGTGTGCCGCAGTTTGATGACCGCGTGCTGTTTGAGTTCATGCTGCTCGAATCGGCTCAGGCTGGGCTAAGCTGGTACACGATTTTGCGTAAGCGAGAGGGCTACCGCCAAGCCTTTGCCGGCTTTGATGCACAGCAGGTGGCCGCTTTTGATGAACAACGCGTGGCGGCGTTGTTGCAGGATGCGGGCATTGTACGCAACCAAGCCAAGATTCGCGCCGCCATTCACAATGCTCAGTGCTTTTTGCACGTGCAGGCAGAGTATGGCAGCTTCAGCCGTTATCTCTGGGGATTTGTCGGTCACCGACCAAAGATGAACCACTGGCCAACGCAGGCGGAATGCCCCACGCAAAGTCCCGAATCCGATGCATTGAGCAAGGATCTCAAGCGTCGCGGTTTCAAGTTCATGGGCTCAACGGTGTGTTATGCCTATATGCAGGCGGTGGGGTTGGTCAACGACCATGTCGTCGACTGCTTCCGTCACGCCGAGGTCAGTCGGTTGGCTGTGCCTTGAGCTGGGCGAAAAAGTCCAGCGCGCGCACGCGGCTGGCTGCCAAATCAACCACCGGGCGCGGGTAGGTGTGATCAAGGCGGATGCCGCTGGCGAGCAGGATGTTGCTCGGTGCCTCCCAGGGACGGTGAATCCAACGTGCGGGCAGGCGAGCAAGCTCCGGCACCCAGCGTCGCACATAATCCCCCGCGGCATCAAATTTCTCGCCTTGTAATACCGGATTGAACACACGGAAATAGGGCGCGGCATCGGCGCCGCAGCCGGCCGTCCATTGCCAGCCCTGTACATTGCTGGCGAGATCAAAGTCTACCAGGGTATCGGCAAACCAGCGTTCGCCGTGTTGCCAGGGGATGAGCATGTTTTTCACCAACAGTGAGGCGACGTTCATGCGCACGCGGTTATGCATCCATCCGGTGTGCCACAGCTCGCGCATGCCGGCATCGACCAACGGAATGCCGGTCTGACCGCGTGTCCACGCCTGCCAACAGCTTGCATCCGGCTCCGGCCAGCGCAGCGCCTGCCAACGTGGGTTGAGGGGTTGGTCGAGCGTGTGCGGAAAGTGGTAGAGCAGGTGATAGCCAAACTCGCGCCAACCCAGCTCGCTGAGAAACACCCGCGCGCCTTCACTGTCGGCCACAGCGGACTGACGCACCCTGTGCACAATCTGCCGCGGGCTGGTCTCGCCAAAGGCCAGATACGGTGAAAGTTTCGAGCTGCCCGCCTCAGCGGGAAGATTGCGCGCCGTGGCATACGCCGCCAGGGTGTGCTGCACAAAATGCTCAAGCGCCTGCCATGCGGCATTTTCACCCACCTGCCATGTGCAGCTTAGCCCCTGATCCCAAGGAATCTTGGGCAAAAGGCCAAGTGAGCTGATCGGGGGTGCGTCCAGCGATGCAGGCGGTGGCAACGACGTCACCCTAGGCAGCGCTGCGTGGTCGATGCCGTGCTGCATGCACGCCTTCCAGTAAGGTGTGAATACTTTGTAGGGCTGATCTTTGCGCAGCACCTGCCAGGGCTCATGCAGCAGGTGAGCATGAAAGCTCTGCACGTGGAGGCCGGCCTCACGCAGCGTGCGTTTGATGTGCGCATCGTCCTGCAAACGCTTGGGCGTGTAGAGGCGATTCCAGTACACCGCACCCACGCCGTATTGCGCAATCAGGCGTTGCAGCACATCCAGCGCGCGCCCCTGCTGCACGATCAGCTTCTGCCCGAGGGCATGCAGGGATTGATCGAATGCCGTCAGGCTGTGATGCAGCCACCACGCACTGGCACCCCCCGGCAGATCATCCGGCTCGTGGATGTAGAGCACGATCAGACGCTGATGGCGCAAGGCGGCATGCAGCGCAGGTTGATCGGCCAGGCGCAGGTCGCGGCGCAGCCAGACGATGGCTGTGTCATGTGCGCTCATAAATGACGCCCGCCGTCCACCGGCAGACACGCGCCGGTGATGTAAGGGTTGTGCAGCAGGCATTCGATCGCCTGCCACACCACCTCGGCGCCCGGTTCAAAGCCCAGCGCGGACTCGCGCAAACGTGCGGCGCGGTAAGCAGCATCATCGCCTTCGTTGAATAGGATCAGCCCCGGCGCAATGCTGTTGACCTTGATCTTGGGCGCAAAGCGTGCAGCAAACGACAGAGTCAGGTTTTCCAGTGCGGCTTTGCTGGCGAGGTAAGCCGCATGTTGCGCATCGCCTCGGCGCACACTGGTGTCGGAAATGTGAATGATGTCTGCATGCGCCGAACGTGAAGCTTTGAGCAGCGGCTCACACGCCAAGTTGATGCAGTAAGGCGCGTGCACATGCAGCGCAAAAAGCGCGGAGAAATCCTCGGGGTATGCTGCGATATGCGCATCATCCAGCCAGAGTGATGCGTTGTGGATGATGGCGCGTAGGCTGGCGGCGTGGTGTTGAATCTGGTGGATACAATGCTTGATGCCATCCGCGGTGGACAAATCCACGTGCAGGCCTATGGCACCGCGTGCGATCAATTCATCGACGGTAGGACGCGGCGTGCGATAGGTAAACATCAGCGGCCAACCGCGTTCAAGAATCCGCTGGGCATGATGCAAACCGAGCCGCTGCCCGGCGCCGGTGAGGACAATCGCATCGTGCAGCATTCAGAACACCGCAAGCAGCAGCGTGAACAGCGTGACCGGAATCATGATCAGCGTTGCCAGCAACGCCAGCACAAGGGCAAGCATGAAGGCGGGCGAGAGCATGAGCAGTTGCAGGGTGTCGCGCGCCGCGCCAACGGTTTCCGAGGTTTTCCACGCCGCACCCACCCAATCCCCCGCCTTGGCCTGGCGTGCTTGCTCGCGCGCTGTGCGCAGGCTGGCCTGCCACTCCTGTGCATTGCGTGGCATGGCATGTGCCTGTTGCACACCATCGCGCAACAAACCCAACAGCCCTGCCAGCCCCAGACGTGCCGCGCTCAGCACGATGAACGGCAACGCCAGTAGCAGGGCAAGCAGCATGTTGATGATGCCGGTGGGGTCGCCCTTGAGCGTGAGCCAAACCAACCAAAGGGTCATCAGCAGACTCAGCCACCACAAGGTGTCCAGTGGCTTGGTCATGCGCCGCGTGGTTTGATCAAACTGTGCTGCGGCGTCGGGCATGACCTCGCCTTCCAGCACCACGCGCTCGCTGCGTTCCTCGTGCAAAATCAGCGTTTGCTCAGGCTCACGCTTGCCGAGATCGCTCATTGGGCATTCCAGTTGCCAATGTCGGCCGCAGCACCGCTGCCGCCCGGCTGGCCGTCTGCGCCCAAAGAGTAGAGATCAAACGCACGTCCCTGGTCACCGGGCGACATATAAATGTAAGCCCGCCCCCAGGGGTCTTGCGGCAGACGATCAAGGTAGCCGCCCTGTTTCCACTTCGGCGGTTCAGGGGCGACGGTCGGTCGCTGCACCAGGGCCTCCAAACCCTGGTCGGTAGTTGGATAAATGAAGTTGTCCAGTTTGTAGAGATTGAGTGCCGCCTCCAAGGCGCGAATGTCCTGCTTGGCCTTGGTGATGCGCGCCTCGTCCGGGCGATCCATGATTTTCGGCACGACGATGGCGGCCAGAATGGAAAGAATCACCACCACCACCATCACTTCGATCAGGGTAAAGCCCTTTTGCATTCCGCGCACAATTCACCTCACTTAACTAATTGATTTAATTCAAAAATAGGCATAAGTATCGCCAACACGATGATCAACACCACGCCGCCCATCAGCAGGATGAGTATCGGCTCAAACAAGCCGAGCGCGGTGGCAATGATGCCGGAGAGTTCATTTTCCTGCTGCAGCGCAGCGCGATCGAGCATGGGGCGCAAGCGACCGGATTGCTCGCCGGAAGCGATCAATTGGACGGTCATGGGCGGAAAAAGTTTGCTTTCCTCCAGGGCGCGCGCAATGCCCACGCCTTCACGCACCTGCACGCTGGCTGCTTCGACCGCTTCGCGCATGGGCAGATTATCCATCACCGAGGCGGCGATACGCATGGCTTCAAGAATGGACACCCCCGCGCTGGCAAGAATGCCGAAGGTGCGCGCAAAGCGTGCGGTGTTGACCCCGCGAATCAGCCGACCGACCACCGGCAGTCGCAACAACAAACCATGCCACTGGCGACGAAACGCCGTGCTGCGTAGCGCGCGGCGAAACACCCAAATACCCGCAAACAGCGCGGCAATCAGCCACAGACCGTATTGGCGCAGAAAGGCGGACACATTGAGTAGTGCCTGGGTCAGCACGGGCAGTTTCTGACCGAGATGCTCGAAGACCTGCGTGACTTGTGGCACGACGTAGGTGAGCAAGCCCATGACCACCACCACGGCCATCAGGGTGAGCAATCCGGGGTAAAACAGCGCAAGCTGGATCTTGCGGCGCAAGGCTTCGCGCGACTCGGTGTAATCGGCCAGACGCTCCAGCACCACATCCAGATGCCCTGATTGCTCACCCGCTGCCACGGTGGCGATGTAGAGTTCAGGAAAAACCCGTGGAAACTCGCTTAAAGCATGGGCCAGCGTATGCCCTTCTAATACTCTGGAGCGAACGCTGTGCACAATCTGCCGCGTGGCTGATCGCTCGGTTTGCTTGGCCACACTGCCCAGCGCCGTATCCACCGGCAGACCGGCTTGCACCAACGTGGCCAGTTGACGGGTGATCAGAGCCAGTTCGCCAGCACTCACCGACGGTTTGAACAAACCTCGTCGCGAACCCGGTGCGGACGATTCGCTTGCAGACTGAGCGCTCACCTCGACGGAAAGCGGCGTCAAGCTCTGTTCACGCAGCGCCTGACGTACCAAGCGCGGAGAGTCGCCCTCCTGCACCCCCTTGCGGGTTTGGCCAGAGGCATCGAGCGCGGTCCAGACAAAGGCGGGCATGATCAAAAATCACGTAAAAGGGCGGTAAATGTAGCCTGAAAGCCGCTGGAAAGAAACGTCGTGAAACTGCGCACGGCAGGTTAATTAAGCATTCGCTAATAAGCTGGCGAATGCGGCCGCTAAAATCCTCTTATTATCTGAATAGGTTGCTTCACGCATATAATCGCGGGCAATTTCGCTGTCGCTTGGGCAGCGGCGAAAGCCGATTACAAAAACAGTGAGGAGAAATCCGTGGCAGAGCATGAAGTAAAAGTTGACCCGATGGCGAAAGTCATCACCGGGGTGAGCGCCCTGGTATTGTTGGTCGCCGTGATTTATCTGATCGTTGCCCTGGTCGGCACGGTCGACAAGAACACCACACGCGGACCTGTGATGGAGAAGTTGCCCGCAGCAGCAACGGCTCCGGCAGCCCCGGCGGCAGCACCCGCAGCAGCGCCTGCGGCCGCCCCAAGTGGTGCGGGTGACGTCGCTGCAGGCAAGGCGCTGTTTGCCACCTGTGCCGCTTGCCACGGTGCCAATGGCGAAGGCCAAGGCATGTTCCCCAAACTGGCCGGTTTGAGCGCGGACAAAGCCGCCGAGCTGCTGAAAAAATATCGTGCCGGTGAAACTGTTGGCGCGAACACCGCCATGATGGCACCCAATGCCAAGAACCTGAGCGACGCCAACATCACCGATCTTGCCGCTTTCATCGCCTCCCTCGGTGGCGGTGCTGCAGCACCTGCGGCCGCTGCCGCTGCCCCGGTCGCACAGGGTTCCGGCGATGCGGCGGCAGGCAAGGAGAAATATGCCACCTGCGCGGCGTGCCACGGCGCCAACGCCGAAGGTCAGGGCATGTTCCCCAAGCTGGCAGGTCTGGGCGCAGACAAGATCGAGGAGCTGCTGAAGAAGTATCGTGCGGGTGAAACCGTCGGTGCCAACACCGCCATGATGGCGCCCAATGCCAAGAATTTGACCGATGCCGACATCAGCAATCTGGCAACTTACATTGCAGGCATCGGTGGTGCAGCCCCGGCGGCCGGTGGTGCAGCGCCTGCAGCTGCCGCACCCGCGGTCATTCTTGACAAGGCTGTGCTGGCTCGCGGCAAGGCCATCTACACCACCTGCGCGCTGTGCCACGGCACCGAGGAAGCCAAGGCACCGCGTCTGCTCAGCGCGCCGCTGTTGCCGGGTCACCCTGCGACAGCGGTTGAGTCGCTGATGGCGATTTACCGTGATGGCAAGTCTGTGGGTCCGAACTCATCCTTCATGTGGCCGATTGCTCAGGGTCTGAGCGCAGAAGATACCGCAGCGGTGGCGGCCTACATCGGCACCTTGCCGGTGCATGGGTCTGCTGCGCCTGCGGCGGAGCCTGCGAAGAATGCGATTCCTGAATCCCAAGATCAGGACGCCAAGCGTGCCGTGTTGGCGCGTGGTAAGGCCATCTACACTACTTGTGCGCTGTGCCATGGTACCGAAGAAGCCAAGACCTCACGTCTCTTGGGTGCGCCAATGCTGCCCGGACACCCGGCCAGCGCGGTGGTTTCACTGATGAACATTTACGCACAGGGCAAATCCGTGGGTGCGAACTCCCACTTCATGTGGCCAGTGGCGCAGGGTTTGAACGAAGCCGATACCTGGGCGGTTGCAGCCTATATCGATACGCTCAAGCCCGCACATTGATCGTCTGATTAGACTGACGTGAATGAGCCGCCTTCGGGCGGCTTTTTTATTTGCATCGTGACATGGTCAAAGGCATGGTTGCCCCTTTGTAATGAGCATTCAATCCATCCGTTGAAGAGCCCAGCCACCCGGGCGCAGGCAAAAAAGCCCGCTCCAATCATGGAAGCGGGCTTGATTTTTTAGCGGTCAGCGCGCTAGGAGGCTGTTACGTTGGAGTGGACTTTTAAGCAGCACGCTTTGCACTGGAGAGCAGCAGCGAGGGCTTCATTTTCTTCGGTGCGGGCAAGCCCATCAACTCAAGCACGGTGGCGGCGATGTTGGCGATACCGCCACCGGTGCGCAGGCGCTGCGGCTGGTGGTCGATGACGATGCAGGGTACGGGATAGACCGTATGCTGCGTGTGCGGCTCGCCGGTGATGGGATCGATCATCTCGTCACAATTGCCGTGATCGGCGGTGACGATCACGCTGTAGCCTGCGGCCACGGCGGCATCGATCACGCGCCCGGCTTGGGTATCCACGGTCTCCACCGCCTTGATCACCGCTTCACGCACGGCAGTGTGCCCGACCATGTCGCCATTGGCAAAGTTGACCAGCACAAAGCCATACTCATTCTTTTCGATCGCAGCGATGGTGGCGTCCGCCACGCCTTCGGCGCTCATTTCCGGCTTCAGATCGTAGGTGGCCACTTTGGGCGAGGGCACCATGACGCGATCTTCGCCGGCATAAGGCTGTTCCTTGCCGCCATTGAAGAAGAAGGTGACGTGGGCGTATTTCTCCGTTTCTGCGCAGTGGAATTGCTTGTAGCCCGCCTGGCTGATGACCTCGCCCAGCGTGGCGCTGGGGCGTTCGGGCGGAAAACCAATCGGTGCGAGGAAACGCGGGTCGTATTCGGTCAGCGAGGTGACCACCAGCGGGCTGAATTCAAAGCGCTCGAAGCCGCTGAAGGTTTTCTGCCCCAAAGCTTCAGCCAGTTGGCGTGGCCGGTCGTTACGGAAGTTGAAGAAGATCATGCCGTCTTCTGGCTGCGGCGCTTGGTAGCCCGGCAAGACGATGGGCTGGATGAATTCATCAAACACCCCGGCGTCATAGCTGGCTTGAATCGCCGCATGAGCGCTCTCGGCCTTTTGCCCTTCGCCATGCACGATGGCATCCCAAGCTTTGAAGGTACGCTCCCAGCGTTGGTCACGATCCATGGCGTAGTAGCGACCGCAGATGGTGACGATTGCGCCCCCGGCTTCAGCCAGGGCGGCTTCGACCTCGGGAAGGTAGGTGATCGCGCTTTTCGGTGCGGTGTCGCGCCCGTCGGTGAACATGTGCAGCAGCGGGCGCACGCCCTGTTGTTTGGCCAGTTCGATCAGGGCGAGCAGGTGGTTGATGTGGCTGTGTACGCCACCATCTGATACCAGGCCAATCAGATGCAAGGGGCGCTGATTGCGTGCCGATTTTTGCGCCGCGGCAACCAAGGCAGGCACTTCAAAAAAGCTGCCGTCGGCCACGGCGTCGTCAATGCGCACTAGATCCTGACGGTGCAGCTCGCCGCAACCGAGGGTGAGGTGCCCCACTTCGGAGTTACCCATCTGCCCATCCGGCAGGCCGCAGGCGCGACCGGAGGCTTCGAGCACGGTATGCGGGTGATGCGCCATCAGCGCATCGAGGCGCGGCGTATTGGCCAGGGCGACGGCATTGTTGGTGCGGCTCGGGTTGAGGCCGACGCCGTCAAGAATGATGAGAACGACGGGGGAACGGGGGGCAAGCGAATGTGGCATGGAGTACGTGGAGGTTCAAACGTTAAGTCGATGGAGAAGAGGGTTTGTCGCTGTCAGGCGTTACGCCGTGCTGCAAGGGGGTGTTGCGGTCATCGCGTTCCACCAGCGGCACGTCATGATCGCCCTGCGATGTGACGGCGGTATGTGCGTCATGTTCCGTGACGGTTTCCGGTGAGTGCTCATTCAAACGGCGCTCCGCTTCCTCAGCACGGGCGAATTCGTCGTCAGCATCGAAGCTGTCATGCGCTGTGGCATCACCGTCAGCCGGAGTTGGTGTCTGTGGCTCTGCGTGGACTTCATCGGCACGTAATTCGCCTACGCTGCCTGCAGCGGGTAAGGCGGCGGCCGCCGCGGGTGCGGTCAGATTGGGCGCGGATTCTTCTTCATCTTCCTCCCGCGCCTTGTTCTTGGTCATGATGCGCGCAACGAGAATGCCGAGCTCGTACAACATCCACACCGGTATGGCGAGCATGAACTGCGAGAGGATGTCCGGCGGCGTGAAAATGGCGCCAATGATGAAGGCAACCAGAATGGCGTAACGCCGTTTTTCGGCGAGTTGATCCGGGGTGACGATGCCGAGCATGGCAAGCAGCACCACGGCCACCGGCACTTCAAAGGACAGACCGAAAGTAAAGAACAGGGTGATGGCGAAGTCCAGGTAGCTGCCAATGTCCGGCATGAAGGACACGCCTTGCGGCGCGAACATTGCCATGAAATGAAACACCGCCGGAATGACGATGAAATAGGCAAAGCCGGCGCCAATGTAAAACAGCACCGAGCTGGACACGACCAACGGCAGGGCGAGGCGTTTTTCGTGCTGATACAACCCCGGGGCAATGAAGGCCCATAACTGGTAGAGGATGTAGGGCATGGCGATAAACACCGCGGCCAGCGCGGCAAGTTTGATCGGGATGAAGAAAGGTGAAATGGCGCCGGTGGCAATCATGCTTTGCCCTTCGGGCAGGCTTTTCAGCACCGGCGTGGCAAAAATGGTGAACAGCTCGCTTGCCCAGGGAAAGAGCACCACCATAAGAACAATGACGGCAATCACGGCGCGCAACAAACGATCGCGCAGCTCGATCAAGTGCGCGACAAACGCCTTCATGCCTTCGGACAGGGTGGGGGAATCACTGTCAGGCGTGGAGCCGGGGTTGGTCTTGGAACTCATGCGGCGCTCTTGGGTGGGGCGGCGGGTTCGGGCGTGTTGCCACCAAAATTCGGCCGGTGCAGGGTCTCGCCCAGCGATTGACTGAGCGCCTGCATTTCATCTTCCACGGAGTCGTGCGTGGCCACGCGCAGCGGCGCGTCCGTGCTGACGACCGTCGGAGCGGGGGCGCTGGCATCGGTTGTGGCCGGATTTGGCGCAGCCATGGGCGGCGTGGGGGCTGTTGCTGTCGGCTCTTCAGCAAGCTTGGCGGTGGCCGTTGTTGCCGGGCTGCTCGCAGTCTTGCCCGCCTCACGCACCGCCTGCGCTGCCTCCTCCACCGACTGGGTGAGGAGATGCTGACTCTGTTCCACGTCATGGCGCGTGTCTTCCATCAGCTTGCGCAGCTTTTGCATTTCTTCTTCCTGCGCGTTGAGCATCTGGCGCAGTTCGGCGGTGTTGAACTCGCTTTCCATCTCTGCTTTGGCGTTGGAAATGAAGCGTTTGACTTTGGTGATCCATTTTCCGGCGCTGTAAGCCATGCCGGGCAAGCGTTCAGGCCCGACAATGATCACGGCAATGATGCCGATGACCAGGATTTCCCAGAAGCTCAAGTCAAACATGCAGCCAACTCAAATGAGATGATTGCACCAAGGGAATCCTTGGCGCACAGAGCCGTCAAGGCTCAAGACTTCGGCGGCTCGCGGGTGGCTTCGCCTTCGATCACGCGGGGCTGGGCACTGGCCTGACCTTGCTGCGGTGGCAGATTCTGCGCGCTGGTTTGCGCAGCAGCGTTGTCGGCGGGCTTGCCGTCTTCGTCCTTGCTCTCGTCTTTCACCGCTTGCTTGAAGCCCTTGATGGCATTGCCCAGATCGCCACCAATGCTCTTCAGGCGCTTGGTGCCAAACAGCAGGATGACGATGACCAGAACGATCAAAAGATGCCAGATGCTAAACGCGCCCATGGGGTCGATCCTCAAGTAGTAACAACGAACATTAGGCGGCCATGATACAGAAACTTGCGAAGCGATTCAGCATGGGGTCTCGCTTTACTCTGCGGGCAGCACGCGAATGCGGCTTTCCGCACGTTGACCCGTGGCATCCAGCACCACCAGATGGGCAAAGCCGCTGTCCGTGGTACGCCAAACACGGCTGTTTTCTTCCAAAGGCACGCCATTGATCACCCAACGCAGAGGCGGTTGGCCACCCTGTGCCTGAAGTGCAATGCCTTCGCCCACGAGTTCCACGCTGCTGCCGTGCGGTGGAAACAGGATGCGCAATGGACGTATGTGCGCTGCGGCGGTGCTGTCGGGCGCGGTCAGCCGAGCCAGCGCGGGCGGTGGGCGCCCTTGCAACAGGGGGTGCTGTGCGTCAGCAGGGGGGGGGCGGGTGTTCGCCTCCGGTGGCAGCAGGTCGAAGACACGGAACATCAAAGGTGCGGCGGCCACCCGTCCCAGTCGACCGGGTGTGGCGCCGCCGTCGGCGCGTCCCACCCACACCGCCACGGTGTAACGCGTGGACACACCCACCGTCCAGGCATCGCGAAAGCCATACGAGGTGCCAGTTTTGAAGGCGATGCTGCGCGGACGTTGGGTGCCGCGCAGCGAGGCGACACCCTCGGGCAGCGGACTGTGTTGCAGAATGTCCAATACGCTGTAGGCGGCGGTTGCACCGACCAACTGGCAGTGGGCGTCGGCTGCGTCGCCCTGGCGCAGCGCGAGCGGCTGGATGCGCCCACTCTGGCCGAGCCCGGCATAGAGCATGGCCAGATCCATCAGGCGGATGCCTACTCCTCCAAGCGCCAGCGGCAGACCCGGGTCGTCGCGCGTGGGAAACTCCAGCCGTGCGCCGCAGCGTTGCAGCAGGGCGGCAAAACGCATGGGCCCAACGCGCTCCAAGGCTTGCACCGCAGGGATGTTCAGCGAGCGTTGCAGGGCTTCACGCGCGGTGAGTGTGCCGTGAAACTGCTGATCGAAATTGCGCGGTTGCCAGTCGCCAAAGCGTTGCGGTAGGTCGTCCATCAAGGTGGCCGGATGCAGGGCGAGATCATCGAAGGCCAGGGCGTAAATCAAAGGTTTGAGTGTGGAGCCCGGGGAGCGGACGGCGGTGGAGAGATCAAGCTGACGGGCTTGCCAGTCGCTGCTGCCGAGGTGGGCGATGAGCCGATGACCATCCAGCACCACCACGGCAAGGTCACTGTCGGCATCCAGTGTGTCACGCCAGCTTTGCCCCAGTTGCTCCAGACGCTGTTGCAGGGCGCGATCGATCCAGGTGTGCACCACCTGCCCGGGGGCGTGGATCAAGCGTTCGGCCAGATGCGCGGCGTGGCGCGGCAAGCTGCGTTGAAAGCGTGGCAGCGGCTCCTGCATGGCGGCTTGAGCGACCTCGGATTGCAACACACCGCGTTGCACCATGCGTTGCAGGATGCGGTCGCGCGCTTTCTTTGCCGCGCTGGGGTTACGATCCGGGCGCAGGCGCTCAGGCGATTGCGGCAGGGCGACCAGCAAGGCGGCTTCGGCGGGTGTGAGCCGTGAGGCGTCGTGGCCGAACCAGATCCACGATGCGGCTTGCACGCCCTCCACGGTGCCGCCAAAGGGCGCCAGCGTGAGATAGATCTCCAGCACGCCCTTGCGTCCGAAAAGAAGACTCAGTTGCAGCGCGCGTGCCGCTTCACTCAACTTGGCGCGCCAGGTGCGCGGCTTGGGCTGCAACAGGCGCGCGCTTTGCATGCTCAGCGTCGATGCGCCGGAGATGATTTCGCCGTGTTTGAGCGCCTGCGCCAGCGCGCGCAGCATGGCGAGCGGATCGACGCCCGGGTGCAGGTCGAAGCGCTGATCTTCGCTGGCCTTGAGCATGGCAAGATACAGGCCATCGACCTCGTCCACCCGCGTGGGTAGGCGCCAGGTATCATCCGGACTTGGAAAGGCGCGCAGCACCCGCCCTTGCCGATCAAGCACCAGACTGGAGTGCTGGCGCACGCGCGACAGATCGGGCGGCACCAGGGTACTCAGGCTGAGCAGTTGCGCCAGATGCGCTGTCCGCGATGGCTGGGCTGGCTGCGCCCAGGGCGTGACGTGACGCTGTAGAAGATAAGCTCCCAGCGCCAGCAGCACTCCCAGCGCGCAAAAGGCAACGATCAGCGTAAGGCGATGCTTACTCCGCAATCGTCAGTGATCCCATGCTTGTGCGTGCGCGAATGCGCGGGGCGTACATGTGCTCCATGTTTGCCGCCGGCAGCACGAAGCGCCCCGGTGTGACGGCGCGACCCACATAGGCCAGCTTGAAGTGCCAGATTTCCGCGCTGTAATTCCGCACCGGGTAGCTCGGGTCGGAGCGATCCACGGTGTAGTTCGGCATGCTCAAGGCGGCAAGGTAGCGATCATCTCGCGCCTGACGCATCTGCGCCTCGCTGAGCTCACCCAGCCAGGCATAGCCGGGCTGTTCGGGACGCAGCATGCCTTCAATCTCCAGTCCTGCCGGTAAAAGGTCGAGCACAGCGTAATCACCGGAGGTCTTTTCCGTCACCCCGCCTTCAATGACCACCACCACGCGGTCATTGCGTTTGAGCTTGTCCAGCGCCTGTGGCTTGCCATCAAGGGTGTACAGCGCTTTGCTCAGGCGAATGCCATTGCTCAGCGCGGGCAGAGGCGTGCTGGGTACGCCTTCCACCGAAAGCATGCGGAAGACATCACTTTCGCCAACGTTGTGCAGGCGCGTGGTGTTCAGCGTGCTGGGATCCAGCGTGAGCGTGGACGGATCGCCCTTGGGTGCAGGCTGGCCATTGATGTCCACGGCGATGTTGCCGCCGTGGCGCGCCATGTCTGCCGCGGTGAGCAGCATCCACGCCTTTTCCTGCGTTGTGGTGGTGTCCAGCATATTGGCATCTTGGCCGCGTTTATCCAGCGCCAGTATGGCCGGCACGCTGGCGGCGCGACCGGCCTGCGCCAAGGTGGCGGCCACAGCATACACATCGCGCAGATGCGAGCCATACGGCGCGGGTTTGTAACTGTTGGGTGTCGCGAGCAGCGACTTCGCCTGATTAAAGGCGTTGTTGGCGCGTGTGCGCTCGCCAATCGCCTCCAGTGCTGCGCCGAGCTGTGCCCAGGCCAAGGGTTCGCTCGGCGGGTTCTGGTCATGGACGTAGCGCAAGTCACTGGCATTGATTTGGCCCAAGCGTGCCAGCAAGAGCGCCGCATACGCGCGCACATCGCTGCGCTCGTGCCGCAGGGCGTCGCGGCGTAGCCATTGCAGCATCAGTTCACGCGGTGCCTTGGGCACGTCGAAGCCTTTGTCCGCAGCGCGTAGCAGGAAATCGCTGGCAAACACGCCAATCCACGGATCGGCGGCACTGCCCCATGGCCCCCACATGTTGAAACTGCCATCGACCTGCTGCATGGCCAGGATATGGTCAATGGCGACCTGCACGCGCATGTCCAGCCCGCGGTCTTCACGTGCGCCAACGCTTTTCGCCATCTCGTTGAAATACAAAAGCGGCATGGCACGGCTGCTGGTTTGCTCCAGACAGCCGAAGGGGTAACGATCCATCCAGCGCAACAATCCGGCCACATCCATCCCGGCAAAACGCGACAGACTGAGTGCCACCTGCACGCTGCCCGGCAGGAAGCCGTGCAGCAAGCGATCATCCAGCGTGATGCTTTGTCCCGCCGGCAGCAGGGCGGTGTCCTGCACGCTTTGCACCGCTTGCGGTGCGCGCACCTGAATCGGCCAGTCGCGGGTCACGTGGAAGACTTGGCCATCACTTTGTTTAGGCCCTTGCAAATCGAGCACCACCTGACCGATGCCCACCTCCTTGCCACTTAGCGGCACGGTGAAGACCTCGCGCTGACCGGCGGCAAGTTCAATGCGCCGCTCCAGCAAGGTGGCGGCCTTGTCGCCCTGCACCGCGCCGCTGGCTTCGATGCGCAGTTGATAACTGCCGGGTGTGCCTTCCACATTGTGCAGCAGCGCGGTCAGGCGGCTCTCATCGCCGGGGGCGAGAAAGCGCGGCAGGATCAGCTCAGCCACCAGCGGATCCCTTACCGTCATGCGCGTTTCGCCGGAGCCCATTTTTTCTGCGTTGAAGGCCACCGCCATCAGGCGCAACTCGCCCTGAAAATCCGGAATATCGAGAGTGACTTCGGCCTTGCCCTGCGCATCGGTGCGCACCAATCCGGAGAACAGCGCCACGGTGCGCGTGGGCACCACGTCCAGACCCTTGCCGCCATCGGCATCGCCGCCCTGGTTTTCGCCGCTGGCATCCAGGCCGCGGATCAGCCGGCCGTAGTCGTCGCGCATGCCGACGCCGAGCTGGCGCTTGCTGAGGTAATGCGCTTGCGGTGCAGGGGTTTTGAAGCGGGTGAGTTGCAAAATGCCCTGATCCACCGCCGCCAAGGTGAGGTGCGCAGTCTGCCCACTGCCCAGCCCTTCGACGGTGACGGGCACGCGCACGCTTTGCCGCGGCGCGATTTTTGGCGGCGTGTCGATGCGCACCTTGAGCGTGCGCGCCTGGGCATCCAGCCCCAGCCAGGCGACGCCGACGGCACGCACCGGCGCATGGCCGAGTTTGTCGCGCATGGGGCGGTACAAGGTAACCAGGGCATAGGCGCCCGCGCCCCACTCCCCGCGCACCGGAATGCTCACCTCCGTGCCGCCTGCCGGTACGCTGATATTGCGCACCTCGTGCACGCGCTCATTGGCAATCACCAGCAAGGCTTGACCGGCAAATTCGCTGTCGATGCGCACGCGCGCCGTTTCGCCCACGGCATAACCAGCTTTGTCGGCGGCAAGCGGCAGGCGATCCGGGCGTTCAGCGGTGGCCTCGCCATACCAGCCGCCATAGAAACGCAGGCTGCTCTGCGCGCCGCTGGCCGGGTCGCGCACAATCAGGCGGTAACTGCCCCAGCGCACCGGCTGCTTGAGCGCGGCGGGTTTGTCGCTGCCCACGTCGATGCGTCCGCTGCTCAGTTCCCGCTCGCGGTTGATGCGTTCATAGCGCCATTGGTTGTCGCGGCGGTGCCATTGCCAGGTCGATTCATCTTTGACAAAGCGGTAGTCCAGTCCCTTGAGGGTCTGCGGCTTGCCTTGCGCATCGACCACGATCAGCTCAAAACTGGCGTCGCTGCCATCGCGTGCCGCGCCGTCGAAGGTCGGGCGTAGGCCAATCGCCAGCGGGCGGGTGAACAGCGGCACGAATACATGCTCGCCGGTGGCGCGTCCGCCGGGTTCGCGGATGGCCAACGCGATGTCGGCACGCAACGGGCGGCTACTGCTGAGGTTGGCCGGCACCTCGCCGCGTGCGACGGTTTTGCCTTGGGCGTCGGTATCGTCCAGCGTCAGCGCGACACGCTCGCCGGCAAAGACCTCGTCCTCGATGCCCCAGTAGAAGCCCTTGTGCATGGGGAAGGGGTTGGGGTCGAGTTCGACGATCAAATCACCTTCGCCACTGAGGGCGGCGGCGGGCGCGCCGTACAGAAAGCGCGCCTCCAGCGGCAGGTTGAAGGCTTCGCCGGCACGCAGGGCAGCGGGTTTGTCCAGCACAGTGAGCGCGAGGCGCTGCGGCACAAAATCCTGCACCTCGAAGCTTACCCGCCCGACCGGGGCGGCCTCGGGGTCGGTGTGTGCGGTGATTTCCCAACCACCACGCGCCGCGGTCAGCGGCAGGGGAACGCTCAGCGTGGCGCCGCCATCGCCTTGCATCTTGAGCGTGCTGCGGCGTGCCTCCTGACCATTGGGGCGGATGAGCTTGAGCACCAAAGTGCCGTCGTTGATCGCTTTGGCGTTGGCATCGCGCGCCAGTACGCCGAGTTGTACCGTCTCGCCCGGGCGATAGATGCCGCGATCAAGGTAGAGGAAGGCGTCCACCGCACCGGCGGGCGCACGCCCGTCCACGCCGCGATCCGACAAGTCGAAAGGCGCGCGGCGCAGATCGAGGAAGTTGAAATCATCCTGCTGATACGCCATGACCATCACCGCCGCCATGCCGCCCTGCCCTTGCAGTAATCCCGCAGGGAAGTGCGCCACGCCTTGCGCATCGGTGAGCGTTTCGCCCAGCACATCGTTGTTGCGCGCGATCAGGCTGAGCTTGACGCCGGCAAGCGGCAGCGCACTGTCCAGTGAGCGCGTCAGTACGGTCAGGCCGTCTGCACCACGCAGCGAGGTCAGGCCAAGATCCGAGCGTACCAGCCATTGCGCCGCCATGCGTCCCTGCTCGCCTTCTTCATCGTCGTAACTCTCGGCGTCCTCGGTCTTGTCACGCGCTGCATCACTGGCTACCAGCAAATACGCGCCCGGCTCACGTTTACCAATCGCCTCCTGGATGGGGATGAGCGAGGTGGTGGAGGTGTTGCGAGCCGCTTTGATGGCCATGCTGCCGCTCCACACCAGACGGCCTTCGTCCTCACCGATTTGCTGCGCCTGATACGGGTAGATGCTGCGCTCATCGACAAAATCCTGGCGCATGCGTGCCAGGAGGCGATCACCCACGCGGTAAAGCTTGAGATTCAGTTCGCTGACGTTGACCGTGTTCACCGGCAAGCCGTCGTCGCGTTGCGCAGGCAAGATGTAGCCCGCCCCCAGACGTACGGACGGCACGCGATCGCCAAGAGTCAGCGGCAGGGTCTGTGCTTCGGCAAGCTTCAGCCCGTTCTGGGCGGGCAGGCCGGCGCGCAGTTCAAGCTGATAGTCTGTGCCAAAGCTTAGACCGGCAAGACACAGCCGGGCGCCATCCACGCGCACATCCAGCTTGGTTGCGGGCTCCATCTGCAGGTAATCGGCATAACGCGCGCTGCTCTCCAGCGGTGCGGAAAAGATCAGGCAAATCTCGCGGTTATCGCTATTGGGGTCGATCAGCGTGCGCTGCACGCGCAGCTGGGTGGGGTCGCCCTGCTCGGGTGGGATGACGGCGGTCAGTGTGCCACTGCGCACGCTGCCTGGCTGATCGTTGGCTGCGCTGACGGTGCTGGGCGTTGCATCAGGTAAGGGTGACGGTGACTTGGACTGAGTCAACCACCAGCCGAGTCCGCTGAGCAGGAGCACGATAAAAACGACGAGCGGGAGAGTCTTGCGCATGGGGAAGCAGCCAGAAAGCGGGGTGACTGGATTATTGGCAAGGAACATGACAGTCGCAATGCCGAACTGCACAAAAAAACACGCCCTGCTCTGCCGCGAAGGGGGCGAATCTATCGAAAAATTCGATCAATTAAGCTCGTTTTGGGGCTCAATCTATCGAATTTTTGTAGAAATGGTCGCAAGGCAAGCCAAGCCGGGGGTGGATACCCCTGCAGCGGCGAGATTTTGGTGGGGGAATGATCAGCCCGTGTGACGGCTGGCTTTTTCCTCAAGACCCGACAGGCCGAAGCGGCGGGCGAGTTCGTTGAGCACATCGTCCGGGGAGAGGCCGGCTTCGGCGAGCAACACCATGCTGTGGAACCAAAGATCGGCGGTTTCGTACACCAGTGCCGCGCGGTCGTCCTGCATGGCAGCAATGATGGTTTCGGCGGCTTCTTCACCGAGTTTTTTGGCAATCACCGGACGGCCTTTGGCGTACAGGCTGGCCACATAGGACGAATCGGGCGCTGCCTGCTTGCGTGCTTCGAGCACGGCGTGCAGTTGGTCGAGGATGCTGTTCATGCGTAAATGTCTTTGGGGTCTTTGAGCACGGGATCGACGGGCACCCAGGCGCCGTTGTCCAGGCGGGAGTAAAAGCAGCTTTGACGTCCGGTATGGCAGGCAATGCCGCCCTGCTGCTCGATGGCCAGCAGGATGACATCGTTATCGCAGTCAAGGCGAATCTCGCGCACTTTTTGCACATGCCCGGAGGTCTCGCCCTTGTGCCATAACTGGTTGCGCGAACGTGACCAGTACACCGCCTCGCCTTTTTCGACCGTCTGTTGCAGTGCTTCGCGGTTCATCCAGGCAAACATCAGCACGCGCCCACTGTGCGCGTCTTGCGCAATCACCGGGATCAGACCCTTGTCGTCCCAGCGCACCTCATCGAGATAGCTCATAGGCGCACCTCGATACCGGCCTGCGCCATATGCTCTTTGGCTTGTTGCACCGTGTATTCACCAAAGTGGAAGATGCTGGCGGCGAGCACGGCATCCGCCTTGCCCTTGAGGATGCCATCATTGAGGTGATCGAGGTTGCCGACTCCGCCGGAGGCGATGATCGGCACCTCGACGGTGTCCGAGATGCGCGCCATCAGTTCCAGATCAAACCCGGCGCGTGTGCCGTCACGATCCATGCTGGTGACCAACAACTCGCCGGCACCGAAGTCGGCCATCTGCCGCGCCCATTGCAGCGCATCCAGCCCGGTCGGCTTGCGTCCGCCGTGGGTGAAAATCTCCCAGCGCAGCGGCTCACCATCCTGCGAGACGCGCTTGGCGTCGATGGCCACCACGATGCACTGACTACCCACTTTGTCGGCGGCTTCACGCACGAAGTCAGGGTTGTGCACGGCGGCGGTGTTGATGGAGATTTTGTCCGCACCGGCATTGAGCAGGCGGCGCACATCGGCCATGCTGCGAATGCCACCGCCTACCGTGAGAGGAATGAAGACTTCATCCGCCACACGCTCGACCACATGCACGATGGTGTCCCGCCCCTCATGGCTGGCGGAGATGTCGAGAAACGTGATCTCGTCTGCGCCTTCGGCATCGTAGCGGCGGGCGATTTCCACCGGGTCGCCGGCATCGCGCAGGCCGAGAAACTGCACGCCTTTGACTACACGACCTTCGGCGACGTCAAGACAGGGAATGATGCGTTTGGCGAGCACGTTAAAGCGATCCTTGGGTAATGCGCAGGTTGGCAAGATGCAGTTGCGGATGATCTTCCGCGCGCTGCGCCTTGCGGCAGTGGAATAGCGTGGCGTGCACGCTGGCGTCACCGCCGCGGCGCTTGAGCACCATCTCCTCACCTTCGTGCAGTGCGCGCAGGGCTTGTAGGGTGTGCGTGTGGTTGTCATGTTCGATCACCACCACAAGCTCCAATGGCGAGGAACCGACCACCTCGCAGACGATGGGTTTGCCTGGGCGGCGCTGCTCGATGCGCAGACCCAAGCTATCGACCTTGTGCAACAGCTCACGCGCCGAAACATCGTCGGCTATCACCAGATCTTTAGGGGCATCGTCGCGTTCAGTGTTGTGCATGGCAGGTTCCTCCAAGCAAAGCGCAGCAACAGGGATTCGACAGGAGATTAGCAGAACGACAAAGAACCTGACGCCCGGCCACGATCAGCCCGCGCAGCTCGCATCCACAAGCTTCTGCGCCTCGGCAAGATCCAGCCCGCCCTCGTAAAGAGCTCGACCGATGACCACGCCGGCAATGCCTTCGTCGGCCACGGCGCACAGGCGCTCGATGTCGTGGATCGAGGTCACGCCGCCTGAGGCGATCACCGGAATGTTCACCGCTTGCGCCAGACGCACCGTAGCCTCCACATTCACGCCTTGCATCATGCCGTCGCGGCTGATGTCGGTGTAAATGATCGCTTCCACACCGTAGCGCTCAAATTGTTTGGCCATGTCGATCACGTCGTGATGCGATAGCTTGGACCAGCCTTCGGTGGCCACCTTGCCGTCTTTGGCATCTAGGCCGACGATGATGTGCCCAGGAAACGAGGCGCACAAATCGCTGACAAACCCCGGCGTGGTCACCGCCTTGGTGCCGATGATGGCGTATTTCACGCCGATGTTCAGATACGCATCCACGGTCGCCTCATCACGAATGCCGCCGCCCACCTGAATCGGCAGCTCGGGGAAGGCTTCGGCAATCGCGCGAATCACCTCGCGGTTCTTCGGCTTGCCGGCAAACGCGCCATCCAGATCGACTAGGTGCAAGCGCCTGGCACCCGCTTCCACCCAGCGTGCCGCCACTGCCACCGGGTCGCTGGAAAACACCGTGTCATCGTCCATGCGCCCCTGGCGCAGGCGAACACATTGGCCTTCTTTCAGGTCGATGGCAGGAATCAGCAACATGGTGACAACAATCCTCGGTCGAGTTCAAACATAATCAGGGCTGCCAATGCAGGAAATTGCTGAGCAGGCGCAAACCGGCCTGCGCGCTTTTTTCAGGGTGAAACTGCACCGCGGCCACATTGTCTTGCGCAATGGCGGCGACAAACGGCTGGCCGTAATCGGTGCTGGCCAAGGCAAGGCTAGGCTCGGCCGGCACCACGTGGTAGCTGTGTACGAAATAAAAACGCTCGCCATCCGCGATGTCGGCCAAAATCGCATGCTCGCGCAGCTTGCGTACCTGGTTCCAGCCCATGTGCGGAATCTTCAGTTTCGCGCCTTGTGCGTTGTGCAAATCATGGCCAAAAAAACGCACCTCACCCGGGTACAGGCCAAGGCAGCGTGTGCCGTCGTTTTCCTCGCTATGCGCCATCAGCACCTGCATGCCCATGCAGATGCCAAGAAAAGGCTTGTTCGCCGCGGCACGCAACAGCTCATCATGCAAGCCGCGTTGCTTGAGCTCCAGCATACAGTCACGCGCCGCACCCTGTCCGGGAAAAACGATGCGCTCGGCTGAGGCCAGATCACGCGGATCGCCGCTGACCACCACCTGAACGTTCGTCGGGGCGACGTGCTCGATGGCTTTGGCCACCGAGCGCAAATTGCCCATTCCGTAATCAACCACCACGACCTTGTTCATGCGGATGACTCTTACAGCGCACCCTTGGTGGAGGGCAAGGCATCGCCCATGCGCGGATCGGCCTCACAAGCCATGCGCAGCGCACGACCAAAGGCCTTGAAAATCGTCTCTGCCTGGTGATGGGCGTTGACTCCGCGCAGGTTATCAATGTGCAGCGTCGCCTTGGCGTGATTGACGAAGCCCTGGAAAAACTCCAGCACGAGCTGCGTTTCGAACGCACCGATGGTGGCGCGGGTGAACTCGCAATGAAATTGCAGGCCAGGCCGGCCGGAAAGATCGATCACCACGCGGGACAGCGCTTCATCCAGTGGCACATACGCATGGCCATAGCGACGAATGCCGCGCTTCTCGCCCACGGCTTGCGCCAGCGCCATGCCGAGAGTGATGCCGATGTCTTCCACGCTGTGATGATCGTCGATGTGCAGATCGCCATCACATTCCACATCCAGATCCAGCAAACCGTGTCGCGCGATCTGATCGAGCATGTGCTCAAGAAACGGCACGCCGGTGCGGAACGTGCCGCGCCCCGCGCCGTCAAGGTTGACCCGCACCCGCACCCGGGTTTCCAGCGTATCACGCCGCACTTCCGCCACTCGCTCGAAGGCGGGGGCAGAGCGTTGAGGTTCAGGGTTGAGTGCAAAACCGAGCGAAGGCTCTTCTTGCGCGCGAAAGGGCAGGTTCATTGAATAAGCGTTGTCGTCGAATCACGAATGCGGCAAGCATACAACGGAGGCTCATCCAGCGGAAACATCAACGCGCATCGAGTGCGAATGTGCATGCACAAAAGCCTTGACGCGCTGCGGTCATATGTATTTAATACGCGCCTTCCAAAGGCCAGATAGCTCAGTTGGTAGAGCAGGGGATTGAAAATCCCCGTGTCGGGGGTTCGATTCCCTCTCTGGCCACCATAAGATTCAATGACTTAGCCCGCTTCATGCGGGCTTTTTCATTTCCGTGGGGCACTGGCGGGGCACTAAACGGCAAGACCAAGCCGCAATCCACCACATCAAGCCGTCCGGCTTTCCCTTCTCGATTGTCCCGCTGGGGCACTTTCTCGCCTCGATTCCAGACATGCCCAAGGGCGACCATGCGCACCCGTTTTTGCCCCTTGATGCCCCGTGAGTGCCCCATGGTGAGGATTGGCGACATTTCTAGCCAATGGAAACAATGTCTTGCGTGACTTGGCCACGGGATGTTTTATCCCGTGTTGCGTTGTTTTGTGCCGTGGGCTATCGTTTCATGCGTGAAAAAGGCCGGAAGGTGTACCACCACCAACCGGCCCGACCATCCGGCAAACCTGAGTGAGAGGTTCACCACATGGCAAGCGCCATTCTACATGCCGCCCGCCTTCCGACCTTGGAGGGCTGATCCATGGCCAGCATCGAAAAGCGTACCGACGCCCAAGGCATCGTGTCCTATCGGGTGAAGGTGCGATTGAAGGGCCACCCGACCCAGACTGCGACCTTTGACCGCCTGACTGACGCGAAACGCTGGGGCACGCAAACCGAGGCCGCGATACGCGAGGGGCGACACTTCAAACATGCCGAAGCGAAAAAGCGCACCTTGGCCGATGCCATCGCCCGCTATCGCCGGGACATGCTGCCCAGGCTGAAAGATGCCGCTGGACGTGACCGCCTGTTGCGCTGGTGGGAGAGCGAGGCGGGGGCGCTGTTCCTTGCCGACATGACGCCCGCCAAGATTGGTGAATACCGGGACACCCTCAAGGCCACGCCCATCAAGCCCAGGGGCAAGAAGCCCAAGCCCGACGCCCCCGAGCGGTTCCTGTCCGATGCGCGGGTGAATCGCTACCTGTCCGCACTGTCCCCGGTATTCACCGCCTGCGTGAATGAGTGGGGCTGGATGGATGCCAACCCATGCGAGCGCGTGACCCGTGGCGCGGAAAGCCGGGGCCGCGTGCGCTACCTGTCCGACGATGAACGCGCCGCGCTGCTGCAAGCCTGCGAGCAAAGCGAAACGCCCGAGCTTCGCCTGATTGTGCTGGTTGCCCTGACCACGGGGGCGCGGAAAGGGGAAATCATGGGCCTGCGCTGGCGGGACGTTGATCTGACCCGCCAAGCCCTGACCCTGCACGAAACCAAGAATGGCGAGACACGCGCCGCGCCGCTCGTCGGGCCTGCGCTGGAAGCCATGCGGGAATGGGCCAAGGTTCGCCCCCTGGACGGTTCCGCGCTGGTATTCCCCGGCAGGCTGGCAACCACCCGAGGCAAGCCCTTGGATATTGAGCGCCCGTGGCGCACCGCCATGAAGCGGGCCGGGCTGGTGGACTTCCACTTTCACGACCTGCGACACACCGCCGCGTCCTATCTGGCGATGAACGGGGCCGGGCTTAGGGAGATTGCCGACATTCTCGGGCACAAGACCCTTGCCATGGTCATGCGGTATTCGCACCTGACCCATGGGCATAAGACCGCGCTGGTCGAGCGCATGGCCGCTGCTGTGTTTGGTAAGTAACGAGAGGGAACGATGATGCAAAAGCCGTGGGAAGCCAAAGCCGGGCAAGATGGCTACAACCCGAAAAGCTGCAACGCCTTGGAGAAACCGTATTACAGCCCGATTGAAGCGGCTATTCGTTGGTGCGGGCTTATCGAGCATGAAGCCTCAATTCTGGCGAGCATGGCCCATCATGGGGTGCATATCCCATTACCCGGGCAGTTTCCCTCTTGGCCGTGCCTGCGTCTGAATGTTGAGAAGATACTGGACGCTTTCGAGCATGGTTTGCAACACGGGCGGGACGGAAAGCCCGTGCAGAAGGGGGAGCATGTGGCCTCATATCGAAGAACCGTAAGACATGCCGACCTGAAAGAATGGATGGCGAAACACTACCCAGACCAAAAGCCCGCCTTCCTTTTTGATGAAGTGGAGCGCAATACCCATGCGGTAATCGACGTTCAAACCTTTACCGCCCTGCACGCCAAGTTGACGGCACTGGAGGCCGAAAGAGAGAGGGTTTTGGCTTTGAGCCGAGAAATCATGGCGGAAAGGGATAGGTTGCTAGGGGAGCGTGACACGCTGCGGGCCATGGTGGAAAAAATGGGGGCACCGGGAGAGAAGGCGGAAACCACCTTCCTGAACATCATCGGCGGGCTTCTGGGGCTGATGCTTGGTGAAACCCCATCAGGCAAGCCGCAATCAGTGTTCGCTAATCAGTCCGCCATCATCAGTGCATTGCTTGCCCACTATGGTGACAAGCCCGGCATTTCAGATAGGACGCTTGAAGGCAAGTTTGCCGCTGCAAACCGAAGCCTGAAATCAACCTGACCCTTACCGCAATTGCGGCAACCTGTACCGCTGTTGCGGTGATTGCAGCACACCCAGACAGCACGATGCCCACAAGCCGAACACCACGGCGATTCACAAACGTGATTGGGGGCATCCATGCAACTTCAAAACACCGCCGCAAGTCCTGAAATCATCGCCGGGGCCATTCAGCCGCCCGCGCCGTCCCTGCTGACCCTGCCACAACTCTGCGAGGCGGAGCCTGCCCTGACACCGGGCGGAGTGCGTCACCTGATCTTCACCAAGGGCCACGACTTACCTGGCGTCTATCGCTTCGGGCGCAAGCTGCTGTTTGACCGTGCCGAGTTCATCGAGGGAATCAAGGCGGGCCGCGCCGCCGTGATTGCCGGGAGGGGCTGATATGAGCCCGACCCAAGAAAGCAGAAACCCCGCTGGCGGGCGGGGTTCTGGTGGAGGCTTCGTCCGTGAAGGGCTTGCAGGTACAGCTTACACCACCCGCCGCCGTCCGCAATCCATATTGATGCGCCCATGCACCTGCCGTGCCTGTGGCACCTGCGCTGTGTGTTCCGCACATGCCCGCTTGTCTGGCCTGCTGTGGGAGGTGGCACGATGAAGCGACCACCCTACGACCGCCGCGCCCGTGACCGCCTGAGCGCCCCCATGCGGGGCCGTGTTCCAGCCTTCGGCACGCTGTTGGTTCATGCGGGTGAAGGCGCATGGGATGCCTGCCGAGAGGATACCCGCGCCGCCGTGCTGCTACCGCCTGACCAATGGCCCGAGGGCTTCGACTGGAGCCTTTGCACCTTGGCCGTGCCGCCTGTCCTGTTACTTGGCTGGCAGGCTTCCGATGAAGTCCTGGCACGTACTGCCCGCGCCATGATTCGGGACGGAGCCGCCCGCGTGCTGATCCTGCCCGGCAACCGCCAGCCGTGGGCGCTGTTCAAGGCAAAGGAGGCCGCCCATGCTGCGTGATGAAGAAATCGACGTTGCCCCGCTACCGTGGGCAGGCATTGCCGCGCCGGATGGCTGGGAGATTGGGAGCGCTGGCGTGTTCGAGATCAAGCCCGGCAAGAATGACGAAGGCGACAAGCGCGAAGCCATCGCCGGGCCGCTATGGGTTGTCGGTATGACGACTGGCACCGCTGGCGATTGGGGCCGTCTGTTGGCATTTATCGACCATGATGGACGCCCCCGCCAACTTGCCATCCCCGCCGCCCGCTTGCACGAAGACCCGGCCATCCTTGCCCGTGAACTGGCAGGCATGGGCCTAAGCATCATCCCAGGCAGGGAGCGCCGCATGGTGGCTTACCTTGCCAGCTACAGACCCGAGGGCCGCATCCCGAGCGCCCCCCGTCTTGGCTGGATGGATCGGCGGGACGGAGGCTTGGCCTTCGTGTTCCCCGACCGGGTACTGACTGCCGATGGCAATGCCCAGGTTGTCTATCAACCCGAGCGGTACAGCCCGACCGCTTCAACCGTTCACACATCCGGCACGCTGGAAGACTGGCAACGGGAGATAGGCGAGCGCATAGCAGGCAATGACGCCTTGCTGTTCGTGGCCTGCGCTGGCATGGCCGCGCCCTGGTTGCTGTTGGGTGACGGGGATTCCTTTATCGTGCATCTATGGGGCACCACGTCACGCGGTAAGACCACGCTTGCCCAGGTTGCCGCGTCCGTGTGGGGCTGTGGGGTTGATCCTGCCGAAGCGCCCGCGCTGTCCTTTGTACGCCGCTGGAACACCACCGGCAACGGACTGGAGGGATTGGCCGAAGCCCATGCCGACCTTCCGCTGTGTCTGGATGAGCTGGGAGCCGGACAACACCGGGACATGGCCCCGCTGATCTATCAGCTAGCCGGAGGGCAAGGCAAAACCGCCATGTCTGCCGATAGGCAACTGAAAGCGCCCCGCGCCTGGCGAACCATCGCCATATCCACCGGGGAAATGAGTATCGAGGGCAAGCTGTCCGAAGCCGGGCCGGTCAAGGGCGGGCTGTTGCATCGCGCCTTGGATATCGAGGTGGACAACATCGCCGGACACCTGCCGGACGATGAACGCGCCGCCTTCGTGCAAAGCCTCAAGCGGGCTTGCGCCGTGAACTATGGCACCGCTGGGCCTGCCGTCCTGTCCGCCATCATTGCCACCTATCCCGACGCGCAAGCCGCCCGCGCCGCTGTTCGTGAACACTTGGACAAGGCCACGGCGAAGATGACCCGCCCGCACCACGCCCCCGAGCAAATCCGAGCACTTCGCCGCTTCGCCTTGATCGCATGGGCAGGAATCTTTGCCGCCCGTCATGGCGTGCTTCCGATCAAAGACACCCGCGTATGGCAGGCTGTGCAAGCCATCGCCGCCCGCTGGGGCAGTAACACCACGGGCACGGATGGCGAGCGCATCCTAGAGTCTGTCCGCGCCTTCATCCTTCGACATGGGGCACGCTTTCAGGACGTGACGGACGGGCTAGAGGTACGCGACCGCGCCGGATTCCGGGACGTAACCGGGGGGCGCTGGATGTTCTCTAAGGATGCCCTGTTGGAGGCCGCGCCCGGTCATGACGTGAAGACCATTGCCCAAGCCATCCGAGACGCCGGGCACCTGTTCACCAATGACAAAAAGCTAATGGCGCAAGTATCCACCCCGCTAGGCCGGGGCCGCTGGTACACGGTGAAGGATTCGATCCTGTCCGACGAAGAAACCGGGCAGCCCTCGAAATCGGGTGGACAAGGTGGACACAGTGGACAAACCCAGCCGCAACAAGGGCTAGAGGCTGTCCACCATGCTCAAGGTGGCAGTGGACAAGGTGGACACCACGGGGGCGAGGCTGTCCACCTGTCCACCACCGATGAAACCGGGTGGACAAGCGCAAACCCGCATTCTGCCTGGCTGTATCCACCTGTCCACCCTGTCCACCTAGAAAACAGCACTACCGAAGACGCCGAAGCATGGGGGGCCATCGAATGACCGCCTTTGGGCTTATCGAGGAACTGGAGGGCCGGGGCTTCGCCCTTGCCCTGGATGATGCGGGCCGCTTACTGGTGAATCCGGTTCATCGCCTGACACCGGAAGACCGGGACGCCCTCAAGCGTCATATGCCCAGCCTCAAGCGTTTGCTTTCTTCGGACTACTCCAACAACCCGGACGGCTGGCAGCTATGCCCGACCATCCCGAGCCGGGCCATGCTGATTCATCGAGGCCGTCTAATAGATTCGGTTTGCTTCGCATGTGAGGGCGAGGCGCTGGACTTCCTGCGCCGCATCCGAGCGGGTGAGCCTGCCGATACAGCTTGGAAGGCAGCAAGCGCGAAGGAGACCGAGTTATGACCGCCGCCCGCAGAACCAAGAAAGCCACCCCGGCAAAGTCCCGCAATACCTTGGAGGTGAAAGCAAACATGGGTGACGATGGGAAGGAAATCCGGCGAAAGATTCAAACCGTGTTGGCCTTGCCCGAAACCCGCGCCGTGGAAGTCATTCGCGCCGCTGAAACGGAACAAGGCCGGGAGCGTATCGACTGGGCCGACATGAGCGCGGAGCTTCGATCCCATGCGAGCGCCGTCCAGTCTGGCGACCTGTCCCGTATCGAGGCCATGCTGATGACCCAAGCCAACGCCCTGGAGAGCCTGTTTGCCAGTCTTACAAGCAAGGGCATGGCGCAATCCCACATGCCCAACCTGGAGGGCTTCATGCGCCTGGCACTGCGAGCGCAAAGCCAATGTCGCGCCACTCTGGAAACCTTGGCGAGCATCAAACAGCCGCCCGTGATCTTTGCCAAGCAAGCGAACATCGCCCAAGGCCATCAGCAAGTGAACAACGGGAGCGCCCCCGCGCCCGCGTGCAAAACCATTTCCGAGCCAACCGAACTATTGGAGAGCAAGCCCCATGACTTGGACACCCGAGCGCCGCGCACGACAAGCCGAACTGATCCAGCGATGGAAGCCGTGGGAGCAGTCGACCGGGCCACGGACTGAGGCAGGCAAGGCCGCATCCAGTCGCAATGCCTGCAAGCCTGATTCCTTCAAGCGCCTGCTGAGGGAATACCGCGCCCAACTGCGAGAGTTTGGGCAAATAACCAAGGGCATCGTGTAGCCCGCCAGCAAGCCCGGCCAAGCGCCGGGTTTTTCATTCATAGGCTACTGCCCCATGGGGCACTGGTGGGGCACTGAGGGGCAATTCAGGCCCACATCTAGCGGTAGGCTACAATACGAAAAACGCACAACCCATTGAATTATAAGCTGCTATTTTCTGCGTTATGTTGTGTTGTGCTGATGTTGCGAGATTGAAAATCCCCGTGTCGGGGGTTCGATTCCCTCTCTGGCCACCAATAAATTC
>CAYOCG010000023.1:0-37255 GCA_964402435.1 uncultured Halothiobacillus sp. | reverse complement strand
GGCATGGACGGCTCGTTCACCTCTATCACTCCGGCCGCTGCCCCTCAACCCGTGAGTGGTGGCGGTGGCGCGGCGGGCATGGAAACACTGGCGCTGTTCGGCATCCCCCTGCTTGCATGGGCGCGTCGCCGCATGCGTGCGTGATGGATGGAAAGGCACGTTGACCGCGTGCCAGATAGATACATCAAACCTCCCTTTGCGGGAGGTTTTTTTATGACTTCAGCGCAGGTTAACGCTTAAAACTCACCGTGCTGGTACGCGCGTCGTGGCGGCGCTCCAAGGTGAGGAAGCTGTACGCCCAAGGGTTTTTCGCATCAGCCGGGTGGTGTTCTTCATGCAACACGCCGAAATCGCGCCGATCATAGGCAGGAAAATAGGCGTCACCACTGAACTCACCATGCACCAAGGTAAGGTACATGCGATCCACCCACGGCAGGCTTTGGAAATAGATATTGGCGCCGCCGACGATCATCGCCTCGCTCACACCCAATCCACGTGCGGCATCAGCGGCCATGTCGAGTGCGTCCGCCATGGTGTGGGCGAGCAATACGCCAGCGGGCAGCTCAAGCCCCGGCTCGCGGCTGAGCACGATGCTGGTACGCCCGGGCAAGGGGCGGCCGATGCTGGTGTAGGTTTTGCGCCCCATGATGATCGGCTTGCCCATCGTCAAGCTTTTGAAATGCTGCAAATCCGCCGGCAGATGCCAAGGCAAGGCGTTGTTCTGGCCGATGAGGTGGCGGCTGTCCATGGCCGCGACGATGGCGTAACGCATAGGTTTCATTCGGTGGGTGATTGGCTGGGATAACGTGCTGAGGCGAATTTAAGCACAAGCACGGCCAAAGTGAGGACGAGAATGGCGCCGGAGTACACCATGATCTGCGTGGTATCCATTTCCTTCACGTCCACCACTAAGATGCGAGTAAGCGCGGTGATGGCAATGTACACCAGATAGCGCACCGGCAGACGGTGGGTGCGGAAGTAGATGCCGACCATGGCCAGCACCTCAAGGTAGATGAACAGCAGCAGGATGTCTTTGAGCGTGGGCGCATGCCCGCCAAAGAAGATGTGCGCAAACTCACCTACCGCCGACCAGACGGTGGCGATGGCAATGACAAACAGCATCGTGTTGTGCAGCACTGCCGTAAGGATGTTGCCGATGCGATCCACCGTGGCGTTGTTGTGAATGCGTTTCTCACTCATGGTGCTGTCTCCGTCAAACCGCCACAGCGGCTTTGATATGCGGATGCGCCTGATAATTCTCCAGCGCGAAGTCGTCATGGGTGAAGGCGAAAATATCCTTCACCTCAGGATTGAGGCGCATGGTTGGCAGCGGGAAGGGTGTGCGCGCAAGTTGCTCCTCCACCTGCTGCATGTGGTTGCTGTAAAGATGCGCGTCGCCTAAGGTGTGGACAAACTCGCCAGGCTGCAGGTCGCACACCTGCGCCACCATCATGGTCAGCAGTGCGTAGCTGGCGATATTGAACGGCACGCCCAGGAAAATATCCGCACTGCGCTGATACAGCTGGCAGGAGAGCCTGCCTTGCGCCACATAGAACTGGAAAAAGGCATGGCAGGGCGGCAGTGTCATGTATTCGATCTCTGCCACGTTCCACGCCGAGACGATCAAGCGCCGTGAATCCGGATTGGTTTTGATCTGCTCGATGACCTGACGGATCTGGTCGATGTGCCCACCGTCAGGCGTTGGCCATGAACGCCATTGCACCCCGTACACCGGCCCCAGTTCGCCGTGTTCATCCGCCCATTCATCCCAGATGCTGACACCGTGTTGTTTGAGGTAGGCGATATTGCTCTCGCCACGCAAAAACCACAGCAGCTCGTGAATGATGGATTTGAGATGCAATTTTTTGGTGGTGACCAGCGGGAAGCCTTGCGCCAGATCAAACCGCATCTGGTAGCCGAACACGCTGCGCGTGCCGGTGCCGGTGCGATCCTGTTTGTCGATGCCGTGATCGCGCACATGGCGCATCAGATCGAGATATTGCTTCATGCACGCACTCCTTGATTGCGTCGATAGGCATACACCACCATCCCCGCCCCCAGCACGATCATCGGCAGCGAGAGCAGCATGCCCATGCTCAGCCAGTTGGCGGCGATGAAGCCGAGGTGTGCATCCGGTTCGCGCACCTGCTCCACGGCAAAGCGGAACAGACCGTACAGCAACAGGAACAGCCCGGATACGGCCATGCGCGGCCGCGGCTTGCTGGAAAACCACCACAGCACGGCGAACAGCACAATGCCTTCCAGAAAGGCTTCATACAGCATGGACGGATGGCGTGGCAGCTGATCGACATGCGCAAACACCATGCCCCAAGGCACGTCGGTCGGCCGCCCCCACAGCTCGCCGTTGATGAAATTGCCGATGCGCCCGGCAAACAATGCGGGCGGCACCAGCGGGGCGACGAAATCCGCCACGGTAAAAAACGCCCGTCCGGTTTTGTGCGCATACCACAGCATGGCGAGGATCACGCCGATCAAGCCACCATGGAAGGACATGCCCCCTTCCCACACGCGCAGCAGCATCAGCGGGTCGACAAGAAAGGTTGCAAACTTGTAAAACAGCACGTAACCAATGCGTCCGCCGAGAATCACGCCAAGGGCAAGATAAAACAACATGTCGCCCGGCTCTTCGCGCTTGAAGCCTTTGGCCTGGGCGCGCAGCACGCCCAAGCCCCAAGCCATGGCAAAGCCGATGAGGTACATCAGGCCATACCAGTGCACCTTGAGCGGGCCAAGCTGGAGGGCAACGGGATCGATGTGCGGATAAATGAGCATGGTGAACCTTTGTCAGTTGGCAAGGATGCGCGCCGTCACAGCCTTCAGATAATCGGTTTCAGGAATCGCCGGGTGCACCGGATGATCGGCGGATTGGTGGCCGAACTCTAAAATCTGCATGCTGCGATCCACATGCCGCGCCGCCGCCCACATCAGTTCCGGCAATTTTTCCCGCGCAAGATGATGTGAGCATGAACAAGAGATGAGAACGCCATCTTTGGCCATCACCTGCATCGCCATCTGATTGACACGGCGATAGGCTTCGATGCCTGCCGCGGCGTCCTTGCGCCGCTTGATGAATGCTGGCGGATCGCAGATCACCACATCAAAGCGCTGACGCTCCTCGCGCAGCTGTTTGAGCACCTCGAACACGTCGCCCTCCAGCGTGGTCAAACGCGCCTGCACGCCGTTGAGCGCGGCATTGATGCGCGTTTGTTCCAGCGCCAGGTTGGACGCATCGACACACACCGCCTCGCTCGCGCCGTGACGCAAGGCCTGCACCCCCCAGCCGCCCATGTAGCAGAACAAATCCAGCACGCGCTTGCCGGCCACGTAACGCGGCAAATGGGCACGGTTGTCGGCTTGATCGTAAAACCAGCCGGTTTTCTGCCCATCCCACGGGCGCACGGCAAAACGCGCGCCGTTTTCGATCAGCTCCACCTGTTCGGGCACCTCACCCAACGCCAGCTCAACGCCCTTTTCCAGCCCCTCCATCTCACGTGCGGAGGAATCATTACGCAGCAAAATACCACGTGGCTTGAACACCTTGTGCAAGGCAACGATCAATTCCTCACGCACGGCCTGCATGCCGGCGGTGGTGATCTGCGCCACCAGCACCTCGCCGTAGCGATCCACCACCAAGCCCGGCAGACCGTCGGCCTCACCATGCACCGCGCGATAGTGCGGCGTGGGGCTGAGGCGTTCGCGCAAGCTGAGCGCGATATTCAGCCGATGCACCAACAATGAGCGATCCAGCGGCTGCGACTCGCGGCTGTACATGCGCGCCGCGATCAAGGAATGCGGATTGACATAGGCCGAACCCAAGCATTTGCCGCCATGCGCCAGCACGGCCACCTGCTGCCCCGGCGTGAAGGCGGTCAACGGCGTGGCCGTGGTATCCACCTCATTGCTGTAAATCCACGGATGCCCCAGGCGCAGGCGACGGTCTTCGTTTTTCTTGAGTTGCAGGGTGGTCATGCGAAATTTCCGGGCGAAACGGCACGCATCATAACGCGGTAAGACTGCACCCCCAATCGAAGCGCACGTGTCCATGCTCAGTGGCAACCGTCACCAATCTTTCACGCAGACGTCACAAAGGGACAATGATTCTTGGTAACGATGCCATGACCCAATTTGGCATCACTCGCATGAACGTATCCGACACCTCCGAAAGCCGCTACCGTGTGCAACTTGCCCAGACTGCCGACGAAGTGCTGCAAAGCCAGCGCCTGCGCCGCGCAGTGTTTGTCGATGAGCTGGGTGCCAAGGCTGAAATCAATGCTGAAGGCGGTGAGTTTGATCATTACGATACCTTTTGCCGCCACCTGCTGGTCATCGATCAACAAAGCGGTGCGCTGGTGGCCAGCACCCGCCTGTTGACCGGCGCCCAGGCCAAGCTGGCCGGTGGATTTTATTCTGCCAACGAATTTGATCTGAGCATGTTGCGCCACCTGCATGGCGAAGTGGTGGAAATCGGCCGCACCTGTGTCCACGCCGATCACCGTAATGGCGCGACCATTGGCGTGCTCTGGCAGGGGCTGGCCGCCTTCATGGAGCGTTACCACATCACCCATCTGTTCGGCAGCGCCAGCATTCCGATGTTTGATGGCGGCATTGCCGCGCACAGCATCATGCAGGATCTGCGCGCCAACCATCTGGCCGACGAACCGCTGCGCGTCGCCCCGCGTCGCCCCCTGCCCGCCATCGATCCACTTCACGCGCTCGGCAAGACGCGCATGCCGCCGCTTCTCAAAGCCTATATGCGCCTTGGTGCGCAGATCTGCGGCGAGCCATGTTGGGATCCGGATTTCAACTGCGCCGACATTTTCATCCTGCTGGACGTGAGCAAACTCCAGGCACGCTACCACCGCCATTTCGTGCAACGTAACATGCAGGAATCGACCTCCGACTCGCTCAACCCTCATGCCCTCTTCAGCAACGACGAGCATTCATCCACTCAGCGTCTGGCATAAACACAGCCGACTCGCCTGGCAACTCCTCCTCGGCGCACTGCACACCCCATTCTACGGCTCACCGCACGCCCCGCGCGGCAAGCAACGCATCAGCCTGTGGCATCGGCAGGTGTGCCGGGCGTTGGGGGTGGAGGTGGCGGTGCACGGCACCCCTCAGCCCGGCGTGCTCTATGTGTGCAATCACATTTCCTGGCTGGACATCCCCGTGCTCGGCGGCCAGCTTGCGGGCGTGCGTTTTCTCTCCAAGCGCGAAGTGCGCGCCTGGCCGCTGATCGGCTGGCTAGCGCATCGTGCCGGCACCCTGTTCGTAGAGCGCGGCAAAAGCGAGGGCAGCATCGAACTGATCACCGAGGCTCTGCGCGCTGGGCATAGTGTGCTGATCTTTCCCGAGGGCACCACCACCAACGGGCTGGACGTGCGCCGCTTTCATCCGCGCCTGTTGCAAGCCGCATTCGAGGCACAAGCCTGCATTCAACCGATCGCCTTGCGCTATCTGAACGCCGCCGGCACGCCAGAACCTGCCGTGGCCTACATCGACGAGGACAGTTTTACCGACACGCTGCGCCGCATCGTCGCTGTGCGTGGCTTGCGCGCCGAGCTGCACTTTCTGCCGCCGCTTGAGCCGCACACCCTTCCGCGCCGTGCGCTGGCCGAGCGTGCGCACGCCGTGATTCGTCAGGCGTTGCCGCATGTGAGCGATCACCCCACGGATTAAAAACATTTTCTGGCATACCGTTGAGCACGCCCTGCTCATGCTTGGCACATGCCGATTGATCGAATTTTTCGATAGATCAGGCTCGATTTTGTGCCAAATCTATCGAAAAATTCGATCAATTGTTTTGCGTGCTGCCCGAGCTGGGCGTCACCCGCACAAAGAGGGCATCCCACGGCACATCGCTCTTTGCTATAGTGCCGCGATGTTTTCAGCCAGAGATCACGCCATGTCCGTTCATCGTCGTCGTTTCCTCAGCGCCTTCCCTGCCCTGGCCGCGCTCACCGGTCTGGGCGCCGCGCAAGCGGCCGAGCCGGCCAAAGCCACGCCTGCCGCCACACCTGCCCCGGCGAAAAAAGAGCGCTTCCCCGGTGACCCGCCCGAGCACAAAGTGGTGTACCAGCTCAATCATGCTGACTGGGAATACATCGAACACATCCTCAACTCGATCAGCGCCATGCTCACCAAGTACGAGGACAACGTCGCCATCAGCGTGGTGGTGTTTGGGCCCGGCATCCACCTGCTCGCCAAGCAGCCCAAGCGCGACATCCCCAGCCTGCTGCGTCAGCGCGTGGCGGCACAGGCCAAGGATTACGGTGTGAAATACATCGCCTGCGGTAACACCATGAAAACCATCGGCTGGGAGAAAAAAGACATGGTCGATTTCGCCAGCGTGGAAGAAGTCGGCGCCGCCGCGCTGATGGAATTGCAGGAAAAAGGCTACGCCTACATTGCCTGGTAAGCCTGGATGAACACCACCATCACCCTCAGCCGACCGGACGACTGGCACATCCATCTGCGCGATGGCGCCATGCTCAAGGCGGTGCTGCCCGATGTGGCACGCCAGTTTGCGCGCGCCATCGTCATGCCCAACCTGGTGCCGCCGGTGGTGAGCACCGACGATGCGAGCGCCTACCGTGAACGCATCCTCGCCGCCTTGCCACCCGATGCCGCCTTCGAGCCGCTGATGACGCTGTACCTCACCGGCAACACCCCGCCCGAGGAGATCGCCCGCGCCAAAGCCAGCGGTTTCGTGCATGCCGTCAAGCTCTACCCTGCGGGCGCGACGACCAACTCCGACCGCGGTGTCACGGACATCCGCGCGGTGTATCCCGTGTTCGAGGCCATGCAGCGCGAGGGCATGGTGCTGTGCGTGCACGGTGAGGTGGTGGATAGCGACATCGACATTTTCGATCGGGAAAAAGTGTTTATCGAGCGCGTGCTCAGCCCGCTGTTGCGCGAGTTCCCCGCGCTGAAGGTGGTGATGGAGCACATCACCACGCGCGATGCCGCCGATTTCGTGCGCGAGGCGCCGAGCAACGTCGCAGCGACCATCACCGCACATCATTTGCTTTACAACCGCAATGCCATGCTGGTCGGCGGCATCCGTCCGCACTTCTACTGCCTGCCGATTCTCAAGCGCGAAACGCATCGTCAGGCGCTGGTCGCCGCCGCCACGGGTGGCAACCCCAAGTTCTTCCTCGGCACCGACAGCGCCCCCCACCCCAAAGGAGCGAAGGAATCGTCCTGCGGCTGTGCCGGCTGCTATACCGCGCACGCAGCGATCGAACTGTATGCCGAAGCCTTCGAGCAGGCCGGCGCATTGGACAAGCTGGAAGGCTTTGCCAGCCATTTTGGCGCAGATTTCTATGGCCTGCCGCGCAACACGTCTCAGATCACCTTGGTCAAGGAAAGCTGGACAGCGCCGGCGCAGATCGATGTCGAACCGGGTGTGGAGCTGGTGCCACTGCGTGCCGGTGAAACCGTGCGCTGGCGTCTTGTGTGAGCGAGCCAGCGCCAAGCAGCTTGATGGCCAGCCGCTTTCGCGGCTTTTTGCCCGTGGTCATCGACATGGAAATGGGTGGCTTCGACTGCCACACCGACGCGGTGCTGGAAATCGCGGCCGTGCTGCTCGGTTTTGATGAAGCAGGTCAGCTTGGCGTGGGCGAACGCATCGCCCTGCATGTGCAGGCGTTTCCCGGGGCACGCATTCTCGACGAAGCGCTCAAGGTGAACAAAATCGACCCGCATTGCCCGCTGCGTCATGCGGTGGAAGAAAAAGAAGCGCTGGATCAGGTGTTCGCGCCGATTCGCAAGGCGATGAAGGCTGAGGGGTGCAAGCGCGCCGTATTGGTCGGGCACAACGCGCATTTTGATCTGGGTTTTCTCAACGCCATGGTGACGCGCACCGCGCACAAGAAAAACCCGTTTCACCCCTTCACCGTGTTCGACACCGCCACCCTCGGCGGCTTGGCGTACGGGCAAACCGTGCTCGCCAAAGCCTGCAAGGAGGCGGGGCTGGATTTTGATGGCAAGCAGGCGCACGGCGCGCTGTACGACGCGGAGATGACCGCGCAACTGTTTTGCGGCATCGTCAATCTGTGGAGCGGTCACATCCGCCCCGTGGAAGGCTTCGCCGCGCGCTGAGCCAACTCAGCTCGCGGCAGCAGTCTTGCCCAATCCCCCACCCAGCGCACGATCCAAATCCGTGAGCAAGGCACGCAGAGTGATGTTTTGCAGCGCCAGCGTCTGATCCATCTGCGCCATCGCATCCTCCTGATCGCTCTCCAGCGCTTCGACCAAGGTATCGGTGGGGCGCAGGTTGCGCAGCGCCCCCTTGGCATCCAGCACCAAGGCCATGCGTTCACGCCATACCAAGCCGAGACGGGTCACACGCTTGCCCGCCGCCAGGTGGATTTTCACCTCCTCGCTTTGCAGGTCATGCTTGCGCAAGGTGGCCGTACCACCCTCATCCTCCGGCGAGGTCAGCTCACAGGTCTGATCCAGCTCGAAACCCTCAGGCAGCACGCGGCTTTGTAGCCAGTGGGTCATCACATCGGCAAGCTCCTGCGCCGGCTTCCAGCGCGTCACCGGCAAGGAGCCCGTGGCTTCGCGCACGGCGGAAAGCAACTGTTCGGCCTGCTTTTCCGCCGCATTGTCCACCATCACCCAGCCGCTGTGCGTGTCGATGCTGGCAAAGCTGCGTCGGCGGCGCGGAATCAAACGCGGCAGCAGCGCGTGCTCAATCGCCTCGCGCAGCTCTTTCTTTTCCTTGCTGCCCACCGTGCGCCCTTCCTGCTCGGCAAGCTCACGCACCCGATCAGCCAGTTGCTCACGCACATAGCCTGCGGGCAGTTTTTTCTCCTCAGCAACAAAACGCAGCGTCCACACGCCCTCCATGGCATGCACATACGCCTGCGCCTGGAGCCCAAGCACCGGCTCGAAGCCATGACTTGCCAGCTCCAACGTGCCACAGGGACGAAACGGCTTGGCCGCCAGCGCCGTCTCCAGCGCATCCAGATCAAACGGCAGCGCCGCGTTGAGCGGAAAAAGACTCAAGGCACGAAACCACATGCGAACCGCCTTATGTAGAGAAAGGGGCGCGGATTATGCGCACAAGCCAGGATGCAGGGCAAACAGTCTGCATGCCGGTGAGCGACGCGCGTTATCATCCAAGCCAACACACTCAGAGCGCACGCATCATGCTTGATCTTGCCCTGCTGCTGATGGCCGCTTTTTTTGCCGCCCTGCTCTCCGGCGCGGCGGGCTTTGGTGGTGCGTTGCTCCTGTTGCCCATGTTGGTGGCCACGGTTGGTGTGGAGCAGGCGGTGCCCTTGCTCACCATCGCACAATTCATCGGCAACCTTTCGCGTGCGGGCTTGGGTTGGCGGCAGATTCACTGGGCGCCGGTGGGTTGGTTTTTGCTTGGCGCGCTGCCATTGAGCCTGGTCGGTGCGCTGCTTTTCGTGCAATTACCCAAGGAGTGGGTGATGCGCGCCATCGGTGCGGCCATTCTGCTGTTTGTTGCACTCAAAGTCGCAGGCGTGATCAAACTCCGTGGCGGACGTGGCTTGCTGCTGGTCGGCGGGGCGCTGGTTGGCCTGCTCTCGGGTCTTGTGGGCAGCGCCGGCCCACTGGGGGCGACGGTGTTTCTCTCCCTCGGTCTGCCGCCGGTGGCGTATGTCGCCAGCGAAGCGGTCACCGCGTTGGCCATGCACGGGGTGAAAACTCTGATCTATCAGCAATTCATCCCGCTGGATGCGCGCTTCTGGATGCTTGCTGCCCTGTTGGGCGTCGCCATGATTTTGGGCACCTGGCTGGCCAAGCGCATCATCGAACGCCTGCCGCGCACGCTGTTTCAAAACCTCGTCACTCTACTTTTGGTAGCGATTGCGCTGTACATGCTGCTGCTTGGTTAAGCTGGAGTTTGTCATCCCGCGCAAGGCACAATAGACCGCAATGAACAAAAGCGAGAACGCAATGAACACCACCGTCCGCCTTGCCGATTACCAGCCCCCCGCCTGGCGCATGCCGCGCATCGAACTGACTTTTGAGCTGGATGCCGAAACCACCGAGGTGCATGCCCGTCTGCACCTCGAACGCGCTCAAGCAAGCAACGCCCCCCTGGTGCTCAACGGTGAAGCGCTGGAGCTGACACGCATCGCCATCGACGGCACCTCCCTGGAAGCAAGCGCCTATCAGCTTGACGCGCAGCACCTCACTCTGCCACATCCGCCCGAGCGGTTTGTCCTCGAACTCTCCACCCGCATCCACCCTGCCGCCAACACCACCGGCATGGGGCTGTATGTCTCCAATGGCATTCTGCTTACACAATGCGAGGCCGAAGGCTTCCGCCGCATCATGTTCAGCCTGGATCGACCGGATGTGCTTACTGTGTACACCGTGCACCTTCTTGCCGACGCGGCGCGCTACCCCGTGCTGCTGAGCAATGGCAATCTGGTCGAAGAAAAACGCCTCGACGATGGCCGCCTGTACACCACCTGGCACGACCCGTTTCCCAAGCCGACGTACCTGTTCGCCCTGGTTGCCGGTGATCTTGGCGTGCTGCGCGATACCTTCACCACGCAGAGTGGACGCACGGTGGGCTTGGAGATTTACGCCGAGCAGCAACATGTGGACAAACTCGGCCATGCCATGCAGTCGGTGCACAAGGCCATGCGCTGGGATGAAGTCACCTATGGCCGCGAATATGATTTAGAGCGCTTCATCATCGTCGCGGTGGACGACTTCAACGCCGGGGCGATGGAAAACAAAGGGCTCAACATCTTCAATGCCAGCTATGTGCTGGCGCGCCCGGAAGTGGCCACGGATATCGATTACCACGGCATTGAAAGCGTGGTGGCACATGAATACTTCCATAACTGGTCCGGCAACCGCGTCACCTGCCGCGACTGGTTTCAGCTTTCGCTGAAAGAAGGTTTCACCGTCTTCCGCGATCAGGAGTTTTCCGCCGACATGGGCGCGCGCGCCACCCAGCGCATCAGCGATGTCAATGGCTTGCGCACCTGGCAATTTGCCGAAGATCAAGGCCCCCTGGCGCATCCGGTGCAGCCGGCCGAGTATCAGGCGATCAGCAACTTCTACACCAGCACGGTGTACAACAAAGGCGCAGAAGTGGTGCGCATGTTGAAAAACCTGCTCGGCTGGGACACCTTCCGCAAGGGCAGCGATCTGTATTTTGCCCGCCATGACGGCCAGGCGGTGACCATCGAGGACTTCATCAAAGCCATGGAAGATGCTTCGGGGCGCGATCTGACCCAATTCCGCCGCTGGTATGTGCAGGCCGGCACGCCGCATGTGCAAGCCGCAGGGCAGTACGACGCCACCAAGCAGCGTTACACACTCACCCTGCGCCAATCCACCCCACCCACCCCGGGACAGACCGACAAGCTGCCCGTAGTCATTCCAGTGGATACTGCGCTGCTCGATGCCACAGGTCAGCGCCTGGCCGCCAAAGTGCTGGAGCTGAATCAGGCCGAACAATCGTTCGTCTTCGAGGGCATCGCCAGCCCGCCCACGCCCTCGCTGCTGCGCGGCTTCTCCGCGCCAGTCATCCTCGACTATCCTTACACCGACGCCGAGCTTGCCTTCCTCATGGCACACGATGACGACGACTTCAACCGCTGGGAAGCCGGCCAGCGATTGATGACGAACATCCTGCTACGCCTGATCGACGATGTGCAGACCGAGCGCGAGCTGGTGCTGGATGAAGGGTTGCGCCAAGCCTTCGGCCACGCCCTGCACGATGCACGCCTGAGCGCGCGCATGAAAGCCGACCTGCTCACCGTACCCAGCGAAGCCTGGCTGGCCGAACAGGTGCAGGTCATCGACCCGCAGGCGATTCATCAGGCACGGCGCTTTTTGCGTCGCGCGCTGGCGGAAGCCTGGGAAGAAACCTGGCTCGCGCTGTATCACACGCATCAGGAGCAGGGTGCCTACCAAATCACCCCCGAGGCCGTGGGCGCACGCCGCCTGAAAAACCTTGCCTTGGGCTTTGTGATGATGCTCGACAACAGCGCACATCACGCGCTGGCCACCCACCAGTACCGCACGGCGAACAACATGACCGACACCCAGGCCGCCCTGCTGTCGATTGCACACACCGACTGCGCTGATCGCCCGGAAATCTTGCAGGATTTCGCCACACGCTTTGCGCATGAATCGCTGGTGATGGACAAATGGCTGGGCGTGCAGGCGTCCAGCCCGCTGCCGGGTACGCTCAGCGAAGTGCGCGCCCTGTTGCAGCACCCCGCCTACAAGCACACCAACCCCAACAAGGTGCGTGCGCTGATCGGCGGTTTTGCGCGCAACAACCCGGTGAACTTCCATGCTGCCGATGGTTCCGGCTACCGCTTTGTTGCTGAACAGATCCTGCACACTGATGCACTCAACCCGCAAGTTGCCTCACGCCTGGCCAATGCCTTCCAGCAATGGCGACGCTTCGAGCCGCATCGCCGTGCGCTGATGCACGCCACACTCAGCGAGCTCGGCGCACACGCGCACCTCTCTGCCGAATTGCGTGAAGTGATTGAACGCAGTCTAGCGGATTGAATCCCTTGCCCGTGCCGTGTAAGGTGAGCAACCCTTTTTGAAGTAAGCTTTTAATCAGCAAGGAGTCCTCCATGACCGTCGATCATCACGACCTCGCCCACGAATTTCCCGAGCACAAAGAGCGCATGCACGAGCTCAAAATGAGCAACGCGCACTTCGCCAAGCGTTTCGATGAGTACCACACCCTGACCAAAGAAATCGAAGCCCTGGAAAACAACGAATCTCCCGTCACTGACGAAACGCTGGAAGGGATGAAGAAACAGCGTCTGGCGCTCAAGGACGAACTGTATGCCATGCTGACCGCGTAAGCGCAGCCTGCGTAGCGCCCAAGGCCGCCATCATGCGGCCTTTATTGTGGGCACTCTTCATGGCTTCTCCAGCGCATCTACAAACGAATCATGCGGAAGCCAACCTGAGTCAAATGCGGCAGGAAGGCGTCCAAATCGCCTTGAAAACACCCCGGTCGCTCGTCAAGGCTGCACAGGCGTGAGGGTATCCCCCAATCTTCGAGCAAAGGAATCGCCGCCATCACCCCTGCCGGCATGCCAGGCAGCAAAAAACGCGAAGGTCGCGGCTTGAAGGGTGCCGGCTCAGGCAAGGCATACACTGCCAAGGTGCGCCCCGCGGCGTTGCGTCGCAAGGCACAAAGGTGGATGAGCGCCGCAAGCGCCAATCCCTCAGCCATCAGGATCACATCCTCATCCGCAGCCCATGCCACGGGCGCCCCCTCGATGGATTGCAGTGTCAGGTGTTCACCTGCTGGGGCGTGGTCGCTCAATACCGTGAGTTGGCCATCCTGCACCGGCAGCATGGGCTGCATGACCTGTCCATCTTTCATATGTAGCACCTGCCCCGGCTGCGGCGGCGGCAGCGATGACCAGGCGAGCGTGCACTGCACAAACGCGCCCAAGGGGTTGCAGGCGCACACCGCAAGCGTTTTACTCATGCCTCACACGGCAGATGCTGGCTTTGCTTGAGCAAAAACGCTTGTAGCGCGGCGAGAAACGCTTTGGGCGCCTCGATGTGCGGCCAGTGGTGCGCCAGTGGCAGGCTGACCACGCAGGCTTGAGGAAAACTCTGTCGAATCAAGGGCAGATCCGCGTCGCGCACGTAGTCCGAATGGCCGCCGCGGATGAACAAGGCCGCGCCGTCATAGAGGCGATCAAGAAACGGCATGGCGTTCAGGTCGTGGTAGGCCATATCCAGCGTGGGTAGATTGATGCGCCAGTGCAGACGGCCATCGGCATCCCGCACAAGATTGGTGAGCAAAAACTCCCTCACCAGTGGGTGGGCAATGCGCGTTTCCAACCAACGTGAGGCATCCACGCGCGTGGTAAGCGCATGCAGCGGCATGGCTTGCATGGCCGACAGCAGATCCAGATGCAGCGGTGCATACTCGCGCGGCGCAATGTCCACCACAATCAGGCTGGCAACGCGCTCCGCCGCGCGACTGGCCATGAGCATGGCCACCTTGCCGCCCATGGAGTGCCCAAGAATATGCGCCCGCTCAATACCCCGTTGATCCATCAGGCTCAGCACATCGGCCATCATTTCACCGTAGTGATGGCTCGGCGTGTGCGGCGAGGCGCCGTGGTTACGTAGATCGGGCAAGATCACCTGCCAGCGCCCCCGCTCGGTCTGCACGAGTGACGACGCAATCGAGCGCCAATTGGCCGCCGAGCCGAACAGGCCATGCAGCATGATCACCGGCTCGCCTTCACCTAAAACTTGATAATGCAGTTTCAATCGATCGCTCGTCGAATTGGATAACGCAAAACCCTAACCGCCGATAGCGGGCGCGTCAATGTGGCAGATTTTTTTCTGCGCTCCCCTTTCGGGGCAAAAAAAAATGATCCATGCTCAAGCTCGTCCACCGTCTAACAGCAAGAACAAAGGAAGCCCATCGTGAGCCATGCCCCCACCGATGCCATGCCTGTGAGCAGCCAGCAATTTGCGTTGCTCGTTTCTCTTGACCGCTCCGCACGCGATGTGATGCGCAAAGCCTGCCGCGAAGCAGGTTACCAGTCATTGGATTGTCCCAACTTTGAGGACGCGCCCGCGATGGCAGGCGAAATCGGTGTCACGGTGTGTTGCATTGCCGCCTCGGCGAACAATCCGGGGCTGTGCCAGTTGATCAAGGATCTGCGTGAATCGCTGGTGGATGGCGCACCCATCTTGATGATGTCTTCGATGAGCGATGTGCCGCAGCAGGTCGAATCGCTGTTTCTCTGCGGTGTGACCGAGGTCTTTGCCCCCACATCCCCTGAGAGCCTGACACGCTACCTGACCAACCGCGACACTGAACGCACCGGCCCGCACGGTCAACACATCTACGGCAAACAAGTCCTGCTGGTCGAGGACTCCAGCACGGTGGCTTTCGTGGTGCGTAAAACCTTGCTCGAACACGGCCTGCTGGTGGACTGGGAGCGTAGCGCGGAAGATGCGCTGGACGCCATCAAGCACAAAAATTACGACCTTTTGATCACCGATCTGGTGCTGGAAGGCGAAATGAGCGGCGTCGCCTTGGTCAGCCAGTTGCGCCAGCAGGGGCTTTCGGAATATGCGCTGCCCATTCTGGCGATGACTGGCTTTGATGAGCGTTCGCGTCGCCGCGAGCTGTTCCGCCTGGGGGTCAATGATTACGTGGTCAAACCCGTGCTGGAAGAAGAATTGATTGTGCGCACGCGCAACTTGATCATCGCCAACCGCTTGGCCATTCGCGTCGAAGCGCAGCACGCACGCATCAAGATGCTCGAATCGAGCGATGCAACCACCGGTGCATGCAGCCGACGCATGCTGTTTACCATGAGCGAAAAATACCTCGCCACGGCACGACGCAGTCAAGGTGCTTTCAGCCTGGTGCTGGCGCAGATTCATGGCTTGGACGAGGTTATTGCGCAATACGGTACCGCTGCAGGCGATCAAGTGCTCAGTGATTGCGCCCATTCCATGCGCCTCGTTGCCCGTTCGAGCGACATCGTCGCCCGCGTCAGCGATACATGCTTTGCGGTTGCCCTGCCCTACTGTGCAGCCGTCGATGCGCCCGGCGTGGGTGAGCGCTACCGCCGTGTGCTCAGCGCGCACCAACCCTTTGGCATGTCACTGAACGTTGCCATTAGCAGCGCATCATTTGATGCCGCGCGTGACACCGACTTCGATCATCTCTACGTTCGTGCTTTACGCAATCTGCGCGCCGTACAACCTGCGACCTTGGAGACGTAATTTTTTTCAAAGCTTCTACGCTCGAGGGTCTTGAAACGCTCTACCTCGCCCCCAGTTTGGCACTCGCATGTGTCGAGTGCTAAAGTGCTTGGCGCATTTCATCAACCCAAACTTTGAGGTGGAGACCCAACCATGAAGATTCGTCCCCTGCATGACCGCGTGCTGATCAAGCGCGTTGAAGAAGAAACCACCACCGCCAGCGGCATCGTCCTGCCGGGCAGCGCAGCAGAAAAGCCCAACCGTGGCGAAGTGATTGCTGCAGGCCCCGGCAAATCCAACGACAAAGGCGAGATTCGTCCCATCGGTGTCAAAGTGGGCGATCAGGTGTTGTTCGGCCAATATGCCGGCACCAAGGTCAAAGTGGATGGCGAAGAACTGCTGATGATGTCTGAAGACGACATCCTTGCCGTCATCGAATAAGCACACGATCCATTCAAACAGATTTAAGGAGTTTTCTCATGGGAGCTAAAGACGTACGTTTCGGTGCGGATGCCCGCGTCAAAATGGTCAACGGCATCAACATTCTGGCCAATGCCGTCAAAGTCACCCTCGGCCCGAAGGGTCGTAACGTCGTGCTGGAGAAATCCTTCGGCGCGCCCACCGTCACCAAGGACGGTGTTTCTGTAGCCAAGGAAATCGAACTGGAAGACAAGTTCGAGAACATGGGTGCGCAGATGGTCAAGGAAGTGGCCTCGCAGACTGCGGACATCGCCGGTGATGGCACCACCACCGCCACCGTACTGGCGCAAGCCATCGTACGCGAAGGCATGAAAGCCGTGGCTGCAGGCATGAACCCGATGGATCTGAAGCGCGGCATCGACAAGGCCGTCGCCGCGGCCGTCGCCGAGCTGAAAACCATCTCCAAGCCCTGCGCCGATGACAAGTCCATCGCCCAGGTTGCCACCATTTCTGCCAACTCCGATGATGCCATCGGCTCCATCATCGCCGATGCCATGAAGCGCGTGAGCACCGAAGGTGTGATCACCGTGGAAGAAGGTTCCGGCCTGGAAAACGAGCTGGATGTGGTTGAAGGCATGCAGTTCGACCGTGGCTACCTCTCACCCTATTTTGTCAACGATCAGCAAAACATGCAGGCGGTACTGGATAACCCCTACATCCTGATCACCGACAAAAAAGTTTCCAACATTCGTGACCTGCTGCCCGCACTGGAAGCTGTCGCCAAGGCTGGCCGTCCGATGCTGATCATCGCCGAAGACATCGAGGGCGAAGCACTCGCTACTTTGGTGATCAACAACATGCGCGGCATCCTCAAGGTGACCGCCGTCAAGGCACCGGGCTTCGGCGATCGCCGCAAGGCCATGCTGCAAGACCTGGCAGTGCTCACCGGCGGTATGGTGATTTCCGAAGAAGTCGGCCTCACCCTGGAAAAAGTCAGCCTTAACGATCTGGGCCAGGCGAAGAAAGTGGTCATCACCAAGGAAACCACCACCGTGGTCGATGGTGCTGGCGCCAAGGAAGACATCGAAGGCCGCGTGGCGCAGATCCGCGCCCAGGTCGAAACCACCACCTCCGACTACGACCGTGAGAAGCTGCAAGAGCGTATCGCCAAGCTCGCTGGCGGCGTGGCTGTGATCAAGGTCGGCGCGGCCACCGAAGTTGAGATGAAAGAGAAGAAGGATCGTGTGGACGACGCCCTGCACGCCACCCGCGCTGCGGTGGAAGAAGGCGTAGTGCCCGGCGGTGGTGTTGCACTGGTACGCGCCATCAACGCTGTCAAGGCGGTCAAAGGTGCCAACCACGACCAGGACGTGGGCATCAGCATCGCCCTGCGCGCCATGGAAGAGCCGCTGCGCACCATCGTCTCTAACGCTGGCGAAGAGCCTTCCGTCATCCTCAACAAGGTCGCTGAAGGCCAGGGCAACTTCGGTTACAACGCCGCGACCGGCGAGTATGGTGACATGATCGAAATGGGCATCCTCGACCCCACCAAGGTGACCCGCTCCGCGCTGCAAAATGCGGCCTCTGTCGCCGGCCTGCTGCTGACCACCGAGTGCATGGTAGCCGAGCTGCCGAAGAAAGACGCCCCGGCACCTGCTGGCGGCGGCATGGGCGGAATGGACATGATGTAATCGCGATCACTCGCAGCGTCATGTGTTCATGACGCTGCCCAGGTGACACCAGCCCCGTACACGCGGGGCTTTTTTATGCCTGCGATACGCCGCCCGGCGCTCAAATTTTCAAACCCGCCTATAGAATATTTTTAGCGACATCCGTTAAATGAACATAGTTTCAACGCCATAACGGTTATGCGCAGTCAATATGATTTCCTTTAACTCCCAGAAAAACCTTACAAAACAAAGTATTACACTTTCATGACGAGACATAAAAACATCTATACTCAAATAGATTTATAAAGAACGTAAGTCTTTTATTTATCGAGTGTTTTATTTTGCCCACACCCCTACTTTGACTTTTCAACGCAAGCGCGCAAAATCCAGAGCGCTTGAATGATCCGGGCGTGCGCACGGCGCCAACCCCGCTCAAGAGTCGATATAACATCAATGGGCAAACTGCCCGCGAGGAGTACTAAGGCATGATGGTAGTCATGAAACGTTCGCTGATTTCGATGGGTGTCGCCTGTGTTCTGGCCAGCCCGGCTTATGCAACCAACGGCATGAATCTTGAAGGCTATGGCGCCAAATCCGCCGCAATGGGCGGCACCTCTATGGCCTACGACATCGGCAACTCCGGCATGATGGGCAACCCAGCCACGCTGGGTCTGCGCAAGGATGGCAACAACTTTGGTATCGGCGTGACTTGGTTGCGTCCCGATGTTAAGGCCAGCGTGCCCGCGTACGGCATGAGCGCCGAATCCAGCGGTGACTCCTACCTGATGCCCTCTATCTCCTTTATCCGCAAAGATGGTGCCTTCACCTACGGCGTGGGTGTCTTCGCACAAGGTGGCATGGGAACCGACTATTCTGGCAACAGCTTCCTCTCCGGCGGCACCGGCCTTGAGCAGCGCTCTGAGGTGGGTTTTGGTCGCCTGATGTTCCCACTGGCTTACAACGTCAGTGATGAACTGGTTCTCGCAGGTCAGATCGACTATGTCTGGGCGAGCATGGATCTGAAGATGCTGCAAATGGATCCCATGGGCAACGGCGGTTATGTCAATGTCAGCAACAACAATGATTTCTCCGGCGCCATGACAGGCAATGGCTTCGCCTTCAAGCTCGGTGCGGTCTATAAGTTCAACAAAGAATTCTCCATGGGTGCCACCTGGCACAGCGAAACCAATATCAGCGACCTGAACGGCAGCGGCACCCTGACCCCCTTCATGGGCGGCATGAGCCCGGGTGCTGTTCCTGCCAACTTTACAGTGCGCAATTTCCAATGGCCGCAAACCTTTGGTATCGGCATGGCATGGAACATCACACCTGAATTGATGGTCGCTGCAGACATCAAGCAGCTGATGTGGTCTCAGACCATGAAAGACTTCACCATGACCACGGAGATTCCAGCGTTTGGCATGTCACAGACCCAGTCCATGCCGCAAAATTGGGATGATCAGACCGTATACATGATCGGCGCGCAGTACAAGATCGACCCTGCGGTGGCGCTGCGTATTGGTTACAACTACGGCAAAAACCCGGTGCCCGACAATACTCTGAACCCGCTGTTCCCAGCGATCACAGAGAGTCACTTCACCTTCGGTGCCGGCTGGCAGATCGACAAGGCCAACAGCTTGGCGCTGGCGTTCACTTACGCGCCGGAAGTCACTCAGACCTCGACCAACCCGATGTTGCCCATGCCCATCGAGATGTCGCATAGCCAAACCCTTTGGCGTCTGAACTACGCCTATAACTTCTAATTCGATCTCCCATCCTGTGGAATGGTTTGAAAGTCAAAGCGAGGGGAATGGGGTTTTGCATCAATCCAAAACAACCTGACCCCTGATCTTATCGAGCGGCATATGCCGCTCTTTTTGTTTTTGCAAAGGAGAAAAACAATGATGCAAACATGCAAGCTTTTAATGAACTCGGTCATTCTGGCGTCGCTCACCAGCCCCGCATTCGCCGCCGATGAACTCAAGCCGTTTCTTGCTGCACCGGCGCAAAGCGGCGCCACCAAGGACGTTGCAGAGCAAATCAAAGGAAAACTCAAGGACGCCGGCCTAAGCGTCGTCGGTGAATACTCCCCAAGCGGCAGCGTGAAGATTCTGGCCGTAACCAACGACAGCCTGAAAAAAGCGGCTGCGAAAGGTGAGCGCTCGGCCTATGGCGCGACCGCACGCGTATCCCTCGCCGAGAAAGACGGCAAGGTCAGCATCACCTGCACCAATCCGGAGTATTTTGCCGCAGCGTACAAAATGGGCACGGCAGGTGATGTCAAAAAAGCCTTGGAAACCGCCGTCGAGTGCAAGGAGCCTTTTGGCGGTGCGGGCATGAGTGCAGCCGACCTTGCCAGCTATCACTATGCCGTGGGCATGGAGTATCTGGATGACGTCTACGCCCTCGGCGAGCTGCTGAGCTTTGACGACGCGAAGAAAGTGGTCGAAGCAGGCTTGAGCAACAACAAACACGGCATCAAAAAAATCTACCGTATCGAGATTCCTGGCAAAAACCAGGTGGTTTACGGTGTGGCTCTGCCAACCGCCAAAACCAATAAAGACGCCGACGATGGCCACATCATGAGCGTGCTCAACCAAGGTGGAGAGAGCAACCGTTATGCTTATCTACCGTATGAAATCTTGGTGAATGATAAAAAGGTTGAAGCCTTGCACATGCGCTACCGCGCCGCGCTCTACTTCCCGCAGCTGCCCATGCTCGGCAGTGGCGCGAGTTTCTTCAAACTTCAGGCATCACCGGATGCTGTAGCCGAGGTCTTGGGCGAAGTCGTTGTGCCTAAATAACTCACCCAGCACCAGCATGCCGCCTTCCTTGCCCATAAAAGGACAAAGGAAGGTCAGTGAAACAAGACATCAAAAGAGGGCGCAGCCCCTCTTTTTTGTTTTTGGCATCAAATAAAAATGCCGGGCGAACCCGGCACATCAAGGCATCACAGCCTCTGCTCAACCTACAATGTGATGCTTACCGATCAATTGCACTGAACTGGCCTTGGGCCCTTTATCGCCTTCAACCTCGTCAAATCGCACCTCAGCCCCTTGCGGCAAGTCGTCAAAATCCACATTCAGCAGGCTGTTGCGGTGAAAGTAGATCTCACGACCATCGGACGTGAGGATGGTTCCTGAATCCGGCGTCACCTCAATCACCCGACCATGCGCCGGCACCTCGTGCGACTTCACTTCGCCGCGCATTTTGCCCACATAAGATTCGAGTTGACGCTGCGCCGCCGCGAAAGCATCACGCAGGGTGACATAAAAATCCTCGTGAGAATGCTGATCATGCTTGTCGTGGCTCACCACAATCTCATGCCCTGGCACGGTGATGTCGATATTCACGTCGTAGAGATTACCTTTTTGATGATGCTTGTGCGGCGCTGAAATGGTGACGCGCATCGACGTGATGCGATCAAAAAAGCGCTCAAGTTTCATGGCCTTGTCACGCACCGCCGTTTCAATGGCCTCGGAAGGCGGAATGTCCCTGAAGGTGATTTGCAGCGGAAGTCTCATCATCGTCTCCTCGTCATGCCCATCATGGGCGAAACCTTTGTGAACGCCTTGTGACATTCATAGCACCGCACACCGATAAATCCAAGTGCTATTCCACCAAGCATCCGTGTGGATAGGAAAAAGCCCCGCCTTCGCGCATAATTCGGTGGTCTGCCTTGTGCTATGCCTGCGACTGCAGGTGAACAAAGCGTTCGGCTTTGCCTTCTTAAACCCTCACCTTGTCTTCGGAGTGTTTGCTGCATGACAACGAATTATCAGGATTTGGACCCCCAGGAAACCCAGGAATGGCTCGATGCGCTGGCAGCCGTCATTGAGTTTGAGGGCACGGAAAAGGCCCAACACCTGATCGCATCCCTGATCGAAGCAGCACGCAAGCACGGCATCGACACGCCCTATTCCGCCAATACCCCCTACATCAACACCATCCCCAAAGAAGACCAGCCGACCTACCCTGGCGACCTGCACCTTGAGCGCCGCCTGCGTGCCTTGATCCGCTGGAACGCGATGGCCATGGTGGTCAAGGCCAATAAGGCACATGACGGCATCGGCGGTCATATTGGCAGCTATGCCTCCTCATCGACACTGTATGAGGTGGGCTACAACCACTTTTTCAAAGGCCCGGATCACCCCGAAGGCGCCGACATGGTCTTCTTCCAGGGGCATGTCGCACCCGGCATGTATGCACGCGCTTTCCTTGAGGGGCGACTGGATGAAGAACACCTGCTGAACTTCCGCCAGGAAGTCGATGGCAAGGGCATTCCGTCGTACCCGCACCCCTGGACGATGCGTGACTTCTGGCAGTTCCCCACGGTATCCATGGGGCTTGGTCCGCTGATGGCGATCTACCAGGCGCGTTTCATGAAATATATGGACGCTCGTGGATTGGCTCCAGCACATAGCCGCAAGGTGTGGGCCTTCCTCGGCGATGGCGAGATGGACGAACCCGAATCACTCGGCGCGATTGGCTTGGCCGTGCGCGAGAAGCTGGACAACCTGGTCTTCGTCATCAACTGCAACCTGCAACGTCTCGACGGCCCGGTGCGCGGCAACGGCAAAGTGATCCAAGAACTCGAATCCCATTTCCGCGGGGTCGGCTGGAATGTGTTCAAGGTCATCTGGGGCTCGGATTGGGACGAGCTGCTCGCACGCGACACCTCCGGCAAGCTGGTGCAACTGATGATGGAAACCGTGGATGGCGAGTACCAAGCCTTCCGCGGCAAAGATGGCGCACATGTGCGCAAAGCCTTCTTCGGCAAATACCCGGAAACGCTGAAGCTGGTTGAAGACATGACCGACGATGAGATCTTCAGCCTGACCCGTGGAGGCCATAGTCCGCGCAAGCTGTATGCCGCGTACAAAAAGGCCACGGAAAGCGCCGGCAAGCCCACGGTGATTCTGGCCAAAACGGTCAAGGGTTATGGCATGGGGCCCTACGGCGAAGGGCAAATGGCGGTGCACTCGCAGAAAAAGCTGGACCTCGACGGGCTCAAGTACTTCCGCGACCGCTTCAGTGTGCCCATTTCCGATGAGCAGCTGGAAAAGAACATCCCCTTTTACCGCCCGGGTGCAGACAGCGAGGTGATGCAGTACCTGCACGCGCGACGCCAGGCGCTCGGTGGATTCTTACCTAGTCGGCGCGACCACGCCGAAGCACTGCCCGTGCCGGCGCTGAGCACCTTCGAAACCTTGCTGCAATCCACTGGCGATCGGGAAATGTCCACCACCATGGTGTTCGGTCGCCTGCTCGCCCTGCTGCTGCGTGATAAGACTCTGGGCAAGCGCGTCGTGCCGATCATTCCCGACGAGGCACGCACCTTTGGCCTTGAGGGTCTGTTCCGCCAGGTCGGCATTTACGACCCGGCAGGTCAGCTGTATGAGCCGATCGATGCCGATCAAGTGATGTGGTACAAGCAGGCGCAAAACGGCCAGGTGTTGCAAGAGGGCATCAACGAGGCTGGCTCCATGGCTAGCTGGATTGCCGCTGCCACAGCCTACGCCAACCACAACACGTCGATGATCCCGTTCTACATCTATTACTCGATGTTCGGCTACCAGCGCATCGGTGACTTGGTGTGGGCAGCCGGCGACATGCAGGCGCGCGGTTTCATCATCGGTGCCACGGCGGGACGCACCACGCTTGCCGGTGAAGGCTTGCAGCATCAGGACGGACACAATCTGCTGATGTTCGGCCAGGTGCCCAACTGCATCAGCTACGACCCGACCTTTGCCTACGAGATGACAGTGATCGTGCACGACGGCCTGAAGCGCATGTATGCCGCACATGAGCCGGTGTTCTACTACATCACCGCGATGAACGAAAACTACACGCACCCCGCGCTACCGCAAGGTCAGGAAGACAACATCCTGCGTGGCCTGTACCGTTTTTCACAAAGCACGAGCAAGCATGCCGCCCGTGCGCAGCTCATGGGTTCTGGCACGATTCTGCGCGAAGTGATTGCCGCCGCCGAAATGCTGGAAAACGAGTGGCAGGTGAGTGCAGATGTCTGGTCAGCCACCAGCTTCAACCTGCTGCATCGTGATGGCGTGGAATGTGAGCGCTGGAACCTGCGCCACGCTGAACAAACGCCACGCACGCCGTTTGTCACTCAGTCCATGGCCGACAGCGAAGGTCCCATCATTGCCGCCACCGATTACGTGCGTGCGGTGCCGGAGCAGATTCGCGCCTTCCTGCCGGGCAAGCGTTACGTCACCCTCGGCACGGATGGCTTTGGCCGCTCCGATACCCGCGAGGCACTGCGCCGTTTCTTCGAGGTGGATCGCTACAACGTCGTAGTTGCCACCCTCAAGGCATTGAGCGATGAGGGCAAGCTCGCCGCCAGCGTGGTGAGCGAGGCCATGAAAAAATACAAGCTCGACCCGGAAAAACCCAACCCCATTCATGTCTGATACCGCCAGCGGTGCGCAGTGCAACATGCTGCGCTCCGTCACAAAGGATTGATCGTCAGGCATTCTTACATTCAAGATCGCAGAGAGGTTCGCACCCATGGGCACCCTGAAATTTCTTCTGCCGGACATTGGCAATCACAAAGACATTCCGGTGATTGAAATTCTGGTCAAAGACGGCGATGTGGTGGAAAAGGATCAGTCGATCCTCACCCTGGAATCGGACAAAGCCACCATGGAAATTCCCGCGCCTGCGGCGGGTATCGTGCGTCAGCTTCAGGTCAAATTGGAGCAAAAAATCAATCAGGGTGACTGGATTTGCGACATCGAGACGCAAGGCGAAAGCGCGCAACCTGCCGCAGCAAAATCGCCTGAACCCGCTGCCGCCGCCCCGTTGCCCCCCGCCGTTGCGCCAACCTCAACCGTTCAGGACACCCCGGCACCCAAGCCCGTTGCCGCGCTTGATATGATCAATGCCAGCAAACCGGTCAACGCCCCCTCGCTGGGCGCGAAATACCACGCATCGCCGTCGGTACGGGCGTTTGCCCGCCAGTTGGGTGTGGATTTGCAGCACGTGACCGGCACAGGCATCAAGGGCCGCATGCTGCAAAGCGACATTGAAGCCTATGTCAAAGCCGTGATGCAGGGCGAAAAACCCGCCCCCAAAGCTGCCCCTGTGATGGGCGCCGGCATCCCGCCGCTGCCGCAGATTGATTTCACCCAGTTTGGCGATACCGAGCGTGTCGAGCTCTCACGCATCAAGAAAATTTCGGGTAAACACCTGTCAACCTGCTGGCTGAATATCCCGCATGTCACGCAGTTTGATGAAGCCGACATCACCGATTTGGAAGCCTTCCGTAACAGCCTGAAAACCCGCGCGGAAAAGGCCGGGGTCAAACTGACACCGCTGCCGTTTGTGATGAAAGCCGTGGTGCAGGCGCTCAAGGAGTTCCCTCACTTCAACGCATCACTTACCGCCGATGGCCAGGCGCTGACGGTCAAGAAGTACTACAACCTCGGCGTGGCGGTGGACACCCCGAACGGTTTAGTGGTGCCGGTGGTACGCGGGGTGGATCAGATGGGGCTGTTTGATCTGGCGCGCGAACTGGCGGCGATCAGCCAGCGCGCGCGTGATGGCAAGCTCGCGCCGGACGACATGCAGGGCGGCACGTTCAGCATTTCCAGCCTGGGTGGCATTGGTGGCACGCAGTTCACGCCGATCGTCAATGGACCGGAGGTCGCCATTCTTGGCCTATCCAAAGCCAAAATGTCGCCCGTGTGGGATGGCGCCAGCTTTGTACCCCGGCTGATCATGCCCTTCTCGGTGTCTTACGACCACCGTGTGATCGATGGCGCGCAAGGCGTGCGCTTCACCACCCGCCTTGGCCAATTGCTGGGCGATTTGCGCGAAATCCTGTTGTAAAGGAGCAACCTGCATGGCCACGATCGAAACCTTCGTTCTGCCGGATATCGGCAATCATCACGACATTCCGGTCATCGAGATTCTTGCGCAAGCGGGTGAGCGCATCGAGCAGGATCAATCGCTGATCACGCTGGAGTCCGACAAGGCGACCATGGAAATCCCCGCACCCTATGGCGGCACGCTGGTGGAATGGTTGATCAAGCTCGGCGACAAGGTGAGCAAAGGGACACCGATTGCCAAAATCGAGATCAGCGCCAGTGTGGCTGCGACATCCGCACCAACGACTGCTCCCGCGGCTGAGGCCCAAGCAGTGCCGGTCGCCGCTCCCGTCGCCGTGGCAGAAACACCGCACGCCGACATCAGCTGCGAAGTGCTGGTGCTCGGTGCAGGGCCCGGTGGTTACACCGCGGCGTTCCGTGCCGCTGACTTGGGCAAGCGCGTGGTGCTGGTGGAAAAAGAGCCGGTACTCGGCGGCGTATGCCTGAATGTCGGCTGCATTCCCTCCAAAGCCCTGTTGCATGTGGCGCAGGTGATGAATGAAACCCGCGAGATGGCTGAGCACGGCGTGACGTTTGCGCCGCCGGTGGTAGATCTGGACAAACTGCGTGGCTTCAAAAACGGGGTGATCAAAAAACTCACCGGCGGCCTGGCGCAAATGGCCAAGCTGCGCAAAGTGCAGGTGGTCGTGGGTGAAGGACGCTTCACGTCCGCACATACCGTGCAGGTGGCGACCGCCGAAGGCGAGAAAATCATTGCCTTCGAGCATGCCATCATTGCTGCCGGCTCGCGCCCCGTGCATCTCCCCTTTATTCCGCACGATGATGCACGTGTGATCGACTCCACCGGGGCATTGGAGCTTGCAGACATTCCCAAACGCCTTTTGGTGATTGGTGGCGGCATCATCGGCCTTGAGATGGCACAGGTGTATGACGCTCTCGGCAGCAAGATCACCATCGTTGAGCTTTCCGACACCATCATTCCCGGCTCGGACAAAGACATCACCCAACCTTTGCTCAAGCGCATTCGCAAGCGTTATGAAAACATCTTCCTCGGCGCCAAAGTCACTGCGGTGGAAGCCAAAGCAGAGGGTCTGCTGGTGCGTTTCGAGGGCAAGGGCGTGCCCGAGCAAGACACCTTCGATAAGGTGCTGGTCGCCGTCGGACGCGTGCCCAATGGCAAATTGATCGATGCAGACAAAGCCGGCGTGCAGGTGGATGCGCGCGGCTTTATTGCGGTGGATGCACGCATGCGCACCAATGTGGCGCACATCCATGCCATTGGCGACATCGTCGGCCAACCCATGTTGGCGCATAAGGCGGTGCACGAAGGCAAGGTGGCGGCGGAAGTGATTTGCGGCCTACCCTCGGCCTTCACGCCGATCAGCATTCCAGGCGTGGCCTACACCGACCCGGAAGTGGCGTGGGTAGGCAAAACCGAAGAAGAGCTCAAACGCGAGGGCGTGGCCTATGAAAAAGGCGCATTCCCCTGGATGGCTTCGGGGCGCTCGCTGTCCATCGGCCGGGATGAGGGTATCACTAAGGCATTGTTCTGTGCTGAAACCCATCGCCTGCTTGGTGCGGGCATTGTCGGCACCCATGCCGGCGAGTTGATCGCCGAAGCGGTGCTGGCGATGGAAATGGGCGCAGACATGCAGGATATCGCACTCACCATTCATCCGCATCCCACGCTCTCGGAGACACTGGGGCTGGCGGCGGAAATGGCCGAGGGCACCATCACCGATCTGCTCCCCCCAAAAAAGCGCTCTTGATGCGGTTGAACTGCTGACATGGAGTGGATTGTTCTCCTCACCTATGCCCTACTTGGTATGTTCACCGGCGTCATCGCTGGCTTGCTCGGCATCGGCGGCGGACTGATCATCGTCCCCATCCTCGTCTGGCTGTTTCATATCCAGGGGCATGTAGCAGACGATGTGGCCATGCAGGTGGCGGTGGGCACATCACTCGCCACCATCATCCTCACCTCCATCGGTTCGATTTGGTCGCACCATCAAAAAGGCGCGGTGGATTGGGGCATCGTGCGCCGCATTTTGCCCGGCTTGCTCATCGGTTCGGTCGCCGGTTCAGTGATCGCGCACTACATGCCCTCGGACATGCTGAAGAAAGTGTTCGGCGTGTTGCAGGTGTTGATTGCGCTGAACATGGCGCTCGGCCGCCCGCCCAAGCCGCATCGTCAATTACCCGGTGCGCTGGGCATGACCTCGGCTGGCTCCGTCGTCGGCGCCATCAGTTCGCTGATGGGCATGGGTGGCGGTGCCATCTCCACGCCGTTTTTTGCCTGGTGCAATGTCCCCATGCGCCGTGCGATTGCCACATCTGCCGCCATTGGCCTGCCTGCCGCACTGGCGGGTTCAGCGGCCTATGTCATCACCGGCTGGGGGTTGCAGGGGTTGCCGCATATGAGCCTGGGCTATGTGTACCTGCCCGCCTGGATCAGCATTGGGCTGATGAGCATTCTCTTCGCCGTTCTCGGTGCCAAGCTGACGCATGTCCTTCCCGTCGATATCCTCAAACGGGTATTCGCCGTGCTGCTGATGATTCTCGGCATTAAGATGCTGCTTTTCTGAGCCATACAACATGCGTGAAAGTATCTTTCTTGTTGGGCCGATGGGGGCGGGAAAATCCACCAGTGGCCGCTTGCTCGCACGCACTTTGGGCATGAAATTCGTTGATAGCGACAAGGTCATTGAGCAACGCACCGGGGCAAGCATTCCGCTGATTTTTGAGGTCGAGGGTGAAGCTGGATTTCGTCAGCGGGAGAAGGCGGTGATTAATGAGCTAACCCAGCAACATGGCATTGTGCTTGCCACCGGCGGCGGTTCGGTACTCTTGGCAGAAAACCGCGAAGCACTGCACACCCGGGGCATTGTGGTTTATCTTTTCGCCTCGGTGGATCATCAAATGGAGCGCACCGCGCATGACCAGAACCGCCCGTTGCTGCAAACCCAGGATCGGCGCGGCACATTGCAAAATTTGATGCAAATTCGCGATCCACTCTATCGTGAAACGGCGCATCTGGTGATCGAGACGGATCGCCTGATCCCGAAATTCGTCGTGCAGCGCATTTTGCGCGGACTGCACATTGACCCTGAGCAATTTCAGACGCGGGATTCATAGCCGTGTCTTTGCTCAAAATGGATAACACACATGCAGACTTTAACCGTCGATCTTGGCGAACGCAGTTACCCCATCCACATCGGCCAGGGCGTGCTCGACATGCCCGAATTGTTACGCCAGGCCATTGCGGGCAATAGCGCCCTCGTGGTCAGCAACACCACGGTCGCCCCGCTCTATCGCCATCGACTGAATGCCGCGCTGGCCGGGCTGAAAGTATCAACGGTGATCCTGCCGGATGGCGAGGCGTACAAGTCGATTGCAAGTCTGCAAAGCATCTGGGATGCGCTGATCGAGGGGCGTTTTGATCGCAAGACTACGCTGATTGCTTTGGGCGGTGGGGTGATTGGCGATATTACCGGCTTTGCCGCGGCCAGTTACCAACGCGGAGTGAACTTCATCCAAATTCCCACCACCCTGCTCGCGCAAGTGGACTCCTCCGTTGGCGGCAAAACCGGCATCAACCATCCAGGTGGGAAAAACATGATCGGCGCCTTCTGGCAACCGCAAGTGGTGATTGCAGATACCGACACCCTCAATACCCTGCCCGATCGTGAGCTCTCTGCCGGATTGGCCGAAGTCATCAAGTACGGCTTGATCTACGATGAAGCCTTCCTTGCATGGATTGAGCACAACATGGAGCAACTGCGCGCGCGTGATGCCGATGCCTTGGCCTACGCCATTCGCCGCTCCTGTGAAATCAAGGCCGAGGTGGTCGCACAGGATGAACGCGAAAACGGCCTGCGCGCCATCCTCAACCTGGGTCATACCTTCGGCCACGCCATCGAAAATGCACAGGGTTATGGCACCTGGCTGCATGGCGAAGCCGTGGGCGCAGGCATGTGCATGGCCGCGAGGCTTTCCGAGCTTGAGGGCAACATCCATGCCGCTGACGTGGCGCGCATTCGTGAGATCATGACGCGCGCCGGATTGCCGACACATGCCCCCCAAGGCATGACGCAGACACAGTTCCAACACTTGATGGGCATCGACAAAAAAGTACTCGACGGCAAAATGCGTCTGGTGCTGCTCGAACGCATTGGTCGCGCTGTGGTTAAGGCAGATTTTTCCCCAGCCAACTTGCAACAGACCTTACTTGAGTTCACCAACCCTACCCGTTGAACACATCCCGCCACTGCCCTGAGATTCTCGCGATGAACGCTAGCCAAACAGACGCCGACATTGACCCACTGATGGACAACGCATTCGGCATGCCCTCCATGCAGGAGCGTGTCGAGCTGATCACTCACCTGTTACGTCACAGCGACCGTCTGTTCACCATCATCTGCGATGAGCCCACCATGCTCAGCGCTTTCGCCCACGCCTTGACCCGCGAGGACACGCCCGGCCTGCACTTTGCCGAGGTCTATCCCTCCGCCGGCATGGACGCTGAAGACATTGCCATGCATCTGGCGCGCGGCTGGGGCGTTGAAGTGAACTTTGGCGAAACGGCGATGAATGCTCTATTTCAGCGCTTGGCGGAAAATTTGCGTGAGCCACGACGCGCCGTGGCCATTGTGCATGGTGCGGAAAATCTGCCACCGATGATTCTGGATGGCTTGATTGGTTTTCTCCAACGTCTTGATCACATGCTCGACGGGCGTGTTCGCCTCATCCTCACGGGCAGCCACGTGCTCAGCCAGCGACTCGCCCCCATGCAAACCCTCAGTGATGCCGGCCAGGTCTACGCCCTCCATCTGCAACCATCGCCCTCAAGCGCAACACCCGCACCCGCGGACGACGCACTCGACACGCTCGCTACCGAACCCACCCCGAGCACGACCACAGCCCCCCTGCCCCCTAAGGCACCCATGCCATCATCCAATGCACGTGGGCTGCTGATCGGCGGACTGGGTGTTTCTCTACTACTTGCCGTTGCTGTGGCCTTACTGTTGCGCCCGGACACACCCGAGCCTGTCAAAGACACCACCGTCACCATTCCCCTCAATCCTGGCGAAGCCAACAACACCACGACTGCGCCCGCGCCACTGCCGACCGAACCCACGACCTCAACTGCATCGGCGAGCCAGTCGCCCGAGTCAGGTGCAAGCCCAACAGTGGTTGAAACACAAGCCAACGCCACAGCGCCCGCAGCTGCTGGCGCGTCGTCATCTGCGCCCTCTCCCACACAGCCGAGTGTGTATCAGGATCATCCTCGCACGCCCACACCCTCGGTCGCGCCACCAGTGGACAATGCCATCAAATCCAAACATACCGACGGCAAAGAATCAGGCATCGCTACCACGCGCAAACCTAACGCAACACCCGCCAAGACCACCGACAGCACGCGCTTTGCGGCAAGCAATGCATCGCAGTATGTCGTCCAGATCATCAGCCTCGGCTCACCCAAGGCGGTGCAAGACTATATCAAGCAGCATGGCTTGGAAGATTGCCACAGCTTTCAGCAACAACGCGACGGAAAAACCCTGTACAGCCTGACCTGCGGCCTCTACCCCTCGCGTGAGGCGGCAGCAAAGGCCGCTCAAGCCCTGCCGCAGGCCGTGCAGGCGGGCAAACCTTTCCCACGCCAAATCGCCGACATCCGCAAGGTGATGCAAAACTAACGGGATGTTGGAGAAAGGCTTTATGCCTACACCAACAGATGGTCACGACTCATGTTGATGACAAACTGCGCACATCAACCACTCAACGTGATTGATCTTCAAGCACGTCACCCATAGCCACAGCTTCCATAACATTCGCAATCGAGCCACACCAAACTTTGGAAACCCGCCCAAACGGCGGGTTCATGTGATTGTTTTTTTACGCAGCATTGACTTGGCAGCAATCAAACACAACAAAGCCCGCGCAAGGCGGGCTAACTCTATGATTTATATGGTGGGCCCAGCAGGATTCGAACCTTCAACCAAAGGATTATGAGTCCTCAAAAAAGGACATTTTGTTGCATTTTGCAACGTTAGCAAAAAAAGAATAGTCCATTAATTTCAGTATGTTAGCGTCATTTCACCGTTAGCCTGCATTAGTGTAAATTAGCCTCTAGCGCTACCCCAGCGCTACCCCTGAATGCCGGGGTAGCTGGTGGAACGCATAGGGGGATTCAGATGCCAGACGACAAAACCCACTTCAACTTCACCGCCGCCCGTGTTCGTGAGGCGCGTTGCCCCCAAGGCAAAGCCGAGGTAACCCTATGGGACACCACAACTCCCGGCCTTGGCTTGCGCATCCGCTCGACAGGCGCAAAAGCCTACCTGTTCCAATACCGCTACAACGACAAGGCCGCCCGCATCGTAATTGGCACGCCTAAAGTGTGGGCTGTTGAGGTATCCGCCAAGGAAGAAAAGGCCGGGATGAAAGGCGCACGCAACGAAGCCCGCCGCCTAAAGGTTTTGCTTGATAGCGGCATTGATCCACGCCAAGACAAGGAAGACAAAGCCGAAGCGCACGCCGCCAAGCTACGCGCCAAAGAAGAACGGGCTAAAGAGGAAGCCATCCGCGCTATTACCGTAGGTGAGTTATGGGGGCGCTATATCGAGGAACGCAAACACAAATGGGGCAAGCATTCATTAGCGGATCACCACAAGGCCATGCAAGCGCCTGGATTGCCGCGCAAACGCTCCAAGCAGCTAACCGCCCCCGGTGCGCTGTATAGCCTGCACGATGTGCGCCTGGTGGACTTAACCCCCGAGCGCCTGCAAGCATGGCTAAGCACCGAAGCCAAGACGCGCCCCACCGTAGCCGCCCGCGCCTACCGCCTCTTGCGTGCTTTCCTCAACTGGGCAAGCGAACAGCCCGAGCTAAAAAGATTGGCTAAGCCCGAGGCCGTGACTGAAAAAAAGGTGAAAGAAAACCTTCCACCGAGCAACGCCAAAGATGATGCGCTGGAACGCGAACAGCTTGCCGCATGGTTTGCTGAGGCACGCAAGCTACCCAACCGCAATGCTTCGGTGTACCTGCAAGCCCTGCTACTGACAGGCGCACGCCCGGAATCCTTACGCGCCTTGCGCTGGGAGGATGTGGATTTTCAATGGAAGCGCCTCACCCTACGCGATAAGGTGGCAAGCTACGGCGGCAAAGATGGCACGCGCACCATACCGCTCACGCCGTACTTAGCCAATCTATTGAGCAATCACCGCCGCGCCGCCAATGTGCGCACAATCCACGACGGGCAAGCCGCGTTATCGCCTTGGGTATTTGCCAGCCCAACCAGTGCCAGCGGGTACATGGCGGAGCCTGCTAAACCGAACGCCCGCCTCTGCGCTATGGCTGGCATTCCCCATGTATCACCGCATGGCTTGCGCCGTAGCTTTGGCACCTTGTCCGAATGGGTGGAATGCCCGGACGGAATCGCCAAGCAAATCATGGGACACACCCCCCAAGGCGTTGCAGAAAAGCATTACCGCGTGCGCCCCCTCGACTTGCTGCGCACATGGCACACCAAGATTGAAGGCTGGATACTGGAACAGGCCGGAATCGAGCAACCCACCGAAGCCGAAGGCGCCCCCGCATTGCGCCGGGCAAAGTGAACGCACATCTTAAAAAAGAGATAGAATCATGCCGTGGACTGTGGAACTCTTGCCCCAAGCCGAACGCGAATTACTCGCCATGCCGCCGGACATTCAAGCCCAATTTGTGCGCATTGCCGAACTACTGGAGGAACGCGGAGCGCAAGACGTAGGAATGCCCCATGTGCGCCCGCTGGAGGCGCAAGCTATGGGAAATGCGCATGAAGGGCAAGGACGGCATTGCCCGCGCCGTGTATGTGGCACAAAGCGGGCAACGCCTCATCGTGCTGCATGTATTTAGCAAAACCACCCAGGCTACCCCGCGCAAGGCCATAGCCACCGCCCGCGAACGATTAAAGAGGATAACGCCATGAACACCGTACCATTCGACGAACTCAAAACCCGCCTGCTGGCAAACCCCGAAGTCAAAGCCGAATATGACGCGCTCAAGCAGGAATATGCGATTGCCCGCGAACTCATTGCCGCCCGCGCCCGCGCTGGATTAAGCCAAGCGCAGCTTGCCGCCAAGATGGGCACCACCCAATCCACCATTGCCCGCCTGGAAAGCGGCAAAGGCTATCCCAGCCTGCGCACCCTTGCCCGCTATGCCGAAGCCACCGGAAGCCGCGCCGTAGTGAAGATTGAAGCATGTATCAGGTGAGTTAAGCAGCTTTGGGGCGTTCAACTTAGTTAAGTGGGAGCACGCCATGACTCGCTCTCTTAAACCATGACCAACGCACCCTCAAGATAAGCATTGGGCAATCCAATTTTGCTTACCCCCCCATCTGAAGAACCCCCAAAACCATCGAAACCTACCACTTGGTTCAGTGCTTTGCGCCTAGTCAGCGAATCTTGCGAATACGTGCGGACCACGCCTGATCAAACTCCACCCGCAATTGGTGCTTAAGCACATGACTGCCAGTGATCACCTACAAAGCTCGGCCAATTGACCTATTGCGCATGTGGCACACCAAGATAGAGGCTTGGATATTTGAGCAGGCCGGAATCGAACAATCCGCCATCATCGAAACCGCCCCTGTCATGAACGCGGACTTCGTCAGCTTCGCGTCAAGCTAGCGTTAGCCCGTCGGGTGAAGTGACCCCAAACGCAGAACACAGAATATGCAGACGGTATACAATGTATACCAATTTGAATATTTTTTAGGAGCCCAAGCATGGCATCCACATCCATGATTCACGTTCGCGTGGATGAGAAGATCAAAGCGGAAGCAGCCGAAACACTGGCATCCATGGGGCTTTCTGTGTCAGATGCCGTGCGGGTGTTTCTTACCCGAGTGGTCGCGGACAAAGAACTCCCCTTCGCCGTCAAGGCACCCAACACAGCCAGCCGTGCGGCCATTGCCGAAGCTGACGACATCATCAAGTCACGACGCGCCCGATTTGATACGGCTGAAGATGTGTTCGATGACCTCGAAAAGAACAGCCACCAGTAAACGGGCAAGCCTGCCTCGGGCAACGGATTACACTCGCGAGTTTCTCAAGGACTGGAAACGTCTGTCGCAGTCGGGACGGTACGACATGAACCGGCTTAAGGAGGCGATGCTCCTGCTCATCTCAAACGAGGAGACCTTGCCAGCTGAGTGGCTTGACCACATGCTCATCGGCGAATGGGCCGGGCATCGTGAATGCCATATTGGCGGTGACTTCCTGCTCATCTACAGACTCGATGACGGCGGTAAACATGGCATGGTCATCTTTGTGCGCACAGGTACGCATGCCGAACTGTTCAGCTAGAACTAGTCTGCACTTGCGCCCCGTCGTCATCAGCGACGAATTTCAAAAAAGGGGAATGCACCCTCTGGCCAACCACCGAAACCCTCAAAACCTACACATGCAAATGCACAGCGCTTGCTTGCGAAACCTGCGAATCCCGCGAAAAGCCTCAGCAGAATGCGCGTCGTACTCTTTGCGAACATCTGCGAACATCTGCGAATATTTGCGAAGCCGTGTGGCGTAAGACCTCTTAAGCACCTTTCATATAATTTGGCTGTCGGGCTGGTTTCCCCTAAATATTCACCGAGACCTTGTGGCCAAAGTGGCTTTGGCCATGCTTCTTCTTCCACATGGCTTCCGTGTCTGAGATTCAAGAGCGGATCAGTCCTCCGCCGTGCTCCAATCCTCAATGCGTAGACCGTCAACACGCGCGAATTCACGCATGTTATTGGTGACCAGAATTAAACCCCGGCTACGTGCGTGTCCGGCAATCATCAGGTCATAAGGACCAATCGGCGTGCCGACACTGGCCAGTTCAGCGCGTAACTGCGCGGAATGACAAGCGGACTCATATCCATAGTCTAGAACGACAAGCCTTGCCACAAACCCCTCGATGACTTCAAGGTTTCTCTTTGGATCCGCAGACTTCTCCGCACCGTACATCAATTCCATCAGCGTCACTGTGCTGATGCAAATTTGACCGGAGTAGCGTTCAAATACACGACGCACCACCTGAGGTTTGTTTTTGATGGTGAAAATGCAGATGTTGGTATCGAGCATGAATCTCAGCATCAAAACGACTCTCGAATCTGATCAAAAGCTTGTTCACGCTCGTTCATGAAGTCGTCAGTCACACCTGGTGCATCAAACCAACTGCTCCAGCCTTCACCGGCTGGCGCGATGATGCGGGTGCGCCCCACTGCAATGACATCCACTCGCTTGACATCATCCGGCAGGGCGACCGATTTGGGCAGGCGAATGGCCTGACTGCGGTTGCTTTTGAAAACAGCGGCTTGCTCCATACGAAACTCTCACGATGACTGGGTAAAACGTGGGTTCATCATAGGTTGAAGCTTGGATATGTCAATGGGATATGTCATGTCGTCGGGCTTAATCAAAGCCGACACTAACCATCAAGCGCGGCAGCGGAGAGTGTCAGTAATTTTGTGTATAGAGACTCATCATGACAGAGAGCCAAAGGAACCTCTGTGCCACGTAAACAAAAGCAGTCGCTGATGAAACCAGTAGGTCGCCTTTTCGGTGACATCAAGCACTAGGCTGGCTATGTTTTTTTGCATGAGCTTCACGACCACTCACTGACTACGACCGACCACAGCATCAAGACAGCCGACCGGTAATGCCAGCCGCTTAGCGGCTCAACACCTCGGAGAAATATTCCTTGCTGCGAGCATCGAAGATCTGCGTTGCGCGTTGTTCGATGGAGTATTCGTCCAGCATCACGCCTCCCAACCAATGACCATGACGTACCCGAACAGCTCCGCCGAATAGCTGCCATCGCCATTCGCGGCTCCATTATGCTTAAGTTCTCACTACAGGATCGGCTCAACGGCATGGGTGAACAGGTCGTTCCGCTGCTCGGGTCGCGTAACAGTGGTGAGGCAGGCGGTGTTTGGAGGAGCTTCTCGCGCAGGCGCTCGACCGCCGGAACGCACCTGCCGTCCTGCTTGACGGCGATAGGCTGCACCACCACGCGGCGCTCGCCTTTGCCAGACGATGCTTCAACCATCCACAGTGACAGCAGCACCGGCTCGTCCACGTCGCCGGACACGGGGATCCCGACTTTCTCAGGCGGCACGCTGCGCCAGCGGCCCAACTCGTCCACCAAATTGCAGGGCTCGGATACTCTCCGAGCTCTTTTTCTTGTCTGAAATCACCGCGTCATGCGGGGCTCCAGCCAGATGGGATGCGGGTGGCCACCAGATGAAAAGCCAGAAATCGGCAACTTTCTCGACCAGAGACGTCTTTGTTCTCCGTTTGGCCACCGGTCAGGCATCGAACGCCGTCAACGCGGTAGCCAACCTTCCTATCATGCTCTATCATGAAGCATCAAGATGAATCATGATGGAGATAGCCATGACCACTGTTGTCCGCGAAAAGTTTTCTTCTCAGGCCGCGCCCGATGTGTTGGCCGCGTTGCGCCAGATCGCAGAAAGCCAGGGTCGCCAGTTCCAGGCGGTGCTCGATGACGCCCTGCGCGACTACATCGACCGGCAGC
>CAYOCG010000022.1:0-38764 GCA_964402435.1 uncultured Halothiobacillus sp. | reverse complement strand
CCGCCGCAGCCGACATCCAGCACCGCGCAATCCATGAGTGGCGTGTGCTGACGAATGAATTCCATACGCAGCGGGTTGATGGCGTGCAGTGTCCACAGCGGGCCATGTTCGTCCCACCAATCTCCAGCCAGCGCATCGAATTGCGCGATCTCAGCGGCATCTTGATTGGTGTTCATGGTGTCTGGCTGCTGCATCATGCTCACCTCAGGGTGAAATGGGCGAAAAAAAACCTGCACGCGGCAGGTTTTAAGGAATGGGTGGGGTGATCGATGGGGCTCGAACCCACGACAACTGGAATCACAATCCAGGGCTCTACCAACTGAGCTACGACCACCATAAACTAAAACCGTGCGCACGTATGCAAAACATGGCGCGCCCGGCAGGACTCGAACCCGCTACCCTCGGCTTAGAAGGCCGATGCTCTATCCAGATGAGCTACAGGCGCAGTAACGGATAGATCAAGTCAAAAATTGGTCGGAGAGGAGGGATTCGAACCCCCGACCCTCTGGTCCCAAACCAGATGCGCTACCGGACTGCGCTACACTCCGAAAACCCGAACCGGCAAGCCGTATTCAAGAGGGCGGCATCTTAGCCATGGCGCGGCGTGCTGTCAATGCCTCGATGCCGTTGCGTAGATCATGGATCACGGATTGCAACTGCTGCGTGAGGCTTTCCACGCTGGCCACCGAAGGCAAGCCCTGTGCACTGCCCTCCAGCTGTTGGCGCGCACCACTGATGGTAAAACCCTGACCGTAAAGCAGGTCACGAATATGACGAATCAGTTCGATGTCGGCACGCTGGTAATAGCGGCGGTTGCCCCGTCGTTTCACCGGGGCAAGCTGGGGAAATTCCTGCTCCCAATAGCGCAGCACATGCGATTTGACTGCGCACAGCTCGCTGGCCTCACCAATGGTGAAGTAGCGCTTGTTGGGGATTTCCGGCAGCTCCAGCACGTTTTCAGGCATGTTCGTCGTGCTCACGGCCTTCGACAAGCGATTTGAGCTTTTGGCCGGCGCGGAAGGTGACCACGCGGCGCGCCGTCACGGGAATGACTTCGCCGGTTTTCGGGTTGCGTCCGGGGCGTTCGTTTTTCTGGCGCAACTGGAAGTTGCCGAAACCTGAAAGTTTGACCTCCTGACCGTTGGCCAGGGCGAGGCGGATTTCGTCAAAGAACATTTCCACCAGATCCTTGGCTTCACGTTTGTTCAGTCCGAGCTCTTCATACAAACGTTCGACCATGTCGGCTTTGGTAAGCGCCATTGTTTAGATCCTTAAACTGATTGCATAACGGTCGTGCAGACGGCTGAGTGCGTTTTGGATCAACGTGTCCACGTCCGCTTCGCTTAGGGTGCGCTCGTTATCTTGCAAAATCAAGCGGATAGCAAGGCTTTTGCATCCTTCCTCCATGCCGCTGCCGCGATAGACATCGAACACGCCCACTTCGCGCAAAAACGCGGGAGCGTCTTCACGCACGCAGGCGAGCACCTCGGCGCTGCTGATCTTCTCCGGTACAACAAGTGCCAGATCACGACGAATGATGGGGAAGCGTGAGACGGCTTGGAAGCGGGTTTTGTCGCGCTGGAGCAGCGGGTGCTGTGCCAGCTCGAACAGCCAGACCTTGCCCGGCAGATCGAGCGATTTTTCAAGGCTCGGATGCAGTTGCCCGACCCAGCCTATCTCCATGCCGTCAAGGATGAGTTGTGCGCTGACACCGGGGTGCAGCGCCGGATGCTCGGCGCGTTGCCATTGCACGCGCGCCCCCAAGCCCTGGCCTGCCAAGAGGGATTCGATATCGCCCTTGATATCGAAGAAATCCGCTTGACGCGCTTTTTCACCCCATTGCTCCGGATGGATGTCGCCGTACACCAGGCCGGCCAGCACCGCTTGTTGTTCCAAGCCCTCTGCTTGCGGCAGAAAGCGTAGGCCACTTTCAAACAGGCGCACACGGTTGTGTTGGCGGTTGAGGTTATAGTGCAAAGCACCGATTAGTCCGGCCCACAAGGTGGTGCGCATCGCCGCCATTTCGCTGGAAATCGGGTTGGCAAGGATAAGCGGCTGCACATCGGGCGTGAGTTTTTGCAGCAGTGGCGTATCGACAAAGCTGTAGGTGATGACTTCCTGGTAACCCAAGGCCACCAGTCGATCCTGCAGCGCATTCAGCGTCATGTGGCCTTCAGCGCGCGGCTCAATGGCTGCACTGGCCTTGGGCATGCGCGCGGGGAGATGGTCATAACCGTGCAGACGTGCCAATTCTTCGATCAAATCGACTTCGATCGTCAAATCGTGGCGATGACTGGGCGGCGTGACCAGCCAGCCTTCTTCGCTCGGTTGCAATAAAAGGCCGAGGCGTTGCAGCAGGGTGTGCACCATTGCATCGTCAAGCGTAAAGCCAAGCACACGTTGAATGCGTGCGCGACGCAGCAGAATAGCGGGGCGCTTGGGCATGTGTGCATGGCTCACGCACTCGATCACCTCGCCCGGTGTGGCACCAAACAGCTCGCACAGCAATTCGCTGGCGCGTTCCATCGCCACGCGCGGCAGTTCGGGGTCGGTACCGCGCTCGAAGCGGTGCGCAGCGTCGGTATGCAGGCCAAAACGACGCGCGCGACCGGCAATCGCTTCGGGCGTGAAATAGGCGCTTTCCAGCACGATGCGTGTGCTGCTCGCGCTCACTCCGGAGTCCAAGCCGCCGATGATGCCGGCCAGTGCCACGGGTGCTTGCTCGTCGGCAATCACCAGCATGTCGCTTTCCAGCACAAGCGCTTTGCCATCCAGCGCTTGCAAGCGTTCGCCCGACTGTGCCATGCGTACGCTCAGGCCGCCGCGGAGCTTATCCAGATCGAAAGCATGCAGCGGCTGCCCCAGTTCAAGCATGACGTAGTTGGTGACATCGACAATCGGGTGAATCGGGCGCAGGCCACTGCGGCGCAGGCGCTCCACCATCCACAGCGGTGTGCGCGCATCCGTCGACAGATTTTCCAGCACGCGCGCGCAGTAGCGTGGGCATGCTTCTGGGTTTGCCACGTTCACCCCAATGGTGGTTGGGCTTGCCGCTGGGATGACATGCAAATCCACACCACCCACGGACAGGGCATTGAGCGCGGCAGTTTCGCGCGCCAGCCCGAGAATGCTCAGGCAATCACCACGGTTGGGGGTCAGGCCGAGTTCGATGATGTGATCGTCTAATTGCAGATAGCTGCGTAGATCGTGCCCTACGGGCGCATCATCCGGCAGTTCGAGCAATCCATCGGCATAGCCATCCAGGCCGAGTTCACTCGCGCCACACAACATGCCGAAGGACTCCACACCACGCAATGTGGCGTGTCCGATGTTCACATTGCCCGGCAGGGCGGCACCGACGCGGGCAAACGCCGCCATCAGCCCGGGGCGCGCATTCGGCGCACCGCAAACCACTTGCACAAGTGCTCCGCTGCCATCGTCCACTTGGCAGATGCGTAGTTTTTGTGCATCCGGGTGAGGCTCGGCCTGCACAATGCGCGCCACGACCACACCACTAAACGCGGGTGCGGCGAGTTCCATGCCATCCAGCTCCAAGCCCGCCATGGTCAATTGTGCGCCCAGCGCCTCGCTGGAGATTGCAAGATTGACCCACTCTCGGAGCCATTGTTCGGAAAAACGCATGATTCTGGCTCCCTAATTAAGCAAACTGCTGCAAAAAGCGCAGATCGTTGTCAAAGAACAGGCGCAAATCATGAATGCCGTAACGCAACATGGTCAGGCGCTCGATGCCCAGTCCAAAGGCGAAGCCCTGATAGCGTTCGCTATCGATGCCAACATGCGCCAGCACATTGGGATGCACCATGCCGCAGCCGCCGATCTCCAGCCAGCCGCCGTTCCAGCTCATATCCATTTCTGCCGAAGGTTCGGTAAACGGGAAGAATGAGGGGCGGAAACGCACGGTCAGATCATCACGCTCGAAAAAGCGTTGCAGGAAGGTTTGAACTACACCTTTGAGATGGGCAAAACTCACATCCTCATCCACCCACAAGCCTTCAATCTGGTGGAACATGGGCGAATGGGTGGCATCCGAATCGCAGCGATATACGCGTCCCGGGGCGATGATGCGCAAAGGCGGTTGTTGTTGCTCCATGGCGCGGATCTGCACCGGCGAGGTGTGTGTGCGCAACAAAGTATGCGCATCAAAATAGAAAGTGTCGTGCATGGCACGCGCAGGATGGCTTTCGGGAATATTCAGCGCGGTGAAGTTGTGGAAGTCGTCCTCCACTTCAGGGCCTTGCGCCACGCTAAAGCCCATCTGTCCGAGTAAGTCTTCGATTCGGCGCAGGGTGAGGGTCACCGGATGCAGCCCGCCCGCCTGCTGACCGCGACAGGGCAGGGTAATATCCACCGCCTCCGAGGCAAGGCGGACGGCAAGTTCCTCCGCATCGAGGGTTTGTTTGCGTGCCTGCAGTGCCTGTTCCAATTGCTGGCGCATGCCGTGTAGCTCGGCACCCAGAGTGCGTTTTTCTTCAGGCGAGAGTTTGCCCAAGCCTTTCATCAGCTCGGTGATTTCGCCTTTTTTGCCAAGAAACTGCACGCGAATCGCATCCAGGTCTTGGGCTTGAGTTACAGCAAAAATTTCGAGGATGGCGTGATCCAGTTTCGAGCGAAGTTCAGTGAAATCCATGCTCGTGAGCCTCAAATTCGGTTAGTTCAAGATACTGAAAAACAAGGGTGTTTTTCACTAGCCTGATAATAAAAAAGGGGAGACCCGCAGGCCGCCCCTTCACTCGTCACTTCATGAACGCTCAGGCCGCCAATGCGGACTTGGCCTGGGCAGCAATCGCAGCGAACGCTGCCTTGTCGTGCATGGCGATATCGGCCAGCACCTTGCGGTCGATGTTGATCGCGGCTTTTTTCAGGCCGTTCATCAGCTTGCTGTAAGACAGACCGTTGTTGCGTGCTTCTGCATTGATACGCACGATCCACAGGGCGCGGAACTGGCGCTTTTTCTGGCGGCGGTCACGGTAAGCGTACTGACCGGCTTTGATCACCGCCTGTTTGGCGACGCGGTAGGTACGCGAACGGGCGGCGTAGTAGCCTTTGGCCTTGGCCAGGATTTTCTTGTGACGGGCGCGTGCGGTGACACCGCGTTTAACTCTTGCCATGGTATATCTCCTTAACTAAGGCCAGTGTTTAGGCGTAGGGCAGCAAACGAACGATGCCCTTGACATCACTTTCGTTGACATAAGCGGGTGAGCCGAGCTGACGCTTGGTCTTGCTGCTCTTCTTGGTCAGGATGTGGCGCATGAATGCCGCGCCACGCTTGAAACCATGCTTGGTTTTTTTGAAGCGTTTGGACGCTCCGCTGTTACTTCTGATTTTTGGCATCGTTGTCGACTCCAGTTGCTTCAGGACTGCCCGTCGCAAAGTACGGTGCCTGATCGTTCATCAAATCCCGTGGCGCCGGAGTGTCAGCGCTTCAGGGTCGTTGGTATGTCTGCATCGCTGAACGCGACACAGACGGCATGCCAAAAAGCACTCAGTGCTTTTTCGGCGAACTCTTCGGTGAGATCACCATCACCATCTGCCGGCCTTCGAGTTTGGGGCGTTGTTCGACCACGATACGATCCCCCAACTCGCTTTCGATGCGCTCGTACATTTGCATGCCGATGTTCTGATGCGCCATTTCACGCCCACGAAAGCGCAAGGTGATTTTGACCTTGTTACCGTCATCGAGAAAGCGCGTGACGTTGCGAAACTTGACTTGGTAATCAGCCTCTTCGGTGCCGGGGCGGAACTTGACCTCCTTGACCTCGATCACTTTCTGGTTTTTCTTGGCCTCATTGGCTTTTTTCTGCTGTTGATAGCGGAATTTGCCGTAGTTCATGATCTTGCACACCGGCGGATTGGCCTGGGGTGATATCTCGACCAAATCCAGCTCGGCTTCTTCGGCCATGCGCAAGGCTTCAAAACGGGAAACAATGCCCACCTGATTGCCTTCGGCATCGATCAGGCGCAGTTCACGAGCGGTAATTTCGGTATTCAGGCGCGGTTCGTCGTCTTTTTTCTCGCGCGCGGGGGGTGCAAAAGCGATTTCTGTATCCTCTAAAAGTCAATCAATTCAACAACGTCCAAACGTCAACGACGCTCGGCCACTTGGCTTTGGAGCGTAGCGATAAAATCATCCAGGCTCATGTTGCCCAGGTCTTCACCGTTGCGCGTGCGCACGCTGACCTGACGTTGCTCCACTTCACGATCACCCACGACAAGAAGATACGGGATGCGCTGAAGCGTTAACTCTCGGATTTTAAACCCGATCTTTTCGTTGCGCAAATCCGCCGCAGCGCGCAACCCCGCCTGCTTGAGGATTTTCTCCACGTCCTGCACATAAGCAGCGTGTTTGTCGGTGATGCCCATCACGGCCACCTGCTGCGGGGCGAGCCACAGCGGGAAATGCCCGGCGTAGTGTTCGATGAGGATGCCCACGAAGCGCTCCAGGCTGCCGAGAATCGCGCGGTGGATCATCACCGGGGTTTTGCGTTGACCATCGTCGCCGACATATTCGGCATCCAGACGACCCGGCATGGAGAAATCGACCTGAATCGTGCCGCATTGCCAGTTGCGGCCGATGCAGTCTTTGAGAGTGAATTCGATCTTGGGTCCGTAGAACGCACCTTCGCCGGGTTGTAAGCGGTAATCCAGACCGCGAGCCTCCAGCGATTTGGCCAGTGCGTCCTCGGCCTTGTCCCACAGTTCATCGGCACCGACGCGGTTTTCCGGGCGAGTGGAGAGGGCGAGGGTGACGTCGGTGAAGCCGAAGGTGGTGTACACGTCGAAGGTTTGTTCGATCAGCGAGGCGACTTCTTCCTGCAGTTGCTCTTCGGTACAAAAGACGTGCGCGTCATCTTGTGTGAAGCGCCGCGCACGCATCAGGCCGTGCAGGGTGCCGGAAGGTTCATTGCGGTGTACGGTGCCGAATTCGGCAATGCGGAAGGGGAGGTCGCGGTAACTCTTCAGCCCCTGGTTGTACACTAGGATGTGCCCCGGGCAGTTCATCGGTTTGATGGCGTAATCGCGCTCATCCAGGTGGGTGGTGAACATGCCGCCAGAAAATTTGCCCCAGTGGCCGGACTTTTCCCACATGCTGCGATCAAGGATCTGCGGCGTGTTCACTTCCAGGTAGTCGTACTTGGCCAAATGGCCACGCATGTAGCCTTCAACCTGACGGAACAGGCGCCAGCCCTTGTCATGCCAGAACACCATGCCCGGCGCTTCTTCCTGGAAGTGGAACAGGTCAAGCTGCTTGCCGATGCGGCGGTGGTCACGCTTCTCGGCTTCTTCCATGCGGTGCAGGTAGTCATCCAGCTCGGCTTGGGTGGCGAAGGCCACGCCATAGATCCGCGAGAGCATGGCGTTTTTGGAGTCTCCGCGCCAGTACGCGCCAGCGACTTTGGTCAGCTTGAAGGCTTTGATATGCCCGGTGGAAGGCACATGCGGTCCGCGGCAAAGATCGGTGAAATCACCCTGCGTGTAGAGCGACAGCTCCTCATTGCTTGGGATGGATTCGATGATTTCGGCTTTGTAAGCCTCACCGATGCCCTTGAAATAGCTTACGGCCTCGTCGCGGCTCATCACGCTGCGCGCGAGTGGCTGATCAGCCTTGGCCAGTTCGCGCATGCGCGCTTCGATTTTTTCCAAGTCTTCGGTGGTGAATGCCGGCTCGATGGCAAAATCGTAATAAAAGCCGTTGTCGATGACCGGACCGATCGTCACTTGCGCTTGTGGATAAAGCTGCTTGACCGCCTGTGCCATGAGGTGTGCCGCGGAGTGACGGATCACATCGACGCCTTCTGCGTCCTTGATGGTGAGGAACTGCACCCGCGCATCGTGCGAGAGCGTACGGCTCATGTCCATCAGCTTGTCGTCCACTTTGGCAGCGATGCAGGCTTTGGCCAGTCTGGCGCCGATATTGCTGGCAATCTCGTGCAAGCTGATGGGGTGATCGAAATGACGTTGCGAACCGTCGGGAAGGGTGATGGCGGGCATGAGCTATCCTCGTGTCAGTGGCGCCCCCTACCATGGGGCGCGTTTACGCAAAGGCAGGTTTAGGTTGCTTTTCAGAAACGAAAAAGGTACAGCAAATGGCTGTACCTTGGGAATTGGTAGGCGCGATTGGACTCGAACCAACGACCCCCACCATGTCAAGGTGGTGCTCTAACCAGCTGAGCTACGCGCCTGTCGAAACAGGCTGGGCATTCTACAAGTTAGGTCTGCGCTGTCAATTTCTTTTTGTCGTCTGACCTTCTTTAAGGTTGCGCAAAAAACCAAGCAGGCTGTGCCTCATGAGGTGCAAGCCGGCGAACAGCAGTAGTAAGGGATAGGCCAATCACGGCGGCGGGCAGCGCAAAACGGGGTTTTTGAATAGGGCGAAGGGCAGGCTCAGTGCCGCAGCAAAAGTAAGTAGGTAGGTAGGCCAACAGCGCACGCATGCCTGTCATGAACTGCACGAGAGCATGGCACAGCCCGGCCGCTGCCGCGCCCATGCGGGGCGTTTGGCAGCAAAGGCTTCATGCTCGGGTTGGTCATCGTAAGGGCGGCGCAGGACATCAAGCAGGGTGTGCAGCAAAGTCACCTCGCCCTGTTCGGCCTGGTCGATGGCCTGTTGGGCGAGATAGTTGCGTACGATGAATTTCGGATTGACGGCATGCATGGCCGCACGGCGTGCTTGGGGATCGCGTGCTTGCTGACGGCGTCGTTGCAGATAGTTTTGCAGCCAGAGAATCAGTGGCTCCGGGTTGGGTTGCGCAGTGTCGCTGTAGCAGATGTTTGCAAGCTGCGCTTGTAGCTCATCAAAGCAAATCGTATCGGCAATATCGCCCAGCATGCGGAAAAACAGGGTGTAATCGGCTTTCGCCGCTTGCAATGCGTCCATCAGTTCCGTGATGAGTTGGTGATCGGTCGCTGCGTGCTCGCCGAGCAGCCCGAGTTTGCCCAACATCATCTGTCGATAAGCCTGGTCGAAGCAGCTGGAAAAGTGATCTAGCCGCTCTTGTAAGGGCTTGGGATCACCGATCAAGGGCAGCAGTGCCTCAGCCAAACGGGCAAGGTTCCAGCCGGCAATCATGGGCTGGTTGGCAAAGCAATAGCGCCGGCCTTGGGCGTCGGTGGTGTTGGGGGTGAAAAAGGGATCAACCTCTTCCAACCAGCCATAAGGGCCGTAGTCGATGGTTTGGCCGAGGATGGACATGTTGTCGGTGTTCATCACCCCATGTACGAAGCCCACGCGCATCCAGTGCACCATCAGCTCCAACGTGCGTTGCATGACCTCATCAAACCAGGCGAGGTAGGTATCCCGTCCTGGGGTGCCGAGATGCGGAAAATGATGGCGTAGGGTGAAGTCGGCCAACAGGCGCAGTGTGTGCACATCATGGCGCTGAGCAAAGATCTCAAAGTGTCCAAAGCGGATGAAACTTTCAGCGACGCGGCAAACGATGGCACCGGGCTCGATGCGTGCGTTGCCATCGTAAAACATGTCGCGCAGCACACCGTCGCCCGTGACGAGCAAACTCAGGGCGCGGGTGGTGGGGATGCCGAGGTGGTGCATGGCCTCCGAGCAGAGAAACTCCCGCAATGATGAGCGCAACACGGCGCGACCGTCAGCATGGCGGGAGTAGGGGGTGCGGCCGGCGCCTTTGAGTTGCAGTGTGTAGTGTTCGCTATGTTGCGTGCGAATTTCACCGAGATTGATGGCACGCCCATCGCCCAGTTGTCCTGCCCAATGGCCGAACTGATGCCCACCGTAGCAGGTGGCATGCGGTTGCATGCCGGGCAGCAAGCGATTGCCGGAGAAAATCTGCACAAAGTCGTCACTGGCAACATCTTCAGCCGAAAGACCAAGTAATTCGGCCACTTCCGGGGAGTATGCGAGCAAACGTGGAGCCGTCACAGGTGTCGGGTGAACGTACGAGTAACAGGCAGCGTAGACCTGGCGCGTGCCGGGATGATGATCCGCATCGGCAGGCAATTCACGCACAAAACGGTTGGCAAAATGCAGTGCGAAAAGACTCACGTACTTTTGCGCCTCAACCAGCGCCGGCGGCGCACCGGGGCACTTTCGCCGCGCGCGATGACTTCTTGGTAGAAATCCACCAAGCGTTGTGCAATGCGATCTTGCTGCCATGCGTCGGCGGCAATCACCGCTTTGGCAGCGAGTTGAGCGGCTTGGTGCGGGTGTTGAATCAACTCCAACACCCGATGCGCAAAGCCTTGCGGATCATTGGGCGCAACCAGGCATCCTTCGCCTTCGCGCACCACGTCGCGCGTGCCCATTTCTGCCAGTGCGACGACGGGTAGTCCCAAGGCAAGCGCTTCGACCAGCACCAGCCCCTGGGTTTCCGTGGCCGAGGAAAAGACAAACACATCCGCCGCGCGGTAAAGCGCTTGCAATTCGCCATTGCGCGGCAGATAACCGACGAAATGCACATTGGCCTCAAGACCCAGTTGCGCGGTGAGTTTGCGCAGATGCTTTTCCGCCGGGCCTTCGCCGGCGAGCACAAGTTGTGTGTCGGCGCGGGTGTGCAGCAGATGCTTGAGCATGTGCAAAAGGAATTCGATGTTTTTCTCAAACGCCAAGCGGCCGACGAACAGCAACATGGGTTGATTGTCTGCGATGCTGAGGCTGGCACGGGGGTTTGGTGCATCCGGTGCGCGCCAGCTTGTAAGGTCGATGCCGGTGGGAATGACGCTGATCGGCGTGCGTACGCCGTAGCGACGCAGGATGTCGCGCATAGCGGTGGACGGAGAAATCAGCGCATTGACCGCATTGCCCTGATTGGCGGTCAGGCGGCGCGCCAGCATGCGCAGCATGGGGTCGGGCAGGAAGGGGATGTAGTGTTCGAGGTATTGCTCAAAGAAGGTATGGTAGGTTTCAACCACCGGCAATTTATAGCGCCGCGCGATGCGCGTGCCGGCGTAATGCGCAATGAACGGCGTGTGGATGTGCACCAAGTCAAAAGAATCGGGTTGCGTGCTGCGCAGGGTGCGCCCGAGATCCCGCCAGGCCATCAGGCGATCTTCCGGGTCGAACAGTACACGTCGCGCCGGTACGCGCAGGATGGAGGCGTCGGCGGCAAAAGCTTGGTCGGGGTAATCCGGGGTAATCAGCGTGACATCATGCCCGAGATTCTCAAGAGCATGTCGTGTAGTTTGAATCGAGGTGGATACGCCATTGACGCGGGGAAAGTAAACGTCCGAGATCATCAACAGGCGCATGGTTCGTCCTTGAATGGGTTAGGAATGCAAAGGGGCGTCGGCGTCGATTTTGCCGCGAAAAACGCTGTATTGGTAAACATTGTAGGCAATCATCAGCGGAACGAGCATGCCGATGCCAAAGAACATGAACAGCAGGGTGCTTTCGGGCGCGGCGGCCTGAGCAATCGTCACGCTGCCGGGCACGATGTAGGGGTACCAGGTGGCGACCAGACCCACGAAGGACAACAGAAAAATCAACATGCTCAACACCAGCGGAGCACGCTCCGCGCGTTGCCGCAGCGCACGCAGCAAAAGCGCAAAACAAAGCAGTGCCAGCAGCGGGAGTGGCAAGAAGAGGAAAAATTGGGGCAAGCTGAACCAGCGCTCAAAGATGGGCGGATAGTAAAGCGGTGTCCAAATCGTTACTCCCGCAGCGGCGAGCAACATGAGCCAGGTCAGAAGGCGACTGCGTGCGTAGGCATGCGCTTGCAGCGTGCCGTGAAATTTGAGGATGAGGTAGTTGGCGCCAAGCACGCCATAACCCACCACCACGCCGAAGACCACGAGCAGGCTAAAAGGCGAGAACCAGTCGAACACGCCGCCAACAAAGGCGCCATGCTCAACCCGGATGCCTTGCAGAAGCCCGCCAAGCGCAAAGCCCTGCGCGCAGGCGGCCAGCAGACTGCCCAGGCCAAAGCTCAGCCCCCAGAGCTTTTTGCGCGAGGAAAGCGCGTAAAACTCAAAGGCCACCCCGCGCAGGATGAAACCGAGCAGCATTAGGATGACGGGGATATACAATGCGTGCAACACGGTGCCATACACCAGCGGAAAGGCGCCAAACAGGGTGCCGCCGACGATCACCAACCAGGTTTCATTGGCATCCCAGATGCTGCCGATGCTGTGCATCATCGCGCCACGGTACTGCTCACTCGGTGCGATCAAGGAGAGCATGCCCACCCCCAGATCGAAACCATCAAGCAGCACGTAAAACACCAGAAACAGTCCAATCAGCACAAACCACACGGTAGCCAGCAACTGGTGGGTATCACTCCATGCACCTTCCATGTCAGTAGCCCTGATCGTTGAGTGAGGTCATCGGCAGGCTTTTGTCGCGTGCCACGCTCGGCGGCGCTTCGTACAGCGGCCCACGACGCAGCACATGACGCATGAAGAAAAACGCTGCCACGCCCACAGCTAAGTAGAACAGAAAAAACGAGGCCAGCGACCACTGCACGGCTTCGGCGGGCAGGAGTGATGCGCCATGCTCGGTGCGCATCAGGCCATAGACCACCCAGGGTTGACGACCGACCTCGCGCACCATCCAACCGGCTTCCACCGCAAGATAAACCGCGGGAATCGCCAAGATCCAGCCGCGCAAAAGCCAGCGTTGCCGATGAATGCTCTCTGGCACGAGGCGCTCCTTGTGGCGCCATACCAGCCAAAGCGTCCATAGCGCCATCAAGGCGATGAAAACTCCGCAGGCAACCATCACGCGGAAGGCGTAAAAGGGAATCCATACCGGGGGTTGATCCTCAACCGCAAAGTCTTTCAGTCCCTGCACGCGTCCATCCAGACTGTGAGTGACAATCAGCGACAGCGCGTCCGGGATTTCCAGTGCCCAGGCGTTGCGCTGATTGGCGGCATCGGGAATGGCCAACACCGCCCAGGGCGCGCCTTGTCCGGGCGGGTTGGTTTGCCAGTGCGCCTCAATGGCAGCAAGTTTGGCCGGCTGTGTCTGTGCCAGCGCGCCACCGGCTGAATCACCGATTAAAATTTGCAGAGGTGCGATCAGTAGCAATGCCATGACGGCCGCTTTGAACGCGGGCAGGAAAAAACGTGTTTCTCGCTGATGCAGTAGATACCATGCGCTGATGCCGGCCACCACCACCAAGGACAATTCGATGCAGGCAATGAACATATGCCAGAAAGCATGCGCCATATCCGGGTTGAACACGGCGGCAGCGTAGTCGGTGATGACGAACTTGCCATTGACCAGCTCCACACCCGCCGGTGTCTGCATCCAGGCATTGGCCACCATGATCCAGAACACAGAAAGCGTGCTGCCCAGTAGCACCATGCCCGAGGCAAACAAGTGCATACCACGGCTGACGCGATGCCAGCCAAACAGCATGATGCCCAAGAAACCCGCCTCCAGCATGAAGGCCATGGCTGTTTCAAAGCCAAGGATATTGCCGAGAAAATCCCCACTGGCTACGGAAAAAGGTGCCCAGTTGGTGCCGAAGGAGAATTCCATCGGAATGCCGCTGATGATGCCTACACCAAAATTGATCATGAAAATGCGCAACCAGAAACGCGCCTGGTGGTAGTAAAACACCTCGCGTGTTTTCACCCACAACGCCTCCAGCGCAAACAAAATCAACGCCAAGCCCACGGTCAAAGGTGGCCAAAGGATGTGAAACATGGCGAGCAAGGCAAACTGGATACGCGAGAGCAAGGTGGCGTCGGTGAGAAAATCCATGCTTCGCCTTTGGGGTTTTGTTGAAGGTTTAACCGCCCAGCAGCTTTTGCTCGGCGCGTGCCAGATCAGCCTCGGAACCGTAAAGGATCAAGATGTCATCTTCTTGAAGCACGGTGGACGCCGCCGGCATTTCGCCCTTGATGCCGCCGCGGCGGATGGCATCCGGGAAGACATTCAGCCCATGCAGCGCATCGCCCAGGGTGCGCCCTACCGCCCAGGCGCCGGGGCTGAGGGTGATGCTGGTCAGTGAGCCGCGCAGCGCATGCGCAGCATCCACCATTTCACCGCGACCGAGGAAAATATGGCGCAGCAGGCTGTAATTATCCTGTCGAATACGCTGCGTGCGATGCCAGATGCGGCGCATGGGAATGCCGAGATGGCTCATCAAGTGCGAACCGAGCATTAAGCTGGCTTCAAAAGCGTCGGGCACCACCTCGGTGGCGCCGGCTTCGATGATGTCGTCCATGCGGTTGACCGAGTAGGCACGCACAAACACGGGAAGCTGCGGAAAATGCATGCGCAACACATGCAGGGTGCGAATGGCCGCGTCGGTATCGTGATGGGTGATGACGAGAGCGCGTGCCTTGTCGATGCCTGCGGCATGCAGCATGTCAAGATGAGTGGCATTGGCGAAGTGCACGTTGTAGCCCGCACTCTGTGCCTTGGCGAGAATGTCCGGATCAACCTCCAAGGCGATGTAGGGCACATCTTCTTGGTCGAGGAGGTAAGCGAGGTTTTGCCCCACACGGCCAAAACCGATGATGATGACGTGCTCACTCAAATCGGCATTGTGCTGACTGATGGTGTCGCGCTGCTCGACATAACTTTGCTGGTAGCTTGGGATCAGTTTCTTGGCGATACGGCCGTTCCATCGTACCAAGAACGGTGTCAGCACCATGCTGAGTAATACGGCAGTGAGCACGATCTGCGTGACGTCATGATCGAGCAGATGGTCGCGTGTGGCCAATGCGAGCAAGGCAAAACCGAACTCACCGCCTTGCGCCAGCACAAGCCCGGTGCGCAAGGACACGCCCGGTTCTTGTTTCAGCGCCATGCCCACACCAAACACGATCAGCGTTTTCACCAAGACCAACACCACGAGCAGCAGCAAGGCCGAGGGCAGGTAGGTGGGCAAGGCGTGCATGTCGAGCAACATGCCGATGGTGATAAAAAACAAGCCCAGCAATACGTCCTGGAAAGGGCGGATGTCGCTTTCGATCTGGTGACGGAAGGCGGTCTCCGAAAGCATGATGCCGGCCAGGAACGCGCCCAAGGCCAGCGATAGCCCGGCCCATTGGCTCATGGCTGCCGAGGACAGCGCGACCAGCAGCACGGCAAGGGTGAATAGCTCCGGCGAGCGCGCCTTGGCGATTTCATTAAACATCGGGCGCAATAACCAGCGCCCGCCAGCAAGCATCAGTACGGCGAAAATCACCCCTTTGAGCAGGGCAAATGCCAGATCCATACCGATATCCTCATCGCCAGTCGCCAAGGCGGGTATGACAATGAGGAAAGGAATGACCGCCAAATCCTGAAACAGCAAAATGCCCACGGCGTTGCGCCCGTGGCGTGAGTTGATCTCCAATTGCTCGGCCAGAAGTTTGATAACAATCGCCGTGGAGGACATGGCAAGCACACCGCCGATCACCAGTGCGGCAGGGAAGGACAACTCCAACGCCCAAGCGGCAAGCGCCACCACCAGCGTGGTGAGTATCACCTGTGCCCCGCCCATGCCCAACACGGCGCGACGCATGGCGGATAGCTTGCTGATGGAAAACTCCAAGCCAAGGGTGAAGAGCAGAAACACCACGCCAAATTCGGCAAATACCTTGGTGTTTTCTGATTCAGGCACCCAGCCGAGCGCATGCGGACCAATCAGCGCACCGACGCCCAGGTAAGCCAGGATCGGCGGGAGATTGATGCGCCGAAACACGGTGACCGCAACCACCGACACGGCAAGCAGGAGCAAAACTTCAAACAGGGCGCTGTGATGCATGGCTTGGGTCGAATCAATTTAGCCAAAGACTACCACGGCTTGCATGACAGGAAATGTCCGCGCGGCGTACGGTCAAAGGAGATGCTGAAGGGTGCTTCTATAAATTCGATCAAGCCGATGATGGCAGGGCAAAATACGGCGAAAAAGCGCAGCATAGACCCACTATGTGAGCATTTTGAGCGTCATTTTGACGCGGCAAGCGCGGCTTAAGTGAATTTATAGAGGTGCCCTGAAGTATCATGCCGCACCATCTTCAAACAGCATGCACGTGTCCCTATGAGTTCGCCGTCCTCCCGCCCCGTCGTTCTTTCTGGTATTCAGCCTTCCGGCAATCTGCTTATCGGCCATTACATCGGTGCGATTCGCAACTGGGTCAAGCTACAGGACACGCACGATGCCTTATTCATGCTGGTGGATTTGCACGCCATCACCGTGCGCCAGGATCCCAAGCTGCTGCGTGAGCGCAGTTTGGACTTTATCGCGCTCTATCTTGCCTGCGGCATCGATCCCACCAAGTCCACACTTTTTGTGCAATCGCATGTGCCGGCGCATGCCGAGTTGGGCTGGTTACTCAATTGCTACGCCTACATGGGCGAGTTGAACCGCATGACCCAGTTCAAGGACAAGTCGGCGCAACATGAGGCGAATATCAATGTTGGCTTGTTCGATTATCCGGTGCTAATGGCAGCCGACATTCTGCTCTACCAGTCCAATCTTGTGCCGGTGGGGCATGATCAGAAGCAGCATTTGGAGCTGGCGCGCGATCTGGCGATGCGTTTCAACAATCTTTACGGTGATGTGTTCACCGTCCCCGAGCCAATGATTCCCGAGGTGGGAGGGCGCATCATGAGCTTGCAAGATCCGAGCAAAAAAATGTCCAAGTCCGACCCCAATGAACAAGCCTCGATTGCTTTGCTGGATGATCCGGCCAAAGTTCGTAAAAAACTGATGCGTGCGGTGACGGACTCGGACACGGAGATTCGTTTTGATGTTGAAAATAAGCCAGGGGTGTCGAATCTGCTCACCCTGCTGGCCACTGTAAGTGGCGAGAGCATCACTCATTGGGAGAACCAACTGGCCGGGCGTGGTTACGGTGATCTGAAAAAAACCACTGCCGAAGCTGTGGTCGCCTTCTTGGAGCCTGTGCAACAGCGTTACTGTGAGCTGCGCAGCGAACAGGGCGAATTGCTCAAGCTGATCCACGCCGGCGCGGAAAAAGCCGCAGCGCGTGCGGAACCCACCCTGCGCCGCGTGATGGACGTGCTCGGCTTCATTCCTCGTGTGTGATGCGGCCTGAAGACTACCGCCTCGACGACCTGCGTGGCGTGCTTGCCCCCCGTAAGCGTGATGCACACAAGGGTGATTTCGGCCATGTGTTGGTCATCGGCGGCAATCAAGGCATGGCCGGGGCGGCACGCATGGCCGCCGAGGCCGCGGCGCGTATCGGTGCGGGTAAGGTCAGTGTGGCGACGCGCGCAAGCCATGCGCCGTTTGTGGGCTTGTCCCGCCCAGAATTGATGGTGCACGCCGTGGAGGATGCAGCACAACTTGCGCCCTTGCTCTCCAAGGCCAGTGTGGTTCTCGTCGGTCCGGGCTTGGGTTTGGGTGACTGGGCACAGTGCATGTGGGCTGCCGCGCTGCAGAGCAAGGCTGCCAAAGTGGTGGATGCGGATGGCCTGAATCTTTTGGCGCGCAATCCCGTGCGCATGACGGAGGAGGATGTGCTTACCCCTCATGTGGGCGAGGCGAAGCGACTGTTGGGCGAACAGGATCATCGCGTGGCGATGATCGCAGCGCTACGTGAGCGTTTCGCTGGCACCTGGGTACTCAAAGGACAGGGTACGTTGATTCAGGCCGATCATCAGCTTTGGCGCTGTGTGCACGGTCATCCCGGCATGGCTAGTGCGGGTATGGGCGATATTTTGGCCGGGATGATCGCCGGGCTGCGTGCGCAAGGTTTGGCTGCGCCCTGTGCGGCGCGACTGGCGGTGGCTCTGCATGCGGCGGCGGGAGAAAAGGAGGCGGCGGTGGCCGGTGGGCGCGGCATGCTTGCCCTGGATCTTTTGCCGCATGTGCGCCGATTATTGGAGGACATTGCACCGTGTTGAGCCTGCATCTTGCCGACGAAGCCGCGACGCAAAACTTAGGCGGCGTATTGGCACAAACTGCACCACACCATGGTTGGATGGCATTACACGGTGATCTTGGCGCAGGTAAAACCACGCTAGTACGCGCCTTCATGCGTGAACTGGGTTATGCCGGGCGGGTGACGAGCCCGACCTACACCTTGGTGGAGGTTTACGAATTAGCCGACCGGCGTATCGCGCACTATGACCTCTACCGCTTGCAGGATGCCGAAGAGTTGGAATGGATGGGCGCGCGCGACGATTTCGGTGCGGATACGCTGGCCTTGGTGGAGTGGCCTGAGCGCGGCACGGGCATACTGCCGCCCGCTGATCTGAGCACCACATTGAAGCATGTTGCCGATGCGCGCGAGGCGGTTTTGCAAGCGTACAGCCCGTTGGGAGAGCTTTGGCTGCAAAAAGCTCATATGCTGCTGAAGAAAAACAACATATCTTGTTCATTCGATTGAACTTTGTGCTTTTGTGGATTATAAGATCGCCATGATCAGGAACTATCCCTTGGATTCAGGGGGAGGCCACATATGCATACATCGTTGAATTTACAGGCGCGTCGCCGTTTTTTGCTCAAACTTCTTGGGGGTGGCGCGGGTTTCCTCTGGTTGCCGGAAGCCGCTTACGCCGGGGTTCGCCCCAGCGTGCAAGGTGGTGAGGCCGCAGTGAGTGAACGCGGTTCGCGGCTGGTGTTCAAGCTCAGCGCGCCGACCGATCATAAAGTGTTCACCTTGAGCAACCCAGAGCGTGTGGTGCTGGATTTGAAAAACACCAGCCTGCCCAAGAGCTTTGAAATGAGTTTGCCCGAGGGCGTGGTGGTGCAACGCCTGCGCAGTGGCATTCAAAATGGCGAGGACTTGCGTCTGGTGTTTGATCTCAACCAGCCCGCCAAACCCTCGGTCATCATGCTGCCCGAGAGCAATGGCAAAGGTTTTCGTCTGGTGCTTGAGCTCAACCACAGCCCGCTGGGCGCACCAACGCTGGCAAAGAATACGCGTGAGAGTGAAATCAAGCGCGCGTTTGAGGAAAAAGCCGCTGAGCGCGAGGCCAAACTGACTAGCCGCGAGGATCGGCCGGCGGAGCTGAGCGCAAAGCAAGTGCGTGAAGCCGAGCGGCAGGCTGCGCAGCCTACACGCGGCGGTGCGCGCAAGCTGGTGATTGCCATTGATGCAGGGCATGGTGGCAAAGATCCGGGGGCGGTGGGCAATGATGGCACGCGCGAGAAGGACGTCACTTTGGCGATCGCGCGCAAACTCGAAACCATGCTGCAGGCCGAGCCGGGTTTCCGCCCAGTGTTGACGCGGCGCAACGACGTATTCATTCCGCTGCGCGAGCGCACCAACATCGCGCGTCGCCAAAAGGCGGATATGTTCATTTCACTGCATGCGGATGCCTTCAGTGACCCGGATGCGCGTGGTGCGTCGGTGTACTGTCTCTCGCTCAATGGCGCGAGTTCAGAGGCGGCACGCTGGATGGCCGATAAGGAAAACGCTGCGGATTTGGTGGGTGGCGTCAGCCTGAATGAGCGCTCGGACAGCTTGGCATCGGTACTGCTCGATCTTTCGCAGAGTGCCAGCATGCAGGCCGGCATGGATGCCGGTCAGCGTGTCCTCACTGAGCTCGGTGAGATCGGCGCGGTTCATAAGCGCAGCGTGCAGCAGGCTGGCTTCATGGTGCTCAAGTCGCCGGATATTCCGTCCATGCTGGTGGAAAGTGCGTTTCTTTCCAATCCGGAAGAGGAGCGCAAGTTGCGTACCCCGGCGCATCAGGAAAAAGTCGCGCGTTCGGTATTCCGCGGTTTGCACAGCTACTACGCAAGCAAGGCGCTGGAAGGTACGCATTTCGCCATGCTGTGATGGGGTGAGCGCCGTGTCAGGTATTGCAACCTGACACGCGCTGCAGCAAGCTGCGAGGTTTTAACTAATCTCTACCTTTCATGTCGTCCATCCAGCTTCTGCCACCTCAACTCATCAACCAGATTGCCGCCGGCGAGGTGGTTGAGCGTCCGGCCAGTGTGCTCAAGGAGTTGGTGGAAAACAGTCTGGACGCGGGCGCAACGCAGGTTGATGTCGACATCGAAGGGGCGGGTGTACACCTGCTGCGCGTGCGTGACAACGGCAAGGGTATCGACAAGTCCGATCTCCCTCTGGCGATTGCCAGCCATGCCACCAGCAAGATTCGCTCGATGGATGACTTGTTGAACGTCTCCAGCTTTGGCTTTCGCGGCGAGGCGCTGGCCAGCATTGCCTCGGTGGCGGATGTTCGTCTGATCTCACGCACAGCGGATGCAGCGCATGCTTGGAGCATTCACAGTCCAGGCAATCCACAGGACGCGGTGTTGACGCCAGCAGCCCATCCGCCGGGCACCACGATCGAAGTGCGCGATCTTTTTTTCAACGTGCCAGCACGGCGCAAGTTCTTGCGCGCGGAACGGACTGAGCAGCATCACCTCGACGAAGTGCTGCGTCGCATGGCGCTGGCGCGGTCGGATGTGGCTTTCAGTTACAGTTTGGCGGGGAAGGTGCAATGGCGCACCGACGCCGGCGGGCAACATGCCGATGCAACCACGCTGCGTTTGCGAGCACTCTGCACCGCCGACTTCGCGGACTCTGCGCTGTACTTTGAGCATGAAGATCATGGTCTGCGTCTGTGGGGTTGGTTGCAGCCGCCCACTCTGGCGCGTGAGCGCAGTGATACGCAGTACTTTTTTGTCAACGGGCGTGCGGTGCGCGACAAGGTGCTGGTGCATGCGATCAAGCAGGCGTATGCCGATGTGTTGCATGGCGCACGTCAGCCGGCCTATGTGCTTCATCTGGACTTGGACGCACAAAATGTGGATGTGAACGTGCACCCGGCTAAATTGGAGGTGCGTTTCCGCGAGGCGCGACGGGTACATGATTTTTTGTTTTCCACCTTGCACCACGTCATCGCGGAGCAACGACCAGCGCAAGCAACAACGCCGCTGGCTCCGCGTCCACAGCCGCCCGAAGTGGCCATGGGCTATCAGCCGCGCCTGCCCTTGCCGGCTGCGAGTGCACAGGTGCGTGAAACCCTGGCCAGCTACGCTGCGTTGAGTGCGGCATCCACGCCACCCGCGCCTTCTTCCGCCGCCACGGTGCAGTCAGCGCAGGACGATATGCCACCGCTGGGTTTTGCGCTCGCCCAGTTGCATGAGGTGTATATCCTGGCGCAAAACGGGGAAGGGCTAGTGATTGTCGATATGCATGCCGCCGCTGAGCGCGTGACTTATGAGCGTTTCAAGCTAGCCTTGCAGCAGGACGGTATCCGTCGGCAGGTTTTGCTTGTGCCCATCAATCTCGAACTCAACCCGCTACTTGCGGATGCGGCCAGCGAACATGCCGATGTGCTCGTCAACGCCGGTTTGGTGCTCGAACAGATCAGTCCCACAGGCTGGGTGGTGCGTGAAGTGCCCAGCTTGCTGGCGCAGGCGGATATGGAGCAGCTGACGCTCGATGTCCTGCACGAATTGGCGCAGCATGGGCATTCGCGCCAGCTTGAAGAAGCGCTGCATGCGGTGCTGTCGCGCATGGCCTGTCATGGCTCGGTACGTGCAGGGCGCCGGTTGAGCATTGCCGAAATGAACGCCTTGCTGCGCGATATGGAAGCCACACCGCGCAGTGATCAATGTAATCACGGCCGCCCCACCTGGATGAACGTGAGCATGGCGCAGCTCGATAAAATGTTCATGCGTGGACAATGATGCAATCGATCTGGTTGATGGGCCCCACGGCCTCGGGCAAGACTGGCTTGGCACTGGAGCTGGCGAGTCAATTGCCTGTAGAGCTGATCAGTGTCGACTCGGCCTTGGTCTATCGGGGTATGGACATTGGCACGGCCAAACCGGATGCCGCCACGCTGCGTGCGTTTCCACATCACCTGGTTGATATCCTGGATCCGGCTGAGGCTTACTCAGCGGCACGCTTTCGTAAGGATGCGCTGGATGCCATGCAAACGATCCATGCACGCGGCAAGATACCGTTGTTGGTCGGTGGCACTATGCTTTACTACCGGGCTTTACAGGACGGCTTGGCCGAACTGCCCGCATCCTCGCCCGAAGTTCGCGCGCAAATTTTGCACGAGGCCGCACAATTTGGCTGGCCAGCCATGCATGCCCGGCTTGCCTTGGTGGACCCTGACATCGCGGCGCGCCTGCACCCGACCGATGCGCAGCGCGTTGGGCGAGCACTTGAGGTATGGCAGATGACCGGCGAGCCGCTTTCTGTGTTGCAGGCGCGTGGGCGGGAGCAAGACGCGCCATCGCTTGGTCGGGTGCTCAAGCTGGCCTTGCTGCCTGAGCGTGAACCTCTGCGCCAACGCATTGCCGAACGGTTCGAGGCGATGCTGCAGCAAGGTTTGATCGACGAAGTGCAAGCGTTACGCGCAAGGGGGGATCTGCACGCCAGCATGCCCTCCATGCGCGCGGTGGGCTACCGTCAAGTGTGGGAGTATCTCGATGGGCAGCATACGTATGCGCGCATGGTCGAGTTGGGCATTACAGCCACACGCGGGCTTGCCAAGCGGCAGATGACCTGGCTACGCAGTGAGCGCGAGGTGCATCACATCAGTTGCGCACTGCAAAGCTCGCGCGGCGCCGCGCCCCTCAAGAACGCGATCACGCAATGGTTGAACGGCGACGGATTTACCCTATGTTAGTATCCACTCGCATTACATACAGGACATAACAACATGGCTAAAGGCCAAAATCTGCAAGAACCCTTCCTCAATATCCTGCGTCGGGATCGTGTTCCGGTGTCCATTTATCTGGTCAACGGCATCAAGCTGCAAGGTCAGGTTGAGTCCTTCGATAATTATGTGGTGCTGTTGAAAAATACCGTCAGTCAAATGGTGTACAAACATGCCATTTCCACCATCGTGCCTTCGCGTCCGGTGCCGATGGATCTGGATGATGCCGATGACGAGCGCGGTTTGCAGGTGCGGGACATTTGACCAGCATTAAAACATTGTCAGCCAACGTCGAGACTGAAGAAGAGCGAGTATCGGTCTTTCGTCCGGAGTCGAAGGACGGCTTCCTTTCCGCCGGGCAAACAACCTCGGCAGGTGATCGAGCCATCTTGTTGCATGTGCGCACGCGCGCCAACGAACCGAGCGAAGCCGTGGATGAATTCATTGAGCTGGCGCGTTCCGCCGGCGCGGTGATTGAAGCGGTGGTGATCGTCACCCGCACCCAGTTTGATGCACGCACACTGATCGGTAGCGGCAAGGCGGAGGAGATTCGTGCAGAAGTCGAAGCCACGCGCGCTGCCTTGGTGATCGTCAATCACGCGCTCACGCCCAGCCAGGAGCGCAACCTCGAAGCCATCATGCACTGCCGCGTGCTTGATCGTGCTGGGCTAATTCTGGATATTTTCGCCCAGCGTGCGCGTTCGCATGAAGGTAAGCTGCAAGTTGAGCTGGCGCAGCTACAACATCTCTCCACCCGTTTGGTGCGCGGCTGGACTCACCTTGAGCGCCAAGGGGGCGGCGGCATCGGCATGCGCGGGCCTGGGGAGACCCAGCTCGAAACGGACCGCCGCCTGGTCGCGGGTCGCATCCTGCAGCTCAAGCGTCGTTTGGAGAAAGTGCGCGCTCAGCGCCACGAAGGGCGCAAAGGGCGTCAGCGCGCCGAGCTGCCCACCGTGGCGCTGGTGGGCTACACCAACGCCGGTAAGTCCACGTTGTTCAATCGCCTGACCGAGGCGGGTGTTTACGTGGCCGATCAGTTGTTTGCCACCTTGGATGCGACCTTGCGACGGGTTGACATGCCGCAGGGCGGGGCGATCGTGCTGGCTGATACGGTCGGCTTTATCGCTGATTTACCGCATGAACTGGTGGCCGCGTTTCGCTCAACGCTGGAAGAAACCCGCGAGGCCACCCTGCTGCTGCATGTGATCGACGCGGTGAGCGAAGGGCGCGAGGATCGAGTGCACGAGGTCGAGCATGTGTTGGAGCAAATCGACGCGCATAACGTGCCGCGACTTGAGGTGATGAACAAAATCGACCTGATGTATCGCCCACCGGGGATTGACTACGATGAAAACGGGCGTCCGCGGCGCGTGTGGATTTCTGCGGCACGTGGCTTGGGGATCGACCTGTTGTTCCAAGCCATCCGCGAATGTCTGGCGGAAGAAAGCGTGGATCTGACGCTGGATGTGGAGCCTGCACAAGCGCGCTTGCGCGCGCGGCTGTATGCCGAAGGCGCGGTGCGGGAAGAACAGATGGATGAGGCGGGACATTGGCACTTGACGGTACATTTACCGGTGGTGCGCTGGAATCAGTTGGTCGCGCATGAGCCTGCGTTTTTGCGCACCGTGGCACCGAGTGCCTGAAAGGTCGTTGAAAAACATTTTCAATCACCGGTTCATCAGAGCGAATTTGCTGCAAGGCAAAATGCTTTCCTTGCTATGCCGCGCGCCCTGCCCATAGAATTCATACATTTGTGATTTTAAGTCTTTAACAGGCTGTTGAAATGGCTTTTCAACAGCCTGTTAACGCAAGCCATGGATGGCTTGCACGAACATCAAACACTGAAATTGTTTGATGTTCGGAGGCGTTCGCGGACATGTGCCGCGAAAAGACATATTGAAAAAGGGCATGAAGTCCTTTTTCAATTTCCTGCTAGGAGGACAGTTGAATGGCGTGGAATGAGCCAGGCGGTGGCGGCCAGGATCCGTGGAAGACGCCGCGACGTGGCGCGGATAATGCGCCCAAACTTGACCAGATGCTGAAGGATTTGCAGCGTAAAATCGGAGGCGGCGATGGTGAAGGCTCCTCCGGTAGCGGTATGCCGGGCAAAGCCACCCTTGGGCTGCTTGCAGGGGCAGGATTGGCGCTGTGGCTAGGCTCGGGGATTTACATTGTCAACGATGGTCAGCGCGCAGTGGTGACCCAGTTTGGTAAATATGTGGAAACAGCCGCTCCGGGTCCGCATTGGCATTTGCCTTATCCCATTCAACAGGTTCAAACCGTGGACGTGGATCAATTCCGCAGCAAGCAAATGAAAATGCAGATGCTCACTGCGGATGAGAACATCGTCGAAATCGAAATGGCGGTGCAATACAACGTCAAAGATCCGCGCGAGTATGTGTTCAACACCCGTGATCCGGACGGTGTGTTGCAAGCATCTTTCGAGAGCGCGGTGCGCAGTGTGGTTGGACGCAATACGATGAATTTCGTGCTCACCGATGGGCGCCCCGAAGTGGTGACCATGGTCAAGCAACAGTTGCAGGAGATGCTGGATAATTCTGACCCGAGCTTCCGCACGGGGCTTGAGGTGCAGACCGTGAACATGCAGGATGCACAGCCGCCGGAAATGGTGCAGCCCGCATTTGCGGATGCCATCAAAGCGCGTGAGGATGAGCAACGCTTGATCAACGAGGCCGAGGCTTACCGTGCCGGTATCCTGCCGGTGGCGAAAGGCCAAGCGACGCAGATCATCGAAGACGCCAAAGGCTATCGTGTGCGCGTTGAAAAATCAGCGGAAGGTGAAACACAGCGCTTCCTTGATCTTTTGGCCGAAGTAAAGCGTGCGCCCGAGATCAACCGCCAGCGCATGTATTTGGAGGCCATGGAAAGTGTGCTGAGTAAAACCAGCAAGGTGTTGATGGACACGCAGGCGGCCAATGGTCAAGGAACTGGCAATGTGCTGTTCCTGCCGCTGGACAAATTGATGCAGGGGGCGCAGGAAAACGTCACGTCATCTTCGACTCCGCAAGACGTTGTGCCCAAAGTCGCGCCGCAGACGCCAGCGGCACCTGCACCTGCGCCGCGCATGCAGCCTGATCTGCGTTCGAGGAATGCACCATGATGAATATGCTGAAAAACTATCTCATGCCTTTGTTGGCATTGTTGTTCTTTGTTCTTTCCTCATCGGTGTTCAGTGTTCGCGAGTATGATCGTGCCGTGCTCTTCCGCTTGGGTGAGATCGTCAAAACGGATTACACGCCGGGGCTGCATTTCAAACTCCCGTTCATTACCAACGTCAAGTTTTTCGATGGCCGTTTACAGGCGCTGAATGCGCCGCCTGAGCGTTACCTGACCAGCGAGAAGAAAAACGTCATCGTCGATGCCTTCATCCAATGGCGTATCGATGATGTGGCCACGTTCTATCGCTCGACCCGCGGTGATGACCGCCTGGCCAGCTCACGCCTGACGCAGATCGTGCGCGACGGCATGAAAAACCAGTTCAGCGGCATGACGGTCACGGAAGCCGTGTCCGGTGCACGCGGTGAAATCACCGAACGCACCCGCCAAGCGGCAAACGTGGAGGCCAATAAGCTGGGTATCGAGATTGTGGCCGTGCGTATTTTGCGTATTGATCTGCCGCCGGAAGTCAGTGAATCGGTGTATCGACGCATGGAAAAAGAGCGTGCTACCGTGGCGCGTGGTTTCCGTTCACGCGGTGAAGAGCAGGCGCGACGCATCACGGCGGATGCTGATCGTCAGCGTGAGGAAATTCTTGCCCAGGCGTATGCGGAATCACAGGTCATTCGTGGTCAAGGCGATGCGCGTGCGGCGGCGATTTACACCGAGGCGTTCAGCAAAGACGCGCAATTCTTCGAGTTCTATCGCAGCCTGCAAGCCTATGGCAAAGCCTTTGATAGCAAGTCGGATGTGATGGTCTTGCAGCCGGACAGTGACTTCTTCCGTTATTTCAATGCGGCAAATGCCTCATCGGCGAAAAAGCCATGATGGATGTGTTGAGTAATGATCTGTGGGCAGCATTGGCCTTGGTGTTGGTGATTGAAGGGTTGCTGCCCTTCATCAGTCCGCGCATCTATCGCCAGTCGGCGCAGCAGCTTTCTGCGTTGCCGGATCACGTGCTGCGTATGGTCGGGCTTGCAGTGATCGTTGTGGGGCTGCTATCCCTGGCCTGGGTGCGCGCGGGTGGTTAACTAAATCTTGAAATGGGAATGCCCCCTTCAACGTGCCCCTTTTTGTCAATGTGCGGAATTTCATGAATCAAGAAAATCGCTGGTTGTTGCCTGCTGGCATCGATGAACTCTTACCCGACGCAGCCTGGGCGAGCGAGGCTTTGCGCCGCCGTCTGCTCGATCTGTTTCGCAGCTGGGGCTACGAGCTGGTGATTCCGCCGATGGTGGAATATGTGGAGTCGCTGTTGATTCATCCGGGCGATGATCTGGATCTGTCCACACTCAAGGTGATTGACCAGCTGACCGGACGGCTGATGGGCGTGCGCGCCGACATGACGCCGCAGATGGCACGCATTGATGCGCACAGTCTCGGCAACCCTGGCGTGACCCGTCTGTGCTACCTGGGTACGGTGGTTCATGCCTTGCCCGGTGGGTTTGGTGGCGCACGTACCCCCATGCAAGTGGGGGCGGAGTTATTCGGCCATGCCGGCCTTGAGAGCGATCACGAGATCATCAGCTTGATGCTGGAGATGCTGCATTCCATGGGTGTCCATGATGTGTGGTTCGATCTTGGACATGTCGGCATTTCGCGCGCTGTGATAGCACAGGCTGGGCTGAATGTGGACGATGAGTCCGAGTTTTTTGCCTTGCTGCAACGCAAGGCATTGCCCGACATTCGTGATTTCCTCGCTGCGCGGGCGCTGCCTGAAACTCTGAGTAGCATGCTGGCGCAGCTTGCGCAGTTGCATGGTGACGGTTTGCAAACACTCGCCCGCGCGCGTGCGCTGCTTGCCGGCGCGGGTGAGTCCGTGCTGATTGCGCTGGATGAGGTGGAGACCCTGGCAAGGCGCATTCTGGATGAACATGCTGGCGTACGGGTGCATGTTGATCTTGCAGAATTGCGCGGCTACCACTACCACACTGGCATGGTGTTTGCGGCGTATGCGCCGGGGCAACGTCAGGCGATTGTGCGCGGTGGGCGGTATGATGGCATCGGTGAGGCGTTTGGTCGTGCGCGTCCGGCGACCGGTTTTTCTGCGGATGTGCGTGCGTTGTTGGATGTCATGAGCGGCGAATCTACAGCCGAAGTGCAGGCCGCACCGTGCTGTCTAGCACCGGCTGTCCAGGCGGATGAACCGGGCTATGAAGGATTGCGCGATCTGATGCGTACCCTGCGTGGGCAGGGCTGGCGTGTCGTTCAGGCGTTGCCCGGGGGGGGCGATGCTCCGCAGGATGATGCACGTCGGACGGGCTACACGCACTGTATCGAGCCGGATATGACGCACACGGATGAATTTTGGAAAGTACGAGAGATTTGAAGCGCAATGGCGAAGAATATTGTGGTTCTGGGCTCCCAGTGGGGCGATGAGGGCAAGGGCAAGATCGTTGACCTGCTCACCGAAGATGTCGCCGCGGTGGTGCGCTTTCAGGGCGGGCATAATGCCGGCCATACCTTATGGGTGAATGGCGAAAAAACTGTGCTGCACCTGATTCCCTCCGGGATTTTGCGTGAGGGTGTGCAATGCGTGATTGGCAATGGCGTGGTGCTCGCACCCGATGCCTTGCTCAAGGAAATGGGGCAACTTGAATCGCGCGGTGTGCCGGTGCGTGAGCGCTTGAAACTCTCTGCAGCCTGCCCGTTGATCCTGCCCTACCATGTGGCGCTGGATCAGGCGCGCGAGCGCTCGGCCGGGCGTGGAGCGATTGGTACCACGGGTCGCGGCATTGGCCCGGCGTATGAAGATAAGGTGGCGCGTCGCGCCCTGCGTCTGACCGACCTGCAGCACCGTGAGCGTTTTGCGGAGAAGCTTGGTGCGGTGCTGGATTACCACAACTTCGTGCTGAAAAATTATTTCCAGGTGGAAACCATCGACTTCCAGCGCGTCTTGGACGATTGCATGGGCTATGCCGATGCGCTGCTGCCCATGATGTGCGATGTGACCGAATACCTCCACCAACTGCGTGCGCAGGGAAAGAACATTTTGTTCGAAGGTGCACAGGGGACACTGCTTGACATCGATCACGGTACCTATCCGTTCGTCACCTCGTCAAACACCACCGCAGGTGGGGCTTCGACCGGCACCGGGGTTGGCCCCCTTGGATTGGATTATGTGTTGGGGATTACCAAGGCGTACACCACGCGTGTCGGTGCTGGCCCTTTCCCAACCGAGCTTGAATACAATGCAGCCGAGGATGTGGGCGACCCCATCGGTAAACATCTGGGTACCAAGGGGCATGAATTTGGTGCCACCACTGGGCGGCAACGTCGTTGCGGCTGGTTTGATGCCGTGGCACTGCGTCGTGCAGTGCAGATCAACAGCATCAGCGGGCTGTGTCTGACCAAGCTGGATGTGCTCGACGGTCTGGATAGCCTGCAGCTCTGTGTGGGCTATAAAGTGAACGGCCAAATCACCCAAGCGCCGCCGATTGGTGCGGATGGTTTTGCGCAGATCGAACCCGTGTACGAAACGCTGCCGGGGTGGAGCGAGAACACGGTTGGCGTGAAAAAGCTCGATGATCTGCCCCATGCAGCGCGTGCTTACATCCGCCGCATCGAAGAAGTGTGCGGTGTGCCGGTGGATATCATTTCCACCGGTCCCGACCGCGAAGAAACCATTGTGTTGCGCCATCCGGTCGCATCCTGAAAAACTTAACCATAGAGCCAGTGCGCATGAGCGAAACCCACGATCCATTTGCCGAGCGCGAAGCGGAAAAATACGACAATCCGATTGCCAGTCGCGAAATGATTCTGGAAAAGATCAAAGGGCATACCGGCCCGATGACCTTTGAACGCATGCTGCTGGATCTGGGCTACGACGATGATGAGCGCATCGAAGCCTTGCGCCGTCGCTTGCGTGCCATGGAGCGTGATGGCCAACTGATCCGCAACCGTAAGGGCGGCTACATCCCGCTCATCAAGGGCGAGTTGGTGCGCGGGCGGGTGATTGGCCACAAGGACGGGTTCGGTTTCCTCACCCCCGATGAGGGTGGCGATGATCTGTTCCTCGCCGCAAGGCAGATGCGTGCCTTGATGCACGGTGATCGTGCCGTGGTGCAGGTGATTAATGTCGATCACCGCGGGCGGCGTGAAGGCGCTTTGGTCGAAGTCATCGAGCGCGCCAATGCGCAGGTGGTCGGGCGGCTGGTGCTTGAATCCGGTATTGCTTTCGTCACCCCGGACAACAAACGCATCACCCAGGATGTGCTCATCCCGTTGGAAAGCCTGGGTGGTGCGCACGACGGGCAGATCGTGCGCGTGCAGCTGGTGGAGCAACCGACCGCACGCAATCGCCCGGTCGGCAAGGTCATCGAGGTGCTTGGCGATCATATGGCGCCCGGCATGGAAATCGATGTTGCCATTCACACGCACAACCTGCGCAATACCTGGCCTGTAGATCTTCAGGCTGAAATTGCCGGCATGAGCGAAGAGGTTAGCGAGCAAGACAAACTCGGTCGGGTGGATTTGCGCGAACTGCCATTGGTGACCATCGATGGGGAAGACTCGCGTGATTTCGACGACGCGGTGTATTGCGAGCCAACCGCCAAGGGTTGGCGCCTGCTGGTGGCGATTGCCGACGTCTCACATTATGTGAAGGTTGGTAGCCCGCTGGATCACGAAGCCTTCATGCGCAGCACCTCGGTGTATTTCCCCGGGCGTGTCATCCCCATGCTGCCGGAGATTCTCTCCAACGGCCTGTGTTCGCTCAATCCACACGTTGATCGTCTGTGCCTGGTGTGCGAGATGCTGATCAATCGCGAAGGAGACATCATCCGCTCACGCTTCTACGAAGGTTTGATGAAGTCTCACGCGCGCCTGACCTATACCCAGGTGGCAAAGATACTGCTGGATAAAGACGAAACGCTGCGTACGCAGTTTGCGCCGCTCGTGCCGCATCTTGAAGCCTTGCACGGCCTTTTTGCTGCGCTGCATGATGCACGCAAACGCCGTGGGGCGATGGATTTCGATACGGTGGAAACCAAAATCGTCTTTGGCGAGGGGCGCAAGATCGAGGCGATCGTGCCTTACGAGCGCAACGATGCGCACCGCCTGATCGAAGAGTGCATGATCGCCGCCAACGTCGCCTCGGCACGTTTTCTTGAGCGACGCAAAATCGTCGGCCTTTATCGTGTGCATGATGCACCCAAGCCGGAAAAACTGGCCGATTTGCGCACCTTCCTTGGTGAATTGGGTTTGTCGCTGGGCGGTGGGGACAAGCCAACGGGCAAGGATCTCAATGCGGTGCTGGAGGCTGCCGAGGGGCGTGAAGACGCCCATCTGATCCAGACCGTGATTCTGCGCAGCATGAAGCAGGCGATGTACGCGCCCGACAACATAGGCCACTTTGGTCTGGCCTTGAGCCAGTATGCCCATTTCACCTCGCCAATTCGTCGTTATCCGGATTTGCTGGTGCATCGCGCCATCCGCCACGTGCTGCGCACCGGCAGTGCCGAGCAGTTCCCTTACACGCACGATGAAATGGGCTTGATCGGTGAGCATTGCTCCAACAACGAGCGCCTGGCTGATGAAGCCACGCGCGATGCCACCGATTGGCTGAAGTGTGAGTTCATTCAAGATCACGTGGGTGAGGTGTTCGAAGGCGTGATTTCCTCAGTCACCTCGTTCGGCCTGTTCATCGAGCTGAAAAATATCTACGTCGAAGGTCTGTTGCACATCACCGCGCTGGAAAAAGACTTCTACCGCTTTGATCCTGTGGGGCATCGCCTGGTCGGTGAACGCGGCGGCAAGATTTTCCGTTTGGGCGATGCCATCACCGTGCAGGTGGCGCGCGTCGATCTGGACGACAAGAAAATCGAATTCGTCCTGCCGCGTGAAGCGCCTTCGGCCAAGGGGCAGGTCAGTAAACCTGCACGTTCCGCGGTAGAGCACGCGACTGAGCAGAGCAACACCACGGGGTATGTCGGTTCAGAGCCAGTGCATCAGGCGGTAGTGACCACGCATGATGCTGAGGACGATGAGGCCGAAGAGGGTACTTCCTCACGTCGCAAACGTCGTCGGCGCAAGAAGGGCGGGTCGGATCGCGCAACAAGCTCGCAGGCTGCGGAGGGTGAATTGCAACCCAAAGCCTTGTGGCATCATGAAGCACCCGAGCCTGACGACAATCTGGGCAATCGGGGGGAGCCCGAGGTGCGCATCCTCATGCTGGGCGATGATTTTGACGAGGACGATGAAGACAGCTTTGGCAATAGCATTGCAGCCGTAACGCACGCCAATCGGCCGGCCAGTGGTGAAAAACGCCCAACCGCCCGTCGCCGTCGCTCCCCGCGACGCAAGCGTAACGAATGAGTCGCACGCGCTCGCCAGGCTTCAGGCCAGAGACTGCTCGCATCAGTCGGGATAAACCCAAACCACAGGGTGATCACTGGTTGTTTGGTCTGCACGCCGTTGAAGCCGCGCTGCGCAATGATCCGCAAAATATCATTCGCCTGCTCTGCGCCGCAGGGCGGCAGGATCAGCGCATGCACACCATCGAAACCTTGGCGCAGGAGCTTGGGCTGGCCATCGCGCGGGTTGAGATGCGTGAGCTGGATCGACTGACCGGGGTTGAACGTCATCAAGGCGTGGCGGCGCTGTACCGACCCGCCAAGGCATTGGATGAAAACGATCTCTACAATCTGCTCGATGCGTTGCAGCAACCGCCTTTGCTGCTGGTGCTCGACGGCGTGACCGACCCGCACAACCTCGGTGCCTGCCTGCGTGTGGCCGATGGTGCCGGCGTGCATGCGGTGATCGCGCCCAAAGATCGTGCGGCCAGTCTGACGCCCACAGCGCGCAAAGTTGCCTCCGGTGCGGCGGAGAGTCTGCCTTTCATCCAGGTGACCAACTTGGCGCGCACCTTGGACACGCTCAGGGAACGCGACATTTGGGTGGTGGGGCTGGCCGGTGAGGCTGATCACATGCTGTATGACAGTGATTTCTCGCGCCATGCTCTGGCGGTGGTGATGGGCGCCGAGGGTACCGGCATGCGTCGTCTGACACGCGAACATTGCGATGAGTTGGTCAAACTGCCCATGCTTGGCAGCGTGGGGAGTTTGAACGTTTCCGTCGCAGCCGGCGTCACGCTCTACGAAATCGCGCGACAGCGTCAATTTGCATCACCTTGACTGGTAATTGTTGGCATCACCTCGTATAATCCCGCGCTTTCCGCGTTTGGTGCATGACCTAGTCATGTCCCAAGACTGTGTTTGCGATCTTGATCAACAGATGCAGTGCAAGCGCAGGTCGGCCGAAAAAGCGCAGCATAGACCAGCTATGTGAGCATTTTGAGGACGATTTGCGTGCAGCAATGCGCCGGTTCAGCAAGAACGTTGACTCAGTCTTAACGCATCCACCCTGTCTGACCGCACTACAACAACATCAGGCGGCAGGCTTTAACCCATAGGGAGTTCACCCATGCGACATTACGAAGTCGTGTTTCTGGTTCATCCGGATCAGAGCGAGCAGGTTCCTGCCATGATCGAGCGCTATCGCGGCTTGATCGAAGCCGATGGTGGCAAAATCCACCGTCTGGAAGATTGGGGTCGCCGTCAACTGGCCTACCCGATCCAGAAAATCCACAAAGCGCACTATGTGATGATGAACATCGAGTGCACCCAAAAGGCGCTCAACGAACTGAACGATGCCTTCCGCTTCAACGATGCGGTGATTCGTGACATGGTCATCAAGATGGATCACGCCGTGACTGAGCCGTCCATCATGATGAAAGAAGAAGAGCAGCGTCCGCGCCGCTCATCGGCGGATGAAGGTGGCGAGCGTCGCCGTCCTGCCGCTGAAGATCAATCCGGCGAAGCCGCCTAAGGCGTTGTTGAGGTAAAGCAAGATGTCACGTTTTTTCCGTCGTCGTAAGTTCTGCAAATTCACCGCTGAAGGCGCTACCCATATCGATTACAAAGATCTGGCCACACTCAAGGGCTTTTTGACCGAAACCGGCAAAATCATCCCCAGCCGTGTGACCGGTACCAAGGTGCGCTACCAGCGTATGCTGGCCGAAGCCATCAAGCGTGCGCGTTACATCGCGCTGCTGCCATACACCGATAGCCACTAATACGAGGCTGAATCCATGCAAGTCATTCTTCTGAGTAAAGTTGAAAACCTGGGCAGCCTGGGTGATGTGGTCAATGTGCGCAATGGTTACGCGCGCAACTTTCTGATCCCCTACGGCAAGGCCAAGGCCGCTACCAAGTCCAACGTGGCTGAGTTCGCTGCTCTGCGCGCTGAACTGGAGAAAAAGGCTGCCGAAATCCTCGCTGCCGCCCGTGTGCGAGCTGCCAACCTCGCCGGCGCAACAGTGAGTATCACCGCCAAAGTCGGTGATGAAGGCAAGTTGTTCGGTTCGATTGGTACCGCCGAAATTGCTGAAGCACTCAGCGCGGCCGGTCATGCGGTGGAAAAGCGCGAAGTGCGTCTGCCGGAAGGTCCGCTGCGCGTGATCGGTGCCTATGAAATCACCCTGCACCTGCATGCCGACGTCAACACCACGGTGAACGTCAACGTGATGGGTGAGGTCGAGGCTGAGTAACTCACACCTTCACCTGCGCTATACGCGGTGAATGAGAAGCTGAGGCGCCCAACGGGCGCCTTTTTTGTTGCCTGGGCGTTTTTGCGCGTTGCGCGCCATGTGGACTTGCTGCCCAGCATGAGCCGATACAGCGACAATCTATCGAAAAATTAGATCAATCAAAGGCAAAAATGGCCTCAATCTATCGAATAGATGAGGTCTATTGGTCATTTGTGGCTCCTAAACACAAGAGCAGGGGCCATGCATGTCATGCTCACGATGCCCTTTTTCCATTCGCTTCGTCTCGAAGTGCGTACACAAGCTCCTTTGAAGATCAATCCGTTCGCGTGATTAATCTTCATTCAAGTCATCCCTGGCCTGCCAGGCATGGCGGCAGGGTGAGGGAGCGGGTAGAATGCGCCTTCCCTGAACCAAGCCTGTTTCACGCATGCAGCTGACGACGATCGATTTCGTACTCATTGGCATTATTGCTTTCTCGTCCCTGGTCAGCATTCTGCGCGGGTTCATGAAGGAAATGATCTCGCTCTTGACGTGGATCGCCGCCTTTCTGGTGGCGTTGTTTTACTGTACGCACCTCGCACCGCTCTTGCCGGCAAGTATCGACATACCTTCTGCACGTCTGGCGATTGCGTTCGTTGCGCTGTTCATCGTCACTCTGATCACCGGCGGCATCATCAACGCGGTGATCGGCTTGCTGGTGAAGAAAACCGGTCTTTCTGGCTCGGATCGCAGCATTGGCGTGATTTTTGGCTTGGCGCGAGGTGTTTTTCTCGTTTCCGTGCTGCTGCTCCTAGGTAGCCTCACGCCCATGCCGCAGGATTCTTGGTGGAAAGAGTCGCAGGTCATTCGCTACCTTACGCCGGTGGCGGTGACCATTCGCAATCTTCTGCCCCAAGACATGGCCAGTCATTTTCATCTGTGAGAACACATCATGTGTGGAATTATCGGTGTCGTTGCGCATTCCCCGGTTAATCAGCTCATTTACGATGCGCTGACCATTTTGCAGCACCGTGGGCAGGATGCTGCGGGCATGATGACCTGCGAAGATGGCCGCTTGTACCAACGCAAGGACAAGGGACTGGTCAAGGAAGTGTTCCACACGCGGCACATGCGCCAACTGCACGGTTCAGTGGGTATTGGCCATGTACGTTATCCCACTGCTGGCAGTGATTCCGCCGCCGAAGCGCAGCCGTTTTATGTCAATGCACCCTACGGCATCGGGCTGGCGCACAACGGCAATTTGATCAACACCGCCGAATTGCGCATCGAACTGCACCAGCAGGACTTGCGCCATATCAATACCAGTTCCGATTCTGAAGTGCTGCTCAATGTATTTGCCCATGAAATGCAGCGCTGCGGCAAACTGGTGCCTGAGGCGGGCGATGTGTTCGACGCCATTTCCCGTGTGCACCAACGCATACGCGGCGGCTATGCCGTGGTCGGCTTGATTGCCGAGATCGGCGTGTTCGCCTTCCGCGATCCCTTTGGTCTGCGTCCTTTGTGCTACGGCACACGCCAGAGCGAGCAGGGTGTGGAGGTGATGATCGCCTCCGAAAGCGTGGCGCTGGATGCGCTCGGCTTCAAACTGGTGCGTGATCTGGCGCCGGGTGAGGCGATTTTCGTCAGTCTAGCCGGTGACATTCATACCCGCCAATGCGCGGAAAACGCGCAATACGCGCCGTGCATTTTTGAGTTTGTTTACCTGGCAAGACCTGACTCGGTGATCGATGGTGTGTCGGTGTATCAAGCGCGTATGCGCATGGGCGAAAAGCTGGCCGAGAAAGTGCGCCGCGTCTGGCCGGAACATGACATCGACGTCATCATTCCCATTCCGGATACCAGCCGTACGGCGGCACTGGAAATGGCGGTGAGCCTGGGCGTGCCGTACCGCGAAGGCTTTATCAAGAACCGTTACATCGGCCGTACCTTCATCATGCCCGGTCAGGCGCAGCGCAAAAAATCCGTGCGCCAGAAGCTCAACGCGATTGATCTGGAATTCCAGGGCAAGAATGTGCTGCTGGTGGATGATTCGATTGTGCGCGGTACCACCTCGGCGGAAATCATCCGCATGGCGCGCGATGCCGGCGCCAACAAGGTATACATGGCCTCGGCTGCGCCGCCGGTGCGTTACGCTTATGTGTACGGCATCGACATGCCTGCGCCCAGCGAGTTGATCGCCCACGGGCGCAGCGAGGAGGAAGTGTGTGCGGCGATTGGTGCCGATCGGTTGATTTATCAAGACATTGGCGATTTGGTGGATGCGGTGGCGCAAGGCCAATCCTTGATTGAGCGCTACGACTGCTCGTGCTTCACCGGTGAATATGTCACCGGCGATGTCACCGCCGAATATCTTGCCTCGCTGGCCGGTGCACGTGCCGATGGCCATAAGCAGGATGGGCACAAGCATGATGCGGGTGCGCGCCGTTCACGCGATATTGTTTCCGTGGGACTGCACAATGCCGAGTGAGTCGCGTCGTGCGTTTTTCCGTGCTGTTTTGGTGGGCGGGTTGATGATGAGCACTGCAAACCTCCTGGCCGGTGATGCGCTCGATCCCAAAGCATTGCACGGCTCCAAAGCAGTCATGGCGGTCGAAGCCAAGCACGGCCAGAGCAACCAGCCCTATGTCGTGGTGGCGATTGGCGCGCAAAAGCTTTACCTGATGCAAGGCGGTCGCCTGCTCAAAGCCTACCCGGTGTCCACCTCTGCCTTTGGTCCGGGCGCACAGGAGGGTAGCAACCAAACCCCGCTCGGCCTGCACCGCATCAAGCAAAAGATCGGTGAGGGCGAGCCGCTGGGCATGGTGTTCAAGGCGCGCAAACCCACCGGACGCATCGCCGAAATCATCCGCGAACCCAAAGATGTGCCGGAAGATGACGTGACCACACGCATCATGTGGCTGGAAGGGCTGGAGCCAGGCATCAATCAGGGCGGCAAAGTCGATTCGTACAAACGCTTCATCTACATCCATGGCACGCCGGAAGAAGGGCTGATCGGCCGTCCGGCATCGCATGGCTGCGTGCGCATGTTCAATGAAGATGTCATTGAGCTGTTCAACAAACTGCCGGAAGGTACTTTGGTTTACATCACCGAGTAAAGCCAGCACGGCGGCTCAGGGAATAAATACGACGGGCTGGTAAACTGGTCGCCAATTGCGTTTGGAGACTAGGACATGCACCCTGAATTGGACGACGAACTCGGTTTTGACACGCTTGCCATCCGCACCGGCCATCAGCGCACGGCGGAAAATGAACACGGCGAGCCGATTTTTCCCACCTCAAGCTTCGTGTTTGCCAACGCCGCCGAAGCTGCCGCACGTTTTGCCGGCCACGCACCCGGCAATATCTACGCGCGCTTCACCAACCCCACCACGCGCATTTTTGAGCAACGTCTGGCCGCACTGGAAGGTGCGGAAGACTGCGCCGCCACATCCTCCGGCATGGCGGCCATCCTTAGCCTTGGCCTGGCGCTGCTCAAAGCGGGTGATCATGTTGTCGTTTCCAAACAGGTGTTCGGCACCACCACCGTGTTGTGGGACAAATACTTTGCCAAGTTTGGCATTGATGTCACCCACGTCGATTTGACCGATCTTGAAGCCTGGCGCGCCGCCATGCGCCCCAATACCCGCCTGCTGTTCCTCGAAACGCCGTCCAACCCGTTGACCGAGATCGTCGATATCCGCGCCGTGGCCGACCTTGCGCACGCCGCCGGTGCGCTGCTGGCGGTGGGCAAGTGCTTCTGCACCCCGGCACGGCGGCGCCCGCTGGCGCGGGGCGCGGATGTGGTCATTCACTCCGCCACCAAATACCTCGACGGGCAGGGCAGGGCGATTGGCGGTGCCGTGTGCGGGCCGAAAGCCATCACGGATGAAATCGTCGGCGTACTGCGTACCGCTGGCCCCACCATGGCACCGTTCAATGCCTGGATTTTCCTCAAAGGTCTGGAAACCCTCCGCCTGCGTATGCAGGCGCACAGTGCCAATGCGCAAAAACTGGCCGAATGGCTGGTCGCCCATCCGCGCGTGGCCAAAGTGTATTACCCGGGTCTGCCAAGCCACCCGCAACACGCACTGGCCAAGCAGCAGATGAAGGGTTTTGGCGGCATCGTCGGCTTTGAAGTCGAAGGCGGGCGCGAAGCGGCCTGGAAGGTCATCGACCATACCCGCCTGTTCTCCATCACCGCCAATCTCGGCGATGTGAAAAGCACCATCACCCACCCCGCCAGCACCACCCATGGCCGCCTGAGCGATGAACAACGCGCCGCCGCGGGCATCAAGGAGGGGCTGATTCGTTTGGCGGTCGGGCTGGAGGATGTGGAGGATTTAATTGGGGATTTGGGAAGAGGGTTGAGGTGATTAGCCTTTAATGTACTTCGCCAATTAAATTAGGGTCATGATCTGATTATTTGAATGAGCAGCCAAGGATAAAACGATGCCTGAGATGAAAACATATAAGATTGGTTTTTACACTTTTGGTCTCAGCAATGATTTTGAAGGCACAATGGCCGAGAAACT